>CAYYUP010000006.1:0-50316 GCA_964474905.1 uncultured Nannocystis sp. | reverse complement strand
CGTAGATCTTGACCAGGTCATCCTTGGTCGCGATCAACTGGCCCGCGGTCGGAAAGTCGGGACCGCGGATCTTGCCGAGTACCGCCCGCAGGCTCAGGTCCGGCCGGTCGATCAGGGCGATGCAGGCGCGGGCGACCTCGCCTAGATTGTGCGGCGGGATGCTGGTCGCCATGCCGACGGCGATACCGGTGCCGCCGTTGACCAGGATCTGCGGGAAGCGAGCCGGCAGCACGATCGGCTCTTTGCCGGTGCCGTCGTAGGTTGGTCGAAAGTCGACCGTATCCTTGCGAAGCTCGCGGAGCAGCTCAGCCGCCGCCGCCGTCAGCCGGGCCTCGGTGTATCGATAGGCCGCCGGCGAGTCGCCGTCGATCGATCCAAAGTTGCCCTGACCGTCGACGAGCGGCACCCGCATCACAAAATCCTGCGCGAGGCGAACCATCGCCTCGTAGACCGCGGAGTCGCCGTGCGGATGGTATTTGCCGATGACGTCGCCGACGACCTTTGCGCTCTTGCGATGCCTCGACTCGTGGGTGAGCCCCAGGTCCGCAAACATCGTATAGAGGATGCGGCGCTGGACCGGCTTGAGCCCATCGCGCACATCGGGGATCGCCCGCGATGTGATCACGCTGAGTGCGTAGTTTAGATATTTTCGCCGGGCCTCCGCGGCGAGGTCGCCCTGGACGACCCGAGCGGTCGCTCCGCTAGCGGGGGCTGCAGTCTTTCGACCGCGGCGTTTAGAACCGGACCTAGGTGCGCTCTCGAGATCACTCATGTCGTGGTGGATTCCCTGGCTCGTGGCCGGCTGTGGCATCCAGAAGCGCCACCGCCGGACCCCGGGCAGCCGGCGGAAGGTTACTTGGCCGGAGAATTGCGTCAACTAAGGCGCGCCGACCCACGAACGCAGGCCCGTGACCAAAAGCCGCGCGAACGCCCAGAGACTCCGCGCACAAACAGCGGTGGCGCCACACGCGCACGCCTCCTTCGAGCCCTCTTGCGTGACGAATACGTCCTTTGCCCCCCCCTAGGACCCGATCTGCGGCCCAGAGTCCGGCCCGTGCATACACCGTTAGATCCGCAGCATTCGGCCCGCTCCCCTCCCCTTCGCGGTTGCGCAAGCCTAGGCCCGGCCATACTCTCCACCGGCTAATGGCTAAAGACGATCTGATCGAATTCGACGGCATTGTTAGGGAAGTACTCCCTGGCGGCCGTTTCCGGGTAGAGATTGACGGCGAGCACCTCGTCCTCGCCCACCTCGCTGGAAAAATGCGGCGCTTCCGTATCAAAGTCGTACTGGGCGACCATGTCACCGTCGCGGTCACTCCCTACGACCCGACCCGCGGCCGAGTCGTCTATCGGGCGCGATAGCTCTGTCCTCGCGACGGCGCAAGGCCGCCTCCGCTAGCAGCAGTGCGACGCGGCCTTGTGAACTCCCGACGCGCCAGCGATGATGCCCCCATGCGGGCGCGTTGTTGGTGGTCGGGTGTCGTCAATTTTGCCTTTGTTCTCCCTCTCTGCGGCTGTCCGCCATCGACGAACGACACCTCCACACAGGTGACGGCCACCGAGGGCACAGACTCGACCTCGGGATCGACCTCGGGGGACTCGGAGTCGACCTCGTTCACCAGTGGTGTGACCACCGGATCGAGCACGCTGCCGACGAGCACCGCTTCGTTACCCATCTGCGGCGACGGAATTATCGACGGCGGCGAACAGTGCGACGACGGCAACGCCTCGAACAACGATGCGTGCACTGTGACCTGCGTCGCCGCCAGCTGCGGTGATGGTTTGGTCTGGGAGGGGCTCGAGACCTGCGACGACGGCAACCTCGACAACGACGACGGCTGCCTCGACAACTGCACGCCAAATATCTGCGGCGACGGCTTTATCAATTTGGGCGCCGAGCAATGCGATGACGGCAACCAGGTCAACGACGACGACTGCACCAACGCCTGTGCGCTGCACATCCCGGGTTGCGGTGACAACATGCTCGACGAGGGCGAGGAGTGCGACGACGGCAACCTCGACGAAACCGACGACTGCACCCCGGAGTGCCTCTTCAACATCTGCGGCGACGGCCACGTGCACGCGATGCTCGAGCAGTGCGACGACGGCAACAGCGACGAGGATGACAGTTGCTACAACGACTGCACCCCAAACATCTGCGGCGACGGCATCCTCAACGTCGGCGTCGAAGAATGCGACGACGACAATTTCGACGACAGCGATGACTGCCCCGGCAACTGCAAGCCCGCTCTTTGCGGCGACGGCTACGTGCACGAAGGCTTCGAAAAATGCGACGCGGGCGAGGCCAACGAGGACGGCCTCTACAACGGCTGTGCCACTGATTGCACGCCCAACTCCGCCTGCGGCGATTCGGTTTTAAACGAGGACGAGGGCGAAGAGTGCGACGACGGCAACACGATCTCCGAGGACGGTTGCTCCGAGACCTGCACCAAAGAGACGCCCCCCGAGTGCAACAACCACATGACCCTGAGCGAGGCCGACCGCCACTTCTCGTTTAACGACGGCCCCGGCGGCGTGACCAAGTGCGATAAGACAAAAGGCAACTGGTTCAGAATCGACGGCGACGCCGGCTCGAAAATGCCGACCGTCGCCCCAGATCTGTGGTCCTGCGGTACCGACTCGCCCGGCTGGCTAAACGGAACCCACCCCAACGTCGAAGACGAAGTTGTCGATCGCGAGGTCTGCTTTAACTGGAACGACAAGCCCTGCAACTGGAGCGTGACCGTGCAAGTGCGGAACTGCGGCGAGTTCTTCGTCTACAAGCTGCCCGATCCGCCAGAGAGCTGCCTGCGCTATTGCGGCGACGACTGAGGGCGCCTTCGCCCCGCAGCGCCGTGACCATCTCCGGGCTGCGCTCGTGTAGTCTCGGGTAGGAGGCTCAAATGTTGACACCCGAACAGGAATGGACTCTCGTCGCCTGCGGCCTGGTCGCCCACGCCGACGGCATTCTCAAGGACGGCGAGTGTGACCAGGTCCTGGCGATGATCGACGAGCGCCTGAGCCCCGACGATCAGGATCACTGGATCGCCCTGGTATCGAGCCGCGCGGCCCTCGAGGCCCACCTCAAAGAGTTGCCGCCTATCCTGCCGCTCTTCCACGAACCCCTGCTCGAGCGGGCCTGGGCGATGGCCCTCGCCGACGGGGACATCAACGCCGCCGAGATCGAGGTCGTCGAGCACATCGCGTCGATGTCAGGGGCCTCCCCCGAGGATCTCGCCCGCTGGCGCGAGACCTGGACCTCGGCTGCAGCGACCCTGGCCGAGCATAAGGCGAGCTTCGCCGCCCTCCTGATCCACCGGGACGGCACCATCGATGACGCCGAAGCCGTCCGCTTCCAGGCCCTCATCGCCAAGATGCCGGTACCGCCGGCTCGCCGCGTAGTGCTCGCGCGCATGCTTAAAAAAGCACCGTCGATCGAGCATGTCGGCGCCCGCCTGGCCGCCCTGCCCCGCAACCAACGGGTCGAAATCCTGCGGGCAATCGCGCCGCTGGTCTCCGCCTCGCAGCACGAAGCGGTCGGCCGCGAATTCTTCTTGGAACTCGCCGCCCAAGCGGGCTTCGCCCCCGATGCCGCGGCGAAGATCCTCGAGGTCTAAGCCTCAACGCCCGGCGAGTACTGCCCGCACACCACCGGCGAGGATATGCAAACCCAGGCCCACCGCGGGCAACTCGTCCGCGGCCGCCTGTGCCCGCCAGCGCGGGTGGTTTTCGGGATCCAGATAAGCCTCAGGATGGGGCATCAGGCCGAAGATGCGACCGCTCGGATCACAGAGCCCCGCCGCTCCGCCGAGCGATCCGTTGGGATTCGCCGGCCAACTCTCGGTCGGCTGCCCGAGTTCATCGACGTAGCGCGCCGGGATCAGATGGGCCTCTTGCACCGCCTTGCGCACCGTCTCGTCGGCGAAGACGAGTTTGCCCTCGCCGTGACGGCTCGGCAGCTCCAAAATACGATCACCGAGGTCACGGGTGAACACGCAGGGGCTCTCACGATCAAAGGCGAGCCGCACCCAAGCGTCGCGATAGCCGAGGCGTTCATTGCTGACCAGCGACGCCGACTGCCGGGCGAGTCCGTCGCCGCGCACACGACCGAGCGCCGGCAGCACGCCGAGCTTCACGAGGGCCTGAAAACCGTTGCAGATGCCGATCGCAAGACCGCCGTCGTCGATGTAACGGGCGAGACGCTCACCTAGGCGAAAGCGCAGGCGGTTGGCAAAGACACGGCCGCTGGCGATGTGATCGCCAAAGGAGAAGCCGCCGATGAACGCGAGGATCTGGTAGGGGCGAAGCACCTCGGGGCCGCCCTCGAGGATGTCGGCAACGTGGCGGGGCTCCGCTTGCGCTCCCAGGCGCTCGAAGGCGGCGACGGTTTCGGCCTCGCAGTTGAGACCGTATCCGGTCAATACCAGCACACGCACAGCCCTCGCCTGCCGGCGATCGAGCGCGAAGAGATCGAAGATCGGATCGGGTCGGGTCATCACTCTCCTCCATGGGGTGCGAGGCGCCGACGCAGTACCTGGCCGCCGATGCCGAGCACCGTTTCGGCACCGCGCCGCACGTGCAGCCAGCTCTGGGCCGAGCCAACCTCACCGAGCCAACAAAGGCCGTGGGCTCGCAGCTCCGCCTCGATCGCGGTCGTATCCTCGGCTCGGCAAGTAAACAGGATCCGGCCTGTGCTCTCGCTGAAGAGCACGCGCACCGCGGAGAGACCCGCAGCGGCGCCCTCCAGATCGATCTCGAGGCCGAGCCCACCGGCAACCGTTGTATGCACCAAGGCCAGGGCCAGACCGCCGCGACCGAGAGCATGAGCCGAGCGCACAAGACCCGCATCCCGCACCCCGACAAAAGCTCGGTAGCGGGCCGCACAGAGCTGCAGATCGGTGCGCGGAACCTCATCAAGAACAAGGCCGAGTCCCCGCGCAAGCTCGCTCTCGCCGAGTTCATCGGCGGTCGGCCCGAGCAGGGCAATGCGATCCCCGGCGGCGATCGGCACCAAGTCGAGCGCCCGCCGCACGTCATCGATCTGTCCCAAGATACTGACCAGAAGTGTCGGCGGGATCGAGATCTTAATACCGCCGAGGGTCGCATCGTTCTTCATCGAGTCCTTGCCGCTGACCAGCGGAACCCCGTAGGCCTCACAGGCGGCGCGCAGGCCCTCACAACAGCGAACGAGCTGGGCGAGCTTGTGTTCGCCGTCGGGGGTTTTGTCGCTGACAACAGGATCGGGCCAACAAAAATTATCGAGTGCCGCGAGCCTGTCAAAGCGAGCACCGCCGCAGAGCACCCGCCGAACTCCCTCGTCGACGGCCGCCATCGCCATCGCCTCACTGTCGATGTCGCTGTAGTAGGGATGAATGCCCTCGCCGAGCACGATGCCCTCCGGTCGCCCGTGGCGGACCCGCATCACCGTTGCCGTCGACGGCACATCTTGGAGCACACCGACATAGGGCTTGATCACACTCAGTCCCTTGACTTCGTGATCGTAGCGACGGGCGTAAGACTCCCCAGAAACAACGTTTGGAGCCCCTAGAAGCCCTAATAGGAGTTCTCCTGCGCGCTCATCCGCGAGCCGCGAAGCGACCTCTGTAGCCGCGCTCGGCGTCCGTGAGGGCGGGCTCCAACGGGCAGAGAGAGTCGGCAGCGGTACGCCTTCGTGGAGAAATTCCAGGTCGAGATCACAGACAACCTGCTCACCGTGGCGGACAAGCAAGCGACCACTCGCCGTGAAGGTACCGAGCACGCTCACCTCGACCTCACGGCGAACAGCGAGCGCCAGTAAAGCGTCGATCTGCTCCGGCCGCACGGCGAGCGTCATGCGCTCCTGCGCCTCGGAGATCAGGATCTCCCAGGGCGCGAGTCCCGGGTACTTAAGGGGAGCGAGCGCCAGATCGATCTCGGCACCACCTGTCGCAAGGGCCATCTCACCGACACTGCTCGAAAGTCCACCCGCGCCGTTGTCGGTGATGCCCGAGCAAAGGCCAGCCTCGCGGGCCTCGGCGAGCAGATCCGCCATCATTTTTTGCGTGATCGGGTCGCCGATCTGCACCGCCTGCGCCGGCGAATCCTCATCTAGCTCGACACTCGAGAAGGTCGCGCCGTGGATGCCATCCTTGCCGATCCGGCCACCGACCATGACCACGAGATCGCCGGGTTCGATGACCTTGATCTCGCTCGGACGCCCCTTGGTCGTCACCGGCATCACACCAACCGTGCCGCAGTAGACCAGCGGCTTGCCGACATAGCGGCGATCAAAGAGCTCAAAACCGCGGCTGTACGGAAGCCCCGATTGATTGCCGCCATCGATCACGCCGTGGTGCACACCGTCGCGGATCCGTCGCGGATGCATCAGCCCCGGCGGCAGTGCCTCGCTGTGCTCCGGCGGTCCTAGGCAATAGCCCCAGACATTGGTCAAATTGTCCGCACCCAGGCCGGTCGCGAGCGTATCGCGGTTAACCCCGACGATGCCGGTCATCGCCCCGCCATAGGGATCGAGCGCCGACGGCGAGTTGTGGGTTTCGACCTTGTAGACCAGATGATCGGCCTCGGTGAAACGGACCACACCGGCGTTGTCGTGGAAGACCGAGACCAGGAACGCAGCACCCTCTGGATCGATGCGATCCCGGAGACGAGCCTCGGCAACCGCCTCGGTGGTACCGCGAATATAGCGGCGAAAGAGCCCAGCTTCGATCGCATGATGCTCGCCCGCGGGATCGATGTAGTCGATCGGCGAGGCGAAGATCTTGTGCTTGCAGTGCTCGCTCCACGTCTGGGCGATGCACTCGATCTCGGCATCGCTGGGGTCGCGGCCTTGCTCCGTAAAATGAGCCTCGATCGCCCGCATCTCCGCGACCGTCAGCGAGAGCGTGCCCGCCTTGGAGATGCGCCCTAGCTCTGCGTCGCTGGCCCCTCGCAAGCGCACGCTGGCGACCTCTGGCGACCGCAATTGGCCGGCGCGCGGCACCGTGAGATCGAGCGTTCGTTCGCCGCCTTCGATCTTGAGGCGCTCGATCAGCGGATTGTAGAGGAGCTCGCGAGCAGCCCGCTCCGCATCGGCCCTGGAGACGCCCTCCAAGCGATAGACCGTCGCCGTGTAGACCTCGCCCTGCAGCTCACGGCCGACCAGATCTGCGACCGCACGGTGCACCGAACGACCGACGCTATCGGTGACCCCAGGGCGAAGGCCGACGGTCAAAAACCACAGCTGCCCGTCGCTGCCCGTGCGATCGCGGAGCATGCCCAAAGCCCCGATTTCGGCAACCGGATCGACGAGCTGCGCAAGCGCAGCGACAGCCTCGTGCTCCGTGAGGTCCAAGTCGAGGAGGTAGACCCGTCGGGTCCGCACCGTCGCAGTGATCCCAAACTCCGAGCGCAAGCGCCTGGCGGTCGACTCTGCGAGCGCGTCCGAGAGCCCTGGGCGAGCTTCGATCTCAAGCCTATGAACCGGCACCCGGCCGAATTGGCTCGGCAGGCGCCCGACTGTCAACTGCCACCGATGCCCCACCGCGATGCCCCAGTGGCCGCCAAAACACTCGCCAAACCACTCGCAGAGCCCAAGCGGAGGGCCACGCCAACAGGTCAACAGCCCACATTCTGCGGCTCTGTGGGGATCCAGACCCCAGATCACCAGCTCTGGGCTTGACAGTTCTCGACCCGACGACGCACCATCGCTAGCGACGTTGTGGGTCTAGGCTCATCTGCGGTCCCAAGTGGCGGCAGGAGCAGCTTCGGCGCCCTTCGACGCGCAATACACAGCTCAGCAGCAGTGCGAGGTTCATCTGTGAACGATGTGGAAGAAGGCGTTCGAGACGCCTGGGCCCAGTCCCTCAGCGAGATCTTCAAAGAGGTCATTCGCAAATTGCCCGATTCGACGACGCTCGGCGAGCTCATCGCCGCGGCCAAGAGCAGCGAGCAAATCGCTCCCGTGCTCGGGGTCTTCTCCGTTCAGGAGTTGATCGACGTCGCCAAAACTCGGCCGCGCCAGGAGCCCGAGCCGCCCCCAAGCGAGGCCGCCGAGCCGGGCGCTGACGGCAACCCGAGCACGGAGCAGGGCGACAGCGGCCCCGCCGTGATCAGGCGCCGTGCAGATGTTCCCAACGGCGACCTTCTGGTCCTGCAAGCGCTTCACAAAAACCGCACCGGTCGCCGCGAGTTCGACCTCTTGCAGTGCACCGGCCTCACCTCCGAGCAGCTCCGCCTGGTCGTGCGTCACCTGCGGGTCAAGGGCTTCATCCACATCGAGAGCAGCGGCAGCAAGCGCCGCTTTAAGATCACCCGAACCGGCGCCGGTCATCTGCGCAAAGGTTCGCACTGAGCGGCTCGCACCCGGTACAACGCAGCCCACAAGAGAGCGGCCCCGTCCAGAAGGACGCGGCCGCTCTTTCTTGTGCCTAAGCCTAAGCCGACACTAGCCCTGCGGAGCGAAGCTCTCTTGGAGCAGACCCGAGAGGCACTCGATCGCCGGCGAGAAGTCGTTGTCGCAGATCGACTCCATGCAACAGCGGATCCGGTCATCCTCGTTGAGGCTCTCGCAGACCTCCTTGATCCGCACTGGAGGGATCGCCTGACCGGTGTACCCGCCCATGCCGTCGGATCCCGTGCAGCCGGGGCCGATGCCGAACTCGAACTGCTTGGAGGCCGCCGTGCCGCCGTCGCCAGGCAGGATGTCGCCGTCGTTCCACTGGCGATAGACGAGGTCGTCGATGCCACCCGCGATCGGCTCGTAGGGCGGATCGGGGTTGTGCGCGGTGACCTCGGGGATGCCGAGGATGCCGAGCATGATGACGTCCTTCTTTTTGTTCTTGATCAGGACGTCGCGGAGGAACTTGGTGTAGCGATCGCCGCTTGCGTGCAGCACCCCCTTGTCCGCGGCGGTGCAGCTCTCGTAGATGCCGTCGTTGTCGCCGTCGATGCAGTTGACACCGCCGTTCCAGCAGACCGCCGAGGTGACCCGCTTCTCGCCGTCCTTGGGGTCGGTGTTCCAGTACTGGCTGTAGTTGGCGTCGCCGCCCTTGCCGTTGTCGAAGAAGTCGTAGCCACCGGGTGCGAGCACCGAACAGTCAGCCTCGTCGGTGACCATGACCACCGCGAGCACGGCCCCGTCGCGAAGGAACGGGAAGGGCCCGTCGTTCCACTCGGCGGAGGGGTCGAGCGCCTGCATCATCGACTCGAGCTGGGCCTCAAAGCCGCAGCCGTCGATGCCCTGGAGACCGATGCAACTGAGGGCGCCGGCGATGTCGTCATCCGGCACATTGGAGGCGCCGTTGACTTTGTAGTGGATAAAGGGACCGTCGGGGGCGATGCCCACCGGGCAGGCATTGGTGCAGGCCTGCTGGATGTTTTTCTTGCCGTCGAGGCTGGTAAAGCGCTCGAGGCGATCGGTGCAGGGGGTATTGATCGGCGAGCCCTCGGCGGGCACGTAGTCCTCTTTTTGGAACTGAGCGCAGGCCGGATGACCCATGTCGCTGGTCGTCACCATGATGTTGATGTCGGCGCTGATCAGCTTGCCCTGGCTGTCCTTGATGTTGCCGAGGCGCTCGACCAGCAGCGGGAAGTTAGCCGCCAGGTTGATCTGCTCCTCGCCCATCGTGCCCGAGTTGTCGATCACAAAGAGCATGTCGAGCATGTTGCAGCTGCCGTCACCAGAGCCACCACAACCCCCGGGCACAGTGTTGTCATCGCCGAGGTCGAGCTTCAGACCGCCGCCACCGCTGGTATCGTCGGTGGTCACGCCCGCGGTCGATCCAGAACCTGCGGTGATCGTCGCGGTGATCGTCAGCGACGACTCGGACGCGCTGCTGGTGTCATCAGCATCACCGCTATCACCACATCCGAAGAGGGAAAGACCGGCCACGAGGCCCAGCAGGCACATACGATTCAAGGCGAAATGGGACATGCAAACTTCTCCGATCGGCTCGGGCGCCGAAGCGCAAGAACGATGGGTGCATCGTCGCACAGCACGAGCGGTATTGCTGCCGAATCGAACGCCCCTTGAAAATGTCGCGCATGCCCCGCAGAGGGGCCTCTGTCCCCCGATGACGTCCTCACCCTTCGTTCACGCGGGCCCGGTCGATCGAGCCCTGCACCTCGACCGCCCGCCACCGTGCCCAGCTCATCCTCCAAGAATTCCTAAAATTGGGGGACACACGAGGTATCCACACACAAGCGATAACGCGCCATCGATCCAAGCGCAGAAAAATTGTGCCGATGACGATCTCCACCCGTGCCGCGCTCTCCTCGCGCTCCTCGGAGCCTGCACCCCAAATCCCAACGCGTCAGCCACGACCAGCTCAGGTGACGGCAGCGAGAGCGCAACGACGGCAACCACCAACGACGAGCCGACCTCCGGCGCCTCTGGCAGGCGACCGCTTCCAGAGTGCATGTTGCCGATCCCACAATAGGGGATCTAGGCCAGGAGGACGCCGAGTCCGCTCGCCGCAAAGAGCCAGGTGAGAAGCCACCACAGCCCCACCACGATGGCGAGCAGCAGCAGTGGTCCCAAAATCCGCAAAATCCGCAAAATCCGCAGGCGCCTGCCCATCGCCGTCCGATCATTCAGGTGTGGAAAAGCCCCGACAGGCACTGGCACATCAAGGAATTCGCAGAGCGGCCCCCAACCCTGGGCGACCTCAAAGACCAAGAGACGCGAGGGCGGCACCACCCGCTTGACCTCCTCGATATGCGCCCTAAAGACCGCGATCGCGTGCTCTTTATCTTCGAAACGATTGTCAAAGGTCTTCCAAACGCAGGCGAGGGAGACCTTGATCACCGCCCCGATCGCCGGCACCAACCAACACAACCAGCGCGGCGTGTCCATGGTGAGGATGGCGATCGTCGTGTTCACGCTCTCGTACCAGCGCTCGGGATCCCGCACCGTGATCACCACCTTGGCCTCTGGAAAGACCTCCATGAGCTCGCGATAGAACATGCAGCTCGGCCAATCTACGCAGGCTTTGTAGCCCGAAAAGACCTCGTGCCAGTCGACGTGCTCGCCGCGGCTCGCCGCGACCCATGCGGGGGCGCTCTCGGGGTTGCTCAGCACCTCTGTCATATGGTGGCATTTTTTAAAACCCAAGCGTTCGAGCGCGACCTTGAGTGAGAGCGTGCCGGTACGACCAAAGCCTGCGCCGATGACCTGAAGTGCCATTGGCAGAGCCTACACCAGACCCAGCCTTCGGTCTGCCCTTCACTCGCCAAAGACGCAGGCGAGCGGCGCTGTCGAGATCAACCGGCGCCGAACTTCCTGGCCGCTCTGCCAGCGGATCGTGATCGACGCGACCTCGTCGTATCGCCCGTCCTGCCAGGGCCGCAGCTCGTCGCCGGCCGCATCCCAGCAGCTCACCGAATAGCTAGGAGTATAGGAGCTGCGTGCCCAGGAATTGGCCCTGCAAAGCGCGTGCATTTCGGCGCCCGGATCCTCCGCCTGGGCGATCTGCCGGGCGACGTAGGCGACCGCCAAGCGCGGACCGCCGACGACAACAGCCAGGCTGACGACGAGCACTGCGATGGCGATGCGAGCGCGACGAGTCATGCGATCCTACGACCCAAACGCAGCCTCCCAGAATCACCATACTGAGTCAATAAGCCCAGCTGTGCCCGCGGCGCGCGACCAAGAGCAGGGAGGAGCCGGCCGAATATCTACATGATGCGAGTTGCGATCGCTCCAGGCCGCACAGGTGCCCGTCCCGTCACCAACGCGGTGCGCTTGGCGAACCTGGGAGCAAGCAAGCGAACGAGCGAAAAAGCGAAAAAGCGAAAAAGCGAAAGAGCGAAGGATTGTGACGCCTTTCACCGCGAACCGCTGGCGGCGCGCAACCCCGAAGACAAGGCGAATGCGGTACCCTCTCCGCCATGCCGCGCATGCACGCCTCCGCGCGCCGCGACGGCGCTCGCAGCCTCACCAGGCCTGCACGGTTCGTCTTAGGGCACATGATCCCGCGCATGTCCGCCTGCGCCGCCTTGGCCCTGACCCTTCTCGGCACGCTCGGCACGCTCTCCGCCGCCGAACCTCCCAAACGGCTGCGCTATCAATTTTTGATGCCCTCACTTCGCGTCGGCCTTGGGGCGAGCTTGATGCCCAACAGCAATGCCCTCGCAGGGGATCTCACCGCCGGGGTCCAGTTCGTATTTGAGGGACCCGCGCGACGGGCCGCCCTCTTCTTGCAACCGAGCGCGGGCTACTTTGGCAGCGGACCCTCCGGCGGCCGTCTCCACGCATTTCAGCTCGAGATGGGCATCGGTGTCGGCGATCGCCGCATCCGCGGCATGCTCCGGCCACACCTCCTGGTAGGTCAGCGCGCAGGGGCGGCGCTCGTCGGTCTGCGTACCGGGCTCGCCCTCGAGGTGCTGATGGGCGGGCTCGGCCTAGAGATCGACCACATACTCATCGGCAGCGGCGGCCAATCCAGCCAGGGAGTCGGCCTGATGGTGACAACCGACCTGGTACCGCTCGCGCTCCTGGCCGTGCGCACCTGGTGGCAATAAATTTGATCCGTTGATCCGTTGATTCGTTGATCAGTTGTCGAGCCAGGCGAATGCACGCTCGACAAAGGCGTGCGCCCCCTCGTCCAGGCAGCGCCCGTGGGTCATCAGCAGACGGTCAAAATCCCAACTGAGCATGCGATCACGGGCCGCCTTCGCGGCCGACCGATCCCGCACTGTTAGGCGCCAATCCCAGGGCACACCGCCATTTGGGGCCAGGATTCCATCCAAGCGCTTTACCTGCCGCCAAAACCAGCTGTTGGCGTCCGGCTCGTGGTTTTGCACGATATCTGTGACGATCAGCGTGCCCGACTCTCGGTGGAGAAAGACCGTCTCCGGCAGGATCTTGCTGCCGCCAAAGATCAGTTGGTCGATCTCCCGCTCCCAGGCCGCTGGCGCCTGCTCGCCGAGCGTACCGTGAAAGCTCAGGTCGCTGCGCTTCTCGGCGAGCTTGGGGTCGGCCCAGAGTTTTGCCCCGGGGAAGCGCTCGTTCCAGGGCGGCAAATAGAGGTGATGCAGGTGGTTGGGAGCGACGATATGCTTGACCTCGCCGAGCGCCTCGACAGCGGCGAAGCGCTCGGGCGTCGGGCTGACCGGCGAATGCAACCACAGGGCACCGTCGGTCAGACGAATCACGGTCATCCGGGTGCCAAAGGGAATCGAGAACATGCGAACTCGATCCCCATCGAGAGTCCAAATATTATCCGCGACGGAACGAATGATCGGATTCTGCATTCGCGCAAAATTCTAACAGATACCCGCCGTCCTGAACACGGCGAACGCCGGCGCACCACAGACCACAGACCACAGACCACAGATGCCCTAGCAGCGCTCAGCCCCCATCACCGGGTTTGATTTTTGGATAGTGCACAACGTCGCTAAAGCTATCCTCTAGATGCTGATTGACGTTCATCCAGGTCCCGTCATCCCGCTCGAGATAGATGGTGGCCAGATAGCGCCCGTATTTGCCCTTCTTGTGCTTGCGGGTATGGATGATGACGCTTTTACCGAGCACCAGCTCACGCAGGCGATCCCTGACGACGATGCCCCGCTCCTTGGTCTCCCCCCGCTTCTCTGGAGCATTGATCCCCAGGAAGCGAAAACGCTCGTTCATCGTCAATACATTGGCCCCGAGATCCCAGTCGGCGCGGATCGTATCACCATCATATACTGATACTACGGATGCCCTATACCAATACAAATGATTGGAGGGATCGTCCTCGACCCGCAGCTCATGGATCCTATCATCGATACTCATACCGCCCTCGTCGGCGCCGGGCAGGCCCCCCAAGAGGGCTCTTAGTTTTACCTCATCCACGCTGATCATCGCCATTCAAGATTCTTACCACAAAACCACAATGCTCTGCTCCGACGGCACTATGGGGCGACTATGCACTGCTCATGGCATGTCCATAATTGGCCACGATCCGGAGCGAAATAGCATGCATTGAAAGAGAGCGCCCCCCCCTATCCGCGAGCGCGGAGGATGCCCCGGATTTCACGTTTCACTCGATGTACTCCAATGTAGGCCTTCGCCGAACGCCGAAGGTCGAAGAAGGGGACAGGACCTCTGCAGGCGGCCTCTTCTCGGCATCATCCGCCTCTGCGCGTGTATGCTCGCGCGCATGGCCGAGCTTCGCCCCTACCCGTTCTCTGCGCTTGTCCGGCGCGCGCTCAGCGAGCTTGAGATCCGCGACACCATCTTCGATCTGCCGCGGCGCAAACTCGCCACGCCAAGCAAACGCCACGACCTGCGCGCTCATCATCACGGCTTTGTCGCCTCGTCACCGCTCGGCCCCGCCGCTGGCCCGCACACCCAGATGGCCCAGAACATCGCCCTGGCCTGGCTCGGCGGCTGCCGGATCATCGAGCTCAAGACCGTGCAGATCATGGACGAACTCGAGATCGCCCGCCCCTGCATCGACATGCAAACCGTGGGCTACAACGTCGAATGGTCGCAGGAGCTTCGCCTTCCGCAGTCGCTCGACGAGTACGTCAAGGGCGCGATGCTGATCGCGATCCTGCGGGCCTCCGGCCAGCTCGCGGTCGACGCGAATGACCAGGTGCTCTTCGACATGAGCGTCGGCTACGACCTCGCAGGCATCCGCTCCGAGCCCGTACAGACCTTCATCGACGGTATCCGCGACTGCACCTCGATCGTCGATCGCCTGCGCGCTGAGATCCCAGCCGAGTACAAACGCTACCGCGACCTCGATTTCCCGACCTCTCTCAGCAATACGCTCACGCTCTCGACTTTCCACGGCTGCCCACCCAACGAGATCGAGAAAATCATCGAGTTCCTCCTCGAGGACAAAGGCATCCACTCGACAGTAAAGTTAAACCCGACGCTGCTCGGCGCCGCTCGGGTCGGCGAGCTGCTCGGCGAAGAACTCGGCTACACCGAGATCAAGGTGCCGCCGAGCGCCTTCGAAAAAGACGCGAAGTGGCAGCAGGCGCTCGACTTCTGCGGCCGCCTGGGTGAGCGAGCAGACGGGCTCGGCCTCGGCTTCGGCGTCAAATTTAGCAACACTCTGATCGTCGACAACCACCGCGACTTCTTCCCCGCAAGCGAGGCGGCGATGTACCTCTCGGGGCCGCCGCTGCACGTGCTCGCGACGGAGCTCGTCGGTCGCTTTCGCGGGGTCTTTGGCGACCGCTTCCCGATCTCGTTCTCGGCGGGCATCGATCGCCACAATTTCGCCGATGCGGTTGCCCTTGGCCTGTGCCCGATCACGACCTGCTCCGACCTCCTAAAACCCGGCGGTTACGGGCGGGCTAGCGCCTACATCAGCGATCTGCAGGCGCGCATGGACAGGGTTGGCGCCGTCGATCTACCGAGCTACCTCATCCGCGCGTACGGCCGCGGGCAGGCTGCCTTGGACACCCTCGGCCTCGCAGCTCCGCAAAAAGCCGCCTGTCTGAGCGCACTCGCCGAGGCTGGAGATCTCAAAGAGGCAGCCGGCGAGCACTTTGATGACTGGGTCTCGGCCGCTCGACTCGAGAACACACAGGTCTATGTGCCAGCCTGCCGTGCCGATGCTCGCTACGCCCAGGCCAGCAACCGCAAGCCCCCCCGCAAAGTCGGCTCCAGCCTCGCGCTCTTTGATTGCCTCAGCTGCAACAAGTGCGTGCCGGTCTGTCCAAACGACGCCAACTTCGTGCTCGAAACACCGCCCCGCGAGCAGACGATCGTCAAACTACAACCGAGTGCCGAGGGATTCGTCGCCCACGAGCACGGTGTGCTCCGCCTCGCCAAAAAAACTCAGTACGCGAACTTCGCTGACTTCTGCAACGAGTGCGGAAACTGCGACATCTTCTGCCCCGAAGATGGCGGCCCCTACATCGTCAAACCCCGCTTTTTCGGCAGCCTAGAGGACTTTCGCGCGCTCTCTCAGCTCGACGGTTTCTTTATCTGCAGCGGCGGAGCCGAGGTGCACGCTCGCATCGGCAGCGCCGACTACCGCCTCGATCTCGATCTTGGCGGCGACCTGGCCCACTTCTCGGGGCACGGTTTTGACATCCGTTTCGATGTCGATGACCCGGTACACACGGTCAAAGGCGAAGCTGAAAACGAGATCGATCTGACCTATTTCTATATCATCCGCTGGATCCGTGACGCCGTCTTTGCCGGCGATCAGGTGAGCTACGTTCGCCTGCTCGCGCAGTCCTCGTAGTCGCACGACTCCCAGCCCCGACTCACGCTCTTGCGCCCCTTGCCCTTCGATATTTTTTAAGACCCTGCGATGCCTTCTTCCTCCATGACCCAAGAGACACATCTAGATCCCGTAGGACAGGCATTGGAGCTGGCCGCGCTGCGGATCAACGGCGATCGACTGCACCGGCGCATCGCCTCGCTCGCGGCGATCGGCGGCCTCGAGGGCGGCGGGGTCTCCCGACTCGCGCTCACCGACGCCGACCGAGCCGGTCGCGACCAGGTGGTCCGCTGGATGCAAGAACTCGATCTCGAGGTGAGCATCGACCGGATCGGCAATGTGGTCGCCGTGCAACGCGGGACCGAAGCGCTGGCGCCAGTGGTCAGCGGCTCACATATCGACACCGTGCGGGCCGGCGGCGCCTTTGATGGCAACTTAGGGGTGCTCGCCGCCCTCGAGGTGATCGCCACCCTGAGCGACGCGGGCATCAGGACAAGGCGTCCGCTCGCGGTGGCTTTTTTCACCAACGAAGAGGGAGCCCGATTCGCCCCCGACATGCTGGGCAGCGCTGTGCAGCAGGGCTCGCTCGACCTCGAGAGCGCGCTTGATGCGGTCGACACCGAAGGCCTACGCCTGGGCGACGAACTCGAGCGCATCGGCTACGCGGGCCCCGCCACGCCCGCGCTCGAAGCCCACGCCTTTGTCGAGCTGCACATCGAACAGGGGCCGCGGCTCGACCGCGAAGGCCTGACGATCGGCGCGGTAACGGGTGTCCAGGGCATCTCGTGGACCGAGGTGCTCCTCGGCGGAGCCGCCAACCACGCAGGCACCACGCCGATCGCTCTCCGCAATGACGCATGCCTGGTCGCCGCCGAGATCACGGTCGCGCTCCGCCGCATCGCCGACGATCTCGGAGCCCCCCAGGTCGCCACTGTCGGCTCGTTGACCCTGATGCCAAACCTCATCAACGTCGTCGCCGCCCACGCCCGTCTGACCCTTGACCTCCGCAATACCGACGAGGCGATCCTTCTGGAGGCCGAACGCCGTGCTCTCGCTGCAGTCGAGGCATCGGCAACCCGGGAGGGCGTCCAGGCCAGCCACCGCACACTCGCCCGATTCGCCCCGGTGGCCTTTAATGAGAGCGTGATCAGCACGATCGAGGCCAACGCCCAGACCCTCGGACACAGCGTCTGCCGGATGCCCTCAGGGGCAGGTCACGATGCGCAGATGTTCGCGCCCAACTGCCCAAGCGGTATGATCTTCGTACCCAGTATCGACGGGATCAGCCACAATATCTGCGAGCGCACAGCACCGGCCGATATCGAGGCCGGCGCAAATGTGTTGCTGCAAACGCTGATACACCTGGCGCAGTGAGCAACCCCCAAATGCGTGCTCAGCGAGTGTAGATATCCGGCCGCTTGTCGCGGTCCAAGGCCCAACCCGAGCCCGTTCCTGCGGCCAACAGAGCGAGGTTGAGGTCCGCGATCACGAGCCCCGAAGGTACCGATGAAAGCGGCGTAAGGGCCCCCACAGGACCACAGAAGAACGAATCCCCGAAAAACTCTTGGTCCCATGGAGGTTCGGCCCCCAGGCGGTTGGAGGTACCGATAAACACACGATGGCGCATCGCGTCGACCTCGGCCTCGATCCGCCACATCCTCCGACTGGTCGCGCCAAAGGTAATTGCCGGCGCGAGGATCAGCTCAGCACCGCCGGCCACCAAACTGCGAACGACGCCCTCGAAGTGCCGATCGTAGCAAATGAGCACCCCGATACGACCGATCGAGGTCTTGAAAACCGGATAATAGGGGCTCTGCGCAGCGAATGTCGTGAGCCCCGGAGCAGCCCCCAGCTGGCCGTCGCTCGGTCCGTAATAGAAGGACTCGTGGAAGGCGTTTTGCTCGTTGCGACCCTCGGGGATGTGGGTCTTGCGGTACTTGCCGAGGATCTCGCCGCGCTCATCGATCACAACCGCGGTGTTAAAACGATGCCCAGTATTCGCGTCGAGTTCGAAGATCGGCGCCACCAGGATCACTTGGCGCTCCCGAGCACGCTCACGAAAAGCGGTGATCGTCGGCCCCGTGGCAGCGTCCTCGGCGAGCGCGAGCCACATCGGATCCTGAGCGAGCGCAAAATAAGGAGACGTGCAGAGTTCGCCCATGCCGACCAGCTGCGCGCCCGCGTCGGCGGCCCGATCGATGAGCCCGAGATGGTGCTCGATGTTCGCGTTGCGAATGGCCTCAAGATGCCCCGCGAGCTCGCCCAAGCGCGCGACCGTCGGCGGCATCGGCTCGTAAACGTTGCAGGTCTCAGTGAGTGCAACACGGACGAAGCGAGGGGCCAAATCCGCAGGTTTGCTCATCGACGCACCCCAGTGATCAACGCGGAAATCGGCCCCATGGGCACATTATCGGCAGCTCCAGCACGGGCCGTCAAGACGCCAGCGACACCGGCAGTCCCGGTCGCAGAGGCTCGCAGGCCAAGCTCGCTCTCCACGAGATCTCGAGCCCGGAGGAGCATCGCCTCGTCGGCAAGCACGACCTCTCCGTCGGTCTCTAACAGGCCCTCGACGATCGCCGCCCAATCGTAGGTCTCATCGTCGAGAATACCGTCGGCGATGCTCTCTGGCGGATCTGGCCATGGGGTCATGTACTGGTGACGATGTCCGCGGGCGGCGGCGATCGCCTGCGCCGGGTCGCTCGCACACGCCTCCAGCTTCGCCCGCTCAAAGGCTCGCAGCAAGGGGTGGGCGTTGGCCGTCTGGACCGCGCAAAAGCGCGGCCGCCTAGCGACAAGCCCCGCCCGCTCGGCGAGTCGCAGCCCCTGAAAAATGCCGCTTGCAAGTGCCCCGCCACCGACCTGTACAAAGAGACATCCAAGCGAGGAGCGCGCGAGATTCCAGTGCTGGACCGCGATTTCGAGACCCAAGGTCAAACCGCCCTGAATCGTCAGGCCGTTGTCGCGACCCTGGCAGGAGAAGGGCAGCGCGCCCCCCTCGATCGCCCCCCGAAAGCGGCGGTAGCAGGGATCTCCGGGGGGATCGCCGGGTATGCGAGCGCACGGCTCATGCAGCGCGCCCAAGTGCTCGAGGCGGCGGAGCACCACCGGGCTCGCTGACGGCGGCACAAATACCCGCAACCTGCGACCCGCAGCCTTGGCGATCACTGCCGCCGCAAGGGCCGCATTGCCACAACTCGCGATCGCCAGCTCGGCGTCCTCGAGATCGACGAGGCCGAGGCGCGAAACAACCTCGAAGTGGATCGCGAGGCCCATCAGATGCCGCGCCTTGTGGGAGCCGGCGACATTGCCGGTCTCATCCTTGGCCCACAGGTCGAGCCCTCCGCAGTAGGTGTAGGGGGTCTCGACAAAACCGACGCCATCGACCTGGGCAACCGCACGATCGAGCGCAGAGACCAACTCGCAATACTCCACGTCGCTCATGCCCTGACGACGGGCCAGGCGGTAGGAGTGCATCAGCCGGCGAAATCGCAAAAAAGGCGAGCGCTCATCGCCTGCCACCGACGCCGCGATCGCCTCTGCGAGCCCCTCATCGGCGAGTTCGCAGCGGAGCACATGATCGATGTCGTCACCCATGTCCGCGCGCGGACAACAAAAGGGCAGCGCCTCCGACGGATCGATCGCCGCACTGCAGCCAGCACAGACCATGCGGCTAGCTAGCGCGGACACGCGTAGGGGACCCCGCTCTCGGCGTTGAACGATTCGATCATCTGGTCCCAACGCGGCAAGAGTTCGCGCAAACCGACCCAAAAATCCTGGCTCCGCCGGCGCTCAAAGTCGTCAAGGCTGATGCCCTGCTGCTCGACCCAGGTGAAGTATCCGAGGTTGAAGATGCGATCGCGATCGCGAGGGCTGAGCACCATCGTGTGCTCGACGTCGACAGCCCCTAGGTGCTGATCGAACGTTTGCGCTGCCGCCTTGCGATCAAAGACGCCGGCGAAACGTTTGCCCTCGATCTTGGCGAGTTCGCTGCCGTAGAGTTCTGAGCCGTCGGTCGCGACCGTGAGCAAGGCTTGGTCGGGGCCGAGTTTTAGACGCTTGGCGGTCTTGATCGCCGCGAGTACGTTGCAAATCCCCGAGAAGCCGAAGTGGCGAAGATCGGTGATCGTCGGCTCGCTGATGCCCCGGGCTCGCAACTCCTGCCGGCCAACCTCGCTACCAAAGAGCAGGAAAAGCGAGTCGGTGCTCTGGTCGGAGATCGCGACAGCGACATCGGTATTGGTGACGTTGTGGATCAGCGGGATGTGCTTGTCGCCGATGCCCTGGATGTTGTGCTCGCCAAAGCCGTTGTAGAGCATCGTCGGACACTCGAGAGCCTCGACGGCGACGATCTTGGCACCGTGCTCGTCCTTGAGATAATCACCCGCGGCGATCGTGCCCGCAGAGCCTGTCGCCGAGACAAAGGCCGCGAGCCGAAGAGGCGCACCGCCGGAGCTGGCCACGCGTTTGGACTCCGCCGCGAACGCCCGCGATGCGGCCTTACCCGTGAGCAGGTAATGCGCGAGGTGATTCCCGAACTCGCAGAACTGGTTGAAGATCACGTTCTCGGGGTCAGTCGCGAGTTCGGCACACTTGTCGTAGATCTCTTTGACGTTACTCTCAGTGCCGGGCGTTCGAACGATGTCGTCCGGCGACGGGGCCCAGGCCCGCAACCAAGCAAAGCGCTCGTCGCTCATGCCCTCTGGCAACACAGCGACACCTCGGCAGCCGAGCAACCGCGAGATCGCGATGCCGCCGCGGCAGTAGTTACCGGTCGAGGGCCAGATCGCCCGATGACGGCTGACATCGAATTGGCCGCTGCAAAGGCGCGGCACCAGGCAACCGTAGGCGGCAAGCACCTTGTGCGCGCGGATCATCGGGAAGCGATCGCCGACAAGCACGATGATCGGCGAGGCGACCCCCGTCAATGCCTGCGGCAGCACAACGTAGGCCGGCACAGCCTCACGGCCGCGACGATCCTCGCTGTTGTGCCAGTGCACGCGAAAGAGGTTCTGCGGATCGGCGGCGTCGGGATCGACATCATGAAGCGCAGCCTCGACGCTCTCGGGCAGCTGCCTCGGATCGGCGAGTTCGGCGAAGGTGGGCAGGCGTACCCCGGCCGCGCGCAGGCTCTCGATCGAACGCTTGCGGGTGGCGGGGTCGGTGATCTCTCGTTCCAAACCTAGTTGCTGCATAACTATCTCAACGCTTCCATACGTCGCCAAAGGCGCACCGCTTCGGACTCGGCGCGCTCACGGATCGCCGCGCTTAACGTCGGCTCGGGCGGCGGGCCTGCGAGCGGTGCACGACCTGCAAACAATTGATCAAAGAGGCGAGTTCCCGCCAAGCGACGATCGCGGACCCGAGCCATCGCTTCGCCGGCAGCGCTCGCAACCTCGAGCAGCACCGCCTCTTCGACGTCCATATCCGCCGGATAACCATCAGTGCCAAGCGCGACCCTTGAGCTCTCCGCCAAATGCCGCGGATGGCCGACCCCGTTGCCGGTATTGGAGCGCGGGTTTTGCACGAGCCAAATACCCGCGGAGTCGAGCCTGTGGATCTCATCGGCACCCAGGTGCACGCCGTGGGCAAAGATCGATCCAGGGATCAGCGCGTCGCAGCGGTCGAGACGATCGACGACGCCCGCGTAGCCGCGCTCGCGAGAATCCTCGACGTCGGCGCCGTCCTCCGCGACATGAATGTGCAGGACGCTGTCCAGCGAGCGGGCGAGCGCAGCAGCTTCGATCAGGGTCGCGTCCGAGACCGTGAAAGCAGCGTGCACACCGACCACGCCGCGCACCAGCGGACGCGAATTTTCACGGATGAATCGCTCGCACTCGGCGAGACCTCGGCGAGCCTCGTCGCGGCCACCGTTGCGCTCCGTAACCCCGTAACAGAGCACAGCCGGCATACCCAACGACTGGCAGACCGCAGCCAAGACGTCGAGTGAGCCCTCGATGCATGCCGGCGACTCGTGGTGATCGATGAGGCCACCGGCGCCCAAACGGAGCGCCTCGGCGACGTAAAATTCGGCGCTCGCCCGCAGCGAATCGCGGTCGAGCGCCCGATCAAGACGCCACCATACGCGCTCTAGAATCTCGACAAAACAAGACGGTGCGGGCAAAGGCGCGGGCATCCCAAGCGGCGCTAGACCGCTGTAAAGGTGCGTGTGTGCGTTAATTGGGGCGCTCATCAGGTCGCCGCCTTGGACCGTTTTTTGCTGCGGATCCGGCCCACGCTGCAGGCCTTTGCGGCCGGTGAGTCCTTCATGGGTAACCGGTAACGACGCACGCCATCGAAGGCCGCGAGTGCACCGGCGACCGCCGCGGCCGTCGGTACCAGGCCGATTTCGCCGACCCCCTTCGCACCAAAGGGCCCCTCGGGTTCGTGCTCTTCGACGAGGATCACCTCGATCTCGGGCATATCGCGGGCGCGCAGCACCCCGATCTCGCGGAGCTTATAGGTGACGGGCCAGCCGCCCTCGCAGGGCAGATCCTCGGTGAGCGCGTAGCCGAGTCCCATGTGCACGGCGCCCTCGATCTGGCCCTCGCAGAGCGCGGGGTTGATCGCCCGACCGACGTCGTGAGCGGCGATCACCTTGCCGAGATGCCCCTGCCCGTCGAGGATCACCACCTGCGTAGCGAAACCAAAGGCGGTATGGGTTTTTACCTTGCCGCCCTTCTCGTGCTCCTTGCCCGGCGCGGTCGTATCGTCGATGACCACGTCGGCGGCAAAGACCTGTCCCTTAAGACCTGTAAGTGTTTGGCCACGATCGAGGGCCACTTTGAGCTTCTCGGCGGCGCTCTTGACCGCTCGACCGCCAAAGAGCGTCGCCCGCGAACCGGTGGTTTGACCGCAACCAAGCGCAAAGGTGGAGTCGACCTTGGGCCGAAAAATCGACGCCGGCAAACCCGTGACCTCGACCGCACATTGCACGAGGATCGTCAGCAGCCCCTGCCCCATCTCGGTGTAGCCGTTGTAGAGCGAGATGGTGCCGTCCTCCTCGACCACGAGCCGTGCCTTGCCCCACTCGACCGCGCCGTTGCCGATGCCCGTGTTCTTGATCCCGCAGGCGATGCCGACCGCAGAGCCCTGCTCCCGCGCCCTGTAATAGGCCTCTTTGACCGCTAGAAGGGTCTTTTTGACGCCGACCGACTTCTCGAAGACCTGACCGCTGGCGAAGGTATCGCCGACCTCGACGGCGTTTCGCCAACGGATTTCCCAGCCGTCAAGGCCGACCTTGGCAGCCAGCAGATCGACGCAGCCCTCGAGGGCGAAGTGGGCCTGGTTGGCACCAAAACCCCGCATCGCCCCGCAGGGTGGATTGTTGGTCGAGACCGCGACCGCGTCGACCTTGACGTTGCTGACCCGGTAGGGCCCGCAAGCGTGGCCCGCCGCCCGCTCGAGCACCTTGGCGCCGACCGAGGCGTAAGCACCGGTGTCCCCGAGCATGTCGGCCTCGACCGCAGTCAACCGGCCCTCGGCGTCGCAGCCGACCCGGTAACGCATAGTGATTGGGTGGCGCTTTGGATGGACGCGGATCGACTCTTCGCGACTTAGCCGGAGCTTTACGGGCCTTCCGGTCAGCTGACAGAGCAGCGCCGTGTGGGCCTGGATGCTCATATCCTCCTTGCCCCCGAAGGCGCCGCCGTTGGGCACCAACTCGACGTCGAGCTGCTCCTCTGGAATCGCCAAGAAGGCCGCGACCTGCCGGCGATCGTCGAAGATGCCCTGCCCCTGGGTATAGAGGCGCATCGTGCCCTCACCGGTCGGCTCCACAAGCGCGCACTCAGGCTCTAAAAAGAGATGCTCGATACGCTGGGTGACCCACGTTCCCTCGACGACATGGGCACTGCCCGCAAAGGCGGCCTCGACATCGCCGCGGCGGATCACCGTGTGCGAAAGTTCGTTGTCGTGGGTCGGGTTGACCCGCGGAGCACCCTCGGCGAGCGCCGCCTCGGGACTGACCATCGCCTCCAGGACCTCGTACTCAACCTCGATCAGAGCCGCTGCTGCCCGAGCGCTGCGTTCGTCGACAGCTGCGATCGCGGCGATAAAATCACCGACACAGCGAACCTCCTCGCCGACGGCAACAAAGCCCGGCCAATCCTTGAGGATGAGCCCGTACCAGCGCTCGCCCGGCACATCCGCCGCGGTCGCGATCGCGATGACACCAGGCAGCGCCGCCGCCTTTGTCGTGTCGATCGAGAGCACCTTGGCCCGCGGGTGATCGGCGAGGCGAACGGCCCCGTGCAACATGTCGGGACGCTCGAGATCGGCGACATAGGGCCGCTCGCCCAGGGTCAAGGCCTGGCCTTTGTAGCGGGCCAGACGATCTCCAACACGACCGCTCTCTTCGAGCTCCGGTACCGCCTCGCCGCGCTTGCAACGGGCGTAGAGCTCGACCGCGTCGATCACCTTGGTGTAGCCGGTGCAGCGGCAGAGATGCACGTCGATGCCCTTGGCGATCTCTTGACGCGAAGGCGATGCGTTTTTGCGGACGAGGTGACATGCCCGCAAGGCCAGCCCAGGTGTACAAAACCCGCACTGCAAGCCTGCGGCCGCTGTAAAGGAGCGGGCGATGAGTTCGCGCTCGGACTCGGGCAGGCCCTCCAGGGTGACGATCTCCTTGCCCGCCGCGCGGCTCGCAGGCATCGCGCAGGTCACCACCGCACGGCCGTCGACCAAGGCCAAGCAGCAGCCGCATTGTCCCTGGGGAGAGCAGCCGTCCTTCACAGAGAGCACACCGCAACGCTCCCGCAGGACGCTGAGGAGCGACTCTCCTGGCTCGATCTCGAAGTCGTGCGGAGTGCCGTTGACGGAAAGCTTGATGCCCATGGCCCGGGAGGATAACGCGCGGCAATGGCCCATGGAGCGCGCGCCCGGACAATTCGACGAATATCCGCAGACCCGCGAAAACCGCGGACCTCTCCGCACTCGCAAATGAAAGGGGGCCACCCCAAAAGGTGACCCCCAAAGGCCGAGCTATTCGGCGCGACGAACTAACGACGGCGACGACGGCGGAGCCCGACGAGGCCGAGCAGACCCAGGCCGAAGGCGAGACCGCCCGCGTTGCCCTCGCTGGTGCAGCCGCAGCCGCCCTCGGTGTCATCCCCCGACGTGTCGCTGCTGCTGTCGTAGGATGGCCGATTCGCCTCGTTCCACTCCTCTAGCATCGTATCGATCGTCTCGGTGTTCGAGAGCAACACCTGCGGAGCCCCGACCAGCGCCATCTGTTGGGTCTCCTCCTCCCAGGGCATCTCGTCCGGGAACTCCGGCCACGGGCCGCTATCCGGGACAAAGACCTCGCGTCCGTCCGGGAGCACGTACTCCGTGTGACCGTCGCAGCGGTTGAGCCTCTGGGCGATCCGCAGCGAGGCGATGCCCGGGAGGTCTGGGTTCTCCGCGAACATCGGGTCCTCCAGCATCTCGTGGGGGGAGATCGTCGTGTACATGCGCGTCACGTAGGGATTGCTGTCGAGTAGCTCGACCGAGTTCTTGCCGGGGGCGACGATGCGCTCGTCGTAAGCTGTTGAGAACGCCGAGCCATCGCCCCAGATCTCGAGATCGATCATGCCCTCGTAGCAATCCAGGCAGCTGTAGAACTCGACCGGATCGATGCCGTCGGGCGCCGGCAAAAACTCGCCGAGTAGACCCTCGAGCAGCGGATGCCGGTAGTCGCAGAAGCCGCCCTCACCATCGAAGCAGTCGAGGATCCCCTGCGAGCTGAGGGTATTGACGACGTCGATCGCCGCGAGCCCGGTGAACGCTTTTGCGTCCCAGGTCTGGCTGTAGATCCCGAAGCGGGAGATCACGTCGCTGGTGCCCGCGTACTCGGTGACAAAGGCGTTGCCGTCAGCGTGGAAGGCATCGACGGCTGCCGTGACGACCTCTTTGTAATTCGCCGCGAAGTTTGGCCAATCGATCTTCAGGGGGTTGACCAGCACATGGCGGTAGTTCGTCGGAATCGCCCGATGCTCGCCCAAAAAGAAGACCCGGATGTCCATGTCTTCGACGGCGGCGACCCGGGTCAGCCGGATGGGTACGCAGGGCTCGACGCCCTGGTAGCGCAGCACCACCGGGTGCACCACCGGCTTCTCGGCGGGCACCAGCTTAAACGCGGCGAAGAGGTTGCCCTCGGCGAGGTAGGCATCGATGATCGGCACCGCCGCATCGTCGTAGCTGTAGCCATTGGCGTCGAACCAGTCGAGCAGCTGCTTGGAGTCCTTGCTATCGAGTACGGTCACCGCAAATGCGCCTACCGTGCCCTGATAGACCACGTTTGGCCCCATTTCACCGCTGTCGCTGCCGCTGTCGCTGCCGCCCGCGTCCCCAGTCGCGCCGCCCGACCCGCTCAGGCCGCTCGAGTCTCCGTTGTTGGCCGGCTCGCCGCAGATCTCTGTCGTCGTGTTGACCCCGTAGGTCGGGACGGTACCGTTTAGCACCTGGTCAAAGAAGAGCTCAGAGCTGACACCGAACTCCGGCAGCGCCTGCATCGGGATGATCCACGAGAACTTGGAGGCCTCGGTATCCGGGTCGTAGGCGATCTGGATGTGAACCTCGACGGTGTCACCGTCGAAGGCGAAGATAATGTTCTCACCGGTCTGATTAACCGGCACCTGGGTCGGCCCGACATCACAGAAGTTGCCGCCGCAGGCCTCGGCAGGCGTCGAGTAGGTCAACATCGAGGCAGCCGCAAGCCCACCCAATACAAACGGCACACTAAGCAAGTTAAGAGTTCGAAAGAGCATGTGGGCATGATAGGCCGCCGAGTGGTCAATTCCAAGGTGTCCACCGGTAAATGTGATGAGGCCTTTCTCCGTCCCGCGGGAATTCCCATTGAACGCCGTTCAAACGCAATTAATGGGCGTTTTTTGTCATTTTATGCGCCTTCCCGAACCCCGCAAAAAGCTCGCTCTATCGGGCTTTCTCTCTCCTCTGACCTGTCGTTAGGATCAGGCGGGATTGAGGCGCGGTGTAGACGTGTGCGGCATTGCGGCGGTGGCCATCACCGCGAGCAACGGCCTCGATACGATCATCGTTGACCCGATCCGCGACGAAACCCGCGGCTTTGGGGCTCGCTCGCGATCCGCTCGAAGCGGCGGGCGAGCTGATCCTCGTAAAGCGAAGGCGGATCGATGTCGCCGGTCTTCTCTGGCCCCTCGAGCCAGTCCTCGGGGGCGCTGCCAAGGGCGTCCGGTGTCTCCAGAGAGGTCTCGATGTGCAGCGAAGATGCCGGACCG
This sequence comes from uncultured Nannocystis sp., assembly GCA_964474905.1. Classification (GTDB taxonomy): domain Bacteria; phylum Myxococcota_A; class Polyangia; order Nannocystales; family Nannocystaceae; genus JADJRG01. The sequence continues at coordinate 22,925 of CAYYUP010000006.1, read as the reverse complement.
ATGATGTATCCGTGACCGAATTGGCGCGAGCGCAACACCCCGCTACCGGAGCTGTTCCAAAGGACTGATTGGGTCGACGAATGACCCGCACCACTGCTGTAGTCGCCGCGGTTGACCGCCGCCCAACCGTCGTCGATCACGCTCTGATCGATCAGGTTGGCGGTGGCCAAGGAGTGATGAAATTCGGAAAACCCCGTGAAGCCGATATCCGTACCCTTGATCGGTACCGCGATGCCATCCTTGGTGTGGATCCGCAGCCAGACGATGCCGCTCGCGCCAAAGCCCCAGTTTTGGATGAAATTGTGCCGACCGGATGCACCGACGAGATCGCGAAAGAGAACCTCCGAACTCTGCCGAACCTCAAAGAGATAGCCATTGCCACCGCCGCCGCGGTTCTCTGGCAAGGCCATCGAGGTATCGGCAACAGTCACCCGCTTGGCTCGGCGGACAATCAGCCCGCCCGACTGCAGGTGCCGCCCCTGGCCCAAGCCCTCGGTCGGCGCCCCTGGAGAGGCGTAGGAGGCAACGCCCCGGATCCAGCTGTCGACGACGCCGTCAAACTCGATCGTATGCACCTGCTTTTGCTCCCAGGCGAGCTCCCACGAAACCGCATCGGCGACCCCGAGATCCTCGACGGCGACCTCTCGCAGGGCGCCACTCACCGCGCGCACACTGGCCCCATCGCGGAGCTTCGCAGGGTAGCGAAGGGGCACATCGAGACGTATCAATTCGCCGCCCGGGAGCGTCTCGACGGCGACAACAGTGCGCCAAAAGAAAGGCTGCCAGTCGCCGTTAAAGGCCTCCCAGACCCCGTTCATACCGTGTTCTTCGATAAAGCCGTCGCTTATTGTCCAGCCGAGGACAATGTCATCGCCGGGTAGTAAACCACTCGCGCCCTCGATCTCGACACTCTCGTTGCGAGCCGCCGCGTCGACCCGAAGCGGCAGGTTGTCGCCATAGACGAGGGAGCCCTTGAAAGCCACGTGGCTGCTGTACGACATGCCCTCCGAGGAGGTCATCCACAGCCGAGTCTTCTCCGCTCCCTCGCCCCGAAGAACAATCCTCGAGGAGCTGATGGTGATCGGAGCATCGAGACGGTAGAGGCCCGCAGGCAAGAAGACGATCGCCCCGCCAGCCTCCGCGGCCGCATCGATCGCCGCCTGCAGAGCCTCGCTCGCGTCGCTCTGCCCACTCGGATCTGCACCGTGCTCTGCGACCGCATCGATCACCAAAGCCGGTAGGTCCTGGCCAAATTCGATACCGCCGCCGCGGTACCCCGCGTAGGAAAAATCGTGGAGAAAGCGCCCCTCGGGGCCCTCGTGCTCGGGGCTCCAATCCTCTGGGTAGAGCTCGCTGCGCCACAGTTCTTGCCCTTCGGTCGCCGCCGTCGTCGATGATGATTCGCCGGATGTCGTCGACCCAGTCGTCACGCCCGTGGTGCCCGGGCCCGTGCCCGTTGTCGTGCCTGTTGTCGTGCCCGAGACCGAAGTCGTGCCCGTATTCGTTGTCTGTCCCCCAGCCGTCGACGCGCTCTCACCCGCGCAGGCCGCTGAAACGAGCAGCGCAACGCCGAGCCGGCCACACACGATTACCGGGAGGCGACCAGCCACGCTTCGATCTCCTTTTTTAAGGGGTCATTCTCTTTTGTCAGACCGTCCGCAGCCTGGGCCGCGAGATCCAACGCCCTGCGGGAGCGACCGAGCGCCATGACGGTCCGCGCCATCGCAAAGCGAACGGTCGCGAGTTCGTTCTCCGAGACACGTTCGAGCTCCGAGTAGATCGCCAATGCCTCGCGGAGGCGAAGCTCGGCCGCCTGGTACTCTCTGCTCTTGAGGTGGCTAGAGCCTGCCACCACCAACGCGTAGGCCAGGTAGTCACCCCGCGGATTCGCGGCCCGCAGGTGCTCGATCGCAGCCTCGACATGAGCCAGCCCCGCATCGATCGCATCGTCCTCGATCATCATCTCGCCGAGGTTCATCTCGGCGATCGCGGTGTTCGAGTGCTCGACGCCGTAGACCTCTTGAAAGGCCTCCATCGCCGCCCGAAAGTCTGCCTTCGCCGCCTTTCGGTGCCCCTGCCCGAGCGCAACCATGGCGCGCCCATTGTGGCATGAGCCCCGGTAGGGCGCATTTGCGTTGGGATGTTTGTCGTAGATCTCGAGCGCCCGGGTGTAGTGCTGCTCGGCATCCGCGAGGCGCCCTAAACTGTCCTCGATCCGGGCGATCTGCTCGTACGATTTTCCCCGATCTACGTGATCCGGAGCGAGCACCTGTTCGCGGATCGCGAGCGACTCACCGGCGAGGCGCAGCGCCTCCTCTACCCTCCGACGGCGCAGCTCGAGTTCGGCGTAGTTGTTGAGCACTGCGGCGACACTCGGATGTTCGGGGCCCGAGACCCGCCGGGCGATCGCCAACGCCCGATCGAGGTAGCCCTGCGCCTCGCTGATCTCGCGGCGGTCAAGCGCGGCCAGGGCCAGCACGGTCAGGGCTTGGTGAACCAGCGGGTGGGCCTCACCGAGTTCGTTTTCAAAGATCTCGAGCGCTCGCTTGGCCTCCCCAGCGGCCTCTTCGCTCTTCATGCGCTGGTGCACACGGGCCAGGTTGAGGTCCAGGCGAGCCCGGAGGATGGCACGGGGGCCGCCGCTATCGGCCGCTGCCCCCTCAACCCGGCGAATTCCGACATCCGCGGCCTGCCCCGCCCAGAGTGCCTCGTCGTAGCTCGCCAGACGAATACCGGCGACGTAGATGGTCTCGATCCAGGCGAGCGCGACCGCTTCGTCGTAGCGAGAACCCGCAGCGACCTTCGCCGCCCGCAGCAGCGATGTCATCGCCTCCTCGTGCTCGCCTCGCTGCTGTTGGATCGCGGCCAAGACCAGCAGCGCATCGGCCTCGAGCGGCGGGTACGCGACCTCAACAGCCTCCTCGAGGGCGGACTTCGTCGAGTCCAGGGCGAGCGCCCACTTGCCCGCAACGTCGAGCGCCTTGGCCTCGGCCAACTGACCGCGGATCCGACCGACTCGCTCGCGCACCGCCGGATCCGTTGGCGGCGGGATCCGCTCGCGCAGTGCTTGGAGATCCCCGCAGGAGGCGACATTCGGCAGCCGACCAACACCTTCAAGCGCATTCTCGACGACCTTTGGGGTCGCCTCGACAAAGACGTCGGTCAAGGCCTCGAGCTCACCGAGCTGGCGCGCGAGACAGAGCATGCGCAGGTCGAGCATCTCCTCCGATTGATCCTTGCGGACTTGAGCCGCCTGGCACGCGTCGGTGTGCATCGCCACCCAGCGCTCACTGTAGGCATCGAGTGCCCGCTCCGTGCTCTGCCAGGCGGGCAAGGCATAGGGCACCCCGGTCGCGACAAAGGCGGTCTCGATGCCCTTTTTTCGCCCCGCATCCCAGATCCCCGAGAGCCGCTGCGAGGCGCCCTGGCAGGGGGGCTCGGCCTGGCCGCCAAAGGTACCGACGGCGATGCCGATGCCGAGAGCGCAAACCGTGATGACGCCGAGCCCACGCATCCGGATCCGCAACGGGTCATGGCGCAGATGCTCGAGCAGCACTTCCATCGCGGGAAAGCGCGCCTTGGGATCGACACTCAGCCCCTGCAACACCAATTTACGCAGCCAGGTCGGCACCTTGGCACCGGCCGGCGCCGGCCGAATTTTGCCCTGGATCACGTTGGCGGCGAGCACCGAGAGGTTCTCGCCCTCAAAGGGACGCTCGCCATAGAGAGCCTGATAGAGGGCAACACAAAACGAAAAGAGGTCGCTGCGCGCATCGGCGGCGCGGCCCAAATGTTGCTCTGGGGACATGTAGGCCGGAGTGCCAACCAGCACCCCAGTGGTCGTGATCTCGACCTTGATGCTGGTGCTGGCCTCGATGCCAAGACTCGGCATGCCCACCGAATCGGCCATATCATCGGAGGCCCGAGCGAGGCCAAAGTCGAGCACCCGCACCCGCCCGTCATGACCAATGACGACATTCTCGGGCTTAAAATCGCGGTGGATAAGACCGCCGCGATGGGCCGCTGCGAGGCCTTCTCCGGCCTTGATGAGGATCTCGACGCACTCTTTCCAGGGCCGCCGACGGATCTTGAGCCAAGCACCCAGGGTCTGGCCGTCGACAAACTCCATCGCCAAGAAAATGCGATCGCCAAAGGTACCGACATCGTGGATCGCGACGACGTTGGGATGCGAGAGACGAGCCAAGGCCTTGGCTTCGCGGAGCAAGCGAAGCTTGCCCTCCTCGCCGCTGCCGACAGCCTCTGTCCGCGGGTGCAAGATCTTGATCGCGACCTTGCGATCGAGGTCGGGATCGAAGGCCGAATACACAACGCCCATGGCCCCCGCGCCCAGGCGCTGAAGGATCGTGTAACGACCCAGGCTCGCGCCCGTGGGCAAGTCACTCGCGTCAGCGCCCGGCACCCCCCAACTCCCGGAGAGGCCCTCGATCGTCGCCTCTTCCGTCTGCGACACGCTCGTGTGCCCAAGCGTGCGCTCATCGCTCGTAATGGAAGGAGGCTTGATCACTGCCGAACTAGAATCGTGCCAGCTAAGGCCCTCCGCGGACAAGGGCGAGCGATGCGATCGACGCAGCCCTTCCTTTCGCACCGCACAAAGACGTCCGCAGAGCTGCAAAGCTCCGCAGAACCCCTGCACAACCGTCTGGACCTGCGCAGATCGACATCGCCAACTCTGCAGAGGTCCCAACGGTGCCGGCACGCCGACCGAGAGGCGACGGTCACGGGCCCGCACGCTCTCGCGGCGAAGGCACCGCAAGATCCTCGGCGATGCGCGGCACTCTCCTGTCCCCTGGACCCCAATCGTGGAGTCCGCGGGCTCGACTCCGACCTCGCAAAGATCGCCAAATCGCGCGGGAACGCCCGGTAGCGACGTTCTGGCTTCATCTATGACCCCGCTCTGAGCTATCTTCGGCCGGCGATGCGCAAGCCGAAGGTCGTAATCGTCGGCGCAGGACCCTCTGGCGGAGCCTGTGCCCTCGCACTCGCGATGACCGATCAGAGCGAGGTCGTGCTCCTCGATAAATCGCACTATCCCCGACGAAAGACCTGTGGTTCGGGGCTCTCGCCACACGCGCTCAGCATCCTCACACGCCTCCAACTCATGCCCCAGCTGCGGCAAGAGCATGTCCGCATGCGAGCCCTGACAGCGATCACCCCGGGCGGCGGGCGCTTCCGAATCGCCACCGGCCGCGACGCTTGGGTGATCCCCCGCGCCGAACTCGATCATCGGATCGCCCGGACCGCGGTCGCGTTTGGTGCGACCTTTCACGAGCAGGTCAAGGGGCTCTCGCTGCTCCGCGATCCCAAGGGACAGGTCTGCGGCATCAACACCGACAAGGGGGACATTGAGGCCGACATCGTCGTCTGCGCTGACGGATCGCCCTCACGCTTCTCGACCGATACCCGACCCAAAAACACGATCCGCACACTGATGGGTTGGTGGCGCGGTGCATCCTTCCCGACCGACGAGGGTTGCATGGTCTGGGATCGCCGCCTCGCCGGCTACTACGCTTGGGTCTTCCCCGAACCCGGCGGCGTCACCAACGTGGGCCTGACGATCCCCGAGCACGCAGCCGACGCTCACCGCCTCAAAGCGCTCTTTCAAGAACTCATCGACGAGTACTTCGCGGCCGAGCTGCGCGGCGCCGAGGCGATCAGCAACTGGAAAGGCCACCCCGCAGTGGTCTCGACGAGCGTCGGCACGATCATCGAATCGCGGGCCATCTGGGTCGGTGAATCCGCCCGCTTGGTCTCGCCCGGGACCGTCGAGGGCATCTCGTTTGCTCTCGAGAGCGGCATCATGGCGGCGACCCACATCGGCCGCTATTTCGGCCAGCAGCGCGGTTTTTCGCTGCTCTCCTGCCGCGGCTACCAGGCGCTGACCGGCGCCCGCATGATGCCTAAGTTTTGGGCCGGCGAGGCCTTCGTCCGAGCGATGCGCTCCCCGAGCGCCCGCCGAATCGGCGAAAGCGTCCTGCATTCCCCGCTCGCAGGTGTACTCGAGCGGGGCGTCAAACACCTCCTGGGCAACAGCGAAGACACCTAGCCCTCGCCCGCCCGGACAACATGCCGGCGCTATTTCCTGGGCATCAACACCTGGTCGATAGTGTGCGCCATGCCGTTGGAGGCGGGGATGTTGGCCTCGACGAGGTTGGCCTTGCTCTCGCCAAAATGCAGGGTCGTACCCTCGGTGACCGCGATCGGCATGAATGCGGCGCCGAGGGTCGGCAGCTCGCCGTGATCCATGACCCGCTGGAGATCCATCTTCTCGGGGACCAGGTGGTACTTGAGAATCTTCGCGGCCTCGGCCGGTTTTTTCATCTTCTTTTGCATCGCCTTGGACATCGACTCCCAGGCGGCATTCGTCGGGATGATCGCGGTGGTGTCCTCGTCGGTGCTGGTCAGGCGCTTATCCAGGCCGGCCTTCTCGAGTTCCGCGAGAAAGCGGCTCGCATCCGGCGTCTTGCGCAGGACCTCGAGAAGATTGCCTTCGACAGCCTTCTCGGGCTCAGGAGCGGGCTCTGCCTCGGCAACCTCGGCCTCTTCGGCGCTCTCATCCTCGGGCTCGACCGCGTCGGCATCATCAGCCGCGGGTGTCTCTGCAGCGACGGGGGGTTGGGTGTCAGCACCCGTGGTCTTGCAGGACACGAGCGCCAACAGAAGGAGGGCCACGAGGGGCAATTGAGGGGATTTCATCGGTTTTCAAATTCCTGCGACCGCCCGAGCGCACACTTGCACACCCCCAGCGTTCGCAGACGCGAGCATAGCTCGCTCCCGCCCCCCCGGTCGAAGTTCTCGCGATTTTACGACAACAGCGACGGCAACGGCGACGATCGGTCGTATCCGCTCCAAGCCTCTGAGTTGCACGAGCTCGATCGATCCCCCAGACCTGAGCGCCCAGCGTCGGACTGCTAGGCTCTTTGACACCGTGTCGCGCCCGACCCTCGCAGTCCTCGGCCTCGCCGCTCTCCTCTCCGCAGCGGCCTGCCGGGCAACGCCAACACAGTCTCTGCAAACAGCATCCCCGGCAGATCGCACTAGCCAAGGCGCACGCGCACAGTCCTCGAGCGGCCAGACAAACGCCGATCGAGACCACCAAAGCAGCCTCGAAACCGCCGAGGTCGAAGCCACCGCCCTGCGGATCGCCGCGGCCGTCGCCCAGGCGCGCTCCCTGCCACTGATTCGCGAGGTCGCGATCCGAGTGCTCGATCGCAAACAGATCCGCGCCTTCGCCAAGGACTCGCTCTACGAGCACAATACGCCCGAGAAGCTCGCCTTGCTCGGCAGGATCGAGTCGAGCCTCGGCATCCTCGACGCCGATGCCGACGCCGAAGAGGTGATCCTCGACCTCTTAGAGACCGCGGTCATGGGCATCTACGACCCCAAGAGCAAGTCGCTGCTGATCGGCTCACATGTCGGAAAGAGCATGCTCAGCATGGTCGTCGGCCACGAGATTGCACATGGCCTTCAGGACATGCACTTTGATCTCGCCAAGTACCAGCAGCCCCTCGACGGACAGAGCGATGCCGAGACCGCCCGTACCTTCCTCATCGAAGGCGACGCTCAGGCCTCCTATCTCGCCTGGGTCAGCGGCAAAGGCGGCCTCGCGAGCATCCCCGACTCGGTGCTCGATGCCCAGGGCGACCAGATGCTCGCGCTCGCCGGTGTCATCGACAATTCGATCCTCGCGCGCCTGCTACAGCTGCCCTACGGCGACGGTGCGGCGACCGTCGCCCGGATCGCCCGCGATCACGGCTGGGCCGCAGTCGATGCCCTCTACGCCGATCTGCCGACGACCAGCGAGCAGATGCTGCACGTCGACAAGCTGCTCTCCCGCGAGCCGGCGATCGCGATCCACATCGACTCCGCAGAGCTGCTCGCCCGCCTGCCCGGCTATCGCCAGGTCTGGGCCGATGAACTCGGCGAAGCGACGCTGCTGGCGATGCTCGCCGACGTCGCCTCGGTAAAACTCGCGAGGCGAGCTGCCGCCGGTTGGGGCGGCGACCGCTTTGTCGTGATCGAGCGACCGACAGATAGCGCGGTGCACCGCCTGCCCATCGCCGTCGGCATGATCGCCTGGGATCGCAGCATCGATGCCGACGAGTTTGAGACCCACTTCCGCACCTACCTCGAGGCCAAGATGCCCGGCGCCTTTGTGCTCGAGCGTCGCGCAACCAAATTCCTCTACGCCACGCGAGTCGTCGATGTGGCAACCCGTCGACGGATCTCAGAACTCGGATGGCAAACCTTTACGGTCGCTACCAAGGGCGCCGGAGCCAAGCGACGGGGCGGGGTCCGATGAGCCAAGGCGTCGCACTCACCCGCCTTCTGCGCGCGGTGATCCGTCGCCAGCGGATCGCCGAGGCGACGGCGTTACTCGCCCGCATCGCTCTGCCCTGCGGCCTCGTGATCGCCGCTCTTGCGATCCTCGCAGCCCGCCGCCTGGGCTCGCCGATCTCCCTCGCCTGGCTCGCGACCCTACCGGTCCCTGCAGTCCTCGGATTTGCCCTGCTGCGGCCGCGCTCACCCCGTCTCGCGGCTCGCCAAAGCGATCGATGCTACGCCCTCGCCGACCGCTTGGGCAACGCCTTCGAACTCGCCGCTGCGCCGCCACAAGATAACCCGCAAAGCGTTGCGATCGCCGGTCTGATCATCGCCGAGGCCGAGCAACTCGCCAGCAGTCTGGACCCGAGGCCGGTCGTCTCCCTGCGCCCGCCAGGGCTGCGCTGGATCGATCTCGCAGCCTTCGTGCTGCTCGCCGTGGCCCTCCTGATCCCGCCGCCAAGCCCGGCCCAGGGGACACCTAAAACAACCCCCCCCGCGACCGCCGAAGCGAGTGCCAAGCGGCGGCCTCCGCCCCCCGAGCGCCATCTGTTAGAGCCACTTCAGCAGGACTTAAAGAAGCTCGGCGAACGCGATGATGCGGCCGCCGAACTCGCCGAAGCAATGCTGCGGGTGCTCGACGCCTTCGCCCGCGGTGAGATCGATCGCGAGGCCGCCTTTGCCCAGCTCTCAGCCCTCGACGCCCAGCTGATCGCCGCCGAAGCTGACCTTGAGGCCAGTCTTGAAGAGGATCCCGGCATACTCGCCGAGGGCATCCGCGAACTCTCTCTCGCCCTCGAGGCCGAGCCTATCACCGAGAACGCCGGCCAGCACTTCGCCCGCGGCGAGGGCGATGAGGGCTCCCAAGCGCTCGACAAAGCGGGCGAGCAGGCCGAGGCCGACGCCGCCAAGAGCGAAGCCCTCGACAAAGCGCTCAAAGCTGCCGAGAAAGCGCTCGGCAAGGCCATCGCCAACGCCCGTGACTCGGCCTCCGAACTCGCCGAAGCCGAGCGACGCCTCCGTCGCCAACAAAAACAAAAAGACAAGCGCGCCGGTGACAACTCTGAAGAAGACGAACGCCGCCTCAAAAAACAAAAGCAGCGGGTCGAAGAACTCCGTCGTCAACACGAACGCGAGAAGGCCGCGCAGCGCTCCTTAGAGCAGCTCCGCCGCGACGCCCGAGACGCGAGGCGAAGCAGCCAAGGCCAGCAGGGAGAGCGCGGTCAACGGGGCCAAAAGGGCGCGCAAGGGGGTGGTCGCCAGCGAAGCCAGGCCCAGCGCCGAGCCCTCGAACGTCTCTCTCGCGGGGCCGCGGGCGCCACCAAAAAGTCCCAGGGGGCGCGTCGCCTGGGTCAGGCCCGCGACAACCTCGAGGACGCCAAAACCTTCATCCGTCGCAGCGGCAAAAAGGGTTCGCAGGGCGACAAACGCAAGCAGCAGATGGAGCGCTTTGGCAAGGCCGCCAAGGGCAAGGGCAAGGGCAAAGGCCAAGGAAAAGGAAAAGGAAAAGGCAAGAAGGGCCCGACTCTGCTGATCGAAGGCGACATCGGCGACGGCGAGCCCGACATGCTCCTAGAGGGCGACGGCCAGGACAGCAGCGGTCAAGAGGGCGACGGTCAGGGCCAAGGCGAAGGTCAGGGCGGCCCGGATGGTGCGGCGGCCAACGCCGACGGCATCGGCAAGAGCACCCAAGACCCGCTCGGCGAGGCGAGCCAGATCAAGGTCCGCGCTCGCAACGTAAAGGTCGATCCACAACATGGCCGAGGGGCCACCCGTGCCGAGGTCATCTCGACCGCGAGTCAGGACGGCTTCGCCAGCGAGTCCTACCGCGATGTCTTCACCGACTACCACGGCTTTGCCCAGAGCGCCCTCGACGGCGACGAAGTACCGGTCGGTCAAAGGCGACAGATCAAACGCTATTTCCGACTCATCCAGCCGCGCCGTTGATCCCTCTATACGCCCTCGTAGGGGGCCTTACAGTGCATTTTGACGAGCAACCCGATCGGCGTGGCTGGGCCCCCAATAGATGCGCTCTAAAAGCCGTCGATTGTGGATGAGCGGCTTGTCAAACTTGCCCAGGCGCATGCCCTCCATCGACAAGGGTGTATCGGCGAGGTTAGGGATGAAAACCGCATCGTCGCGGATCTCCTTGCGGATCATCGAGGTCGCCCCGCGATGCACCAGCGGTCGCAGGAGTCGGAGCCAGGGACTGTCTAGCTTGGCAAAAAGAAAGACAAATAGGAGCGTCGAATCCGAGTCTTGCGGAACCATAAAGATCGGCGCAAAGAGCTGGGCCGGACGCACAGATTCACCGCTCGGGTCGGTCCAGTGGATCAGGTAATCCGAGCGTACAGGGTCAAACCGGGTCACCCACTCGTTGTGAAAATGATCGCCAGGCTGAACGCCAAAGAGGCGTGAGAGCGCAGAAGGTCGCTGCACCGCCCGGTAGCGGACCTCGCTGCGATCATCAAAATTCTCGGCGGAGAACTCGATGCTGTCGGCCTGGCTCGGGAGCCAACCGAGGCGGGTATGCACCCAGGGCGTGTGCTCGTCCTCCGAAAAATTATCGAGAGCGACGTGCAGCGGGCACATCAAGAGTTCGCTGATGAGACCCGCAAACTCAAAACCAGCGCGCCCGAGCACTGGCAAGCGACTCTCCTGCACATCGGCGGCAGCCATCCAAATCACGCCGCAATGCTCTATCACCTGCATCGCGCTCGCATCACAGCGCCGCAGGCTCGGCTGCGAAGGGCTCGCCCCGTGGCCCGCTCGATCGAAATTCCAGCCGTGATAGGGACAGGCGAGGCGACCGTCCGGGCGAACCAGGCCGGCAGAAAGCGGCGCGCTCCGGTGCGGACAGCGGTCGACAAGCGCACCAGGTTCGCCCGCAGCATCGCGCCAGAGCACATAGCGCTCGCCATCGAGGCGGACCTGGACGGGCACTCGACCGAGATCGCGAGCCCGGAGAAGCGGGTGAAAAAAGCGGGTGACGGCCATCCGTCGGATGCTACCAGAGCACGAGTTAGACCGATCTAGCGCGTGTCCTTGCAGCGTTCGATGCTGGTGACAAAGGCGTCGCGGACCACCCGATCGCGAGCCTCTGGATCGGGCAGCTGGTGGAGGCCCTGCGCGGGAAAAAGCTCGCGGTAGACCTCCCAGGACCGGGTGCAGGATCCGGCCCTGGCAAAGCAGAGCGCGGCGGTATGAAAGAGGGCCTGAGCCCCTCCGCGGACCTGACCGTCGTCGACATCACGGGGCTTGACCTTGGGGATCAGGGCCCGCGCAGTCGACAGGTGCAGCTCGCAACTCGCCGCCGTAAAGGGCTCGACAAAGGCTCCCTGCTGAAGCTCAAAAAGGGCCACCAGCAGGCGATCGCGATCGGTCGAGTCGCCGCCGCGGCAGCGCATCGACGCCATCGACTCGGCGGAGATCATCGCCCGCTGCGGGTGCATGTTGGTCTCGCTCTCGTACCAACGGGCAATCCTCGCTTTGCCGTCCTGACAGCGACCGATCAGCATCTCGCATTGACCGCGCACGGCCTCAAGACGCGCCCCTAACTTGGCATCGAGCAGAGCCGCTCGGTCGAGGTCGGCGAGGCAGCCGCGACCGTCATCGTGCATCATCTTTCGCGTCGCATCTGCGACCAATTCGCCGACTTCACGGCCATCCGGTGCACGCCCCGTCGAACCGACACTGACCGGCATCGAGCCCGCGGTAGGTGTCAACCCTGCGACCGCTGTCGACTCCGCGACCGCTGTCGATCCTGCGATCGGTACCCCTGCGGGAGCGGCTGCGGAGCCCTGCGAAACACCACTAGACTCGCCCCTGCACTCGCACTCGCAGGGCGGACAGCTGCCCTCTGCGATCGGCTCTGGACGCGGCGAGCAGCCGATCATCGCGGTGAAAAGAGAACCGAGGCAAAGACCTCGAACGTACCTACAACCCCGCGATGATCCTGTTCTCACGTTATTTTATCTTCCCTTTGCACTTACCGACCATCGAATCAAAGCTCGAGAGCTGGGTCTTCTTGCGCTGGTCGGCATCCTTGATGTTCTTGAGCGCGTCCGGCGGGTAATTCTCGACGAAGGCCTTCCACGCTTGATCGCAATCACCGGCCTTGGCGAAGCAGCCCGGCACCATCGACCACAGTCCGCGCTCCATATTGATGATCTGCGAATCGTCGTCGTTTTTGGGCTTTACCTTGCCCTTGAGCTTCTTGATCGTCTTGTAGCTGCTGGCACACTCGGAGGGCTTCTTTTTGGTGATGTAGGCGCCCTGCTGGAGATCGAAGAGGGCCTTAAGCACCGCGTCGCGCGGCTCCATCTTGCCTTGGCAGTGCATCATCACCTGCGCATCCACACTCTTGTCGATCTGCTCGGGACCCCAGGTCGCCATCGTGATCTCAAAGGACTTGCGCGCCAACACCTTACCAGCCCTGCACTTGCCGGCGAGCATCAGGCACTGCGAGCGTACGTGGCCCAGGCCCGACTTCGGGTCCGTCGACTGGTGCTTTGGATCGAGCACATCGTGGCCGTCGAGCTCGGCCAAGCAGCCGTTGCCGTCCTTCGAATTCATCTTCAGCGTCGCTGAGTCGTAACGCGCCTGCGCCTCCTCGCTCATGTCGATTTTGGCGCCGATCTGACCGGCGGCGTTGAGCGATGCGTCGGTCTCGGGGGCGCTCAATTCTCCTTTTTTGGGATCCTCGCCGTCGCGGATCTTGCGGAGGCTCAGGCGAATCGGCGCCTTGCAGCCGTTGACCTCGGTCGCCTCGTCTGAATGGCAAACCCCGAGGTCGCCACCCTTCTTGTCGGCCTTGCGGCTCTTGGAGGTCTTGCCGCCCGCACCAAAGCCGTAAATCGAGCCGCCGACGTCGATCGAAGACTCCTCGACCGAACCCAGCGCGAAGGCGCCCAGGTTGTAGCCGTAGACAAAGTGAGTCGCGCCTTCGCAGCCCGGGTTCTCGTCGATGTCCGCGCGATAGACCGCATCGCGCGAGGCATTGCGTGTGCCGGCGACGTAGTACTCCATCGAGAATTTTTCGCCTCCGCGGACCCGGCCACCGAGCGTCGCCTCGCCGAGCGGCAACTTGGCGTAGAGCTCCCCTTCGCTGGTGATCTCTAGCTTTTCAAGGGAGCCAGAGGTCCACTCGACCGGTTTGTACGCCCCCTGCTCGCCGCGAATGCTGTCGTTTCTGCACTCGTCGAGCACCTCGAGAAAACAACCCTCGTAGCGGACGATGACGACGTCGTTGGCCGCGTAGGACTCAAAGCTCGACATGTCGGTCCCGTCCCATTCGATGATGAAAGGACGCTTGTGGTTGTTCGGATTGCAGGCGTTTTTGGCGGCAAAAGAGTCGTCCATCAGCCGGCTTTGGCCCGACTCCCGGGTGCCCGATTTTCCGGGGACCGACTTGCACGAGACCGCCGCGAGCGGCAGAGAAACCAGGAGAAAGAGGAGGGTACGGGACATCATGATCGATCCTTCGGTGTCTGCGACCGGCCCGAAACCGATCTCGCGCAGGTTCGCCGAAAAGTCCCCTTTCGTCGATACCTTCATTCAAGTCGACGATCGCGGGCTCCAATGCATCCACACAAGCCCTCGATAACATTGTTTATTTAAGGAATTCGAGGTCTTCGAGGTCCGAACACAGGGCTCAATCACGGAGATGCACGAGCGCATGGGCGAGCAAGCGTCGCTCGGCGTCTTTGCGATCGAGCCCGCCGCCCTTCGCCTGGACGAAACGCAAACGCCCGGCCGCAGTGAAGTACGTGGTCAGTCCGGTCGATCGATTTCCGCGGGCCATCCGCAACGCTCGCTCGACGATCTCACGCTTGCGGTCGCGCCCGACCTCGTGCCCGGGATCCCCACGCAACTGCACGCCGATCTCCGCCGCGGCGTCACTGAGCAAACCCGGGGCACGCTCCTCCAACTGCCGCCATACCCGTGAAAAATGCCCCCACTGCGCGAGCCCTGCATGGGCCAGTGCGAGGTTTAACCACGCACCCAGGCGCTCTTCGCTGATCGCCAGGGCTCGCTCACAATCCGTGCGGGCGGCCTCGAGATCGCCGAGCAGACGGTGGGCCTCGGCGCGATAGACAAAGACAGCGGGTCCCTCGGTGCCGCCCATCATGCGCACGCCCTCGGCCGAGGTCTGCAGTGCACGCCTGGGATCTCCCTCGGTGATGTCGATCCCTGTGAGGCCGATGTACGCCCAACGCGTGTAGGGGTTGATCGCCAGCGCAGCCTCGAGATCCCTGCGCCCTGCCTCGAGATCGCCGAGCCAAAAGTGCAGCTCGCCGCGGTGACAGATCGGCAGCGACGACTGCGGAAAGCGATCGACGACGCGATCAAGCGCCTCCAAGACCTGTGCGGGCTGACAGCCTCGAATCTGCCGCAGCGCCTGCCTCGAGGCATAACGCGCTGCGCTGCGGGTCCGCACCCGCACGGGCTCACCATCACCTGCTCGATAGGTCAGGCGCATGTCGCGGTTTCCGAGCGCGCGTTGGAGGGCCAGATCGATACAAGCGACCAGCTGTGATCGACGACCGCCACTGTCGAAGAGGTCCCGCGCCGCCGGCACGATCTCGCAGAGCGCATCACGAAATTCTGCGCACTCCGCTTCGCTGATCAGCTCGTCGGCTCGGGCCTCGCCCTCTTCGGCCGCATAGACCAAGAAGCGGATCATCCAAGCCACCGGGTGGTAGCCCCGGACCCGGCCGATCGCCCGATCCAGAAACCCCCGAGCGCCCTCGAGATCACCTAAGTAGTAGGCAGCCTGGGCTCGCCAGGTGAACGCGACGTAGTCGTCCGAATCGCCCTCGAGTGCTCGATCGAGATCGTCGACGGCCCGCGACCAGTCGCCCTCGAGCACGGCACAAGCCCCTCGAATCCGCCAGCTCGCCGGCAGCTCAGAACCCAATGCTGCCGCTGCCCGGAGGTGCCGCTCGGCCGCCTGCTCGTCACCCCGCCAGAGCGCGAGTTCGGCGAGTTCAAGTTCGATCGTTGCCTCCCCCGGATCAAAAGTTTGCGCCTGCTCAAGCGCCTGCGCAGCGGCCCTGTGCGCGCCGGCCTCGAGGAGAATATCTGCGGCGCCCCGCCAGTAACGGGGCACACCTGCGGGCGCGAGCTGCAGGGCGCGAGCGACCGCAGTGATCGCGGCCTCGCGGCGCCCAGTAGCGGCGAGCAACCTGGCGAGTTCGAGGGTCATGCCGGGCGAACGCGGCTCGAGTTCCAGCGCCCGATGAGCGTGCGTCAATGCCTTCTCGAGGGCGCCCGAACGGACCATCACCCGGACCAAACGCGCATGCCAGCTCGCCCCGCGGGGATCGGCCAGGATCGCCGCAGAGAGGATCGCCCGCGCCTCCTGATCCCAACCCAAAAGCTCCGCGATCACGACCCCGATCTCGGTCGCGGATGACAGGAGCGGAGGCTCGATGACCCCCGCCTGCGCAGCACAGTCGAGCGCCCGCCCGTAGTCTCCGGTGACAAAAAGCATGCAGGCTGCAGCGAGCAGATGACGCCCCTGCGAGGGGGAATCGGCAGCTTCGGTGGCATCCAGGGCGAGCGCAGCATCAACAGCCCGCCGCGCGCTGCCGTAGCGACCACGCCGAAGCGCCGTCGCGGCCGCGATCAGCAACCGCCGAGGCGTCCATCGGCTCCCAACACGCGCACGCAAGGCCGACCCCATCGCGGCCCATCTTCGACGACCAGAGGAGGTGCGCGCAAGGGCACGGCGTGCATCTCCGGCCCCGCACCTCAACCGGCTCCGCTCTGCGAGGGCCGACTCTGCCCGACGCTGCCCGGCCCTGCCGAGCTAAAGCCGCCGAAAGCCGAGACCGACCGCCCCAAGGCGCTCGATCAAGGGCTGCCCCAGGGCGACCGCCGGGGTCAACACGCCGCCCTCCCGAGCACCGTCGGCGGCCAAGAGAATCGCCGACTCCGCGACCATTTTTGCGGTCTCGTCGTAGCCCGGATCACCTCCGGAGATCTCGGTGATCACCCGCTCACCACCGCCCTCGCCGACGAAGCGAAAGCGAAACCAACTCCTGGCCCGACGCTCCTCCGAAGGCCCGCTGCCGGGGGGCCGCATGCGGGTCAAGAGCCGCTTCACCGGCCCCAGCTGGGCGGCGCCGATAAAGGCCCCACCGGCGAGTGCCATGCCGAGTGCGGCCGGCAGTCGGCGCTGGCCGATAAAATGCCCGTACCGAAAATCAGGACCGTAGCGCCCCAGCATACCGGCGCTGCGAAGGGCGATCAGCGGGTCGACAGTCGGCAGCGGCAAGCCCCAGATGCCGAGCTCCCGGTTGCGGTGCAGCTTCGGACGCACGCTGCCGATCCGGCGGCCGTCGGAACTCTGCTCGGGGGCCACGGTGCGGCGATTTCCCGAACTCCGATCGCCGAGAATCTCGAGTGCCGACGCGAGCGTGCCACCCGAGGCGGTCGCGTCCGCCTGCATGTATCCGCGAACCTCAAGGGGCACACCCTCGGGCAGTTGCAGCACCGTGTAAAACACCCCGAGATCGGCAGGGATCGAGTCAAAGCCGCAGCAAGGCACCAGGGCGACGCCGCGCTCACGAGCCCGGCTGTCCAGGTTTCGCACAAGGCCAGCGACGTAGGCGGGCTCACCGGTGAGATCGAGGTAATGGGCGCCCGCTTCGACGCAGGCACTCGCGACCGGCAACCCCCAGCGCACGTAGGGACCGACCGTGGTCAGCAGGACCCGGGTCGATGCGGCCATCGCCGCGAGCGAAGCGGGCTCATCGACGTTTGCCTCGACGATGCCGATCGCCGGCTCCCCACTCCTCGGCTGCAGGCTCGTGTGCAGCGAGCGCAACTTGTCCTTCGAGCGCCCGGCGATCGCCCAACGCAGGCCAGATGGCGCTGATTCAGCGAGATACGCAGCGATCAGCCGACCGACAAAGCCGGTCGCACCAAAGAGCACAACATCAAAATCGCGCGTTTGGCCGACGGATTCTGTCATCGGCGGAGGGTAGCGGTCCTTCGCGATCGGCGCGGAGTCGGTCGCCATTTTTTCTCGGCCCCCCATGTAAACAGGCTCACATCAGAGCGCGTTGCCGCCCTACCTAGAGACTGATAGCGTGCGCGCCCGCGCTGTTCGCAAGCGCCCAGAGCGTTCTCATCCACGTTTCATCCACATTTAAGGACATCCGACCATGCAGCTCTCCCCCGACAAACGAAGCACCCTCCTCCCCGCGCTCCTCGGCCTCCTCGGCCTCAGCCTCAGCGCCTGCAGCGGTGACGACGGAGTCGCTGTCACTGAGAGCAGTGGCGATACCAGCGGTGATACCAGCAACAGCAACAGCGGCAGCGACAGCGACAGCGACAGCGGCAGCGACAGCGACAGCGGCAGCGACAGCGACAGCGACGACAGCACCAGCTCCAGCACCTCTGATGGCAGCACCACCGACCCCTCAACCGGTGGCGACGGCTGCGAGCTCTGCAGCGACGACGCTACCTGCAACGCCGACGGCTCCTGCACCTGCAACGACGGCTTCGAAGGCGACGGCAATCAGTGCAACGACAAGGACGAGTGCGAGAGCGGCAAGAACAACTGCGATCCCGATGCCACTTGCACCAACGAGCCCGGTGACTACACCTGCTCGTGCAACGACGGCTACAAGGGCAACGGCATGACCTGCAAGGACATCGACGAGTGCAGCACGGACACCGACGAATGCGCTGTACATGCGAGCTGCAGCAACAACGACGGCGGCTACAAGTGCGAGTGCGACGAGGGTTTTGACGGCGACGGCTTTAGTTGCCTCGGCGACAAGGAGTTCGGCGAGGAGTGTGCCGAACCCGACGAGTGCAGCAGCGGCCTCTGCATCACCGACACCCAGTGCACCGTCGAGTGTTCGATCGAGCAGTCCGCCAACGACTGCCGCGATCAGGGCTACTACGGCCTCTGCATCTACATCGGCGACCAAGATTATCCCTTCATCTGCGCCGGCGATCTCAAGACCGGCAACGACAAGGACGACACCATCGTCAACGCTGGCGATCAGATCACCCGGCAATTCCAGAGCATCGACGACATGGACATGCACCTGGTCATGATCCCGGCCGGCAGCTACCAGATCTTCGCGACCCCCGATCCCGACGATGACATCGCTGTGGTCTTTTACAACATCGACGGCACCCTGCTCGCCGAGCAGAACGCGGGCGGGCCCGGCGAAATCGAGGGCGCCAATGTCGAGGCCGGCGGCGATCCGATCTACACGCTTGTCTACAATATCGGCAACAGCAACGGCACCTACAAGCTCAACGTCAACAAGCTCTGAGCAAACGCCTAGAGACAACGACAAGACAAAGCTAAAGATAGAGATAAAGACTCGAGAGCCGTGCCCGTGCTCGCCCGTGACCGCCACGGACGCGCAGGGGCACGGCTCTTGTCTGTGCTATTTGCGCGGCAAGGCACTAGCATGCGCCCATGGAGGTGCTGCTTGTCGTCATCGCCGGACTCGCGGCGATCTTTGCCAGGGCGGCGCTGCTCTTCGGGCTCTGCATCGGCACGACGACAGCGGCCCTCGTGATCCGCAGCGCCGGGCGACCGACACGCCCGCTCACCCGTCGGCTCTGGCAGGCGCTCGCGACCGCGGCGGTTCTCAGCGCCCTCGCGCTCGCAGCCCTTCGCTCCTTCGCCCTCACAGAAGCGCTTTCCAAGGACCTGGACGGCCCCCTGGCGCGACTGGGCTACGACCTGCAGATCGGCGACGCCGAACTCTCTTTGCTGAGCGGAACACTCTCGCTCCACAAACTCCGGTTGCGGAGCACCGACGGGGTCGGCCTGACGATCACCCGCGTCGTTATCGATGTCGACTGGTCGTCGATCCTGCGCGAACAGCTGCAGCTAAAAGAGCTTCAAATCGAAGGTGTCGTTGGCCGCTTCGCCCCAAAGCCCGGCGAACGCCATGCAACCCCACCCCGTGCTCGCAACTTCATCGCCCAACGCATGGTTCTAAGCGACACCGAACTCGTGATCGCCGGCCAAAATGACCCCCTAGGTCATCACCTGCGCATCGACAGGATCGAGGTGCAACCGCTCCGCAGCGACTACTTGCTCTACGATCTGCTCGTCGCCAGCGAGGGCCTGCTGCGCGTCGACGATCGCATCGTGCGCATCGACCGCGACGGCATCTGGAGCGCGACCGGCGTGCCGATCACAGCCCTGAAAACGCGCCTGGGACCCCCCTTCTCCGCCCTCCGCAGCGGCACCGTCGACATCACGCTCGATCCCGGACGCGACCGGGCCGGCAAAACCTCGGCTAAAACGACATTTAACCTCCGTTTACGCCTCTATGACGCCGATTTGGGCAACCCACGAGAGTTCGTCGCGAGCGAGCGGGCCGCCGCCACTGCCCTGCAGCGAGCGCTCGAGGCCCGCGACAGCATCGCCCTTGAAGTGCACCTGCCGATCCGCGCTGCGCTTCTCCAAAATACCCTGCACCTCACCGGCAGCAAGCTCGAAGCTGCCGCCTCGAGGGCCCTCGTCGACGCCTTAATTCGCAGCGCTCGCACGCACAGTGGCCGCCGATGATCCTGCTACGATTGCGGCCTATCCCCGACCCGACACCCCGGAGATGAGCCCACCACCACCACCTCGAGCGCTGCGTCGCTTCGCCCCAGCGCTCGCGCTGCTCGCCCTCACAGTGGCCCTCCTGCTCCCCGCAGGTGCACCCCGCAGCGCGCTTCTGATGCTGCTCGCGCTCCCGGTAGCGACCGAACTCCTGGTCTCGATCTTCGCCAAGCAGGGCACGCTCGTCAACGCTGCTGCCCTGCCTGCGGTGTCGCTCGGCGCCCTCGCGATCGGCCCCACAATGCTGCCGCCCGGGCTCCCGCTGTGGCTGCTCGGTGTGCTCGTGGCTGCCCTGCCGCGCCGCTGCTCACCTGCCCTGCACGGATTTCTGGGCGTGCTGGTGGCCGCCGCAACCGCGCTCGGACTCTGGCGTGCCGACGGCGAGACAATGATGATCATCACCACCGTCGTCGTGATCCTCAGCGTCACGCTGCTCGCCGCTAGCTCGAGCCCGGCCAGCGATTCGCAGGCTTCAAACGCGACGACCGACGAGCTGCGCGCCCGCCTCGAACGCGAGATCCAAAGCGGACGCGAGCTCCGACACGAGTGCGCAGAGCTCGAGCGCGACGTCGAAAATCGACTGATCTCGCTGCAGGCGGCCAACCGCGCCCTTGAGACCGAGGTCCAGGATCTGCGCAGCGCCAAGGAGCAAGCGCTCGAGGCCAGCCGGATCAAGAGTTCCTTCCTCGCCAACGTCAGCCACGAACTGCGCACCCCGCTGAACGCGATCATCGGCTACAGCGAGATGCTGCTAGAGGAGGCCGACGAGCGCGGAGCGACGGCTGCCGCCGAGGACCAACGCAGCGTTCTCAAGGCGGCCCAAAACCTGCTCAAGATCGTCAACGACGTGCTCGACCTGACCAAAATCGAGGCCGGCAAGCTCGGGGTCCAAGCAGAGGTGTTTGAGGTCGTCGATCTCGTCGAGGCCGTTGGCAACGCGGCCCTGCCCCTCGCCCGTCGCAACGCCAACACCGTCAAACTCAAGTACAGCCGCGACCTCGGCTACATCCGCACCGACCGCACCAAGCTCAACCGCGTGCTGCTCGACCTCGTGACCAACGCCTGCAAATTCACCCACGACGGGCGCATCGAACTCCGGGTCGATGCCGTCGTCGACGACGAGCGGCGCTTCTTTGTCTTCTCGGTCAGCGACACCGGGATCGGGATCTCCGAAGCAATGCTCGGCCGCCTCTTCGAACCCTTCCGCATGGCCGATGAGTCGTCGACGCGGGAGTACGGCGGGCTCGGACTCGGACTCGCGCTCGCCAAGCACTTCACAGAGATGCTCGGCGGTGAAATCTCGGTCGAGAGCAAGCTCGGCGAGGGTTCGATCTTTAAGGTCCGGCTGCCGGTCGAACCCCAAGACCCACGGGAACTCGGCCACATCCTCGTCTCCGTGTATTAAACGCGATTGAGCACCGGCAGGCCTGACCGAAAGGACATACCGCTGTGCACGGGCCAAACCACGCCCCAAGCAACTCGCACAGTGACAGGAGGGCACTCCTAGCCCACACTTGCCAAGGATGCGGATCCTCCACCCTTTCCTCCGGGCGACGCTCCCTGATACCGACGCGGGGGTCCGACAGCTGCGTTTCGAGGAGTCGTGGTACCAAGGTCGGGGCGTCTACGGGGGCGTGCTCGCCGGAGCCTTCGCCCGCGAGATGGCCGCAACGCTCGACACCGGTGACGACGACCGACCGCTGCGCTGGATGACGGTACATTTTTGTGCCCCCGCGACCGGGATCGGCGTACTCGAGACAAGCACCGCACGGCGCGGCTCCTCGGTGACCCACCTGCGCGGACAGATCTGTCGCGACGATGAGGCAATCGCCTTCGCCTCGGCGACCTTCGCCCGCACCCGTACCTCGGAGTACAGCTGGCGACGACCGACGATGCCGACGGTACCCGCCCCCGAAGCGATCGAGCCCTTCGCGGCGACACCCGCCCCGACCTTCACCTCCCACTTCGAACTCCGCTTCTGTCACGGATCGCCGCCTCTCAGCGGCTCCGAGCGAACCGAAATGGGCGCCTGGATCCGCTTTCGCGAGCCCCTGCTCGTCGACACCGCCGCCGCCCTGGCGATCCTCGACGCCGCCCCCCCAGCTGCGATGGCCCGCTTCGACTCGCTGCGACCGATGGCGACCGTCGCCCTCTCCTGTCAGTTCTTTGAGACGCTGCCGCTCACCGACGCCCGCGCCGACGATCACTACCTCTTTATCGTGCGCTCCAACGTCTGTGCAGATGGCTACGCCGAGGAGTTGGGCGAACTATGGTCAAGGCAGGGCCGCCTCATCGCCCTCTGCTGGCAAACAGTGGCCCTCCTCGGTTGATCCTTCGCGGCACCACAGCCGCCGCAGGTATCCGACTTGCAAGGCTGCAGCGCCACCGGTAGCGTCCACGCCGTGCGCTCATTCCGACGTATCTGCATCTACTGTGGTTCAAGCTCAGGCAATGATCCCCTCTACACCACAGCCGCCAGAGATATCGGCACCTACCTGGCCCACCAGGGCATCGGCGTAGTTTACGGCGGCGGCCGCATCGGCCTGATGGGCACCATCGCCGACGCAGCCCTAGAGGCCGGCGGCGAGGTCTTTGGCGTGATCCCCCACAAGCTCCAGGAGCTAGAGGTCGCCCACGGCAAGCTCACCGAACTCTTTGTCGTCGACTCGATGCACGCCCGCAAAATGGTGATGGCGCAGCTCTCCGACGCGTTTGTCGCCCTTCCAGGCGGCTTTGGCACCCTCGACGAACTCTTTGAGGTGACCACCTGGACGCAGCTCGGCTACCACGCCAAGCCGGTCGGCATCGTCAACATCGCCGGCTATTTTGATCCGCTGTTGCGCTACCTCGACCACGCCCGCGACGCGGGTTTCATTCGCGCCCCACACCGCGGGATCCTCCAGGCCGCGCCGACCATCGAAGACCTGCTGCCACTGCTCGCCAACGCGACCATCCCCGACCTCCGCGAGACCCTCGGCCAAATCCCTGC
>CAYYUP010000005.1:149748-166164 GCA_964474905.1 uncultured Nannocystis sp. | reverse complement strand
ACGGCTCGAGCACCACGACCCGATCGCGGTAGTCGAGCCCCAGGAGGAGCCGTGGGCCCTGACAGCTGGCGTAAAAGCCATTGGGGCCGAGGCCGGCGCGCTCGGCTGTGCCCTGCCAATGCTGGTTCGCCTCAGCAAAGCCATCGGTCCCAACTTTGCGAGTTTCGAGCGTGCCTCGGTTTTCTTCGATCCGCCGCGAGTTGAGCATCCAAGCTCGGTTGGCGCAGGCGTAGAGACGCCCTCGGTCGAGGTTGATATCGTCCGCCAGGGGCAGCTCGTGCACGGCAGGCTTGTCGCTCGGTGGGGGACTCCAGACAAAGAGCCTTGCGCGGCGCTCGATGGGCGGCCCTGGCATTTTTGGTGCACCTTCGAGGGTGAGGAGGAGCACCGATCCATCGTCGAGGAGTTCGATCTGCAGCTGTCGGTCCGCCTTGATGTCGCTGCGTTGGAGTGTCCTGATGAGTTTTCCGCGATTGTTGAATTGCAGCAGCTGTGTGCTTACAACCTCGCCTCGCCGGCTCTGTGTCAGCACGAGAGCTCCTGCCCTGGAGACATCGCCGGAGTCGTAGCTGACTAGATCTCGGGACGTCGTCTCTGGCGGGCCGCGGTAGTCCCAATCGAAGACGCGATGCGGTTTTTTTGCGCCGGTCGTCGCGACAAAAAGGGCCTCGCGAAACGGCGGCAGGACAAAACGCCCCTTTTGCTTTGTCGTCTTGCGCTTTGTCGTCTTGCGCTTTGTCGTCTTGCGCTTTGTCGTCTTGCGCTTCCATTGTTTTGTGTGTGAGAGGAGCGCATAGACCTGTCCTGGCTCGTCGAGTCTCAGATCGAGAACCCGGGGCAAGTTGTCACCGAAGGGGTGTTGTAGCGAGGACTGCGGGCTCTCGCTGTCTCCAAAACGATAGACGTCGAGCGAGCGCAACACGTAGGGCAGTCCGGTCTTTGCTGTGATCACGCGGGCCGGCGACCAGGTTTTGGCCATGACCGATGTCGGTGGCCCTGCGCCGTCTTTTGTCAGCGGTCGCAGGACCATGTCGTGGACCTCTTGGGTCGTGCCGTCGGTCGTCACACTGCGATTTTCTTCGAACATGATGTGGGCGGATGTACCGACCCAGGCGACGCCTGCGAGGTCGCCGGGTGGGCTGTCGATGACGTAGACGCCGTCGCCAACATGGTCGCCCTGGTCCTCGACTGCGGGAGGAGTTGCTGCATTCGTTTGTGCGGGGGGCTTGACGGAGGGCTTGACGGAGGCTTTGACGGGCAGCGTGTTGCCCATTGGAGCGCCACAGGCGAGGGGTAGGACGATTGTGCAGAGGAGGGCAAAGTTTCGCATCGACTCTCTCGATCTGGACCTCGCCCACCGGCGCAGCCGCGCCAATGGTTTACGAAGCGTCGCTCAGCTCCATCGTGCAGGAGTCCGACAACTCGAAGGCAGACCAGAGCTTGAGTTTGTTCACGCCTCTTTGGCGGCGCACGCCTTGACCGTGTGGTCGCTACAGGGTTCATCTTCGTCGCGGGTCTATGTCTGTCGTGAACCTTCTGGTCCTGGGGCTGCTACTGGCGCCTTCGCCCCACGGGTCGACCTGTAAGGGTCGTCTCGCGCGGGGTGCCGTGGTCGAGTGTGCGCTCGCGGCGAGCCTGGGCCTTGAGGCGCTGGGGCACAGTGTCGACGCGGTTGCTGCGAGGCGTCTCAGCGCTCGCAGCATCTTGCCCTCCAATCCCCGGGTCGAGCTGAGCGCGGCTGCGCGCCGAGCCCTGCAGGGTGGCGAGCGCACAGCCAATTTTTACGGGACCCTGAGCCAGGAGCTGGAGATCGGCGGTCAACGGCGGAGGCGCCTGGCGGTGGTCGATGCGGCCGTCGAAGCGGAGCGATCTCGGATCCCAGCGCTGCGTCGTGAACTCGCAGCAGAGGCTCTGAATCGCTATTTTGAGGCGCTGGCGGCTCGTGACGAGCGGGCGATGATCGAGCGAATCGAGCGCGGTGTTGTGCGCTTGGTGGAGCTCGCCAAGGCCACCGAAGAGGCGGGACTCGGCAGTGGTTTGGCTGCAGAGATCGCCGCCGCGACCGGGATCAAGATCCGTCGGCGAGCGATCCATGCGCAGCGTCGTCAGGAGATCGCGGAGGCCCAGCTCGCCAGCCTGCTCGGCCTCGATCCGGCGACCGCACAGCTCGACCTCGTCGGCGAGTTGACGGCTCTCGAGATCCCCGAGTCGCTCGACAATTTGATCAAACACGGTCTCGAGGGGCGCGCCGAACTGGAGGTTGTCGCGGCCGAGCGAGAGGCCGAGCGCAAGCAGGGGCAGCTCTACAAGCGCATGCGGGTGCCAAACCCCTCAATTGTGTTGTACGGCCAACATGACGGCTTTTATGAGCGAGTCTTGGGCGGTGGTATTGGTTTAGAGATCCCGCTGCCGAGTCCCCTTGGTCAGACTTATAAGGGCGAGATTTCGGAGTCGCGGGCTCGTGTTCGCGAGGCCGACGCGCAGCTCCGGGCACTGCGTCGGCGAATCCGCGGCGAGGTCGTGATGGCACAGCGCGCCTTGGATGCGGCGGACGCCGAACTCGCACTTTTCGATGCCTCCCGCCTCGCGAGTATCGAGACCTACCTCGGCAAGCTGACCCAAGAGATGGAGGCCGGACGGGTGACGATTCGGGAGGGCGCGCTGCAGCAGCTCGCGCTGCTCGACCTCTTGGCGGCGTACATCGACGTCCGTCGTGAGCGCTGCATCGCCAGCGTCGAACTGGCGCGGGCCGCCGCCCTGCTGCCTGGGAGAGTGCGCTGATGTTTGCCGTGCGGTCGCTCGTGTGCCGTCTCGCTCTTGTCACTGGATTGGTGGCAGGTCTTGGGGGGGGTTGCACCACCGCCGAGGCGCCGGCTGATGTTCTGCGGCAGGACGAGCAGGACGAGCAGGCCGAAGGGGCGAACGATGACGGTCATGAGCACGAGGCATTGCCGCGTCGGGTCAAGCTCTCCGCCGAGGTGATCGCTGCGGGCGGCGTCGCTTCAGTGCAGGTCGAGCGCGTTTCGGTGGCCCCAGTGATCGAAGCGATCGGGCAGATCGAGGCCGATCCTGCGCGCACTGTTGAGGTCGTGGCGAAGGTCGCCGGACTTGTGCACAAGGTCAGCTTTAGTGAGGGCGAAGAGGTTGTGCAGGGGCAGCCCTTGGTCACCATCCGCGCCCCTGGGCTCGGCGGTCTTCGAGCGGAGTTCGCCGCCCAAAAGGCGAGGGCGAGCTCGGCCAAGGCGAACGTCGCCCGCCTGGAGGTGCTCGCCGGCAAGAGCATGGCCTCCATGCAGGAGTTGGCCTTTGCCCGCGCCGAAGCGAGGGCGTTGGCGGCCTCGGCCAAGGCGGCCAAGCAGCGTCTGCAGGCGCTTGGCCTCGGTACTCAGGGTTCTGCATCGACCTTCGTGCTGCGGGCACCGAGTGCCGGAGTGATCACTGAGCGTGCTGTTGTCGAAGGGGAGGCGGTCACCGAAGTGGACGCTGTCGCGACGATCACCAACCTCGAGGAGGCATGGTTTCAGGCGCGGGTGTTTGAGCACACGCTCGCCAAGGTCCAGGTTGGAGCTGCGGCCGAGGTTGTTCTCAACGCCTACCCGGAGCGGCCGTGGCTCGGCCAGGTCGATCTGCTGTCGCCGACCGTCGATCCACACGCCCGCACGATCACCGCCCGCATCATCATCAAGAACCCGGACGGGGCCCTTCGCCTGGGTCTCTTTGGGCGCGCTCGGATCGCGACCACCGACGCGCCTCCAGCCCCGGTGCTGGCGGTCCCAAGGAGTGCGCTCATCGACGTCGAGGATCGGCCGGTGGTCTTTGTCGATCTCGGGGGCGGTGTTTACGAGCGGCACGACGTGACTGTTGGCGCCGAAGGTCCGGGCTTGGTCGAGATCACACACGGGCTCAGCGAGGGCGAGCGTGTCGTCGATCGCGGCGCCTGGTCCCTCAAAAGCGTGCTCCTGCGCGGGACTCTCGGCGAGGACTGAGCTGCCGATGAAGTTGCTCGCTGCGCTGATCGCCTGGTCCCTCCAGCACCGCGCCATGGTCGTGGTGCTGACTTTGCTCTTTGTCGTCTTTGGTTTGCGGGCGGCGTACGAGCTGCCGATCGATGTGGTGCCGGATGTCACCAGCGTGCAGGTCCAGGTGATCACGGCTGCGCCTGCGCTTTCGCCGGTTGAGATCGAGAAATACGTATCGATCCCGGTCGAGCGGGCGATGTCCGGTTTGCCCAGCGTTGTTGAGGTGCGCTCGGTCTCGAAGTACGGGATCTCAGTGGTGACGATCGTCTTCGAGGACGACACCGACATCTACTTCGCTCGCCAGCGGATCTCGGAGCGCATGACCGACGCTCGCCAGGCGATCCCGCAGGGCTACGGAAGCCCGACCTTAGGTCCGATCTCGACCGGTCTCGGCGAGGTTTTCCAGTTCACGCTGCGCTCCGACGAGCTGTCGCTGATGGAGCTCGAGGAGCTGCTCACTTGGACCATCGGCCCGCAGCTGCGCACCGTGCCGGGCGTCGTCGAGGTCAATTCCTTTGGGGGGTTTAACCGGCAGTACCAGGTGGTCGTTGAGGCCGAGCGGCTGCAGGCCTTTGGCCTCTCCCTGGGCGATGTTGTGGCCGCGGTCGGAGCCGCCAACGCCAATGCCGGCGGCGGTTATATCGAGCACAACCAAGAGTTGTTTGTGATCGGCTCGGAGGGCCTCGTGAGATCGCCGGAGGACCTCGAAGAGGCGGTGATCAAAACCACCCCAGAGGGCACGCCGATCACCATCTCGGCGGTTGGCGAGGTTCGTTTTGGCGGCAAGCTCCGGCGGGGCGCCGCGACCATCGACGGCGAGGGCGAGGCGGTGGTCGGTGTCGCGTTGATGCTGATGGGCGCGAACTCGCGGACGGTCACCGCGGGGCTCAAGCAAAAGCTCGCCGATCTCGAGCCGACGTTGCCCGAGGGCGTCGTCGTCGAGCCCTTTTACGATCGCAGCGTGCTCGTCGATCGAACGATCAAGACGGTCGCCACCAACTTGATCGAGGGCGCGCTGCTGGTGATTTTGGTGCTGTTGCTGCTCCTGGGTGATCTGCGGGCGGGGCTGGTGGTCGCCGTGACGATCCCGCTGTCGATGCTCTTTGCGGTGATCGTGATGAACGCGGTCGGCATGTCTGGCAACCTGATGAGCCTCGGTGCCATCGACTTTGGCCTGATCGTCGACGGTGCGGTGATCGTCGTCGAGAACGCGAGTCGTCGCCTCTCCCTCGCGCGCCGCGAGCGTGGGCGGGTACTTACGGATGCCGAGCGCATCGCGACGATCGAGTCGTCGACCCTCGAGGTCCGCAAGGCGACGGTCTTTGGCGAGGCGATCGTCGCGATCGTCTACCTGCCGATCCTCGCGCTCACGGGCATGGAGGGCAAACTCTTCTCGCCGATGGCGACGACCGTGCTGCTGGCGCTTACCGGGGCTTTTGTGCTCTCGCTGACGCTGGTGCCGGTGCTTATTTCGTATCTCGTCAGGCCAGGCCCGGAGGAGCGCGAGACCTGGATTTTGCGGGCCGCTCAGCGCAGCTACAAGCCGGCGCTGGCGCTCGCTCTGCGCTGGAGACGGACGGCCCTGCTCCTCGCGGTCCTCGCCTTTGTCTGGGTCGCGGCGCTCTTTCCTCGCCTGGGTGCGGTCTTTGTTCCCCAGCTCGACGAGGGCGATGTGCTGGTCGAGGTGCGACGGCTGCCCGGCACCTCTTTAACGACAACGATCGACACCGGTCTGCGGGTCGAACGTGCCCTCCTGGCGATCCCCGAAATCATCGGTATCGTCACTCGTATAGGCTCGCCGGTGCTCGCCACCGACTCGATGAACATCGAGCAATCCGACGTCTACATCCGCCTGCACGAGCGCGACGAATGGCGCCCAGGGCTGACCAAAGAGGGCCTCGCGAATGAGATCTCAGCGCTCTTGGAAGAGGCTGTGCCCGAGGTCGTGGGCTCGATCTCACAGCCGATCCAGATGCGCACCAACGAGTTGGTGGCGGGCATTCGTGCGGATGTGGGGGTCATTTTTTACGGGCATGAGTTGGCGATGCTCGGCGAACTAGGCGAGCAAGCGCTCGCCCGTCTGCGCTCGGTTCCCGGTGTTGTCGACCTTCGGGCAGAGCCACTCGACGGGCTCCGCTACCTGCGAATTAAGCCCGATCGCCGGCTTTTAGCCCGTTTTGGCCTGACTGTCGCCGATGTCAATCTGGCCACGGAGACCCTCGCGGTGGGCCATCAGGTGGGTTTTGTTCTCGAGGATGATCGTCGTTTTGACGTCGTCGTGCGGGTCGATCACGGCTTTGATGGTGACCTCGCGGCGATCCGTCGACTGCCGCTGCGGGCGAGCTCTGGCGAGGTCGTGCTGCTCGGCGACGTCGCCCAGGTGCACTTCGAAAATGGGCCGGCGCTGGTCAATCGAGACAAGCAGTCGCGGCGCATGATCGTCGAGTTTAATGTTCGGGGTCGAGACCTCGTATCGACAGTCGTCGATGCCCAAGCCGCACTCGCCGATCTCGATCTTCCACGGGGGTACCGAGTCGAATACGGCGGTACCTTCGAGCACTATCTAGACGCCCGCGAGCGTCTGCTCATCGTCGTGCCGATCGCGCTGGCGCTGATCCTCTTCCTCCTGTGGACCGCGCTCTCGCGGATCCGTAGCGCCCTCATCATCTTTTTAAATGTGCCCTTTGCGGTGATCGGCGGGGTCTTGGCCCTTTGGATCCGCGATCTTCCCTTCTCGATTTCGGCGGGCATCGGCTTTATCGCGCTCTTTGGGGTGGCCGTGTTAAACGGGCTGGTGATGATCACGTTTTGCCAGCGGATGCAGGAGGAGGGCGCTACGCCGCTTGGGGCGATTCGGGCGGCCGCGGAGCTCCGGCTTCGCCCGGTCTTGATGACGGCGTTGACCACAGCACTCGGCTTTGTGCCGATGGCGTTGTCGACCGCACCCGGCAGTGAGGTGCAGCGACCGCTCGCGACGGTTGTGCTCGGCGGTCTGATCTCGGCGACGCTGCTGACACTGCTGGTCTTGCCGGTGGTGTATGCCGCGTTTGGCCCGGATCTGCGGCGCCGTTTGTCCGCCTAATTTTTTCACAAAGACCTGTAAGGCGCAGGCACGCGTCGGCGTTTGGTGCACATGGAGCCATCCTTGTCCCGATCCCCCAAGGCGTTGCGCCTCTCTTGGGTCATGCCTTGTGTATTTGTTGTGGCGTGCTCTCTTGGGCAAGAGCATCTCCAAAACTCTCAGGGGGTTTTGGAGCCCAGAGCCGTGGTCGAAATCACTCGTCCTGAGTCGACAGGGATCGTCGGCGCTGCGGGGCGACAGGTTTGGCAGCGCTCGAGGCTCGAAGGCAATACCTCGCGATTGATGGTTGGTGATGACCGAAGTCTCCCGCTCAAAGACGTCGAAATACGGGTGCTCGTCGAGGGTTTTCGTGCTCGGATCTTGGTCGACTTTATCTTCGACAACCCCGACGACAAGGCCTACGAAGGACGCTTTCAGATCCGCTTACCGGGGGATGCGTCGCCCTATTTTCTGGCCTTTGGCGAGAGTATCGAGACTGCATCGGCGATAGCTTCCGGTATGCCGGTGACCGTCCTCGGGGCCTTGGATCCTGCGCAGATTATGGCTGGTCGGGCGAACCAGTGGGTCGCGCCCAAGGAGGCAAGGCTCGTGCAGCGTGATCTCGCCCAACGGGCCTACGAGGGCACGGTGCACCCTCGTCTCCCGCTCCTGACGGTTGGGCCCCAGCTGCAGCCGCACATGCTTATCGATCCGGCGCTGGCGGAGTGGGCAGGGGCCGGTGTGTTCGACGCGAAGGTGTTTCCGATCGTTCCCCGGAGCGCTCATCGGGTGGTGATTGGCTACGATATGGATCTCGAGCGGGTTGGCGATGGTCTGGAGCTCTCGCTACCTCTACCGAGCACTGCGTCAAGTCTGCGGGTAGACATCGCTGTGCACACTTCTGGCGACGTGACGCCGGTTCTTTCACCGCCAGCGACCTTTGGCGAGCGCGGGGAGGACGGGATCCTCCGCTACCGGATCGAGGACCCCCATGGGACGCTGCGCCTTGTCCTGCCAGGTCAGTCGGCGCCGCTGATTGTCGGCAGTGATGCTTCGGGGAGCTTCTTTGCCAGTCGATTCACGCCGACGTTGCCGGTGGCGAAAAAGCCCAATACCCGTCGCGCTGTCTTCGCGATCGACACGTCGATGAGTGCTCAGACCGATCAGCTCAATACCTGGCTCGATCTGACGAGTGCGCTGCTCCATGAGAACCGCCGCGAAATCCGGGAGTTTGCGGTCGTCTTCTTCGATATCGAGGCTCGCTGGTGGCGCGAGGTATTTGTCGCCAATACGCCGGCGAACATCGAGGCCTTTCTGGAGGACGCTCGCTCGCTCGTTCCGGAGGGGGCGAGCCATGTCGGCGCAGCGCTCGACGCCGCGACTCGTCCGATCTGGTTCGAGAGTTCGCCTGAGTGGAACATTTTCCTCTTGAGCGACGGCGCCGCGACCTGGGGCGAGACCGACCCCGCTCGCCTTGCGCGACGTCTGGCGACGCGCTCCAAGGCACCGCTCTTCGCCTATCAAATCCCGGGCATCCGGTCGAACCCGTGGCTTCTCCAACAGCTCACGGAGGCGACGGGGGGGGCTGTGTTTTCGATGTCACATCCTAGCGAGGTGCGGCAGGTCGCTCGAGCCCACCGTGCTCAGCCTTGGCAGATAACTAAGATCAGCCTGGAGGGCACCTCGGATCTGCTCATCGACGGTGCCCCGCGGGTGCTCTATCCCGGGCAGGAGGTGCAGCTCGTCGGTCGAGGGCTGCCCGCTCCGGGGGCCGCGGTGGTTCTCAATCTCCAGCAGGGGCAAGGGGAGCAGCGACGCGAACGGGAGCTCCGCGTGCCTCTCGATGCCCCACAGGCCTCAGAGCTTGCCTCGCGTATGTACGGTGAGGTTGCGGTGGCCCAGCTCGAGGCGCTCGCGGGCGGCTCTGCGCCGGTGGTCAATGCTTACGCTCGGCACTTTCGGGTCCCTGGGCAGAGCTGCTCGTTGTTGATGCTGGAGAGCGAGGATGACTATCTAAAATACGACATTCGACCGGAGGCGGACGCAGAGGTTGTCCACGAGGGGTCCGCAACGCAACTACTCGAGCAGTTACGCGAACACCTGCCAAAGGGCGCTCGTGCGGAGTTTTTGCTGTGGCTCGATCGCTTGCTTAGCGATGGCGTGGCGAGCCTCGACCCGCGCCTCTTGGTTCTCCTGCCTGCCCTGCCGCACTCACTTTTCGCCGCCGCAGCTCCGGCCAAGAGAGATTCGAGAGGCTCGACCGATTCTGCTGTTTCGCACGGTCCAAATGATCCCCTTGCGCGTCTACGACGACTCTCCTCGCGTTTGGAAAAAGCCCCGGGAGATCCCCGAGTCGCCGCCCAGATCGCTTTCAGTGCACTTGCTTTGGGCGAGCCCAGTCTCGCCGTCGAGGTGCTCGAGGCGAGTCGGGACTCGGTCGCGAAGGAGGCCAACCTGTCACTTCTCTACGCTCTCGGGTTGGCAGGCCAGGGGCGGTTCGCGGCAGCAGTCGTCTACTATGAGTTGGCGATCCTGTGGCTCTATAGGGAACGTGGCGACCGCCTCAGCCGCTCTCTCTTTGCCTGGGAGTACAGGCAATTACTCCGAAAACTGGCTGCGGGTGAGGGGCCCATGCGGGTCTTTGCAGAGCAGCGAGTGGATGATCAAGCCATCGGCTATTTCATGGCGGCGGAGTTCGGGGTCGCCTTGCTCTGGGACACACCGCATACGGATGTCGATCTGATCGTCACCGACCCTGAGGGCAAGACCTGCGATTACAAGGCGTGCGGGATTGCCAATGCAGAGGTGAGCGTCGACGCGACCAATGGTTACGGGCCAGAGGTCTTCGCGATGTCGAATGCACTTCCCGGGACCTACACGGTCTCCGCTCGCTATTTCTCAGGGGCGCGGCACCGAGATGCCGAAGAGGTGCATTTGATGGTGAGCGCGTATCTCAACATGTCGACCCCCCATGAGTCGCTCATGCGCAATGTGGCGACACTCTCCAAAGTCGGCGAAGAGCAGGTACTAATGAGTTTTACGATTCGCCCACCCGAGAACGTCAAAGACTTGGAAAACCCTGTGCAGGGCAATAGCCGCGAGGTACAGCAATGATACGCAGTGACCCGACGATCAAGGTACCCCGACAGGCCGAGGATGCACGAGTGTGTCCAGGGCGTGCGCTCACCACCGCGACTTGGATCGCGGCGTTGTTCACCCTCGGCCTCAATGATCACGTACTCAAGCACACAATGCTCCTGCCGGAGTTTGTCACTGGCAAGCTCAGCGATATCGCTGGAATGTTTGTTGCGCCGGCGTTGCTGGCGACTCTCCTTCGCGTGCGCACCCTCCCGGGCGTGCGTCGCTCCTACGTTGCGGTGTTCGCAGTGTTTGCTGCGATCAACCTCATGCCTGCGGTCTCGACGGCCTGGACTTCTTTGCTCGGGGCCCTGGGGATGCCCTCGGTGAACGTCTGCGATCCGACCGACGTGCCCTTCGCCTTTGTGGCGATTCTTCTCTCGTGGCGGGCCCTCGCACCGGCAATGCACCGGTCGGGACAGCTTTCGCGGTTGCAGCCGCGTCGGGCGGTCGAGGTCATCTCGGTGTCGTTGGGCATGATTCTTTGCGTTGCGACCCAACCAAAAGAGTCGGTGATCCTGCAGCGTTCTGTGCCTGTCTTCGTGCCGCCTACCGCGAAAGAAAACCAGGTGGTCATCGTCACCGAGGAGGCAGTTTCGGGGTATGTCGAGCTGCGCTGCACCGACGGCGCCCGTCAGGAGCTTCCCTTTCAGATCGAGGAGCCCTACCGGCGCCATAGTTGGGCGATATTCGAGCCTGGGCCCACGGGGGCCGTCGAGTGCAAGCTCATCGTTCACGGTGCGCTCGGCAGCTATGGGCCTATTTTCGGCGATTCCAAGCTAATCTGGTGTAGGGCTGCCCCCGGTGATGCTCTCGAATGCGTGCCTCGGGACGATTCGGAGTTCCCTACAGCGGGAGGGGGGGGCGCCGAGGATGTCCGTGGCTGAGGACTCGCGCCCCCGAGGCCCGTGCTCGCCGTTCAGTTTAGTGTTTAGTGTTCATGGTCCATCAATGCCTCTCCATAGGAGAGCACAGCATCGACCAAGATATCGAAGTCCGATTGACGAGAACGATGGTTCGTAATCGCTACACGGAGGGCGAATGAACCGTTGCGCCGGGTGCTGGACGGGACGGCGACGCCGTCCTCCTGGAGACGGACGAGGATCTCTTGGTTGATCGCTTCGAGAGGGCCCTCCGCCACGCCAGGGGCATGAAAGCGGAAGCAGACGATATTGAGGGCCACAGGTGCCATGAGTTCGAGCCTCGGCTCGGCTTCGATTCGGGTGGCCAGATATTGCGCCTGGCCGACGTTCTGCTCGATCACCCTGCCAATCGTGTCTGTACCGTAGGTCTGCAGAGAAACCCAAACCTTGAGCGCTCGGAACCCGCGACTTAGTTGAATACCGAGATCTGCGAACTCAAGAGGTTGAGGCTGAATCCCCCGGCCCTGAGACTGCAGATAAGTCGGATGGCTTCGAAACGTGGAAAGGTGTGCCTTATGATCGCGCACCAGGGCGCAACCGATTTCGTAGGGGAGATAGCCCCACTTATGAAGGTCAAATGCCAGCGAATCGGATCGCTGGAGCCCTTTGAGCCGTCCTTGCAAGGATGGGGACAAATTCGCGAGAGCGCCAAAGGCACCATCGACGTGAAACCAGAGTTCTTCATCTCGGCAAACGTCGGCGAGGCGGTCGAGATCGTCAATCGCCCCAATGTCTACGGTCCCGGCGTTGCCGACGATGCAGATAGGTCGATCTCCGCGGCGCCGATCCTCTTTGACGGCTTCGCGTAGCGCGCCCAGGTCTACACGGCCCTGGCTATCTGCGGCGACTCGGCGGAAGCCCTCACGTCCGAGGCCAAGCAATTCGCAACACTTCTCGGCCCACGCGTGGGTTTCGGTCGAACCGTATACGCGTAAGCGCGGGCCTCCTGACAGACCTCTAGAGCGAATATCAAAACCTGCCTTGACGTATCTGGCGACGGTCAGCCCCGTGAGATTTGCCATTGTTCCTCCGCTGACCAGGAGGCCGCTGGCGGCCGCCGGATAACCCATCATTTCGATACACCAATCGATGACCTGCCCCTCTACGGCCGATGCACTCTGATCGTATCCGCCAACGTGCGGATTCATCGCGGATGCCATCATATCAGCGAGCATTGCGGCGGGCGTTCCATTGCCCATGACCCAACCCCAGAAGCGCGGGTGGGCATTGCCTGTTGGAAAGGGCAGAATCGATTTCTTTACCCTCTCGACAATCTCCTCCAGATCTCCCGGCGCGTGCGGCAAGGGCCGGTGGATGTCATCACGAGCGCTCTTGGGTAGGGTTCGCCAAGGCGTCTTGGATGCTGTGCGTATGTGCTTGATGGATGCCTCTAGGGCATCGTGGGCGATCCGTGAAAATTCTTCCCAGTCTGCCGGATCGAGTGATAGTTCTGTGCTCTGTTGCATGGGCGGCTCGCGAGCAAAACTATCTGCGCGCCCGAGACCTCCGTATTGAACAGCGAGAGCGTTCTTGAAGAGATCGCTCGCGAACTCACGACGATTCTACTCCATATGTAGAATCGTCTCATACGGCTTGCGAAAAGGTACGAGTTGTGTTGAGTCCCATGTTTCATCGATAGGCCTCATCATCAGGGCTGCGCGCCCTGGTCGGGTCAGCCAGAAGAGGATCTTGACGCTCGAGTGTACAAATTGTCGGAGAAGTACGTTGAGTGCCCAAAATCAAGGGCGCAGTGCCCAGAGAGCCGTCCTCGCGAAGCCACACAAGCGCTGCTCTGTTGTAGTCATTGAGGTTCCACGTAGAGTACCAAGAAATGTCTCGATTGAGGGCGATTCGCAGAGCGTCGCCGACGGGAATCTTGAGTCTTCTGATCGTATCAGTGCAGCTTGTCACGGGTTGTGATCGTTGGGTCGGGGAGCTGGGTGCTTTCGAGATCGTGCACCCAACCGATGAAGAAGGGGCGGACATACACAGGAGCGAATAGACATGTAGCATCAGTCGGAAGTGGATCTTCATGATGGATCAAGTTCACGACAGTCCCCACTGGGGCCTTGAGATAATTGTGCGCGTCGCCAAGCGCCTGGAGGGGTCCCAAAATATGCGCGAAAGACCCGCGTAAAGTGGCTTTGATCGGCGAAACCTGCGGCCGTGGCGACATCGGCGAGGGACATCGTGCTAGATCGAAGTGTATCCGCTGCCCAGTCGACACGAAGTTGACGGACGTACTCGCCTGGACTCGAAGCGAATGCGGCTCGAAAGCATCTGGCCAAGTGCACGGGATGCACACCCGCGACAGTTGCCATTTCGTCGAGGCTGATATGGGGCTCACGGAAGCGATCATGCAACATGTCGCGAACGCGTCTTAACCAGGGATCGGATCGTGAGTGTCGGTGTTTGGCCTCCCGGCTTGCAGTTGCAACTAGCTCGAGAGTCAACCCCTCAATAGCGAGAGGCGTCGACTCATCGTTGATCAAGAGTTCGCGGCGCAGCCGTCGAGCAATTCCGAGGACAAATGATTGCCGGATGTGGCGTACCTCGTCAAAAAGGACGCTGTAGCCAGAAATCGATGACAGCCGTCGATCGTCAAGTTCGAGGACGAGGTTGTGTGCCCCCGATGTACCCATACGGTTGATATGAGGTTCTCCAGGGGGCCGAACATGGACCGTGGGAGATTGGAACGCCGTAAGCCCATGAAGACCGTATGACTCTTCGTAGGCGCCGTCGAGGAGAATCGTGATGGTCGCATTTTTGTGAGAATGCCGGGCGAGGAAGGATGACTTCCGATGACATGATTCAGTTAAGCGGATTCCCTTGCCGTCGAACTGTCGGATCAACTCGACCTCGAGCATGGGGACGGGTACGTAGCGCTTTTTCACTGGGTCGCCTCGATTCTGGCGGGTGCCTTCCTAAGAGAGATGATGATGTGTAGAGGATTCATTCAAGGCCTACCTTGAATATGAAGTTCGAGGTAGGATTTTGTGGTCATGTCAAAGATCACCTGAAAGAAGCAGCTCCCACCGTCTTTAACCATAATTGGGCGACTCATCCACTCTGAGTGACGGCCATCTATAGCGCAGAAAAAATTCCCGTAGACAACCCTTCGTCCGCCGACGACTCCTCCGAGAAACTGTACTCGATAGGAGCTACTATGCTCTGACTGTAGCCTTGCGGCCAATGTGGCGGCATCATGGCTTCCTTCGTTTCGTAGAAAAGAGTCAAGACCGTCGAGTATGAGTTGGGCGACGGCCTTTGGGACATCCCAGTATGTAGTACTGGGAGATCCCAATCGATGCTCCAGCATGAAGCCTAGGTCATCACCCAAGGCGATGGGGATTGCGACGCTCGCAATCGGTGTCGTCGAGAGTTGCTTGTAGGGCGAGCCCCTTGACGGCACGGCGGTCACTGGAGAACTGAGTTCGTGCTGAGCGGCGAACGATTCCTGGTTTGGTGGCCTGTTTTCGGGCGAGCTGCTTTCGTGTCGAGGCCCTTGGTCGCGAGAGCATGCGACTCCGGCCCCAAGTGGGATCGATACCAGGAAGAGCGAAGCGCGAAGAGCCCACAGCCTTATGGATGCACTCATGTACATTGAAGCCTTGGTTCTCAGGTTGGACGACTCTCCTGAGAGAGATTTTGTTGCGACGAACATGTATTAGGGCAGTAGAACCTCAAGGACAGCGGCTTCGAGGAGCGTATCCACACCGGCTGCTAGATCTTTGGGATCGTAGTCTAGGATGATGCTCACGGGGGCATTTCCCTCGAGCGGCTTGCCGTTGGAGTCTAGACAATGTGCACCAGATACGTATGAATCTACTCCAATATGAAGGTCTTCAACTGGATCAATGCTCATGTGGACGTATGACGACCCCGTGCGGTAGCCATACGCACCTGTTCCGCCGTGGCCGATGACCGGGAGGCCAAGGGCCCGGGCCCGATAGACCATCCAGTCCGCAGCGCTCGTAGCTGTTCCGTCGATGATGAGGGCCTGTTTTCCCGGGAATGCCAGAGCCGGCAGGGGTTGATCGACGAATATTTGATAGGGAAACGTGTATTTTGCCGTATCCGAAAATTGAGGTGGGGATGAGCCGACAATCCTATGGTAGCACTTTCCTAGCCCTCCTGCGACGTCGCCAAGCCCGAAGATCCCCATCCCATATTCGGCTGCGCCGCCACGGTTTCCTCGTATGTCCCAGACCAGTCCCTTGATATCATCGTAATTCCCGAGCTCATCATTGAGCAGGCTGATCGCTTCGGCGTTCCAGTCCCGGTACTGCTGCAGCGTCTTCAAGGGCTTTGGAAAAGGGTGATCGGGATGGTTTCCCATCGTCGGCAATACAATGACGACAACGCCGTCTTCCCGTTGATGAGAGGCGAAGAGCGCCTTGCTTTCCTCTCGGAAGAAGGGGTCAGTACAAGATATGAGGTCACCACGTTGAGGTACGATGATATTTTGACTGCTATCATCCGCATGTATGACCTCGAGCGTGTCACCGGAATTGATGATGGAAAATACGTGCAGTGCGTTGAAGTCCGCCAAACCACTCTTCGAGGGAACTCCGACATTGCACAGGGGCTCTTCGCCGACTCGATCGAGCATGTGTGGACCTTCCCATGTCTCTCCGTCTCTCGTGATCGAGACGATGCGGTCTCCCGGAAGCAGCCCCATTGGATTGTCATCCCCTGCAAAGGTGATGATAGCAGCGTCCCCCGCGCTGCGAGCGCAGACCCCGTACCACGAACGGGCTCGCATTGGCACGACGGCCTCGGGGTCCTGACAGTCTGACCAGTCGATGGCGCCGAGGCCGAGGGCGCTGTGGCCCTGTGGTACCGCTCGGTAGATCGAGTAGATCGCCTTGGCGAAGGTATAGTCGTCCCCCTCCCCAAGAGAGATCGCTTGGGTGGCGCTCGCCTTTAGCATCTCGAAGTCGAGGGGAGCGCTGAATCCGGTGTAGTCGCGGAGGTGATCCGAGTACTTTTTAAGGACACCGATCTGCGCCTTTTGGGAGGCCGAAAGTTCTTGGCAGTCGGTGTCCTTGCACACAAAGTCGACTTCGCACTGTACGGGCTCGCCCCATAGCATGACCCCGTCATCTTCATAACAATTTTGAAGCATTCCGTTTTCGCACTTAGTCTCATCGATAGCGCATTGGTCATCGGTCACGTCGCCGGTCGTGTCGCCGGTCGTGTCGCCGGTCGTGTCGCCGGTCGTGTCGCCGGTCGTGTCGCCGGTCGTGCCGTCGGTCGTGCCGTCGGTCGTGCC
>CAYYUP010000005.1:141111-149648 GCA_964474905.1 uncultured Nannocystis sp. | reverse complement strand
TCGTGTCGCCGGTCGTGTCGCCGGTCGTGCCGTCGGTCGTGCCGTCGGTCGTGCCCTCGGATGCGCCGCTAGAGGTCCAGTCCGTTGACGAACCTGTCGAGGTTGCTGTGGACGTGCTTTCGTCACTACCATCTGAGCTCGTTTCCGAGCCGTCGATGGTGTCGTTGCTGGGATCATTCGGACAGCCCAGACTGCATACAAGTGTTAAAGGAAGGAGGTTGAAGGCGACCCTGTGCTTTGCAACGATCATGTTTGAGATGTAGCATATCGCTGAAGTCGATCGATGATAATTGGTATTCGAATCATTGAAAGGAAGAACGCTGTTTGACTATGCCGTGCTTATGATTGATAGGTGTTTCAGACGAGTTCTCGATCTGTGCGTGCGATCACTTGATGATTATTCTGGACGGATACCTGTTGGTGGCAATCCTCACGTGATAGATTTGATAGGACGGCTGGTTTAACGAAACATTGACTGACCGCTCTTGCCCCTGAGAAGGCCGAATATGTTGGACATGTTTGACTCGCAGTTGTGTCGAACGGTGCGATTGGCGCCTCCTGTGATGTGTGAAGTTGAGGCATGACGATATCGGTACTGTTGGGAGAAGTACGATGTTCCCAGAGGTGGTCGCGCACGCGGCGAGAGGGTGCTGCGGGAGTCAATCAGGTCGCTCCCAGATACTCTCGCTCTCGGATGCGGGCCGGGATCTTCGCGTGCGCGACAATTGCCTGCTTAGGGAGACGGGCTCTCATGCGTCGACTCAAGGGCGATTTCTTCAACTTGTAGCGTGACCTTGTCACCCCGGATAGTGAGGACGTAGAGGTCACCGTACTGGCTCTCGCCGATCGCTTCGATTTCACTGCCGAAAGCGTAGAGGAGAGGGGGAATTGTGTTGCTGTGGCCGATGACCAGGATGCTCTCGGCTGGGGATGAACGGAGGAGTTCCGCGAACTCGCGTGGGTCAGCGGCTGGATTGTAGGTCGTGATCGTCTGCTGGTTTGCCTCCGCGGTGGGGAGTGCTGTCTGCATCGTGCGCCGGTATTCAGAGCTGTAGATGGCATCAACCTTCGTCTGCTCCAAACGGTCACGGAGAGCCTCGGATCGAGCGATTCCAACATCTGTCAGAGGGGGATCGTGCTCTCCTAGGATGGCCTCTTTTTCAGCGTGGCGCATGACATAGATGGTCTTCGTCGGGCTCGCACCGTCGTCGGGTTTGGTTGGCGGTACTTGCTCTCGCTGGACGTCTTCGGGAGATTGCGGCTCGCTTGCTCCGTTCTTGCGACACGCCAAGAATGATGTACCGATGAGAATCATCGTAAAGCTTCGTCTTTTCACGCAACAAGGATAGCGCACCTCCGCTATGAGTCGTTGTGATCCTTGCAGATATGAGGTCGTGGCTCCTCACGTTGCGTTTCACCGTTTTGGTGAAACCTTTGCTTGAAGGGATTTTTGGGTCGAGGCGTAGTGGTGAAAAGAGGCTATGTTTCACGATCATTATCGCGACGGAGTGCACGAAGTCACGTCCATCAGGCGGACCGGGCCTCATCGTTTGCACGGTGTTTGGGGCGGGGCTCCACTCTATCGTTGGCAGTAGGTGTCGGCAATGCCGCGGCTATGGTCCCCGAGTCGCAGCTGCACCGCAGCGCGATGTTCCTGCTCTCATTTCCTGGCGGACCCAGACGCCCAAGTAGATCGATCTTCATCGAAGATTCATGTCTTCGACTCGTACGTCTGTCGACTGAGCAAGGAGCCCTGGGCACCAGCCGAGAGATCACTCAGATTTTATGACCGCGGGGTGAATCCGCCGCCATGCCAACCAGGTTGCTACAAAACCGAGGGGCACCAAGCCCCAGCCCAACGCCCCTGCGCGCAGCCAGGAGTCGAGTGTTAATAGGATTTCGATGGCCCCCAGGACTCTGGCCAAGCGCCATCCGACGTAGAGGCTAATAAGTGCAGTCCCCGCGAACGCGACGGCCCCTAAGTCGAGATTCAGGAGGTCGTAGAATGTCTTGGGCAAGTACAGGTCTGCGATGTGAAGGACACTGGCCCCGATGGGCCCTGCACGGAGTTCTTCGTAAAATGCAGGTGGCGTGAGGTTCGTCGGCCAGAGCCGGAGCATGAATTGAGTGCTCAGACCCTGCATCGCTAAACCGAGTCCGAGTCCGCCGCGGCGGATCCCGAGCATCGTTAGCACTCCAATGAGGGTGCCTAGCCACGCGACCCACGGGAGTACTCGCACTCGCCTTCTGCGAGGCATTGAGTCGGGAGAGCTGGTTCGCTCATTCGTTTTGACGAAACCGAGAGAGAGGGCGAACGTGTCGCGATTATGGGTGGCTTCCACCCACAGAGGAACCCCTATGCGGGAGGCTCGGAACGATCCTTCGCTCTGTAGTGCTTCGGTCAGCTCACTCGTTATCCAGGCGGGTCCACCTTCTTGTATTGGGACCACCTCTAACGGACGGCCGGGTGCGCGTCGGAATCCTTTCGTGTAGCCGGTCTGTATCGCGAGCTCATGGGTCATGTCATCGAGCGCGTGTCGGACCGCTATCCTCGCGGCAAGGCCTTTTGGCATCCCCAGGATCAAAGCCAAGGTCACGACCAGGCTCGCAGCCCACCCGTATTGACGAACTAGAGAGCGCGCCCCGGTGCTCCAGTTTGAGTCGGATCTCGTCCCGATGTTGTTGTTCATCGCCGAGCGTGACACTGATCGATCGGAGTGTTGCTGTCTTGCACCGATCGAGCTGTTTAGAACGATGGCAACGGGTCGG
Organism: uncultured Nannocystis sp.; assembly: GCA_964474905.1. GTDB lineage: Bacteria > Myxococcota_A > Polyangia > Nannocystales > Nannocystaceae > JADJRG01. Next base: position 146,879 of record CAYYUP010000005.1, on the reverse strand, counting down.
TGTCAAAAAAGCGGAAGGCCTGTCCTCTCGCCTACCTGCTTTCGGGAGTTGCGAACGAATTTGTGCCTACGCCGAGACCAGCTCAAAGCGGTCGACGTCGACGAGGCCCATATCGGTGATCTTGAGGTGGGGGATCACCGGCAGGGGCAGGAACGCGAGCTGTAGGAGCGGCTCTTGGAGGGGGCAGCCCATGGTCTCGCGGACCGCTGTGCGCAGCGTTTTGAGGTGGATCTCGACCTCCTCAAAGGGCAGCTCGCTCATCAATCCGGCGAGGGGCAGTGCGAGTTCGCCGAGGACCTGGCCGTCCCGTACGGCGACAAATCCACCCTGCATCTCGATCAAGCGGTTGACGGCGAGCACCATGTCGTCGTCGCTGGCACCGACCACGCAGACGTTGTGGGAGTCGTGGCCAACAGACGAGGCGAGTGCGCCGCGGTGCAGACCAAAGCCGCGGACAAAACCGCGGCCGATGTTTTGGTTGGTGCCGTAGCGAGCGAGCACGCAGACCTTGAGGATGTCCTGCTCGGGATCGGCGTGGCGGAGGCCGTCGCTGTAGGGCAGCTCGGCGTGCAGGTAGTCGGTGAGGATCTGGCCGGGGATCAGCCCGATCACCGGCGAGGTCGGTCCGGCGCCAGGCGTTTTGAGATCGGCTTCGCAGATCGGTGAGAGCTTGATCGAGTCGCGACCGACGGTCGGGGTTTTTGGGCGGTCGGCGAAGGTCGCGTCGGTGACCAGCTCGCCGCGGCTCAACACTTGGCGGACTCGGCAGCCCTCGAGATCGTCGATGAGCACGATGTCGGCGCGGTAGCCCGGCGCGAGTACGCCGCGGTCGCGGAGTCCAAAGGCGCGCGCAGCCGACCACGTCGCGGCCCGGTAGACAGAGGTTGCCGGCGCACCCGCAGCGATCGCGGCTCGGATCAGGTGGTCGATGTGACCCTCGTCGGCGATGTCTAGGGGGTTGCGGTCATCCGTGCAGAGCGCACAAAAGGGCGAGTTCATCGCGTCGATAAGCGGCGCTAAGGTGGTCACGTCTTTAGAGACAGATCCGTCGCGGATTAGCACCTGGAGCCCCTTGCGGAGCTTTTCGCGGGCTTCGTCCAGGCTCGTGCTCTCGTGGCAGTTGCGGATCCCGCAGCTCGCGTAGGCGTTTAGCTGGTAGCCGCGGACCAGGGGTGCGTGGCCGTCGATGTGGGCGCCCTCAAAGGCGACAAGCTTGTCGAGAACCGCGTCGTCCTTGGCGAAGATGCCAGGAAAATTCATGAACTCCGCGAGGCCGATCACCTGCGCGTGATCGCGGTGACGGACCAGCGCGGCGGCATCCAGGCGGGCGCCAGAGGTCTCGAGATGGGTCGCCGGTACGCACGACGAGAGCTGGACTCGGAGGTCGAGCGCTGTGTGCAGCGAGGCGTCGAGGAAGTAGCGGAGGCCGACCTCACCGAGCACGTTGGCGATCTCGTGGGGATCGCAGATCGCCGTTGTCGTGCCCCTAGGTAGTACACAGCGGTCGAATTCGGCGGGCGTCACCAGGGTGCTTTCGACGTGCACATGGGTGTCGATGAAGCCGGGCACCGCGATCATGCCGCGGCCGTCGATCTCGTCGACACCGTCGTAGCGCTCGTAGGTGCCGACGATGCGATCGCCACAGATCGCGATGTCACCCTCTGCGAGCTCGCCAGTGATCACGTTGAGGAGGCGGGCGTTCTTGATCACTCGGTCAGCTCGGTCGCGACCGAGCGCCTGATCGATCCGGCGCTTGAGGGCATTCTTGCGGGCGTCCTGCATGGTTTCGCGCAGGATAGCGGAGTACGCCCGAGTTTGCTTGTGCTCGCGCAGTCCGTTGACCGGCGGCGCACATGCGCCCAATGATGCTGGCGATGACAATGTTCGGACCGGCCGCACGACTCGCTCGTTCTTCAACCATCGCGCTCACCGTGGCCCTAGGCTGCGGTGACGACGGATCAGCAGGCACGAGCGCCGCAGCTTCGAGCACGGCGGGCGAGAGCGAGAATACCGACAGCGATGCGGGCTCTGGCACGGCGACCCAGGCCACGGGCACGGCGAGCAGCGGCGGCGAGTCAGCCACGGACTCAGACTCCGGCTCGGAGAGCAGCACAAATACAGACACAGACACGGACACGGACACGGACACCGGTGCCCCGGATCCCGCTTGGGACGAATTTTACGGCATGCGCGAGGACTACCTGCACGCGCTCGCGGTGCCGATCGTCGACTGCGTGCAAAAGGCCGATACCTCACACCCGGCCTTTCATGGCTGTATCGATTGGCACTCTGCGGTGCACGCGACCTACTCGTTGCTCGCGATTTACCGGCTCACGGGCGATACGGACTACCTCGACGTCGTCGATGCGACCCTCGATCCTGAGTCGCTAGCAGCCGAGCTGATGGCGGTGGAGAACGACATGCTCCCGCAGGAGCTTCCCTACGGCTATTCGTGGTTCTTGACGCTCGCACGTGAGCGCGAGCAAGCGAGTGACGAAACCGATCTCGTGCCCCTTGGAGATGCGATCGCCGTAAAATTACGGGCTTGGTTGGCGGCGCAAAGTCCCCAAGAGCTGCTCGCGGGCGGTCTGGCGGACGATTACGCCAATGTCTCGTGGGCAGCCCTGAATCTCTATCAATGGGCGGTGCACACCGGTGACGATGAGCTTCGCCTCGAGATGGAGGCCTTTGTCGACGAGGTGCTCATCGATTCGATCTTCGACGAAATGTGTCCTTTGAGCCAGGAAGAGGGGGACGCTGATGACTTCTTCCCGCCCTGCCTCCACCGGGCCCGCGCGCTCTCGTTGATCCTGAGCGGGGCGGAGTTCGAGGATTGGGCGGCGGATAATCTGCCGGCGGAGCTAACCCTGACCCCGATCGTTGATCCCAGTGCGGCCCATATCGCGGGCCTCAATTTTTCTCGCGCGTGGGGGCTATGGTCGCTCTATCGGGCGACTGCAGATGTGCAATGGCGCAGCCTTTATGTCGCTCACGTGGTCACTCACATCGAGCAGCCAGCGTACTGGGCGGAGGACTACTATAAACATAGTCACTGGGTCGCGCAGTTTGGGGTCTACGCGATCGCCCTGAGTTACGATCTTTAGAGGTCGTGGGTAGACGCGTGCATTCTTGCGCTGCGCAAGGAAACAGCGAGGATCCAGGCGACGAGGCCGATAAGCGCGATCCGCTGGCTTATCGGCAGGAGGTCATGGAGGAGCAGGACGAGCGGGCGGGGCAGCTCTGCGCCGAGCCAGGCCGCACCGTAGACGAAGGCATAGAGGGCGAAGTTGATCCCGGCGACGCCCAAGGTGAGGGGGGCCAGGAGTCGGAGCGTGCGGGTCGAAGAGGGGGAGTGCATGCAGATCAGAAGCGCGGCGGAGGTCGCTACCAGAGCCGGAACAAAAGCTGCGACGACGATGATCACGTGGAGTGTGTGGAGGGCATCGGCGGTCACCAAGGGGATCGCGAGGGAGATGGCGCAGGCGAGCAGACCGGCGCGGCGACTGAGACGAGCGCGGGCTGAGGGTGGATCGTCGAGGTTGGCGACCTGGACGTAGAAGCTCGCGTGCGCGACCGACAGTGCGACGGTGCCAAAGCGGGCAAAGAGCGAGCCGAGCTCCGCCGGTCGGCCATTGAGAGCGCGGGGCTGCATCAGGTCGCAGAGGTAGTTGCCGAAAAAGGAGTGGCCGAGGATGGCCCGGCTCGCCCAGGTACCGCCCGGGTAGAGCGAGGCCGCCACCGCAAACGCAGTGACAAAGAGGAGCAGGCTGATGATGGCGATCGCGGCGAGCTGTCGACCGCGCCGACTCCTTGGATGGGCCTCGCTTCGCATTGGACAATTGTCGCTTATGTGAGGAGATAAAGGCCCCTAATGGTCGATTTTAGGAAGGTGAGAAGTGTCGTCCGCGGGCCTGGTTTCGGTGCTTGATCGGAGCGGCTTGCGAGTGATCTGGACGAGGTCTTGCGGGCTCGGATCCTGGCTGGGCTCGTCGGCGTTGAGATCCTCGACGACGATCTCGAAGAGGCCGTGGTCGAATGGTTTGCCACCGGCAGCTGTCCCTGGGACCAGGCGCTCTCGTTGGCCTTGAGCGGCGTGTGTCCGTGCCCGAAAGTGGCAGTAGGGGTTGTTGCCGGGCCTGCCGAAGATCGAGTGTGCGGTGAAGGAACAACCGCCGAGACAGGTTTCGGCAAAGGAGCAGCTCCGGCAAAATCCCCAGAGATCGTCGACCGTGCGCTTGCGGGTGAAGGCGAGCTCGGGCGTGTTTTGCCAAATTTCGCGGAGCGAGCTTGTTCGCAACTCGCCGCCGACGTAGCTCGGCTGCAGCGAGGGGCAGCCCTTGACGTTGCCGTTGGACTCGATGCCGAGGATCAGCCGACCGGCTTGGCAGCCCTGCCAATGGTCGCGCCCGCCCTCGTGAAGCGAGCGCAGCAGGCCCTCTTCGGGGCCGAAGTAGCCGAGGTTGTTGCCCGGCATCAAGACGATGCCATCGGCGAAGGCCCGGCGCTTGAGCGCGGCGACTCGGGGCACGACATCGAGCAAATCGTAGGGCTGGAGCAGCATCGCCGGTCGGTCGGCGGCGCGACCGAGAGGCACTGTGATCTGGACCTGCCAGACGCGGATGCCGGCGGCTTTTAGGAGTTCGTAGAGATCCTCGAGATCGGGCGCGTTGACCCGGTTGATGTTGGTATTAGCGCCGACGCGGTGGCCAGCCGTGCGCAGAACATCGAGGGCCGCCATGGCCGAGGCGTGGCTGTGTTTGGCCTTGCGGATAAGATCATGCGCAGGCTCTAAACCGTCGATACTGACGGAGATGTTGTAGAGGCCGGCCTCTTTCATCGCTCGGGCCAACTCGGGGGTGATGCCGCGGCCACCGGTCGTCATCTCGGGTCGGATGCCGGCGGCCTTGAGGGCGCGGATGATCTCGATGAAGCCGGGGTGCAGATAGGCTTCGCCGCCGATGAGCACCACCTCGCGAGTTCGCATTTCGGCGAGCTGGGGGACGATTTTTAGCGCCTCGGCGGTTGTTAGCTCGTGCTCGCGCGCAGCTCCGGCACGGGAGCCGCAGTGTCGGCAGGGCTGATCGCAGCGCAAGGTGAGCTCCCAGACCACGTAGGCGGGAAAGTGATCGCCAGGGAGGACTTGGAGGCGTCGGAGTGCCACCGCGCGAGGATAACCGATGGCTCGCCCGTAAACTGACGGAGGGGAGGGTATTTGGCGGCGGACGGGCGTTGTTTGTTTGTGTATCGTGGGCGGGACCATGACGACGCTTAACTCTTGCCAGTCTTGCGACGGGTTCTTGCCCTCCGCCGAGTCCGTTTGTCCGCACTGTGGAGCTGCAGCTCCGGCGCCGCTAAACGGGCGCCGGATCGGCGGCAAGATCCTTGCGGCGGCCTCTACGGGCATGTTCGCTCTGACGCTGATGGCCTGCTACGGGGGGGGACCTTGCGGCGAGGACAACGACGGCGACGGTTACAAAGTGAGTTGCGGCGGCGATATTCTCGATGACTGCGACGACAACGATCCGAACATCCACCCGGACGCAAACGATCCTGAGGGCGACGGTATCGACCAAAATTGTGACGGAGCCGACGGTATCGTCGAGACAACCGAGACCTCGCCGGATACGAGTTCGAGCACGACCGACGAGACCATGGGCACGACCGACGCGAGCACGGGCACGACCGACGCGAGCACGGGCACGACCGACGCGACCACGGGCACGACCGACGCGACCACGGGCACGACCGACGCGACCACGGGCACGACC
>CAYYUP010000005.1:117897-141011 GCA_964474905.1 uncultured Nannocystis sp. | reverse complement strand
CACGGGCACGACCGACGCGACCACGGGCACGACCGACGCGACCACGGGCACGACCGACGCTAGCACGACAGACGCAAGCTCTAGCGGCTCGAGTGGCGGCTAGGACCTGAGTCCTCTTGTGATTTGGCTGTCTCTCCGGACTTCGGAGAGGCAGCTTTTTTATGTACAGAGTCCGATGTGCTCAGTAGTTATGCACGAAAAAACCGCCCGCGAAGTGTGTGTGTGGCGGTCCCAAGGAGAGGTCAAAGACCTCGACGGCGCCGGCCTGCGAGCGGATCGATGTGATCATACGGCGGTCGACGGATCCCCGCTCGCGAAGGAGAAGAGCCTCGCCGATCTGGAGTTCGCCCGCGGCCACAAAGGCCTCGCGATCTGCGCTGTAGATCGGGTGATTTGCGGTCACGCGTAGCTCACGATCACCTGCTCGAAGGACCAGGATCGTGTTGGCGAGTCGCTGCTTGACGACGCGGACCTGGACTGGGCGCTCTCGCTTCTGCTCGGCATCGTAGGCGAGTACGGTTTCTCCGGGGCGGATGGTCTCGATCGCACGTACACCCTCGGGTGTTGCGATTGCAGTACCTGCAGGGAAGCAGGGCGGCTCGTAGACCTCGTCGACCCAGAGTCCGTCGGAGGTGAGGTAGCGGTAGCGTTCGGGATCGTCGTAGCCGCCCATGTCGACCTTTCGAGGGTAGGGACCGGTGACCGCCAGGACCCACTCTTGCGGGTGGCCCCAGTCGCTGATATCGGGGCCGAAGTCGATATCCCGAATGCTTCGTAAACAGGCCGCGGCGGCCTCTTCTGCGCTTTTTGCGTGGGACCAATGACAGCCGGTCCAGTAGCTCACCGGGTCCTCGGGCGTCACGTGCACGACGTTGAGATCGCAGCTCTTGCGACCGCTGCGAGAGCGCTCGTGTTTGCAGTTTCGGAGCGAGCGACAGCGTCGACGGGCCGCGTGTTCGCTCGGAGCACGGCTCTCAAAACAGCCTTCGACGAAGACGAAGGGCTCGCTCCACGGGTAGTGGGCGTCGACTGCCGGGGCGTTCTCCGCAGCCTCGGTGTGCCTGATGTCTTTGACCCCTTGAGCGCTTGTCGGAGCGGCAGGCTCGGCGACGACAGTGGGGGGCAGGTAAGGTTTTTCGGGCGAGCAGGCCGCGAGCGTCAACAGGATCGCCGCCAGGAGTCGCACGTTCGGTCTCATCGGTCGGCAGGAGTAGCACGCCAGCGATCACGGGGATCTTGATTTCCCTAGTGGGATCCAGCGTTGGAGCTCGATGATGTTGCCTTCGGGGTCTAGGGCGTAGACGAAGCGGAGATGGCCAACTCCGGGTACAGAGGTCTCCGAGAGGTCTCCGAGAGCCCCGCCTCCGTGATCGAGCACCGCTTCGAGAACAGCGTCGACATCATCGACGGCGAAGGCGAGATGGCCGAGGCCTTTGCGGTTTGCGGCGGGCGGAGGACAGGGCTCGATCGCATCGTATTGATAGATCTCGAGGGTCGGGCCCTCAGCACCGCAACCTGGGAGGCGCAGGTGTACACCGCGCAGATGTGCACCTGCGACGCCGGTGCCCCGATCCAGCCAATCACCGGATTGGTCACGCGGTGGCGGCAGGCGTGTGCAGCCGAACACATGTTCGTAAAAGCGAGCGAGTCGCTGCCAATCCGCGGCGACGATGTTGGTGTGCGTATACCGAATGTGCATGCTGTCCTCTGTGTCCTGCGGCGTTTAGCAGCCGCCCTGAACCTCGCATCGAAGCCCTCGGACGGCATCGTAGACCGGGTAGGGCGCGCCGTCGCCGTTGACCCAAGCGAAGTCATCCCAGCTCGGATCCTTGAGCTGGAAGGGCAGCACATGAAGGATCTCGGGCTCTTGAAGCCAGACCTTCTCGTAGGCATTTTTGGTCCATGTGGCGACTTGGTTGCGATCGCCTTGGCCACCTTTGTTGGGGTCGACGGTCCAGCCCGTCTCGGTGATGATCACCGGCAGGTCGCCGACCAAGGCGAGTTCCTCTTTGTAGTAGAGCAGGCCGGTCGAGGCCTTCCAGTCGGGCTCTTGATAGGAGACAAAAAAGCCCCAGCCCTGGCCCTCGGCGGGGTAGGGATGGGAGGCCCAAGCGTCGAGTTTGCTGGCCACATCGGGCACCGCTGTCAGCATTGATTCGATGTAGGAGATACTGGTGATGCCGGGCTCAAACCCGTCACCGCCGCACTCGCACTTGACCGCACCGCCCGGGGCAAAACCTCCATTGATCACCCGAATGCGGGGATCTCCGAGGCCGTGCAGGGCGTCGGCGACATCGGCGAGCATATGTGCATACTCTTTTGCAGATTGTTGATACGTGAGCCAGCCGTCATTGCCATCCCCGGGGTCGCAGGCCCATTCGTAGCAGAGGTTCGTCTCGTTGTGCACCTCGATGTAGATCGGCCAACCTTCCCGTTTGGGCAGGCTCGCGACGACATCGGCGTAGGCCTGGGCGAGGCCGCTGTAGTCGAGGTGTGCGGCGTCATCCGATTGGTTGCGGACCTTGCGGTCGCCCCAGGGCGGGCCCAGGCGGATCACCGGTACGAGATCGGCGTTGTAGGTGCGCTCTGTCGCCTGTTTCCAATCTTCGGGGGCGTCGTGCATGTCGCGGGTGATGCCCGGGAAGGTCAGGCGCACGCCGCCGCCGGCACCCGTAAGGCCCTTGCTCAGGTCGATCTGTAGATCATCCCCGGGGCTCACGAGACCGATACCGAAGCGGTTGTCGGGGTTTTTGTTCGGGTTGTCGCCGGTTGTTGTTGTTGTTGTTGTTGTTGTTGTTGTTGTCGTTGTCGTTGTTGTCGTTGTTGTCGTTGTTGTATCCGCAGTGCTGCTGCCTGGAGCTGTGGCCGAGGAGTCGGTGCTGCCGGCGGTCGCGGTGTTGCCTGTCGTGCCGATGCTCGTCGTACTGGAGGAGGAGGAGTCGAGAGGCTCGCCGTGGGAGGTCGCGGTCTCGGTCGTCGCCACCGTCGTGACACCGTCATCTCCCGAGCAGGCAGGGAGCAGGAGCAGGAGGGCGAGGGCATTGCGGCGAGCGTGCATGGTGGGCGCAATCAACCACGAATGCGTTCATCGGGCAATCTCGCGCCTGTGTTCTTTGAAATTTACCTCAGGAACGCTGTTTGTGAGCGTTGTGGCGCATAATTTGCGTTGGGCCTGTTGCTTTGAGGCCGTTAGGTTGGCCTCGCGGCTGGGCAGGTTCGCGATCTCAGGTTTGTCTCCGCCGCGGAGAGCACCATGCAAGTACAGTCACTTCGTGTCCGCGACGTTATGAGCACCACACCGGTGTCGATCCCCAATGACCTGACGATCGACGACGCCTCTGCGCGGATGTTCGAGCACAGCATCCGTCATCTCCCGGTCTTTGAATCGGGGCATATCGTCGGCCTCGTAAGCGCTCGCGATCTGGCGATCCTCGACTCGATCCCCAACGTCGATACCAGCAAGGTCTTGGTCGAGCAGGCGATGACCCAGGGCGCGCATGTCTGCAGCCCCGACGAATTTTTGGTCGATCTGATCAAGATCATGGTCGATCAAAAGAGGAGTTCGGCGGTGGTGATGGAGGGCGGCAAGTTGGTCGGGATCGTGACGACGATCGACGCGCTTGCGCTACTCCTCAACTATCTCGAGGCCTGACCGGCAAGGCGAGCGCGACAACACATCGGTAAACACAACCATCCGCGACAGGCGGCTTGAGGGTGGTGCGCTGATCCGACCGTAACCGGCGCTTACGGCCAGGGCAACTGTGACCGGTGCCACGTTGACGCGCTTGTCTGCACCGATGTTCCGCCTCGCGCTTGTCGTGATCCATCGGCGGATGGTAGGCGGAGCGCCGATGGGCTCGACAGAGAAGGCGACATTCCCCGCGGAGGGCAAGGTGCTGGTGACCGGAGCTGCCGGCTTGGTCGGCGCGAACCTGGTCCGCCGGCTTTTAAGTGACGGCCACGAGGTCCGGGCGATGGTCCTGCCCGGCGCCAATAACCGCGGCGTTGATGGGCTGGATGTCGAGCTTGTCAGTGCGGATCTCCGTGATCCCGAGGCGGTGGCGCAGGCAGTCGAAGGTTGTGCGCGGGTATTTCATGTCGGCGCCAAGGTGTCGACGGTGAGCCCGAGCGCCGCCGGTGCCCGCGTGATCTGGGATACCAACGTGCTCGGCACCCGCAACGTTATGCAGGCGGCGCTCGTGCGTGATGTGCAGCGGGTGGTGCTCACCGGGTCGTTTTCGGCGATCGGCTTTGATCCCGACGATCCTGCGCGACCTGCCCATGAGGGCATGCCCTTTTATCCCTACACCGACTGGCTGCCCTACGCTCGCTCCAAGGTCCTGGCCGAGCACGAGACCCTTAAGGCGGTCGTCGACGGGTTGGACGCGGTGATCGCCGTTGCGACCGGTGTCTTGGGGCCCTACGACTACCTGCCCTCAAGGCAAGGTCGTGCGTTCATCGACACCGCCCACGGCGAGATGCGGGCCTACATTCCGGGGGGCTCGGAGTTTGTCAGCATCGCCGATCTGATCGAGGGCCATATGCTGGCGATGGGTCGCGGTCGTCGGGGGCAGCGTTACCTTTTCAGCACCTCGTATCTCTCCCTTGACGATCTGCTCGACCTCTTTTGCGAGGTGAGCGGTGCCCGTCGTCCGCGTCTTCGTCTGCCGCCGCGGTTGATCGCCGGCGCGGCGAGTCTTTATTCCAAACCCCTCGCTCGCTACTTCCCCAATGTGTCTCAGCGTCTGACGCCTGGGGTCGTGCACATCCTGAGCATGCACCGGCACGGCGATTGCTCCAAAGCGGAGCACGAACTCGGCTACCGGTCGACAGATATGCGCGCTGCAGTCCGTGAGACCTTCGAATTTTTTCTCCGCGAAGGCATGATCGATCGCTCTCGGATCCGGGCCTAGCCGTCCATCGCTTCTGTTTAGCTTTTTGGTATACAGGCGTCGGTTGTCGTTTGCGCCTCCGTGATCACATCGCACTCGCTTGGGCTACGGGCGCGCTCTTCGGCGCAGTAGAGGCAGCGCAGCGAATCGCTGTGCAGGGTTCTGCGGGCCTCGATGGGTTGCTGTGGATCCTCTTAGGGGCAGCGTTGGCGGGGCTCGCAGGGGCGCTCTTCGGCGTTATTCAGGGGGGGGCTCGGTGGATCGTCGACGTGCTGATCGCCGCAGCCCTGCGTTTGACGGGCCCATTTTTCGGTTCGGGACGACCCGCGCTCGTGGCTCGCAGGGCCTTCGCAGTGGGCCTGGGGCTCGCGCTCCTGGCCTACGTCGGCGGTCTCGCGTGGGTCTTTGATCGCCTTACGGGTGTCTCGGATCTCGAGCTTGTGGTCGGGCTTCGGTTGCTCGTTTCGGGGCTCGGGGTTTTGCTCGCGATGGCGCTCGGGGTGGCGCTTGGCGGTGTCCTGGTGAACCCTTTGGCGGCGCTCGATCGGCGGCGCTCGTTCCCGTGGATTCGGCCGGAGCTGCGGCTTTTGGTGCTCGCAGGACTCGGCGGAGTACTCGGCTCGTCCATCATTTTGAGCAGTGTTGGTTCGCGTCTGGGAGTGCTCGTGTGGGCACCGTTTGGGCTCCTTTTTATCAGCGCCCAGGTCTATGTCGGGGCGCTCGGCAGACGGCTGCCCCGACCCTTTCGGCGCCTCGCTCTGCTGCTCGCGTTGCTCGTTAGCGTTGCGGTGCTCGCCCTCGCAGAGTCGCGTCCAAAACTCTATCAAACGATCGGTATTGCGACTCGCGGGCCCTGGCTCGGCCGCGAGTTGATCCGCCGGGCGACGGATGTCGATCAGGACGGCGTTGCGGCGCTCGCAGGCGGCGGCGACTGTGCGCCCTTTGACCCCGCGATCTCTCCGCTCGCGCGCGACGTGCCGGGTAATGGTGTCGACGAAAACTGCGACGGAATCGACGGAATCGACGGAATCGACAGCGAGTTCAGCACTGGAATCGAGCCTCAAAATCGTTTTCTCGGGGTTAAAATGGCCGATAGGGTCCGCGACTACGACGTCGTCTGGATCATTGTCGATGCTCTGCGAGCGGATCATGTTAGCGGCCTCGGTTACGAGCGGCGGACGACGCCCTACCTCGATCAATTCGCCGAAGAGGCGCTGGTATTTACCGCTGCCTATAGCCAGTCGTCGGCGACGATGCTTTCGATCCCCAGCATGCTCAGCGGTCGCTCGCCGCTGACCGTCGATTGGGAGCCCGAACTCGGCAAACTCAGCCTCTCACCGAGCGTGCCAACCCTGGGGGAGCGTCTGCGAGAACGCGGCTACCGGAGCGCGTTCATCGTCTCCGTCTTCATTAAAGAGCGTCTCCCGGGGTTGCTACGCGGCTTTGATGAGATCGTCGACGCCTCCGCTAGGCTGCCCAAGACCCGCGGCGGGCGGCGGGCCTCGGCGAGTTCGGCCGATTCTGGATTGGCCTTTATTCATCGACTCTTTGCCGATCCGTTGTCGCCGCCGCCGCCCTATTTCCTGACCGTGTACTTTGAGGATCCGCATCGCCCCTACAGCCTGCGAGCCCCGGACTTCGAAGAATTGAAGGGCCCCTATGCCCATTACGATCAGGAGATTGCGGCGACCGATCGGCACATCGGATTTATGCTCGAGTCGCTGCGACTCTCGCCACGTTGGGACCAGACGGTGGTCATTATCACCGCCGATCACGGTGAGGAGTTTCTCGAGCACGGCGGTCGCTACCACGCGCGCACCTGCTTCGAGGAGAGCGTGCATGTTCCGTTGCTCGTGCGGATCCCGGGGGTCTCGGCGCGGCGCGTCGATATGCCGGTTGCGCTCGTCGATGTGCTGCCGACGCTCGTCGAACTCATCGGTCTGGGTCGCGAGGTACCACTCGACGGTCAGAGCCTGCTGATTCCGGCATTTGAGCCCGCGAGGGTGCCATCGCCGCGTTCGATCTATTGTGCGATTCTAAGCCAGAAAGCGTCGCAGGGCCATTTTCTCCGCGAGGCCGTGCGCAGTGGCCAGCACCTCTTGGTGAAGAACGCGATCGAAGGCAGCTACGAACTCTACGATCGGGCCGTGGATCCGCAGGAGAAGGCGCCGCTTTTCCTGGGCCAGGAGCCAGCGAGGTCCGTCTTTGAGCGCCTGCGATCGGATCTCAAATCTGTGCCAAGGGGCAACCTCGGCCAGCGCCTGCTGACGCGATAGCCTGTCGACAGGTCCATCGGTTCACAAAGCCGGGTGCAGGTCTTGCCAGCAGAGGTCAAAACGGGCGAGGTACTTGCGCAGGCGGTCGGCGTCGTTGACCGATCGTCGGCGGGAACGCGAGGCTGCGAAGAGCCGACGCCCGGCCTCTGAGAGGTTGCGGGCGCTGAGGCAGACCCGCAGCACATCGGCGAGTTGGCTCCGCTTAAAACGATCGATCGTATCGAGTTTCTCGGTGCTTAAAAAGCGCTCTAAGAGGGCGTGGCTGGCCCTTGGGTCGTCCTCTGCGCGTCTGGGCGAGGTCGTTGTTGGCGGTGCAGGGGCGCAGCTCACAGGGGTTATTGCGGGTCGATCAAGGGCCGCCAGGGACCAGGTCGAGCGCAAGCGCTGGGTCTCTTCTGCGACCTCGGCCTTGCCGATCCGGCCGTCGATCGCGAGCGTCGCCATGCGTTCGATCGCCGCCGCCAGATCACGAAAATTGCCCGCCCAGATCGAGCGCTCATCGACAGAGAAATCGAGGAAATCACGTCTCGCCTCGCGGGTCATTGTCACTCGCCGACCGTGACGTTGGGTCCAACGGTCGAGTTCGTAGTCGAGGTTGGGCTCGATGTCCTCGGGTCGCTCGCGCAGGCCGGGCAGGACGAAGGACCAGACGTCGATCCGCGCCAGCAGGTCCTCACGAAAGAGCCCCTCGTGGACGCGTCGACGGAGGTCGCGGTTGGTGCCGGCGATCAGCTGGAAGTCGCTCTTGACCTCGCGATCGCTGCCGACCGGGAGGAAGCGGTGATCCTCGAGGGCACGCAGCAACATCGCTTGCTCATCGAGGCCGAGTTCGCCGACTTCGTCGAGGAAGAGCATGCCCTGATCAGCGCTCTTGAGCGCACCTTGGCGGGCAGCGACGGCGCCGGTGAAGGCCCCGCGCATGTGGCCAAAGAGCGCCGACATCGCCCCATCTCCCCGCAGTGTCGCGCAGTTGAGCTCGACAAAGGAGCCCGCGACTTGGTTGCGCGCGCGCTTGAGATCGAAGATTCGACGGGCGAGCCGAGTCTTGCCCGCGCCGGTTGGGCCGCTCAGCAGAAGCGGCGAGCGAGAGGTCAGGGCGACCCGTTCGATGCGTTCGATCAGTCGGTTGAAACCTGGATTTTGAGTGGCGATGCCGGCCTTCAGCGCCGACAGGCTGGCCTCGCGCTCCCGGTGAAATCGAGTCGCGAGCATGTCGTAGCGCGAGAGATCGAGATCGATGATGCGAAATTTTCCGGGTCCGTGGCGCTGTCTCGGGCTTGGCGGTGCGGTCTGCAACAATCTTCCCGGCAGGTGTCGCGATTCGCAAAGCAAGAAGAGACAGATCTGCGCGACATGGGTGCCGGTGGTGATGTGGATCAGGTAGTCCTCATCGTCGGGCTTAAAGGGGTAGCGCTGGGCGAAGTCGAGGAGCGCCGCGAAGACGCTCTCAAAGTCCCAGGGGTCGCCCAGATCAAGTTCGTGCGGGCAGACTTGGGTCTCAGGGGAGACCTGGGCGATGTCGGCCGCCGTGATCTCGAGCAGGGGTTGCCACTTCCCTTGGTAGATTAATTCGAGGCGATCGACGATCACATGTTCGTGACGGCAGAGGTCGACGTTGGGCCGCCAGCGCTGCCAGCGATCGCCGTAAGTGGCGTCGAGGGTGGTGCCGAGGAGAGAGAGAACGACGGTCCTTCGCACGGCCTGGGTGATATCACGGTATAATTTCTTTATATATTTTTATCGCTGCGAATGAACCTGCGAACCAAGATGCTTCATAAGTAGTTACATTTATTACATTTTTAAAATTTCCATTCACCGGAATGGATAGTGCTTAGTAATCAAGTGACATCAAGGAGCACGAAGATGACCGCACAAGCTGACCTCCCCTACGAGATCGATCAACACGAAGGCGCGAAGCCGGTGAAGCGTTGGACTCGCGGCGTGCCGATCGAGTCGGGCGCGCTGCGGCAGCTCGCGAACGTGGCATCGATGCCCTTTGTGCACCGCTGGGTCGCGGCGATGCCCGACGCGCATGTCGGTCGCGGTGCGACGATAGGTTCGGTGATCCCGACCATTGGCGCGGTGATCCCCGCGGCAGTCGGTGTCGACCTCGGCTGCGGCATGATCGCGGTCCGTACCAGCCTTGTGGCCGCCGATCTGCCGGATACCTTGAAGACGTTGCGCAGCGAGATCGAGGCCGCCGTGCCCCACGGGCATTCGCGGGGTCGTGATCGCGGTCGTTGGCACGACTTGCCCAAACCTGTCTCAAAGGCCTGGGCGAGCCTCGCGGATCGTCACCAGGTGATCACCGACAAGCACCGGGCGATCGCGGGCGCGAATTCCTATGTGCATCTGGGCACGCTCGGCGGCGGTAACCACTTCATCGAGGTCTGCCTCGACGAGGCCGAGAAGGTCTGGGTGATGCTTCACAGCGGTTCGCGGGGAGTTGGCAACCGTATCGGCTCCCACTTTATTCGCCTCGCCCGCGAGGAGATGAAACGCTGGTTTATCCATCTGCCGGATTTGGACCTGGCCTACCTTTCGGAGGGAAGCCAGCACTTCGATGACTACATCGAGGCAGTTTCGTGGGCACAGGATTTTGCACGGCAAAGCCGAGAGCTGATGATGGGCGCGGTGCTCGAGGTCTTGCGTCGCAGCGACGCGCTGCCGGAGTTTCGCCACGGTGATCTGGCGGTCAACTGTCATCACAACTATGTCGCCCGCGAGCATCATTACGGCGAAGATGTATTTGTGACCCGCAAGGGGGCAGTGCGGGCCGGTGCGGGCGAACTCGGTATCATCCCGGGCAGCATGGGGGCGCGCTCCTACATCGTGCGCGGCAAGGGAAACCCGGAGAGCTTCTGCTCCTGTAGCCACGGTGCGGGGCGGGTGATGTCGCGGACCGAGGCCAAGCGCCGCTTTACGGTCGCCGACCACGAGGCGGCGACCGCCGGCATCGAATGCCGCAAGGACGCATCGGTGATCGACGAGACCCCCGCGGCCTACAAATCGATCGAGGCGGTGATGGCCGCCCAGGCGGACCTCGTCGAGGTCGTGCACAGCCTCCGACAGGTGCTCTGCGTGAAGGGTTGAGAGTTGCGATGATCAGACATGAAGACACGGCTGTGCGGATCGATGGTGCGATGGGGGAGGGCGGCGGCCAGGTGTTGCGGACCTCCTTGGCGATGGCGTTGATGCATCGTCGGCCGCTGTGTGTGCGCTCGATCCGGGCTGGGCGCAAGCGTCCGGGGCTGCTGCGTCAGCACCTCACGGCGCTGCGGGCTGCGGCGATGATCGGCGATGCGGTGGTCGAGGGAGACGAGCTCGGCTCCACCGAGATCCGTTTCACCCCGAGGGCGCTGCGTCACGGCGATTACACCTTTAAGATCGGCTCTGCGGGCTCGACCTCGTTGGTCCTGCAGACTGTGCTCTGGCCGCTGCTCTGTGCCGAGGGGCGCTCCCGTGTGCGCCTCGAGGGCGGCACGCATGCTGCGATGGCGCCTCCTTTTGACTTCCTTGATGAGGTGCTGTTTCCGATCCTCCGGGGCATGGGGGCGGTCATCGAGGCGCGCCTTGTTCGTCACGGGTTTTATCCGGCGGGTGGAGGCATCGTCGAGATCGAGATCGAGGGCGGTCACGAGTGGCGTCCGCTGCAGCTTGTGGAGCGGGCTGCGATCACCCGCAGGCGGGCGACGGCGTACATCTCTAAGTTGCCGAGGTCGGTTGCCGAGCGCGAGCTTAGGGTGGTCGCAAAGCGCTTGGGCTGGTCGGCGGAGGAGCTGGTCATCGCCGAGGTCGAGAGCCCCGGTCCAGGCTGTGCATTGACGCTGGCAACCTGGTCGTCGCTCTGTGAGATGAGCTCGTCCTTTGGCTCGGTCGGCGTGCGGGCGGAGGCTGTCGCCCGTGCTGCGGTCGACGGCGTTCGGGCCTACCTGGCTAGCGGTGCGCCCGTGGGACGACACTTGGCGGATCAATTGCTGATCCCGATGACGCTCGCAGGTGACTCCAAGATCCTCACTCTGCGGCCGACTCCGCACACACATACCAACGCCGAGGTGATCGCAGCCTTCGTTGAGGTCGCACCGACGGTCACTCGGCATGAGTGCGGCACGGCGACGATCGAGGTATCTCGCTGAAACCGGGATCTACCCGGAGCCGATAAATTTTAGCTGAGGCGATGCCTAGGGACGAAACAAGGGCTGTAGATGGGCTGTCCGCAGGCCAAGTGCGAGGAACGAGCCTTTTTAGGGGTGTGCGAATACCGCGATCCTTGATTATTATGTAAGCGAGATCGCCTTTTCGAGCACTGGGCCGTGAGGAGGGCGGGCTTTCAGCCGGATCTTGCTTGCCCGATCAGGGTCGCAAAAATCGCCCACGGACTCCCTTTCCTGTTTGTTTTCATCGGAGATCAGGGGCACACTGGGGCCCACTCACTCTGGAAGCTAGCTGACCGTGGAATACATCACCCTCATCATTCAATTGGCCGTCTCTGTCTGCGTCATCGCGGGTTTTTGGAAGGTCTTCACCAAGGCTGGACAACCTGGTTGGGCCTCGCTCGTGCCCATCTACAACCTCTATGTCATGACGCAAATCGCCGGCAAGCCCGGCTGGTGGGTCGTGCTTTTCTTCATCCCGCTCGTGAACTTGATCTGTGCGTTCCTCCTCTTCATCGCGATCGCGCAGAAGTTTGGGAAGGGCGCTGGCTATGGTGTCGGTATGACCTTGCTCGGGTTCATCTTTGTCCCGATGCTTGGTTTTGGCGACGCGCAGTACGATGCCGCGGCCTGAGCCCCGGATATAATGATGGCCGATTGGCGCTAAGTGCAGCGAATCGGGCAACAAAGCGATCGAGCCGGCGGCGGCGACAGGCAATTGGGCCCGTCGACGGCGCTGGCTCTTCGCACGCCGGCAGCGCTAAAAAGCGCTCCAACATTCTTTCCAAGCGGGAACGCCGAGGGCTGGAAGGTCTTCGTGATCGCCTTTGGCGCACCTGTCGGCCTGGCTCTTACCGTCGCGGTGGCTGGAGAGCTGCTTGGCCTTGGCTTGGGCTCGTACTTTCTCGGGTGCCTCGCAGCTCCGCTGGCGATGTTCGTCGCGAACCATGCCTTCTCTGAGCGAGGCAAACCGCGATTGGCCAAGGCCCTGTCGCTGTACCAAGCTGAGCCCACGCGCGGATTAGCGGCGTTAAGGGCCATCGCCGCCTCGGCGGTTCTGCCCGAGGTCCGCCTCGAAGCTGCAGCGACGATCGCTCTTGCGAGGATTGAGCGAGGGGATATCGAGGGGGCGATCGAAGCTCTGTCGATCCATGAGCAAGACATCGATCGTCCGCGGCGGCGGCGGAGCTGGGAGACCGGCCTACGCGGCGAGGTACTCCGTTCGATCCTCGCTTGGCTCTCGCCGGGGAGCTTTATGGACTCCGGGATCGCATTGGTCGAGGCATTCGCTGACGACCCCGAGGGTGAGGAAGGCACCGCCCTTTTGGCGACGTTGAGGGCATTGGAGTGCGCGAGTCGGGGCGCGGATGGCCCCCTGGCAGCTGCCTGGGGCGACGTCGAGGCCTCCTGTCTCAGGAGCAGCCTGCCGACGTTGCATATCATCGTCCAGGCTGTGGTGGCAGAGCGCCTCTCGTATCTACAGGACGAGTTGCACGCGCGTGTGCACGGGGATCCTACCGGCCTCTATCGAGACCTGCTGCGGCGCCTCTTCCCCAACATGCAGATCCTCGTCGAAGGCGGCTATCGGGTGATCTCACCCGAGGTCGATACCGACGATACGGCGAGCCTCGCGGTATTGGCACCCCTGGAGGTCTCCGAGCTTGTTCGCGTTACCGACGCGGACATGGTCCCGGTCTCACGCGGTGCGCTCAAGGCCGCGTTCATGGCGTCCTACGGGTCGATCGCGGCCCTCTGCGTAGTCGCGACGTTGTTCGGGCTTCACTTCCTGATCACTGTGTTCATCGCGATCTTCACGATGATCTATGTAGGCACTCCGATAGCCTTGGTGATGGGCTCGTCAAGGACAGAGCAGGCCGAGCGGGCGCGGCGAATTGCACCGCTCGCGCGCATGGATCCGCCACCACCTGCGGTGTGGCTGACCGAGTGCGCATCGGGTCCTCCGGGTGCGGTGACGCGGACCAGCGGTTACCGACGGCTCACGGAAATCCCGCAGTCGCAGCTGGTGCTCTACGCGGCCGTGATGAAGGCAGAGCAGGCACTCGAGCGTGATGATCACGAGGCCGCCTGGGGGTTTGTAGAGTGGTGGTTTTCTGGATTTAGCGGCGTGGTCGCCAAGAGCAACGACACGCTCTACGCCGCGGGTTCTTCACTCGTGCGGGTCGCCGCGCTCAGTGGACACCTGGCCGAGGCGTACCGGCTGCTCGCGGTTCTGGCAGAGGTCGGAAACGAGTGGGACGGTCCAGAGAATCGCACCCTCTACGGCAACGCACCTGCAGCGGTGCGTTACGCGGCTGCGCTGGTCTACGCGATGCAACAAAACCAGGAGAACGCGGGGCGAGCCCTGCAGATCGCCTCGGAGGCGCCGCGTGTGTACATGACGGCTCGCGAGCGCAGCCGCATCGAGGAGCTCGCTCGTTGGGCGAGGAGTCCCGCGCTGGCAGGCGCTTAACGGCGCTCGATGCCGGTCAGAATCTTTGCGACGCTGCTGCCGACCGCCTGCATCGTGACCAGGCAGAGGGGCACGACCAGGGCGAGGTACCAATAGCCGAAGCCCAGCCAGTACAAGAGGACCCAGGCGTTGAGCGCCGCCGCGAGTATGCCGCAGATTGCACCGATCGTGAGCGCGCGCTTGGAGGTGGCCATAGGACTAACGATGCCTCGGGGGCCATGCGTTCGCAAACTATTGATCATACACCAGCAGCAGGTCCTCCAGGTCGGCAAGGAGAGCCGATAGGAGGACCTGAGTCAGGTGCGGCGCAGCCGGGTGTCACTCGGCTTTTTGGGACGCGGCCGGCAGCATGATCGGGATCCGAAAATAGTGGCGGCCATTGCTGTCGGCGGCCGGCAAGTTACCGGCGTCGATGTTTGCCTGCACGCTTTGAAAGAGCAGCGTTGGCGCGGCCAAGCTCGCGTCGCGCTTGGTGCGAAAGGCGACAAATTCCGCCTCTGCGCGACCCTCTGGCAGCTGGATGTTCTTGGCCTTCGATTCGCCGATTGTGCTTGTGTAGGCGAGTTCGCGACCGTTGGGGAGATAGTCGTGGCCGACGAAGATGCGGGTCTCATCGGCGAGCGTGTAGAGGCGCGTGGTGACCGAGGTGAAGAGGTCCTTGGCATCCCCTGCGGGGAAGTCGCAGCGACCGGTGCCGTAGTCCGGCATGAAGAGCGCGTCGCCGGTGAAGATCGCGTCTTCGATCAGGTACGAGAGGCAAGCGGGTGTATGGCCCGGAGTCGCGAGCGCCTTGATTCTCAGGCTGCCGGCCGCAAGCTCCTCGTTGTCCTCGAGGAGTTGATCGAACTGGCGACCGTCGGTTGGAAAGTCGGCGGGCAGGTTAAAGAAGCCCTTGAAGAGGTCTTGAACCGCCGTGATCTTGGCGCCGATGATGACTTTGGCGCCCGGCAGCGCGCTCTTTAGCTCTTGCGACCCAGAGAGGTGATCGGCGTGGGCGTGCGTCTCGAGGATCGCGTGCACCTTGAGCTCTTGCTTGCGGACGAAGGTCAGCACCTTGCCGAGCGACTCGTGGGACACCTTGGATCCGACGGGCTCGTAGTCGAGTACAGGATCGATGATGATCGCATCTTTGCTGCTTGGGTCGGAGACCACATACGTAAGGGTGAAGGTGCGCGGGTCGAAGAATGCCTCAATGTTGATCATGGGGTTGCTTTCGAGGGCGAATGCGGCCCTGGCCGCGGGGGTCGTGGAGGGCCACGGCGCTCAGGCGCCAACAAGAGCAAGAAGCATACCGAGCGCTGGTGAGCCTGCGAAGGTGTTCTACAGGTTCTGGGGAAGAAATCGTCGCAAACGGTGCAACTATAGTGCGACGGATGTGTCACTTCTGCGAGAAGCAGGCCTTGGGGGGAAGTCTGCATGCATGATTTGCAGCTCTTGCGATCGAGAGGGTGCCGGTAGGTAAGCAATTATATGATCATATAATTGCCCATCGAGATTATCTTTTTTTGGCTCTGAATGACCGCTGGGCAAAGCTGCGGTCTCATCCGCGGCGGCCAGGGTTCGCTGCGTCTGGTTGATCGAGTGCAGCGGATGGCTCGGGCTCGTTGGCGGGTACGATCGCAGCGCTTAACCGGTCTTTAGGGTCGTGCGTGCTTATGGCGAGGGGCTCTTGTCCGCGAGAATCACGATTAGCAGGATCGAGCCCTTTTTGGGTCCTGTTCGGATCGTTGCGATGCCCTGACCGACGCCGTCGGCGACGTTTCGCGGGCGCCAAAAATCGAGATCAGAGAACGCAGAGAAGTCCTCGGCGATGATCTGCTGGGTCTTGATCGCCGCGTAGGAGCTGGCCTGGAATTCGGTGCCCAGGGCCTTGCGAGCCCGGCTCTCGTCGCCGCGGGCGATGCCATCGGCGAGGCGTTGGGCCATCGGATCGAGACTTGGATCCCAGATCACCCGGGGTAGGCTAGCTCGCTGCCGACTCGCATCGACTCTGCGTCGCAGCTCGGCGACGGGATCGTCGGGCGCGGCTTCTGGTAGCGTCAGGAAGTTTTGGGTGATGAAGATCGGTCGCGGCGCGCCGACTGCAGTCGACTCAGGCTCGCCGATTACCGCGCCGATACCGACCATGCGCACGTCCTCTGCGAGTATGTTGATCCGATGGCCAGGGCTGTTCATGAGCGCCCCGTGGATGGTCACCGGTCCGTAGCCGCGGCCGACGTTCTCGCGCAGGATGGCCGCGCTGAGGCCCGCTCGTTTGAAGCGCTCACCGGCCATGCCGGTGGTCGGTGAACGGTGGCCGAGGAAGCCATTGCTGACCATGTCTTGGCTGTGTGCTCGAGCGATCGCAGCGGCGCCGTTATGCCAGCGCAGAGGGGGCAGTCCGCCGCGCTTGCGGGCCTGGTTGACAGCATTAAAATTTGCTCGCTCGACCGCCGCGACGTCGATGCCCGGATCGACGTGCTCCACCAGATAGGTAACGGTGCGCGGCGCCTGAGCCCCGCAGTAGACCGAGAAATTTGCGGCTATTTCGGGGCCGTGCGGTCCGTCCGCGATGACCTCGATGCGATGGGCGCCCGTCCCCAGGCAGCGGACTTCGGCGGAGAAGCGGGCACCTGTGGTCTTGCCGCCGCGGACTGTGACTTGCTGCCATTTTCCGTCGGGATCGACGACCTCGACGCGGGCATGTTGGCGACCGCCGAGCAGTCGACCTTTGAGCACGGTTGTCGCTTTTTTGGCGACCTCGACGGGCATCGGCTCGAGCACGACCGTGCGCTCGGTGCGGGCGATGATGAAGCGAGAGATGCCGTCGTCGCCGCGGTGGATGCCGACGCCGACCCAATCGTCGCCGCCTTCGCCCGCACTCTTGCCGAGCACCTGCAGCTGTCCGGCGAGCGCAGTGATCGCCTCGCTGCAGCCGAGAGTCTCGGGTTTAGTGTCGCAAGGTGCTTCGACCTCGACAATGCCGATCCGCGGCGGTGGCTCGACCATGCCGGCCCAGCTCATCAGCCCGTCGATCAACGCGCTCGGCATATTAAAGCGATCGGGCGCGGTGCGGGCGAGCTCGCGGGCGACTCGGCTGAGGCCTGGTTCGTGACGCAGACCTCGACCCTCCAGGGCCTTCAGCAGGCGTTGTTCGCCGGCGTTTAGCCCGTGCTTGGCGGGTGCCCCGTAGCGCTTGGCGGGTGCCGTCACGAGCCTGGCCTCGCGCATCTCGCTGCGAATACCGGCGATTTGGTCGGGCCTGACCTCGGTCGTGCCCTCTGGCAAGACCTTTGCGGTCTGACCTTTGGAGCGGGGCGAGGCCGACGACGAGGGTCCTGCGCAGGCGAGCCCCGTGGCCCCGAGCAGCAGCAGGATTTTGAGGGCAGAGGCGTAAGCGGGTATGCGCGTCGACATCAACGGAGCTCCAGCACAGCGGCGTTCTCCCAGGCGTGGAAGTCGGGTCTGAGGGTCGGACTTAGGGCCAGGGCAACCGTCTCTCCCTTGCGGCCCGGTCTGTCCAGGCGGAAGGCGTTGACCCGCAGGTGTTGGCCGGGCGCAGGTGGGCAGGTAAGGGTGGTCTGCTCGCAGATTTCGGTCCAGGGGATCGCGACCTCGACGGACCAGCCGCGGTCTCGGTCGTGGGCATCGTTGACGGTTCCGTCGACTTGGATAGCCTGGCGCCAGCTCGAATCCCAGGCTTCGTCGCCGCGGCGGTAGGTCGGGAAACGGGCATCAAAGGTGACCCCTCGGACAGATACTTCGTATTCGATATATCGCTTACCCGTAGTGTCGCCGGCGACAAAGATCTCGAAGACCTCTTGCTTGTAGAGAGGGTCGTCTTGTTGTGAGTAGGTGGTCCAGAGGTCGTCGTCGGGCAGGCGGGCGGCGGCGTAGAGATGCTCGCGATCCCAGGCGAACCACAGCTCGGTTGGTGGCCCCATAAAGGGCTCGCCGTCGAGGCTTTCGACCAGGAGCGCGGGCGTCCGGGCCCATGGTGCGTCGTCCAGCTCGCCGTCGAGTGCGACGACGCCGCGGGCTGCAGTGATCTGTGTTGGCTCGCGTTTGACTGGCAACAGCGCGAGCAGGGCCCGGCCATCGTCGCTACGGGCCCCACGGCGGGCTTCGATCCTGTGCTCTCCATCGGTGAGTTCGAACTCTAAGATCGCGGTTGCCGGATGCCAGGGCGAGGGCAGGTCGAGTTCGATCTCGACATCTCCATCGACCAGATCAAAATCGACACTCACATCACGGGGGTCCGAGCTGCGGCTCTGGGCCCGCACTTCTTCGCGTCCAGAACTCCGGGGGGTGCGTAGGCTCAGCCGGGCCTGGAACTCTGGAGCACTCCCGTGCACGGTCATCTTCACTTGCAAAGGCTCCCCTGGGCGGATCATGGCGGGAGTAACGACGACGCCGTCGATTCGCAGCCCCCCGTCAAAGTCAACGCCGCCGGCGAGGCGGATGTTCCTGCTATTTTGATCGACGTCGTTGTCCGAAAGGGGCACAAGAATCGTCGGCTCAATGGGCGGCTCAGCGCGCTCTCGGGGCTCGTTCGAACAGCCGAGAAAAGCCGTACAGATGAGCGCTACGAGGCCTGTGCGTGGTTTTATCATTTCGCTCAGATCGCCGTACAACGTGCTCTGATGTGTCCCTAGCGTTGGGGTAAAAGCGTCAGTAGGGGCGCATAAAGTCTGTATTTTGAACCATGTCCAAATGGTCACGTTGGAGCGCCGGTCGCGAGGAGCGGGCGAGTGGCCGGTGCGCTTGAACATGGCCTCAAGAGCAGGTTTTTGTAGGTCGCTCAGAAGCGGAGCACAAAGCCGCCGGGGCCTGTGGGCAGGGCCCCGCCGCGGGCGCTGAGGTCATCCATTTGCTCTTCGCGGGCGGCCTGCACCGCGATGCCGGTGATCGCTCCGGCCGATGCGGCGATCGCCGCGACCGTCACCCAGAAGTACCACTTCTTGATGATCCGCTCTTTGGGCTTGGGCGGCGGCGGCTTTTTTTCCTCGATTTTGGGCTTTTCGGGGGGCAACAGGGCCGCAATACGCCTCTCGCGGGCGCCGTCGATCTCCACGCGGTGGCTCGAGACCGGCTCGTCCTCGACGGTGCCGCGGGCCTCCGCGCGGAGCTTTTTGAGGGTCGCGTTTGCAGCTTCGCGTTCGTTTGTGGCGTCGTCTGCGAGCGAGGCGAGGTGCCCTTGCCAGGCCGCGATGGCCCGCTCGTAGTCGCCTAGGGCGGTGGCGGCCTCGGCTTCACGGGCCCAGTTTGCAGGGCTCGGATCGGCCTTGCGGGCAGTGACAGCGAGGTCGCGGGCGCTGCTGAGATCGCCGCTTTGGACGGCCTCGGAGCTTTGCGCAGCCGAGGTCACGGGCGCTGCGAGCACGGGTCTGGGGCCGAGCGCGAGGCCGATGCTCAGCGTCATCACGACGGCGCTCGAAGCCAACGCGGACAAAAGCTGTGGGCACCGGCGAGCGGTCCCCTGCGAGTGCGCATCCGATGACTCGGTTCGCCTCGCGCGGGGTGTGTGGTGGTGCTGCTGCAGGCCTGCGGTCGAGGGCATCGCCAGATCTCGCGGCCGCAGGATACCACCTTCGCTAGCCGCTTGCGCCTTAGCTCAGCTTCTCGGTGTTGCGGCGGGCCTGACCCAGCAGCTGTCGCATCGCCTGTGGCATGTCTTCGAGACCGGTGGCATCAGGGCGGCGACGGGTGAAGACAAAGCGTTTGCCCTCGGAGCGGCGGTGGCGATAGCCCATGAGGTGGAAGACCTCGACGGCTCGCGGGCGCTCGTGGTCGAGCACCATGTGATCCTCACGATCGGGATCGCGGCGTACACCGGGCAGCCAGTGCACCAGACGATCGATGCGAGAGCGACGAAGCCCAGCCGAGAGCGCGAGCCACATGCGTGAGACCGGGCGGGCGAGGAAGTAGCCGTCCTCGCCTTGGCTTTGGTAGCGGGGCAACATCATCAGCGCCTGCTCGGGCGTGCGGATCTCACCGGAGGCGTCGCTCGCGACGATCTGATCGGCGGCGACGGGCTGAAAATTAGTGAAGCCCGGGCGCATTGCATAGGGCTCGTCGACGTCGTTGACCACGTGGCGATGGCGGATTTCGATGACCTTGGGCAGGCCGCGGGTGGCGTCGCGGAGACGCCGATGGTGGGCGGCCAGATCGGGCACATCGGTGGCGCGCAAGCAGCCGGCCGCAACCAGCGAAATCCAGATCGCCGACTCGTGGTTGTCGGCAGTCGCGGGCTCGTCGTGTTGGCCGCCCTCGATGGCGACGCCGATGTGGCCCAGGTCGCAGAGGAAGCCGATCATCGAGCCGTCGATCACCTCCTCGAGGCCGAGTACCACCGGGACGCCGAGGGAGAAGGCGATCCGGCGGTTGCGGATCACGTCGGCCATGCACGAGAAGGGTGCGCCGACGCCCGAGGTGCTGTGCAGATCGATGAAGACCAGCGGCTCACGGGCTTCGGCGAGCAGTGGTGCGAAGAGCTGCAGGAGTTCGCGCTGTTCGTGATCCTCGGGGCTGTCCTCGGCGGGATCGCGGCCGAGCAGGGCGACCATGTCATCGAGCAGCCAGCGGCGGTTGAGGTCGCGGTCGAGGTAGCGAGCGCCGCGAGCGAGGCCGCTGCGATTGCCGGCGATGCCGGTGAGCGAGCCGTTAAAAGGTGTGTGCGCGGCCTCGAGGGTAGCCAATACACGGCGCACGGCGATCACGCCGGAGGGTTCGTTGCCGTGCACACCGCCGGTGACCAGCACCTGTGGGCCCGGCTGGCCGCGGCTGTAGGTGCCGAGGATCCGGGGATAGTCGGTGCTTGAACTCAGGGCCGCGCCGTCAGTCGCCGAGGTAGTGCCCGAGCAGTGTTGCTGAAACATCGAAGAGGTCCCGTCCGGTGATGAGCCCCACCAGGCGCTCACCCTCGATCACGGGGAGGCAGCTGATCCTGTGCTCTTGCATCAACCTGATGGCTTCGAGTGTCGGCGTGTCCGGAGTCGCGGTCACAGCCACAGGGCTCATGAGGGAAGATACCACCACATGCTCGTGGCTCTCACCCGCGGAGTGCAAGGCGAGGAGCTGGAGCAGGGATCGGTGGGTGATCATGCCCACGAGATGCCCGGCTTCGTCCTCGACGGGCACGTGGCGAATGTGCTCCCACTCCATCACGTTGGTCGCCAGATCGATGATGTCGTCCGGGTGAATCGTGAAGAGATCGGTCGACATGAATTGGCCGACCGTGCGGAACGACTCGCGCGGATCATCGGTGCCCTCATCGGCCGAGGCCAGCTCCCATTCGTGGACGGGACGACCGGTCATCTGGCGTTGAATGAGGCCCGCGACCACCGAGCGGTAGGCGTTTTCGGGGCTGACCTTGTCCTCCATCGAGGCGAGTGACTGGAGGATCCAGCGGGCGCCGGTGCGGTTGCGACGGACCCGCTCTTCGAGGGTGCCGAGGTAACGGTCGATGTCGGCGCTGGCGATGTTGGCCCCCTCGAGGCCGGCGCGTGCGTGGGGCAGAAGTTCGTCGACGATCAGCTCTGCGGCCGTGTAGTTGCGGCCGCCGATCCAGGCGAATTGGGCCTGAAGTCCGTGGCGCGCGGCGGCAAAGAAGTTGCTCTTGGCGTCGTCGAAGGCCATCACCTCGTGGATCTTTGGGTGCTCGTCGGCATAGGAGGCCATCAACCCGAAGAAGAAGGCGGCATTGGCCATCTCGTCCAGAACCGTCGGTCCCGCCGGCAGGCTGCGCATCTCGATGCGAAGGTGTGGGATCTCGTTGTCTCCGCCTTCGCCGGTGATCCCGTAGCAGGGGCGGTTCCAGCGGTAGATCGAGCCGTTGTGCATGCGCAGCGCCGAGAGCTTGGGGATCTCGCCGCGAGCGAGCACGGCCATCGGATCCTCGTCGCGGTTGCCGGCGATCATCACTCGGAAGCGGGCGATGTCTTCGCGGAAGATCTCGAGCACGCCGTCACGGACCCAGCGGTCGCCAAAGTGCACGCGCGGACGACCGCCGCGGGCCTGGGCGCTGGCGGTGCGAATGTCGATCGACTGCTGAAAGAGGGCGATCCGGGTTTCCATCCACAGGCGGTGGCGAAGCAGTACCGGCGAGTTGACGGCAGCTGCGAGTACCGGGGCGCTGACCGCTTGGGCCAGGTTGTAGAGGCGCGCGAACTCCTCGGGACCGGTCTGAAAATGGATCTGAAAGGAGGTATTGCAGGCCTCGAGCATGACGTTGTCGTGTGTCATGTCGAACTCATCGAGGCCCTTGAGCAGGATCCGAAACGAGCCGCCGCGGAGCTTTGACATCACCCGATTGAGCTCCGCGTAGCGGGGCTTGGGAGTCATGTTTTTGAGATCGAGGTCGTCCTTGCGCAGGGTCGGCAGGATGCCGCAGAGCACCACGTTGGCGTCGATCTTGCGGGCGCCCTCGGTTGCCAGCGCTACCGCCTCGCTGATCTCGGCCTCCATCTCGCTGAGGCAGGTGTCCCCGAATGTCTTTGGGGTCAGGTTTGCTTCGAGGTTGAACTGAGCGAGCTCGGTGGTCAGATGATCGACGCCGAGCGACTTCAGGATCTGCATCGCGACCGGTGCTGGTCGCAGCGCTGGATCGATCAGGAACATCTCCTGTTCGGCGCCGATCCGGCGGATCCCGCTCTCAAAGAGCCCGTCGCTGAGCATGCGTTCGAGCGCCTTGACGTCGGCGAGCAGCGCCCGCGTGAAGGCCCTGATCTCCTGCTCGTCCTTGCCTGTGGATACGGTTGTCTCGCCCATATCGTCCCGTCTTGACCTGCGCAGTGCAGCTTTTTGCACGCTATCGGGCTTGCCCGCCGACCGCAACTAAGGTGCGCGTAGAACTCTCATTGGGGCCGAGTGACCCCGGATTTTCAGTTTTCAATCGTCGAGAGCTGCTTCGTCGCCAGCGAGTCAGTCGTCGTAGATGTCGGTCTTGATCGTCGGCGTGCCGGTCGACGGGTTTGTCTTGGGCGGCTCTTTTTTAGGTGGGGCTGGCTTCTTTTTTGGCCGGCGCTTGTCCGGCTTGTCCGGCTTGTCCGGCTTGTCCGGCTTGTCCGGCTTGGGGGTTGCCGAGCTCGTCGGTCTGGTGGGAGTTGGTGGGTTCTCGGTGTTCGGGGGGGCGGTTGCGTCCGCGCTGGCCTCGCCTGACCCACCGGTCGAGCCGGTCGAACCGGTTGAGCCGGTCGAACTGGTTGCGCTCGTCGCGCCTGTCGACGCTGTTGTACCGCCAGATGTCCCGGAGCGTGTGCCCAGCGTGTGCACCGCCGACGGTTGCGAGTTGGTGCTCGACCAGATCAGGAGTCCGAGCAATCCACAGATCGCGGCGATCGCG
>CAYYUP010000005.1:92218-117797 GCA_964474905.1 uncultured Nannocystis sp. | reverse complement strand
GATCGCGGCGATCGCGAGGGCGAGGGCAACGCGGCGTGCTGGGCCTGTCGTACGATTTGCGGGTCCGGTCTCAGGTACAGAATCGAAGTCGGCCGACTTCGGCACCGGCACCGGCAAGATTTGGGTTGCCGAATTCGGCGGTTTTAGGTGCGGATCCGAGCCCTGAAAATCTGAATCCTGGGCGAGGGGGGGCACGGTCGCGGCGCCCCGATCGGCCGGCAGCGCTTCGGGGAGAAGCCCCGCACGGGGGCCTGTTTCAAGCGCTTGAAGGGCGGGGCCCTGCTCATCGATGAGCCGTTGCAGGCGACTCGCCAGGAGGTCGCCATCGGCGGGGCGATCGACGGGATCCTTGGCGAGAAGATCGAGGGTGAGTTCGGCGAGTGCCGCCGGAATCGGCCGTTCTGGGGCGGCTTGCCGGGGGTCGAGAGGTGTGCTGTGGATCTGCTGACCTATCACCTCCATTAAGGTCACGCCGACAAAGGGCACGTCGCCGGTGAGGATCTCGTAGAGGATCACGCCGAGGCTGTAGAGATCGGTGCGAGCGTCCAGGGCGTGGCCCAGGGCGCGCTCAGGGGCGAGGTAGTAGGGGGTGCCGAGCAGCGCTCCGGCCTGGGTCTGCACCTCGGATTCGTCGGTCGCCTTGGCGATGCCGAAGTCGAGGATCTTGGGGACTGTGGACCCCGTTCGATCGATCGAGAGGAAGAGGTTCGCGGGTTTAATGTCGCGGTGCACAACACCCACCCTGTGAGCCGCGGCGAGGGCAGAGGCCACCTCTGCGAGCCATTGCAGGCGGGGGAGGGCGGGCCCAGGGCGGGCGATCGCCTGCTCGAAGTTCTCGCCCTCGAGGAACTCCATCACCATAAAAACGCGGCCGTCCGCGAGTGTCGCGCAGTCGAGCACTTCGACGATGCCCGGATGGCCGATTCGGGTGGTGAGCAGCGCCTCTTGGCGGAAGCGGGCGACGCTCTCGGGGCTTTGCTGGGCATCGCGGCGCAACATCTTGAGGGCGACGCGGCGGCGAAGGAAGCGGTGTTGGGCGGCGTAGACCCGGCCCATGCCGCCCTCGCCCAGGACGCCGGTGATCTCGTAACGGCCATCGATGAGAGTGCCGATCTCGATCGGCAAATCGTCGGTCGCTGTGCTCGCCGTCGAGATCCCGCCAAAACGGAAAGGACGGGTCTTTGCGGGGCCGTAGGGCGCCGTTACCCGCTTTCCCAAGGTCATCTGCGCAACGGTACCACCGGCGCGCCAGGGGTGCTATACGGGCGCCCTCAGCTATGGGAACCAAGAAAATTGACGCCCTCGCGGAGCTCCTTGAGCGCACCGGTGGCGACGCCGAGCGGCTCGAGGTCGTGCGTCGCACCCAGCGTTTTAAGCGCTCCTGGATCGAGCTCGCAGAGGCCCTCTCAAAGGTCCGAAGCTCGCAGGCCTTTACTCGCTGGGGCTACAACGACTTTTACAAGTATTGCTCGGAGGAGTTGACGCTCAAGCGGGCGACGGTCGACAAGCTGACGGTCTCCTTTCATACGCTGCGCTCGCACGCCCCCGAGGTTCTCGAGTGGGATGGCGTTGCCAAGGTCATCCCCAGCTACGAGGCGGTCGATTATTTCTCGCGGGCGGTCGGCGAGGTCGACAGCCGGAGCGCGCCGCGGCCGACAAAGGACTCCGAAGAGGCCCCGGTCGAGCCTGCAAATCCGGAGTCCGAGGAGTTCATCCGCGAGGTTCGGCACGCGGTATTTGACGAAGGCAAGCCGCTCGCCGAGCTGCGCAAGCGCTTTGATCCGGTGCTCTATCCCCGGCCCAAGGGCGCGGCCAAGCTCGAGATCGTGCAAAAGGCGTCCGCCGCCGCGCGTCGCCTGGCCGAGCTCCTGCCCGATATCGACGGGCTCGAGGACAAGCGGGTGCAAAAGCTCGAAGTTGAACTGGGCGCGCTGCGTCAGGAACTCGATGCGATCTGCGCTCCGCTCAAGGAGTCGGTCAAACAAGAGAAAGCCCGGGCCAAGAAAAAACCGCCGCGTCTGCGGGTCGCTGCGCCGGTCTAGTTCTAGTTGCCGCCCGTGGTGCGGGTCGAATCATCGGTCATGCCGAGCGCTTCGCCGGCTCCGTCCGCAACGACAAAGTGAGCCATGCCGCGCGTTCCTGATCCCGCAGAGAGAGCTTCATCCGCCGGCTCGGAGGGGCGGCTATCATCGTCCGAGCCGACGATGAGCGCCGACGACAGCTACCTCGATCCGGCGAGTCCGCCGTCCGCCCTGCGCCTGCGAATGAAAGCGCTGCGGGCTCTGCTTTTCCCGACGACGCCGCAGATCGAGGTCATCGGTATCCGGCGGATCTGGCTGATCTCGACCTACACGATCCGTCGCTGGCTTATCGAAGATCGCGGCACCGGTCTCGCGGCCAGCCTCGCCCTGCAGACGACGCTCTCGGTGGTGCCGGTCGCCGGGCTCTTGCTCACTGGCGTTGATCTGATGGGCAAAGAGCGGGGCAGCGAGTTCCTCCGCGAGATCGCCTATCTACTGATCCCCGACGCGCAACGCTCGGATCGAATGGCCCAGGCGATCGTCGATCTGGCCCATAACGTTACCGTCGAACGGCTCGGCATCGTCGGTTTCTTCGGCGCTCTGGTCATCGCTTCGCTGCTCTTTACGACCCTCGAGAAGACGCTCAACGTGATCTGGCGGGTGCATCGTCGGCGTTCGACGGTCGCTCGCTTCACGATGTTTTACACGCTGGCGACGCTCGGGCCGCTGGTCATTTTTTACAGCTTGGCACAGCCGATCTTTTCGGCCGTCAACGAAATCTCGCTGGCGATCACGCCGATGTTGACGACCGGCATCGCGATGGTCCTGGTCAACCGATTCATGCCGGCGACGCCTGTTCGCTGGCGACCGGCGATCACCGGGGGGGTCATCGCGGCGCTGCTTTTTGAGATCGGCAAGCGGGGCTTTGCGGCCTACATCTCGGTGATTGCCAACTACGAGAGCGTCTACGGATCGCTGGCGATCCTGCCGGTCTTTACGGTGTGGACCTACGTCTCGTGGCTGCTTGTGCTGCTCGGCTCCGAGATCGCCTACGTCGTCCAGCACCTACCAGTGGTTGCCCACGATGGCTATGTGCATCCAAGCGTGCGCAAGGTCGGCGTCGGTGAGGTCGGCGCGGGGCGGGTCGCAGCGCGTCTGGTCCTGGCGGTCGCGGATCACTTTGACCTCCGGCACACCGGTTCGACGGTGACCCAACTCGAGGCCCGTTATCAGATCGGTCTTGCGCGGATCTCGAACATCGTCGAACGCCTGGTCGAGGCCGGCTATCTTCTCGATACGCACGCCGAGGAGCCGAGCTACATCCCCGGTCGTCCCTTGGATCAGATCCGGTTGCGAGAGGTGCTCGCGCTCTTCGAGGGCGGTGATGTGCCGGGTGTGCGCGACGGTGATCCGCTGGCATCGATCTACTACCGTCTGGACGCCCTCAGCGACGATGCCCTCGGCGAACTCGATTACTCCGAGTTGGTGCTGCAGTCGAGGCGGCGCCGTCGCGGCAGCTCAAGGGATCGCGAAAGCGCAGAGGGCGATGAGCAGACAGGTGCAGGCGTGTCCTGGGTCCCGGTCGACAAAACCGTCGGAGCCGATGAACATGCCGGAACCGACGATGCTCCTGCGCCAGATGACCTGGCGAAAGAGACATAAAGAGTGCAACCCGGGGGTGCTCGCGTCCCGCTACTCGGGCTCGATCTCGACGTGCCCGCGGAGCAGCTCTAGTTTGTCTGCGCCCTCGCGATCGATCGTCGAGGCGGGCTTGGAGAGGGGCGGTGGCTCCCACTGTGAGCCTGTAGGCGGCAGCGACTCGGTTGTGGGCTGGGATCCGCGCAGGGTTTTTCGGGCGACGAATACCGGCAGGCGGACCTCTGGCAGGCCGTTCTTGCGGACGAGGATCGCCGCGACGGTGCCCGCATCCCCGGTGGGGGCGATCGATAGCTGGTAGCCCTCGGGCGCAGGCTTGACGGTGACGGTCAGGTCTTCTTCGCCGAAGGTGAGACCTGCGACCGGACAGGGCAGTGTGAGCGTGCGTGTTTGCGACTCGGCGATGACCATCGAGGAGGGCAGCGAGCAGACGTCGCGGAGGGACGTGGCTTTTTTGGGAACGCTCCGCAGCTCGAGGAGGTAGATACGCTCTTTGGCCTGCTCGCCGAGGGCGACGCCGACCTTCGCCTCACCGCTGTAGACGGCGTAGTGTCCGTTCGCCGAGGCTGTAAGGTTGCGGTATTTGTACTTGAAGACGTCGATCTCGGTTTGCGAGACGACCATGTAATCGCCGCAGCCCTCAGTTTGGCAGCAGCTGTAGAGGCGATCGACGTCGCTCTCGTAGGCGAGTTCGGTCAGACGTTTGGCTCGCCATGCCTGAAACGAGACGCGAACGCGCGAGCTGCCGCCGCCAAAGGAGAAGGTCGGCGCGCCGGCGGAGAGCGAGAAGTCGAAGGCGTCGTAAAAAACACCGACACGGAGCCAGACGTCGCGGAGCAGCGCATCCGGGAGCTGCCCCGCGGGGCCGATGATCGCCGGATCGTCGAGGCGTGGCAGGATCTCGCTCCAGGTGAGCGCTGCGTCGTCCTCGGCGAAGGCCGTGTCGAGGCGCATCGAGTCGGCGAGGATCGCCTCGCAGCGGCTTTGCACGGGCACACCTTCACCGCTCGGCAGCACCTGCAGGAAGGTCCCGGGGCGGGTGTGAGTGCGGGTGGCGAGCCCGGTGAGTTTGATCTTGGAGGGCGTGACCAGAGCGACGTTGCTCGGGCTTAGTAGCGCTGCGAGTTCGTCGCTGCGCCTGTCGAAGTGTTGCTTGCTGACGCAGCCTCCGAGGATCAAGGCCGTGAGCACGAGGGCTCGGCGCGTCGCAGTCGTGATCGTTTGTGTCATCGGGGTCTCGTGCGGATTGACTACCGCGGCGGCCACACATACGTGGCGCTCAGGGTCCGAAGGTGTGTACAAACCGCATGGCCTTGCGGCCAGGTTGGAACTGGATGCTGTTCACGGCTTGATTGATGCATGTGCCCATGAGCTGACCCACGAGTTCGCTTGGAATGTCGGCGCTGATCTTGCCTGTGCCGACCTTGACCCGGAGGCTGACGGTGACTCTGCCCTGGTTGCCGGGCTTTAGTCCGTGGCTCTTGGCGCACTTCTTGATGTAGCGCTGCAGATCGGCGGCGACCTGCATGCGCTCCTCTTCGGTGATCGACTGCATCGCGCCCAGACTCGGGTCGGTATTGACCTTTCCTGGGGGACCTGTCTTTAGGGTCGTGTTGCCGGGTGGACTCGCCACTGGAGCGCCTACGTTTTCGCCCGCATTCACCTGCTGCGGGTCCGGCTTTGCGGGGTCTTCGTCGCTAAAGCCGTTGAACTGCCAGACGGTGATGCCCAGGCCGAGCACGAGCAGTGCGAGCACCGCTGAGAGCCAGCGGTAGGGGTTTGGTCGCAGCCGTTCGATGGCGTCGATCGAGTCCATCGTCTCGGCCATCGCCGGCCGGTGCTCGCCGGAGATTCGCGAGGGGTCGACTTGCGTGGACGGCTGCGAGATCGCCATCTGGCCGCTCTGATCGGGGGGGGGGAGCGTCCGGTGCGAGCGGGTATCGATCGTCTGCTGCGGAGTCGAGTGGCGGGCGCCGCCGGTCGATTGCAGATTGACGTTGAGCGTCGGTGCGCGTTCGGCTTCGGTTTCGGTCTCGTCGCGGGTCGGTGGCGAGAATTCGGGCGTATCCGGGATCGCCGGCAAGAAGAGGCCGGTCGAGCGCAGGCGCTGATCGGCGGCGACCAGGGCCTCGGTCATCTCGCGGATGGTCTGGTAACGGGCGTTGGGATCCTTGGCGAGCGCGCGCATGACCACGGCTTCGATTGCCGGTGGGATGTCAGCGCTGGGCGCCCGCTGACGGGGGGGGATCGGCTCCTGCGTTAGGTGCAGCACCAGAGTCGACATGAAGGTCTCGCCGCGCAGCGGGACGACGCCCGTGAGCAGCTCGTAGATCATCACGCCCAGCGAGTAAATGTCGACGCGGGCGTCGGGCACACCGTCGCGGGCGAGCTCTGGCGCCATGTACTCTGGGGTCCCGAGCAGGGTGCCGGCGGCGGTCGCCTGGGCGACCGGTTGTTTGCCGCGAAAGGTGGTCGCCTCGGTCATCACTTTGGCGATCCCGAAGTCGAGCAGCTTGATGAAATCTGCGTTGCCCCCCCGCTTAATTCGGAAGCAATTGGCGGGCTTCATGTCGCGGTGCACGACGCCCTTTTCGTGCGCGGCGTTTAGCGCACGGCACATCTGGAGGACCATGCGTCGGAGCCGAGGCCACGGCAATCGACGCTCTCGATCGAGCGTTGTGGCCAGATCTTCGCCCTCTAGGAGCTCCATCGCCAGGAACGCTTGCCCCTGCTCGGTGTAGCCAAAATCGATGATGTCGACGATATGCTCGTGCTGGATCATCGAGGCCGCCTGCGCCTCTCGGAGGAAGCGTTGGGCGATGTCGGGGCTGTTGCCTAAGTCGGGGCTCAGTACTTTGATCGCCAGGCGACGGTGGATCGTGATGTGCTCGGCGACGTAGACCGTACCCATGCCGCCCTCAGCGATGCGCTCGAGGATCTGATAGCGGTCCGCGAGAACAGTGCCGACCAGGGTCAGGCCCGGACCCGGGCGTGGCGCCGCCACCTCGATGTCCTCGAGATCGCTGACCGCGAGCAGCATCGGCTCGGCGGTCCCCGCGTTTGACTTCGGGAGCTTACGCGGCGGTGGTGGTGGCTTTGGCGGCATGGCCATCGGCAGGGCGCTCTAGGATAGCCCAGATCGCCCCTAGTCGACGATCATGCGGCATTTCAGAGCGGCAGCACAGCGACCTACATACGCCTCGGGATGCTCGCGGGCGCCGGCTTGGGGGGATAGCCCTTCGAGTTGGGTGAGACGTGCTGAGAGGGGACGAGACACGCCCATGGGCCGCGAGGGCTGCATTGGTGGGTGCTTGTGCATGTGCCTGGGCTCCGCGCGCAGATCGCTCCTGTGTTCGTTCGCGCTCTGGAACATGCGCACAGCCCGCTGTGCGGCGCTGGAGAGGAGGGATCGAACCACAGGTGCGCAGGCCCCCTCATGCTTGAGGAGGCTACGCTTGCTCGCGCTCGAAAACAGCTGCTAACGGACGCCCAGGTAGAGCGCTAGGCCCTTGCCCTCAGAGCTCGTGCAGGCCGCGGTGGCGGTCCAACTTCCGAGCCCGGTGTTGACGTTGTAGGAGGCGTCACTGTCGGCGGATTGATTCGAGTACGAGTAGAGATACTGGCGCGTGCAGCCACAGTTGAGGTGCCAATACTTGGTCTGGTGGTGATCGACGCCCATCACTGTTTTGCCCCCGCAGGTGTTGCCGTCGGTAAGGGAGAGGTTGAAATCGCCGCCGCCCGTGATGTTGTAGTTGGAGAAGCCGACAAAGCCCGACTTGGTAATACCGTTGGAGGCTTTGAGGGTTGTCGCCCAATGGCGGTGTTTGTTGGCCATCGTCAGCGTTTCGTCGAAGGGCACGTGGTCGAACTGGAGCCAGACCTTGCCGAGTTTTCGACCGATGAGGCCCTCCGAACTCAGTCCCGAGAGCAATACCTTGAAGGCGCGCTTGCGGTTGTAGGCCTGATAGGCCAGGGGATCGCCACCTAAGACTTCGCCATCACCGGTCATCGGTTGCTGGTTGTCGCCGCCGCTGGTCGCCCAGAGGATCGTCCAACCGCCGCCATCGGTCTCCATATCACAGTAGACCTCGTAGCTGGTATCGGTGCCGGCGTCGATGGTGTATTTGCCGGAGGTCGCTTGCGGATCGGCTTCGAGGATCGCCAGGCAGGTCTCTGGTACCTGGCAAGTATTGTCGATACATTGACTATCCGCGCAGTCCGAACTCTCGACGCAGGCGCCGTCGATCGGACAGCCGTCGCAATCGGGGCCGCCGCAGTCGACGTCGCTCTCTTGACCGCTCATGATGCCGTCATCACAGGCCGGTGCGGCGCAGAGATCGGTACATTCATCCGTATTGTCGTCATTGCCGTCGTCGCAGGCTTCGATGCCTTCGTAGACAATTGCGTCGCCACAGATCGCCAAGTCGCAGGTGCTAGTGCACTCATCGGTATCGACCTCATTGCCGTCATCGCAGGCCTCGACGCCCTCGTAGACCCAACTGTCCCCACAGTAGGCCGCGAGGCACTCATTTGTGCAGGCATCGCTGTTATCCTCGTTGCCGTCGTCGCATTCTTCGCCCAGATCGACGTTCATATCACCGCAGACCCCACCTGTTGTCGTGGTGGTCGTTCCATCGGTCTCTGTTGTGGTCGTTGAGGTTGTTGAGGTTGTGGTGGTCGCGTCCGTATCCGTGGTGGGGTCGGTTGAGGTCGACATGGTTGGATCCGTCGATGGATTTGTCGAACTCGATCCATTTGTTGTCGAACCTGTGGTCGAGCCGCTAGAGCTGCTAGGATCGTCGCTCGTCGAGCCTGTCTCGCTCGCGCTCGTACCGGTCGTCGATGTGTCATCTCCAGAACACCCCAGGACCAGCAACATCGCGCTCAGTCCAAGTGTGGACATGTACCCAAATGTAGTAATAGTGGTTTTCATATTCAGTTCTCCCAAATTCGAGACTACAAGGCAATGCAGGGACTTTAAACGGTTGTTTTCGGTCGATGCGGCGCGAATGTGAAGTGGAATCGGTTGAACGTCATTCTGTACAGAATGTACAAATGTACACACTGTAAATGTTGGCGGCCCACAGGGTGAATACTAAGTCGAAGGTCTGCTCGGGCATGAACACTCCCGGAGTCCTGGGGTCGGAGATGCAGGCGGCCCCGCGACCCTTTGTGCTCGTGCGGGCTTGAGTGTGGAGTTCATGGCCAACTGCAGAGCACGGCCGTGCATGCGACATGACCCGTGCACGAGGCGTCAGCATCCAGTGCGACGTGCACGGTCCTCGTGTTCAGGCGATTCTCGCGATCTCAATTGACAAAACCCGCAGTCGCACAGGGCGACCGCGGGCCGAGACAATGGTTGCGGACTCTGCTCAGGTCGGAGGGATCTGGCGGACGGCGCTCAGCAGATCCTCGACGGTGAGGTTGGCGGGCAGGCCCTCCTCTAAAAGCTGATTCCAGAGGGGCAGTACCTCGGAGTCGGGCTCTTGCTCGGCGAGCACCGCGGCGAGTGCAGAGACGACGGCGCGCTGACGGGCGCGGTCCAGGCCGCGGACCAAGGCCTCTTCCACGGGAGATTGGGGCTGAGGCTCGGGGGCCGGCGGCGGGCTTTCGACCAGCCGAATGCGACCACGGACCTTGCGTCTCGCTTGCTCGACCGCCTTGCTCAGGAGGGCTTCGGTGGTCGGGCTGAGAGCGGGCAGCTCGGGCGATTCGTTGGCGGCCTCTTCGTCGCCGGCGGGGGGCGGTGCGTTGTGGCGGTTGACTCGCTCGATGATCGGCGGCACCGGAGGATCACGACGCCACCGACGGCGGAGCTCCCAGCTGTTCTCGTCGGGCTGCGGCAGTGGCATCTCGCCGGCCGCGACTTTTTGCTCGAGCGCTTGCCCGCGCTGGAGGATCTCTTCGCCGTGGCCCTTGGGCAGCACGGTGACGACGGTGTCCTCCTTGATGATCGCGTAGAGCGTGTCGCCAAAGGTATCCAGAGGCACGAGGATCTGCGGCTCGCCGAGCATCACATCGAGGGTCCGTACCGCGCGTTTGTCATCTTCGGCGCGGCAGATCGCGCTGTCGAGATGATCGCGGAGGGACTCGTCGTCCTCCTCGGCCTGAGTCGGCACCAACTCCCGCAGGCGCTGAACCGCGCGATGAGTGATGCTGTAGCGACGATGTCCTGTAAAGAGGCTGCGAACCATGGGCTAGGGCGGTGTATCGTAGGATGCAGCGAAACGCCACCCGCTATCGCGCTCTCTCTCGGCTGCCTGCGCGGCTTCCTTGCTTCGATCCCGGGCGGTCTGCGAAGCTGCACAGCGAATGCCTCTCTCTCCCTCCTGTGTAGCGCTTAGGGTGCTCTCAGCTCCGTTTGGGGCGATGCGCTGGCTCGCTCTGGTGGCGCTGCTGGGCTCTGTGTCGACCGCAAATGCGCATGCCGCGCCGTATACTGGCAGTGGTCAGGCGGCGATCGCTGAGGGAGGCGATCGGATCGCGCCGCGCCGGGAGGCCCTGCAAAGGGCTCGCAAAGCGGCGCTCGGAGCAGCGCTCGCAGAGCTCGAAGGTGTTGATCCGGGGGATCGCACTCGGGTGCTCGCTTCTTCGGCGGCGTGGACCAGCGCCTACCGGATTTTAAAGCAGAGCGATGACGGTGCGACCGCCACGGTCGAGGTCGAGGTCGAGATCGATCTGCCGCGGATCGAGAAGTTGCTGCGGGGCGCGGGCGAGCCTGTCGATGGTGTGAAGCTGCCGCGATTTGGTGAGCTGCGCGGCGATGGTTGTGGCGACGAGGTGATCGCCGGCGTGCGCGAGCAGCTACTCGCTCGCGGTCTTGTGAGCATCGCCGCCGAGGCGCCGACGGTACTGAATCTGCGGCTGCGCTGCGAGGCGCTCGGCGAGGTCTACCAGGCCCGTGCGCACGGGGCTCGGGTAACACTCGAGGCTGAGATCAGCGGCGCCGTGCCCTTTAAAAGTACCGCTTTGGCCTTTGCCGAGGACACCAGCGCAGCCGAATTTGAGGCGCTGCGGCGGGCGCTTGTGGGGCTCTCAGAGGCACTGCACAGGGGCCGTGATGTCTCGATTTCGCTCGAAATCGCCGCTCCCTGGCCGGCGGCTCGGGTCCGCCGTGTGCAGCGTGCGCTCGGCTCCTCGGTGGTCGGTGTGCGCTCTGTCTCCGTCGGCGGGATCACAGCAGCGGGCGCTGTGATCCTCCGGGTCGAGGGCGGCGAAGGTCTGGGGGCAGAGGAGCTGGCGCAGCGTGTGGCTACGTTGCGGATCCCGGGCGTGCCGCTGCGGATTCTCGAGGTCCTGGGTCCCCGGCGGATCGCCGCGACTTTCGACTGAGCTGCCGGATGTGGTCTACTCCGCGGATGCGCGCCCACCTGCTCGCCGTCGGTCTGGCCCTCTGCGCTTCGTTCTCTGTCGTTGGTTGCGCCAATCGCGGCCAAAGCGCGGCGCTCATAATCCATACGCCGGCCGAGGACAGTGACGCCGAAGTCTATGTCGACGGCAACTACATCGGTCTCGTGCGCTCGTTCTCGCAGCCCGCCAGCGGACCCCTGCAGCTCGCGCCTGGGGTCCACCGTGTCGAAATCCGCAAGCCCGGGCGCTTCCCCGTGCAAAAGACCCTGCGGATCGACAGAGACTCGCCGGCGGAGATTGTCGTCGACGCCGAATTACTAGAAGATCCCGAGCCGTGACCGACCCGCATGTCAGGCGCACGCACACCTTCGTGCAAATCGCGTTCGTGCTGGCGTTTGTCTACGTCTTTCTCGAGATCCTGCAGCGTCTCCAGCCGCTGATGATCGCCCTCGGTGCGGCCTTTGTTCTCGCGTACCTCTTGGATCCGTTGGTGCTCGCGCTTCAGCGTCGTCGGGTACCGCGGGTGCTGAGCGTGCTCTTGGTGCTCGGCGCGGGGGGGGCGACCTTGGCGTTGCTGCTCTCGCTGCTCCTGCCGATGGTCGCCGATCAGATCGCCGAGTTCGTCGACACCGCGCCGGAGCGGATCGAAACCATGGGTGTGTGGATCGAAGCGAGTTCGGGCACGACGTTGCCCTTGCTCTGGGACGACCTGCAGGCGGAGCTCAGCCAGCGCATCTCGAGCGGAGAGATCCGCGACGTTCTTGGCAGCCTCAGCGGCGGCATCGAGAGCATCTCGCGGGTCGTGATCGTGTTGGTCTTGATCCCGATCTTCACGCTCTACCTGCTTTTAGATTTTCCCCGACTCATCCGATTTTTTGGTGCCCTGGTCCCGCCTCGCAACCGCGCTCGGGTCTACGGGCTCAGCCGCGAAATTTCGGACGTCATCGCCCAATGGGTCCGCGGCGAGCTGGTCCTGATGGTCACGCTCAGCACCCTCTATTCGCTCGGCTTGGTCTACGTCGGCGTGCCCTTGGGGGTCTTGGTCGGCTTCATCATGGGCATGCTCGCCTTCATCCCCTACATCGGTCCCGGGCTCGGGCTCTCCTTGGGGCTGCTGCTGACGCTGATGGACTTCAACGGGTTCGGCCAGTTGCTCGGGCTCGCCGGTGTTTTTGTCGTCGTGCAGACCCTCGACGGCCTGGTGATCACGCCGCGGATTTTGGGCGGCTCTGTGGGTCTAAACCCGGCCGCCGTGATCGCCGGCCTGATGGTCTGCGGCTCGCTCTTTGGCATCGGTGGGGTGATGATCGCCGTGCCTTTAACCGCGAGCGCAGTGGTCATCAGCCGCCACTTCCTCCGGCGCTATCGCGACTCGAGTTTCTTCCTCGCCGGCAGCGAAGATGAAGGGGCGATCGAGGCCGATCCGAGCCTCAGCGGTGTGCACCGGATGTGAGCTGCGGGGGCTCTCTCACCATCGGAAATTGTAGCCGAGGCTTGTGCCGATGATGGCGCGCACGGGGGGCAGGCCAAGGACCTCAAAGGGGCTCAGCTCGCATCCTGCAGCGAGGGAACCCTTGCCGTAGATCGAGGCACTTACGTCCAGGTCGAAGAGCAGCCCGTGGGCGCGCCTAGGTCCGAGCAGCACGAGAGCACCGATGCGTGCGCCGAGCCGAGCGCCCCAATGTACTCCGACCTGTGATCCTGATCCCTTAGAACATGTTGGTGTGGACATGTTATTTCGGGTTCGGAGCACCTCGCGAGTGGTGCCAATGATCGCCGTGATTGGCAGGACAATGCGGTCGCCCTTGCCGAGCGGGAGGCGCAGGCCGGCGAGGCCGTCCAGGGCCAGCGCAGTCGCTCCGAGCTTGGTCTGAGGGTGCTCTTTGCCGCCGCCGGCGAGGCCGATGCCGGCGCCTGCAAAGAGCCTGCGACGGGCACCCAAGTGCACACCTCCGCGCAGAGAGAGATGGATCATCGATGCCGCCTCGACCGTGGCATGAGCGTTGAGTTGGGGCTGGAACCACAGACCGAAGGAGGCGGCGAACGACCCGCGGGGGAGACCTAGGTGCGCGGTCGCAGGGGGCTCTGTTTCGTCGCTCGTCGCAGCTGGCGGCGGCTCGACGCTCTCCCCAGATTCGCTCGCAGCGACCGGAGCCTCGATCGGGCCAGGGACATGTTTTTCCTGGTCTGGTGCGGGCTTGAGCGCTGCGGAGGTGATCGGTGTGCCTCCGAGCGAGCGGATCAAGTCCTCGACGGCCGCTCGATCCTCGCTTGTCGGCCGAGCTTTGAGGTAGCGGTTGAAGGCGTCGATGGCCGCGTCTGCGTGTTTCTTTTCGGCCTCGCGCTCACCTGCCTCAAGGGCCTGGTGGTGGAGCCGCTGGTGACAGATGCCGATGTTGTATTCGAGCTTGGCGGCGGGTCTTAGGTTGTTGGCTTCGGTGAAGTCGGCGATCGCTGCGGTGTACTTGCCCGCCTGGAAAGCTGCCTGAGCGCGGCGGACCGCGGCGGTGGCTTTGACCCGCTGTGAGCCGTCGCTCGCGTCTTGCGGAGTGTCGCTAGGAGTGGACGCAGGCTCTGCTCCGCGGCTCGGCATCGCGAGGGTACAGATACTGAGGCCGAGGATCGGCGCTCCGAGTTGGAGCAGCGGCCCAACGATCGAACGGGTTTTGGGGATTCGACGAGACACGTGGAGATCGGCGGTCACCGGTTGCCGACGCCGTTCCGAGCCGATCTCGGAGAGTCGCGCAGCGCTCGCAGCAAGCCTCGGGGAGGCCGTGGCAAGAGTCTACACGAGCTCTGGGCGAAGCTCGGGGGCTCGGTGCGCGGCAATCCTTTCACGCGTGCGCGCCGGTCGACTCGGCACTGGACGTTTTAGCCTGAGCCCTGAGCCCTGAGCCCTTAGCCCTGGCTCGGATGCGGATTTGTGCCCTTCGCCACCGGACCGGGGACCGGGGGCAGAGTCTCCTCTGACTTGGACTCGGCCGCTGCCTTGGGGGGCGGCGTGTCGGCGTTTTGGGCCTCGGGTTCGGGCTTTGCCTGGGCGATCACGGGGGCCGCTTTGGCGTCGTTTTGCGGCAGGCTGATGCCGCCGTCCTGGGCCAGCCTCGCGTCGCTCTGGTCGCGGATGGCCTCGCGCCTTTTGAGGTAGACCTGAACCAGCCTGCGGGCGACGTAGTGGGCCTTGATCTTCCACTTTGGCTCATTGGCGAGCAGCACTGCGAAGGCGATCTCGGGATTTTTCGCGGGGGCGTAGCCGACGAACCAGTTGTAGTTGAGCGCCGGCGCTTTTTTGCCGGTCAGGCTGCCGGTCTTGCCGGCGACCTTGATGTTCGAAATGTAGGGGACGCCAGCCTTGTCCTTGAAGCTCTTGCGGGCGGTGCCCTCGGTGGTGGTTGCCACCATCATTGAGCCGACGCCATAAGCTGCCTCTTTGGGCAGGGTGCGCTCGATGTCGGGGAGCTGCGGTGTGCGATCGTTGCCGTCTGGTCCGAGCACCTGGGCGACCAGATGGGGCGGCTGAAGCACGCCGCCGCGGGCGAAGACGCTGGCCATCAGGGCGCCGTGCAGTGGGCTCATATCGACGTGCCAGAAGCCGGCGGCGACCTTCGCTCGCTCGCGGGGCTCGGCGGGGATATGCGCCGGGCTGCGCTCCAGGGGCAGCTCAAAGGGAATGTCGCGTTCAAAGCCGAGGGCTTTGGCGCCGTCGAGCAGGTCTTGGCTGTTGAGGTGTTTGAGCGCCAGCTTGGCGAGCACCAAGTTATGGCTGTGGGCGATCGCCGAGGCCAAGGTCTCGCAGCGGGTATCACGGGACGGGTTGTCGGTGAGCATCTCGTCGGTGAGCCCGTGCAGGCCCCCAGAGAAGCAGGCTTTGGTCTTGCCGTTGGCGCGCCGATGTTTGAGCAGTGTTGCCGCGGTGACCAACTTAAAGGTCGAGGCCGCGGGCGCCCAGGCGGTGGTCAGCACCTCGAGGGGATCGACCTGGGAGTCCATGCTCGAATGGCCGGCGAAGGCGAGTACCGAGTTGTCACGGAGATCGAGCACGACCGCGGCGGCGTAGGGGACCTCGCGCGAGCGGAAGATCTGCAGGGCGGTGTCCTGGAGGACCGGGTCGATCGTAAAGAGGATGCGATGTCCGTCGGCGAGCTCCTGCACCATCCTCGAGGTGGCGAGCTCGACCGGGGCCTCGACCGCCTCGGCAGCTGGATCTTTTGCGGCGGCGCCGAGGGGCACCAACTTCGCGGCGGTCAGATCGAGACGATCGC
Organism: uncultured Nannocystis sp.; assembly: GCA_964474905.1. GTDB lineage: Bacteria > Myxococcota_A > Polyangia > Nannocystales > Nannocystaceae > JADJRG01. The sequence continues at coordinate 102,508 of CAYYUP010000005.1, read as the reverse complement.
GCCATGGCAGGGCATCGATCGTCTCCTCGGGCCGCTGTTCTTCAGTGAGGACCGTGGCGCTCGCGCGGACAAGGTCGCGCTCCTCCGGGATCTCCTGCTGCTGAACGTAGAAGGCGATCGCCCCGAGGGAGGCGATGAAGAAGAGCGCGCCAATGCCGCCGAACCGGCGTGGGGGGCCAGACATCCGTGGGGGTGATAGCAGTGGCCCTCCAAGCGGGTCAAAAACGAGGCTTGTTTGGGGCCCTCCTGCGCAAAATAAGTGAGTATGGCTCTAGTTCGTGCTCGCGAATCTCCCGAAATGAGCAAAAACGCTTATTCCTCCCTACACCCGTGGGATTTGAACCCGCGGGTCGCCCGGAGGGGGAAGCTGTGGGCGCACGCACCGGCGGAGGTCTGGTAAGTTTGCACGCCAGGTAGACCAGTGCCTGGTCCGGTTCTCGACTATGCGCGACGAGACGATTGTCACCGTAATCAACAAGTCCGATGACACGGGCGCTGGGCTGCAGAAGAAGGACGCTTGCCTGGTCGTGATCTACGGCGCTGAGCTGGGACGCAAGTACAACATCCACGGCCGTGAGATGACGGTCGGTCGGGCGACCGTCAACGATATTTGCGTCTCTCAGGACTCGGTGTCGCGGACCCACGCAAAGCTGCACGTCGACGACAAGGGCGTCCGTATCCGCGACAACGAGTCGACCAACGGCACCTACGTCAATGACCACAAGGTGCACGAGGCCTGGCTCAAGGACGGCGACCTTATTAAGATCGGTCGTTCGATCTTTAAATTTCTCACCGGCGACAACATCGAGAGCTCGTATCACGAAGAGATCTACAGGCTCTCGACGGTCGACGGGCTCACCCAGATCTTCAACAAGCGCTACTTCATCGAGACCCTGGATCGCGAGCTGAGCCGGGCCCGTCGTTACGATCGACCGCTGGCCCTGGTGATGTTTGACATCGATCACTTTAAGGCCTGTAACGACACCTACGGCCATCGTGCTGGCGATTACGTGCTCCGCGAGATCGCGATGCTCGTCCGCGACAGAGCGCGCAAGGTCGACGTTGTGGCCCGCTACGGCGGCGAGGAGTTTGCGATCATCCTGCCCGAGATCGATCTCAGCGGCGCCGGTGTGATGGCCGAGAAGGTCCGGGCCTTGGTCGAGGATTCCCGCTTTGTCTTCGAAGGTAGACACATCCCGGTGACGATCTCGATCGGTGTCGCAGAACTCTCCGCGACTCTCGCCAACGCCGATGACCTGATCAAGAACGCCGACGCCCGCCTCTACAAGGCGAAAGAGGGCGGGCGCAATCGGGTTGTTGTCGACTGAGCGTCGCCGACGACTGCGGCCGATCGATCTCTGCCTCTGCGAAGTTTGCTGAGCCGCTCGTAGGTCGTCGCGCCGATCGCGAAAAACAGCGTTGAGTGGGTCCTATACCAGTGCTGTGTGCACTCAAAGGGATTCTGCGATGGATGCTTGCTTCCGCGCCTTCCCCCGGCCTACCTTGCCGTCGTGGCTGTGGCCCGTCAGCGATCCTCTGCGCCCATCGGCGCTCGCATCACCGTTCTTAACGCGGCGCTCGCCGATCAGATCGCCGCCGGTGAGGTCGTCGAACGACCCGCGTCGGTGGTTAAGGAGCTGGTCGAGAACGCAGTGGATGCGGGCGCGACTCGGGTCGACGTCGAGCTGGTCGACGGTGGGCTCAGTGTCATCCGGGTGATCGACAACGGCGCCGGCATTCATCCCGAGGACCTTGCCGTCGCGATCATGCGTCATGGCACCAGCAAGATCCGTGGGCCCGAGGATCTGGTCGACATTCAGACCCTCGGATTTCGCGGCGAGGCGCTGGCGAGCATGGCTGCAGTTGCCCACCTCAGCCTTCGATCGCGGCAGCGCAACGCGGAGGTCGGTGCTGAGATACGCACGGTCCCCGGTGAGGTCCCAACGCCGACACCGGTGGGCATGCCAACCGGCACCCAGGTCGAGATCCGCGGCCTCTTCGCGAACGTTCCGGCGCGGCGAAAATTCATGCGCTCGGAGGCGACTGAGGTCGGCCATTGCTCCGAGACGCTGCTGCGGATCGCCTTGGTCAATCCGTCGGTGCATCTGACACTCCGCCACGGCCGACGGGAGCTCCTTAACCTGTCCTCGGGAACACTTGATACGCGGGTCGCTCAGGTCCTCGGACGTCGGGCGAGCGGACCGTTTTTTGCGTTCTCAGGGCAAGAAGATCAGATCCTCCTAAATGGTTGGCTGGCTTCGCCACTGCGGAGCAGCGGCGGACGCAGTGGCCTCTACATCGTCATCCGCCGACGGGTGGTGAAGGAGCGCAACATCAGCCAGATCCTCGGCCAGGCGCTCGGCGACGCGTTGCGCTCGAAGTCGCCGGTAGGTTGCCTGATCATCGAACCGCCGCCGGCAACCGTCGATGTCAACGTGCACCCGCAAAAATCCGAGATCCGCTTCAGCGATCCGCAGCGGGTGTACGCAGCGATCCGGCGGATTCTCGCGGCCGAGTTGGCCCGTGCTCCGTGGATGGAGGCCGATTCGCAAGCGGTTGCGGCTGCGGAGTTGGCGGGGGGACCTGCCCAGCGTTGGGCCGCTGGGCGCCCAGAACCAGAGGCGCCCTCGCTGCGCGGTCGAGTCGTTGAGGAGCCGAAGCGGGCCTCCACAGGGGCATCGCATCCGTCGGGGCGGCGGCCCTCCGCAGCGGCCGGGAAGAGTGGCGGCGCAGTGGCCTCTCGTGGGACTGGAAGTGCGGGCTTGCCCTCCAGATCGTCGGATCTGCAAGAGGACGCAGAGCCCCCCGGCAGGGTGGACCCGTGGCGTCCGGAGCGGTCGATCGAGAGCGCGGCTCGGGACGCACCGATCACGCCTGCGCCCGCGGATATGGGCGCCGCTGGACGAGCGTATCGCCTGGGCACGCGGGCACTTGATCCGAGCTACGGCGCCCATAAGCGCGAGGTGCGAGCGGCTGCATCGGAGCTCCGCGGTACTCGGGAGTTTGAGGTTCCGGTCCAGAGTGGGCCGTTGCGACCGGTGATAGGTCCGCTCTTTGCCGACATCACGATGCCGATCGAAGACGACGTCGATCTCGACTCGGAAGAAGAAGATGACGGGCGCGATCATACCGTTGAAGAAGTCGCGGGCGAGGTCGAAGGAGGGCGGGCGTTGCCTCGCCTGCTTACCTGTCTTCCGGGACCTGTCGCGATCTACGTCGATCCGGCGGCGGTGGGCGGTGAGCCGAGCCTGCTGGCGGTTGATCTTCGAGCCTTGCGTTCGCACCTGGTCTTTGGCCGGCTAATGCGGGATCTCAAGGCGAGTCGCTCGCTCGCTGTGCAACGCCTGCTGCATCCGGTGGTTGTTGCTTGCCCTGCGGACGACGTGCGTCTCTGCGCCGAGGGCAAGGAGGAGCTGCTCGAACTCGGTGTCGATCTCGACGCCTTTGGCGGGGATGCTGTGGTTGTGCGCGGGGTGCCGGCTCATCTGCGTACGTGCCTCGAGGACGCCGATGTCATCGATTTGATCGCCCGCGTGATCCCCTGGTTGCGCCTGCGCTCGAGTGACCGCCAGCGGGCGGAGCCACAGGCATTGCTCAGCGCGATGGCTGCGAGCGCCGCCCGGGATCCCGCGGCGCGTCTCGCAAAGCGGTGGATCGCCGAACTGGTCGAGGCCGGCGAATCGCTCGACGAGGTGCCGGGCGTACGCCGATGGACCGCCGCGACGCTCCTCGGTGGAGGCGGATGAGCACGTCGCTGCGGGCGTTGGCGCTGATTGGCCCGACGGCCTCGGGCAAGTCGCGTCTTGGCCTCGAGATCGGGGAGCGCTTCGGTTTGACGATCCTCTGCTGCGACTCGGTTCAGGTCTACCGCGGCCTCGACATCGGCTCGGCCAAGCCGACGACGGAGCAGCGCCAGCGAGTTCGCCATGAACTCGTTGATCTCGTCGATCCCGATCAGGAATTTAGCGCCGGTGAGTATGCCCGAGCCGCTCTGGGGCATGTCGCTGCGGGGCCCTCGATGTTTGTCGGCGGCACTGGATTTTACCTGCGGGGTGCGGCCTGGACGCAGAGCGGCGGCGATCGGGTCATGGGGGAGTCCGAGCAGGCGTCGCGGCGGATCTTTATGGAGCTGTGGGAATCCAAGGAGGCTGGCAACACGGGCTCGATCCACGCCGAGTTGGCACGCCGTGATCCAGAGACCGCAGGGGAGATCCACCCGCGCAACTGCGTTCGCGCCCTTCGAGCGCTCTGGCTGTGCGAGGTCCACGGCCGGCCGGTTTCCGCCCTGCGCCGCGAAGATCCGCCACGTCCGCGGATCGAGCTTGGTCTGCTGGTTTTGGATCCCGGCGTCGAAGCGGTCGATCGAGCCATCGACGTGCGCTGTGAGGCGATGCTCGAGGCGGGCTGGCTCGCCGAGGTAGAGAAGCTCCGGCGAGCTGGGTATGATGCGCGCCACAAAGCGATGCGAAGCCTCGGTTACCATCAGCTCCTAGGGGTCACCTCGGGACGTCAAGACCTCTCTGCTGCGATCACGTCGATCAAAGCCGAGACCCGTCGTTACGCTCGGCGGCAGCGGACCTACTTCCGCTGGCAATTGCCGGCGGCGTGGCGGGTCGAGTTTGTCTCCCCGGAGGCGACACCGTGGGCGGCAATCGAGCGCTTCATCGCTGGAGGCACACCGTGAGCACCGGCGGAAAAGTACTCGACTTCGAGCGACCGATAGTCGAGCTCGAGAGCAAGATCCAAGAACTCAAGGTTCTCTCGGCGGGTTCCGCCGATATGAGCCGCGAGATCTCAAAACTCGAGCGCAAAGCGGTCGAGTTGCAAAAGGAGCGCTTTGCCTCGCTGACCCCCTGGGAGGGGTTGCAGCTGGCAAAGCATCCCGACAGGCCCTACACCCTCGATTACATCGGCGAGCTGCTCACCGATTTTGTCGAGTTGCGCGGCGATCGGGCCTACGCCGACGACCCCGCGATCATCAGCGGTATCGGTCGTTTTGAGGGTCGACCGATCGTCGTGCTCGGCCAGCAAAAGGGTCGCAATACTAAAGAGAATCTCTACCGCAATTTCGGCATGGCGAGGCCCGAGGGCTACCGCAAGGCGCAGCGCCTCTTTGAGCTTGCGGATAGGTTTGGTCTGCCGCTGCTCTGCCTCATCGACACCGCTGGCGCCTACCCGGGCATCGGCGCTGAGGAGCGCGGGCAGTCGGGTGCGATCGCCACCTCGATCGAGGCGATGACCCGCCTGCGGGTGCCCACTGTGTCGATCGTGATCGGCGAGGGCGGCTCCGGTGGGGCCCTCGCGATCGGGGTTACCGATCGCATCTTGATGCTCGAGCACGCCGTGTACTCGGTGATCTCGCCGCGCGGCTGCGCCTCGATTCTCTGGAAGGATCCAGACGCCGAGCGGCTCGCCGCAGAGCAGCTTCGCATGACCGCGACGGACCTCAGCAAGCTCGGCATCTGCGACGAGATTATTCCCGAGGCGGTCGGCGGAGCGCACCGTGGTCTTACGGTTACGGCGGCGGCGATCCAGGAGACGCTGCGCCGGCATCTCGCCGAGCTAAGCGCACTCTCGGTCGATGAGCGGCTCCAATGTCGCTACGACAAATACCGACGCATCGGCCATTTGGAGGTCGCTCCCGGGGCGATCTAGCCCGAGGTCCGAAGCGCCGTGTACGAACCTCTTGTCCTCGCCGCCGCGATCGTCCTGGGCATGACGCTCTTGCGTCTGCTCCGGCGACCCAATGGTACGCCGCTGATCTTCGCGGTCTTGATCGCCGGCGAGCTGGGCATGGCAATCGCAGGTCTTGGCGCGACCACGCGTCCCTGGGGCATCGCTGCGATCTGCCTGTGCGTGCTGACGGTGATCGTGCCCTGGTTCCTCGAGGGGGCGGCGAAGCGCCTCTTTGGTCGCGGTCAGATGACGATGGCCGTGCGCCTGACTGGGCTGCGGGCGATGCTGATGCCGGGCTCGGGTCTTGCGCGTCAGCAGGAGATCCTCTGCGGTGTCAGCATCCTCCACCGGGAGGGCGTCGACCCTGCGCTCAGGCATTTTCGAAAGCTCCTCCAGGCCACCGAGGATCCCCAAGAGGAGACGCTGCTGCACGAGCAAATCGTCTCGGTGCTCTTCTTTGCTCAGCGCTGGAGCGAGGCGAGCGACTACTTCGAGGGACATTTTCGCCTGGGCTTTGCGTTGATGCGCCCCGCGCTAGTACTCGGTCTGCTGCGGGCCTACGGCGAGGCCGGTCGGATCGAGAGCGCCGCTGAGCTGCTGTACATGCTCGAGGGCGCGGTGATGTCGGATTCCTCGCGTGCGGATCTCTTGGGTCAGGCTCGGCTCACCTTCCTCGCTTACGCGGGCGAGCCTGACTATGTCGGTCTCGCGGCCGGTCACGAAGAGCTCTTGGGCATGTCTGCGCCGAGCTGCGCGCTCTTTCATGGAATCGCCTTTGAGCGGGCTGGCAAGGTCAAGCGTGCGGTCTATGAGTTTGATCGGGTCGAAGAACTCGCGGGCGCCAAGGACTCGCGCATGCGCGAGGCTTCAAAAAACGCGATCACTCGGGTGCTCCATTGGCCAAAATCTGCGCCCGAGATCGATCATGAAATGGGCCGCTACGTCGTCGCCGTTGGCGAGCGTCTCGAGTCGTTCCTCTGCCACAGCGACCGAGCGCCCCCTCGCCGCGGATCGATGCTGGTGACCTACAGCCTGGTGGGTCTGATGATCGTTGGGTATGGCGCGACGCTCGTCCTGGACCACGGCGGCCTGGGTCTCATCGCGCTCGGGGGATTTACTCGGGAGCTGCTCGAGGCGGGCTCGTGGGGTCGCCTCTTCACAGCGCCTTACGTGCACGGCGATCTGATCTCGCTGGTTCTCGACCTCTATTCGATCTGGCTTGCGGGACATATCATCGAGCGCCTCCAGGGTAGTTCGCGCATGTTGGCGATCACTCTCGGTGGCGCTGCTGCGGGGCTTTGGGCGGGATCGATTGCCGAGCCCCTGTCGATGACAATGATCGCCGGTGGGCCGGTAATGGCGGTTGCGGCGGTCGTCGGAGCGCTCTGGACCCTAGTGCCGGCGCGTCGTTGGACAGTCTCGGCACGCGCACGTCGCTCGCTGATGCTGACGTTGCTGCTGCTGCTCGGCGCCCAGATGTTGGCGTGTTTGCCTTCGATGGTCGGTCTTGCGGTCACACCGATCTCGCTGGGGGCGGCTGCACTGGTCGCGACGATCCTGGCGACGACGTTCTTGGGGCCAAAATTTCCGTATTCGCGGTGGCTCAGTCGAGTCTTCACAGCGCTGATGCTCGCCCTGCTTGGCTTTGGGCTCATTGGCGCCTACCACGTGCTTGGCGAAGACGCGGAGGCCTACCTCGTGGCCCATCGTGGTCCCGATGTGACGATCGATGGCGTACGTCTGGCGCTGCCCCACGGCTTTCGTCGCCGAGCGGAGCGGGACGAGGGACCGGCGGGTCTGCCCTTGCCTTTTTATGCGGGTCTCACCGACGAGACTGCCCTGCAGGGAGGGGCCCTTGTGCAGGTCGCTGTGAGCCCTGTAAAGGACGACGATGTGGCGATCTTGGCCCTGGATCCAGGGCTCGGGCGGGAGGTCACGATCGTGTTCGAAGGCCCCGTGCCGGCGCCGATCTCCGAAGCGCTGGACGCCGCTCCGGGGGCGTGGCGCTCGTACCAAATCTCGCGCAACGGCGAGGCTGTCGCGCAGGTGATCGAACGTCGGATCCCAAACTCTGAGCGGGCACTCATGCTGATCGTTTCACCGCCCGAGGCGATTGCACACAGCGTCGATCTCTACGCTGCCCTCTTGGCCGAGGCGAGCTCTGCCGACAGCGAGTGAGCGATTCGATCGGGCTCGCCCCTAACTGCGGGGCCCCACTGCTAGCGAGGCGCAGCTTGCATTCTGGGGGGGGCCGGCGAATCATGCCCGTCGGGTGAGCTACGACGGATCCAGCGGCACGGTCTGCGCCCTCCTTGGACCGACCAACACGGGCAAAACGCACCGTGCGATCGAACGGATGCTGGAGCACCAGAGCGGCATGATCGGCCTGCCTCTGCGCTTGCTCGCCCGCGAAGTCTACGATCGCATGAGCGCGCAGGTCGGCGAAGAAGCGGTCGCGTTGCTCACTGGCGAGGAGAAGCGGGTGCCGACGCGACCGCGCTACTGGGTGTGCACGACCGAGTCGATGCCGGTGGATCGCGCGGTCGACTTTGTTGTCGTCGACGAGATTCAGCTCGCCGCACACCGCCAACGTGGTCATGTCTTTACAGACAGGTTGCTGCGGGCGAGGGGTCGGGTCGAGACGTGGTTTCTCGGGGCTACGACGGTGGCACCGCTGATCCGCGAACTCCTGCCGGGTGTGCGCATCGACAGCCGAGAGCGCCTCTCGGAGCTTCGTTATGCGGGTGAGTCTGCGCTGAGCGCCTTGCCGCCCCGCTCGGCGATCGTCGCCTTCACGGCCGCGACCGTCTACGAGTTGGCGGAGCGCTTGCGACGGCGGCGAGGGGGTGCTGCGGTGGTGCTTGGCGCTCTCTCGCCGCGCACCCGTAACGCGCAGGTGGCGATGTACCAGGCCGGGGAGGTCGACTATTTGGTGGCTACCGATGCCATCGGCATGGGCCTCAACATGGACGTCGACCACGTCGCCTTTGCCTCGACGAGCAAGTTTGATGGTCGCGAGTTGCGGCCCCTAGAGCGCGACGAACTCGCTCAGATCGCCGGTCGGGCCGGTCGCTATCAGCGCGACGGCAGCTTTGGTGTACTCTCAGAGATCGCCGGCTTGCCGTACTCGGTGGTCCGGGCGATCGAGCGTCACTCCTTCGCTCCGCTCTCGCATTTGATCTGGCGCAACTCAGAGCTCGATCTGCGTTCACCGGGTGCACTTATCGCGAGCCTTCGAGTCCGCAGTCCGCGGTCTGAGCTGCGGCGAGTCGAACGGGCCGACGACTTTGACGCATTGATCCAGCTGACAGCCGACCCCCAGATCCTGCGGCGAGCGAGCAGCCCGTCGATGACCCGCCTGCTCTGGGATGTCTGTCGGATCCCCGATTTCCGCGGGCTCTTGCTGGATAGCCATATCCGCCTTTTGGCGCAGATCTTCGGCCAACTCAGCGCATCGACAGGGCGCCTGGATAGTGACTGGATGGCCCGCCGGATCGCCCGTCTAGACGACATCGATGGCGATATCACGACGTTGATGGGCAGGATTGCCTTTATTCGAACCTGGACCTACATCGCCTATCACTCCGAATGGGTGCCCCGCGCGAGCCATTGGCAGGAGCGCACGGCGGCGATCGAGAACAGCTTGAGCGACGCCCTTCACCTGCGTCTGACAGAGCGCTTTGTCTCACCCCGCGAGCGGACCCGCAGGGCGCCCGCAGCGGTCAGGACGATCGATACGAGTAGCCCCTTTCGCTGTCTCATCGGCCTGGATCTGCCCGATCGGCCAGGTTTCATAGACGACGCGGAGGTCGAGAACGAGTTGGCCTTTGTCGAGCGAGTGATCGCGGCGGCGCACGGGGAAATCGAGGGTCACGACGGAGCTATCACCTTTGACGGAAAGCTCCTGGCCCATCTCCGTCGGGGCAAGGATCTCCTGCATCCAGAGGTCGTGCTCGCGGTCGAATCGGAGCTGGGGGCGGGTGCCCGTTCTCGGATTCATCGCCGTTTGCTCGCGTGGGTCCGCGACCAGGTGGCGGCTATCCAGGGGCCTCTTGTGGGTGAATTCGAGGAGACGCCATCGCCTGCGTTGCGGGGGCTCATCTACCAGCTGCGCCGCGATCTTGGGACGACGTCGAGCGGCTCAGGCTCAGCTCAGGTGGGGGCGCTTCGGGCCGGCGAGCGCGGGCTCCTGCGCCGTCGTGGGGTGTTCATTGGCAGGCAGACGATCTACCTGTCGCAATCGCTCACGGTCGCCAACATCGCGCGTCGCATGTTGCTTGTCGAAGCCTTCTTCGGCGCTGAGATACCGCCGATTTTGCTCGCTCCCGGGGTGCTCTCGGTGGCGGTCAATCACGACCCTGATCACGGGCGTTATCTGCTGCTCGGCTACCGCGTCGCGGGGCCAAGGGCGTTCCGTGTCGACGCACTCGAGGACTATCTAAATGGGCTTATGGCGCGAGCTAAGGGGGGTATTGTGCCCCTTTTGCGGGGAACCGGAGAGCCCTTGGGGATCGCGGACGAGGAGCTGCCGGATGTTCTCGAAGCACTCGGATTTGAACCAGTTGGCGACGGTCGATACCGGCGACGAAGGGCGAGACGACGGAGGCATCGAGG
>CAYYUP010000005.1:43368-92118 GCA_964474905.1 uncultured Nannocystis sp. | reverse complement strand
GCGGCATTGAGGAGCGGCATGGGGCGCGGAATCAGGCCGAAAAGGTGCTGGTCGTTCCGGCGATCTTCGGCCTACCATGCCCTATCGATCACCCGGGTGTTCGCTCTGATCGCGTCGCCAGGGGCCGATTTTCGCTGTTGGGGCGCTGATGTCCGCTGAGCCTTCCAGAGTGATTTCTATGCGTCTCGCGCTCTCGGGTTTCTCTGAGTGCTGGGCCCAATGCCGTGTGGTTGCCGATTACATCGCTCGCTACGCGGCCTCGGATCGCTTCGATCCTGAGGGCTTGGCCACTCAGATCTCGAGCTTCGTCAACGAGGTCTTGGAGCTCAGCTTTGCCAACCACGGTAAGGGCACGATGGGCGTCGATGTCACCCGCGAAGAGGAAGCCGTGCACGTGACCTGTGTGCTCCCGACAAATGACGAGGTCACCGCGGCCTTCGAGCGGGCGCTCGAGGGCCTTTGCTCTCCCGATATTGTGGCGAGGCACCGACAGGGCTTCGTCGCGCTCCTGGACGCGCCAGACCCAGCTGGAGCGTTTGTCGAGATGGCGGCCGTGCACGGCGTCGCGCCGCAGCTCACCTTGAGAGACGACTCGCTCTTCGTCTCGCTCACAATCCCAGCGGAGTGACCTGGACGATGGCCGCACCTGCTCCGTATTCGGTTCGCTTTGTTGAGAATGATCAGGAGGTTGCGATTCGCGGCAGCGTCCGCCCCGAGAGGGCCGCGGCGATCAGCGACATCCGAGCCTGCTTGGAGGGGGCCGCGGCCGCGGTCTCGGGCGTGCTCTTTATCAATCTTAAGCGTCTGCGCTATCTCAACTTCATCGGCTTTTGCGAACTCGCCCGCTTTGTCCGAGATACCGGCGAGCGCTGCCCGTCGCTGCGCATCAAGATCGTCATCTCGAGCGTCGTATCCTGGGCCTCGGGGCGGTTTTCCCTGCTCCCGGAACTCTTCGACAATGTCACCGTAGAGCTCTACGATCGCGCGTTTTACCCCGGTCAGGGCGTCATCGAAAACGACGCTCTGATCCCGGTTCTCCGCACCCAGACCAACATCGTCTGGCATCACGAGCGCGATCTGCTGGCTGCGCACGGGCTCAAGGAGGGCATGAAAGTCGCGGATATCTGCTGTGGAATCGGCGACTTCGCGGTCCTGATGCGCAAGGAGTTCAAGCCGGCGCGTCTGGTGGCGCTCGACCACTCGCGTCCCTTTCTTCAGTACGCGGCCCAGGTCGCGAAGGAGTTCGGGATTTCGGATATCGAGTACGTCTTCGGTGACGCGACCAACCTCTTCCTCGAGGATAACGATTTTGACTTTGTCACCTCGCGACTGTCGTTGCAGGTCTTCGATCAACCGGAGAGCATCCTCCGCGAGCTGATGCGGATCTGCAGGCCGGGCGGGCGTGTCTATCTCACCAACGAGATGATGTTGCACAACTACGGCTACCCGCGACACGAGGCGGTGAGCTGGGCCTATGAGCAGATCAATGCAATGTGCGCGACGCTCGGCATGGACCTCTCGTACGGGCCCAAAATGTACTCGTTGCTGACGGATCTCGGTTTCGAGGACATCAAGATCAAGACCATCGCGATCACCAATCACAACACCTCGAGCGAGGACTTCGCCCGGGTGATCGAGAGCTGGGAAGACTATGTCACCGGCGAACTCTCGGAGGCGACCCAGATCCCAGATGAGATGGTCGAACGCCTGCGAGCCGGGCTGCGCGACCACGTCTACACCATCAACTCGCGGCGGGGATACGCCACCTGGCCGCTCTATGTCGCCTCCGGTCGCAAGCCGAGCGGTCTCTCGCGTCGGCGCTCGAGAAAGGCGAGTTAAGGGCGATGCCGTGGTCTTCGCTCCGTACCAAGCTGGTACTGGTCGCAGGCGTTTCGGTCGCTGCGGGGCTGCTCCTGAGCGGCGGTGCGGCCTACCTCGGCCTCCAGAGCTTGGGCCGTGACGCCGGCGAAGAGACCCGCAAGGGTCTGCGCTATACCAGCCAGGAGTACCTGCAAAAACACATCGGCAACGTCGCTCAGCTCCTCAGCATCGAGGTGAGTCGGGCTGAGGGCGAGCTCGCGACCCTGGCGGCGGTTTCTCAGGTTGTGGTCGATCATCGGCAGGAACTCGGGCCTTTCGTGGATGCGGCCGCAAAGGCGCCGCTCTTTGCCGATCACTTGGTCTACCACTCGGCGGGCAACTGGGCCCAGACCGGCCCGGATGAGCCCTCGACCGTGACCGTCTGGGGCTATCTCCTGGATGAACTCGCCGCCGATAAGACCGAAGAGACAGGTGAGCCTGGGAGCGCGGGCGAGGCTGCGGAGCCGCCGACGAAGGGCGAGCTCTCGGCTACGCGCACGATCCGTGCGGATGTCATGCGGGCGATCGACGACACCGCTTTCATGGATCTCTTGATGCCGCCGATCCACCGCTACGGATCGCGCAAGCTCCAGATCTACTTCGTCGGTCCGACTGAGCGTCCCTTTGCTCGCTTCTACCCGACCAAAAAGCTCGCCCAGACCCTGGACACCCTGGCGCCCGGTCATAACGAGGCGATGTTTTGGGATTTCTTTTTTCCCGGTCTGGTCGACGGTTGGAAAAAATGGATCGGCGACAGCTCTCGCTTTGTTGAGCCCCGCGAGCAAATCACCCTGACCTCGCCCTACTACGATGCGGCCGGTGGCGGGCCGATTCTCACCCTTTTTCAGCCGCTCTGGAGCCGCGACCGAGCGCATTTTGCCGGCGCTCTCGGTTTTGATCTGACGCTCAAGGGCATCATCGATTACGTCGAGGAGGTCCAGCTCTTTGGCAGCGGCTTCGCCTTCTTGGCCCAGGACAACGGCAACGTCTTCGCGGTCAACGAGGCCGGTCGTGAGCGTCTGGGTCTCACCAGCGTCGCTGCGAGTGGCGGCGGTGTCGACATCTTCGAGCAGTACCTGGGCAAAAGCACCGAGGCGGCGACCCGGGCGTTGGTACTGCCGACCGGGGAGGAGCCTGTCTTCATCGAGGTCGAACTCGGTGGTCGCAATCACGTGGTCGCGCTCCAGCGACTCGATCCGTTTAACACCTGGAGCGGTGACGATGAGATCCACGAGGCCCATTGGGTCATCGGCTTTGTCGTGCCCGACGAAGAGATCTACGCCGCTCTGACGGCTGCCGAGAAGGCAGTTGCGATGAGTTCGCAGGAGGTGCTCGCCCTCCAGGTTGGCATCACCCTGAGCACCTTGGCGGTGGTCTTGCTCTGGCTGATTTTTGTTTCCCGCCGCCTGACCGCCAGCCTGGTGACGCTCTCCCAGGGCGCCGCTCGGATCGCCAACAAGGACTACACGGTGAGCGTGCCGACGGGCTCGCTAGGTGACGACGAGGTCGGTGCGCTCACTCTGGCGTTCAATCAGATGGCCAGCGAGATCCGTGAGCACACCGAAAACCTCGAGGGCCTGGTGCAGCAACGGACCTCCGAGCTCGAGGACGCCAACCGCGAGATCGTCGGTCTCAACGAGCGCCTCAAGGAGGACAACCTGCGCATGGGGGCGGAGCTCGATGTCGCCAGGCGGTTGCAGATGATGGTGTTGCCGACGACCGACGAACTCGAAGCTGTGCGCTGTCTCGATATCGCGGGCTTTATGCAGCCTGCAGAGGAGGTCGGCGGCGACTACTACGATGTGCTTCAGGGGGCGCGGGCGCTGAAGATCGCGATCGGAGATGTCACCGGTCACGGTCTCGAAAGCGGTGTCCTTATGCTGATGGTGCAGACCGCGGTGCGCACCTTGCAGACCTGCGATGTCGCTTCGCCGCGGCGTTTCCTCAGCCTCGTCAATCAGGTGATCTTTGACAACCTCGCGCGCACCGGCGTCGAGCGGACCCTGACGCTTTCGCTTCTCGACTACGCCGACGGTGTGCTCGTGCTTGCCGGTCAGCACGAAGAGGTGCTCATCGTCCGGGTCGGCGGCGATGTCGAGCGGATCGACACCATGGATCTCGGCCTACCGATCGGGATCGAGCGCGATATCGACGAGTTTATCGATCTTCAGGAGATCGCTCTGGGGCTCGGCGATGTCGTCGCCCTCTACACCGATGGGATCACCGAGGCGGAGAGTCCAAGTGGTGAATTCTACGGAATTGAGCGGCTCTGTGCCTGTCTCGATCGAGCGCGTGACCTCGACGCGGACGGCATTCGAGATGCCTTAGTTGCGGATGTCAGGGCCCATATCAGCGGCGGACCGATCCTCGACGACATCACCACCGTTATCCTAAAGCGGATCGCATAGATCCGGAGCAGAGCAGCCCATGGACGAACGAATCGGCGACTACCCAGACCTCGAAGAGCTCGACGTCGAGGTCGCAGTCGAGCTCTTTCCCGAGACTTTTAAGGTCCGCTGGGATCTTTGTGGCGCGACCGCGGATTTCTTCGCCCATTATTTTTCGCAGATGCCCTCGTGTGGGGCCGGCGACGAGGTTGTCGAAGCCGAGGTGGAGAATGCGATCTCCTATGTTCTCAACGAGGTCGTCGAGAACGCCGTGAAGTTTCAACTCGGCGGAACGATCACCGTGAAGGTCGGAGTTCATGAAAAATCTCTGGTCTTTGTCGTCAGCAATTGGATCGCCACGAGCACGGCCGATTCGCTCAAGCCCAAGCTGCGAGAGCTGGTGACAGGGGATGCCCACGAGTTGCTCCTGCAAAGGGTCGAGGAGAACGCCGCCAACCCTGAGGCGGGGGTCTCGGGGCTCGGTTTTCTGACCATGATCACCGACTATGACGCAGAGCTTGGCTGGCGGATCGATGCGCCGGATGGCGAGGCCAAGCGGGTCCACTTTCACACCATGGCTCGCCTGCCGATCTTCGGGATCTAAGCCATGGAAGTCCGCGATTCAAACTACCGTGTATGGTTCGATCCGACGGCGTCGATCGTCTTCTTTGAGGGCACGCTGCGCCTGGGCACGAAGGACTACAAGCCGATAAGCCAGCTGCTCAGCGATGTGCTCGCCGAGAATCGTCCGCAGCTGACACTCGATATGCTCGAGCTAAAATTTCTTAACTCGTCGGGCATCAATACTCTGTACAAGTTTGCGATCTCGCTGCGCAAGCAGGGAGTCTCGGCGGTGACGGTCCGCGGGACTTCGGTGATCGCCTGGCAGACCAAGTCACTCGCGAACCTCAAA
Organism: uncultured Nannocystis sp.; assembly: GCA_964474905.1. Taxonomy (GTDB): domain Bacteria; phylum Myxococcota_A; class Polyangia; order Nannocystales; family Nannocystaceae; genus JADJRG01. The sequence goes on along the minus strand of CAYYUP010000005.1, from coordinate 86,958 downwards.
AAATTCCTGCCGACGATCATCATCGAGATGCAGGGCTACTAGGTCGCGGCGGTGGCCGGTGCTTGGCGGCCGCCCATCGCGAAGAAGTAGACGGTCGCCGAGACCAGGACGCCGGTAAACCACGCGCCCTGAGCGAGGAATGAAAGCGCCGGTACCAGGTAACCCAGGCCGACGACGGCGAGACCGGCCAGCGTCGCCGCGATCGCCTTGAGGTTAAACCCGGCGCTGTAGCGATAGGGGCCGCGGCTCTCGTAGAGCCCCGCGAGATCGAGTTTGGTGCGGCGGACCAGCCAATAGTCGGCGAGCAGCACCCCACCGACGGCGCCGAGCAGACCTGAGTAAGAGACGAGCCAACCGATGTAGACGTTTAGCAGCAGCCAGGGGCAGAGCAGCACGCCGAGCGTCGCCGCGACCATGCCCCCGCTGCGGAAGGTGAGTCGGCGGGGGAAGGCGTTGGCGAAGGAGTTGGCGGGGCCGACGATGTTCGCGGCGATGTTGGTCGAGAGCGTCGCGATCGCCAGGGTCAGCATCGCGACGAAGGCGAGCGCTGTCGATTGGGTCTCGCCGGCGATCTTGACCACCAGCGCGACCGGATCCCAGATCGCTTTGCCGTAGAGGATGACCGTCGCCGCGGTGACGACGACGCCGATGAACGAGAAGAGCACCATCGTCGGTGGGAGCCCCAGGAGCTGGCCGTACACCTGCTCACGCTGGGAGCGGGCGTAGCGGGTGAAGTCGGGAATGTTGAGGGAGAGCGTCGCCCAAAAGCCGACCATCGCGGTCAGCCCGGGCAAGAAGACGCCGACGATCCAATCGAGGCCCTGCAGGCTCTCTTCGGCCTGCAAGAGTGCGCTTGATTGATCGAGGATCGTCATCAGGCCGCCGCCGTGATCGATCGCCCACCAGAGCAGCACCAGGCCGACGACGAGCAGGAAGGGCGCGGCGGCTTTCTCCATCCATTTGATCGACTCGGTGCCGCGCCAGACGAAGTAAACGTTGATAAGCCAGAACGCGGCGAAGGTCAGCCACGAGGGCACGCTCATGCCGAGGATCATTGCCCCGCCGCCGATCTCGAGCCAGCCGGGCCAGAGCAGGGCGATCATTGCCGAGATTGCCTCGCCGCCGATGTAGGTCTGGATCCCGAACCAACCGCAGGCCACCAGGGCGCGGGTGATGCTCGGGATGTGGGCGCCGGCGGTGCCGAAAGCCGCGCGGGCGAAGACCGGAAAGGGAATGCCGTAGCGGGTGCCGGCGTGGCCGTTGAGGATCATCGGCGCCAGCACCAGCATGTTGCCCAGCAGGATCGCGAGCATCGCCTGCCACCAATTCATGCCGCTGCGGATCAAATCGCCGGCGAGCATGTAGGTGGGGATGCAGACGCTCATGCCCACCCAGAGCGCGGCCAGATCCCAGCGCCCCCAGGTGCGATCGCGGATCGGTGTTGGGTTAAGGCTGGCGTTGTCGAGGGATCCATCACCCGGAGGCGAGGCGAGTTCGACGAGTTCAGATGTGCGGGGAGTCGGCGAAGGCGAGGGCATGGGCGCTCGCTCCATCGTCGATCGCGGGGCGCGATTGCGTCAATGGTGGATGCGGCCCTAGGGGTCGTTTCGTGATCGTACTGAGAATAAAGAACGGGCCCGCGAACGGTGACTCGGAGGTCCCGCTCGCTGGCCCGTGGTTCCGATCAACGACCCGATCGAACCTGTTGTGCGAGTCGAAGAGCTAGGCGCTAGCGGCCATCACCGCGGCGACGTCTGCCTTGCCGTCGGTGCCGATCGGCTGGATCCCGTAGCGCTCGACGAGGATATTTAGCACGTTCGGGGTGATGAACGCCGGCAGCTTCGGCCCCAGGCGGATGTTTTTGACGCCGAGGTGAAGCAGCGTCAGCAGCACGGCCACCGCCTTTTGCTCGAACCAGGAGATCACCAGGGTCAGCGGCAGATCGTTGACGCCGCACTCAAACGCCTCCGCCAGGGCCAAGGCGATCTTGATCGCCCCGTAGGCGTCGTTGCACTGGCCGAGATCGAGGAGCCTGGGCAGGCCAGCGACGGTGCCGTAGTCGTGATCGCGGATCCTGAACTTGCCGCAGCCAAGGGTCATGACCACGGATTCTTCGGGTGCATTTTGGGCGAAGTCGGTGAAGTAGTTGCGGCCCTGCTCCGCGCCATCACAGCCGCCGACCAGGAAGAAGTGGCGGATTTTGCCGGTTTTCACGGCGTCGACGATCTGACCGGCGAGCCCGAGAACCGCCGTGTAGTGGTGACCTGTCGGTGTTTTCTTGATCTCGGTGGGCTTGAGGTCACCGATCTCCTTGGCCATCGCGATGATCGGCGCGAAGTCGTGGTCTTTGAGGCGCAGGGAGCCGGGGATGCCGGTCTCGCGGATCGTGAAGAGGCGGTTGCCGTAGGTATTGGACGCTCGCGGGATGAGCACGCAGTTGGTGGTCGCGACGATCGGCCCGCCGAAGTCTTCGAACTCCTTGCGCTGCTTTTGCCAGGCGCCGCCGTAGTGCCCCGCGAGGTTGGGATGGTTGCGCAGGCCCTCGTACATATGACCGGGCAGCATTTCGCCGTGGGTGTAGACCTTGATGTTGGTGCCCTCGACCTGAGCGAGCAGCTCTTTGAGGTCCATAAGATCGTGGCCGGTGATGAGGATGCCAGGACCCTCTTGGATGCCTTCGTCGATCTCGCAGGGAGAGGGCTTGCCCATCTGCTCGATGTGACCGTCGTTGAGCAGCTGCATCGTTTTGAGATTCATGCGGCCGCACTCGAGAACCATCTCGAGGAGCCGGTCGACGTCGAAGTTGACGTTGGTCATGGTCGCGAATAGGGCCTCTTCGATGAAGGCCTCGACCTCGGTGTCGGTCTTGCCTAGGCGGCGGGCGTGGGCCTTGTAGGCGGCCATGCCCTTGACCCCGTAGATCAGGAGCTTTTGCAGTGATTCGACGTCGGGGTTCTTGCCGCAGATGCCTATCTCTGTGCAGCCCGTGTTGTGGGCGGTCTGCTCGCACTGGTCACAGAACATGGGGAGTCGGGTCAGGTCGTTTTGTTGCATGGCGTCTCTCACTTGCTCGCTCCGAGAGGAGAGCAGGACTCGCAGGCGAGAGCACCAGCAAAATATGCATTTTCTTCTCCGCTTTAGAGCATGCGCTCGGCCCGAACAATAATTGCCCTAGTCTTGCGGCTTCGCTCAGTGTTGACATGCTCACGGAGCAAAGGCGAGTCGCGCTCGCGGGCAGCGCGGACACGAGCCAGGGCCGCTATAGGTGGGCGTTCAATGTTCAATGGCATATTTGGGCCTCATTGCGCGGGCATGGAGGCATTGCGAATTCGTGCGGCTGCGAAACTCAAGCTTGCCGGGCATGCCCCTTCGGTGCTCTGTTCGTCGACAATGCATATCGCCGAGTTTAGGGGGGCACTTGTTTGCTTAATGGAGCGAAAGCACCACTGGGCCTGGCCGCTCTTCAGTGCCGGTGAGGTTGCCGCGGAGCGCTTGCACATTCACTTTGAGCAGGAGTTTGCGACCTACGTCCGCGACTTCGCGATCCTCATTGGTCGAGCGTATGTCCAGTGTCCCACGGCATCGATACGGGCGGAGCTCGCCGAGAGTCTCTACGAGGCGGAGACCGGCAAGCCCTCGGGTGGCAAGGCGCATGCGGAACTCTTTTTGCGCTTTCCTGCGGGCCTGGGCATGGATCTGGATCGCTTTGAGACGATCACGATGCTGCACGAGGCAGCCCGCTTTCGGGCCTATGTCGATGAGTCGACCCTCGAGTGTGGTTGGGAGACGGCGATGGTGATCGCGGCGATCTTTCTCGGCGACGAACTCTATGAGCGGAGCTCGATCGATCCCGCTGCATCAGAGCAGTCTGAGGCGAGCCTGGATGAGCATCCCCTGGCCAAGCATTACAGCCTCGATGTTTCGGTGCTCGCCAAGCTCCAGGCCCATCGCGGGGTCGAGAGGGCTCGCCGCTCGGTCGCCTGGGGTCTGCTCGAGAGCATCGATCCGGCCGCGTATCCGCAGGTACTGGCGTCGATGGAGGAAATCCTCGGGCGCTGGTTGGTCTATCGCGACGCCGTCGCTCGGGCTTGCGGTTTGATCCGTCCAGTGGCCTCGTAGGTAGAGTCTGTCTTTTTGGTCATGTTCGCTTGATCAGACGCCCGAAAAGCTCGTCGCCGCGGCGGGTGATCACTGAACCCGCGGCGGTCGCGAGTCGGTCGATGATGAAGCGCTCGCCAAAGCGTTCGCGGACCTCCTTGGCGGAGGCGGTGAAGGGCGGGCCGCCCTCGCGGCCGTGAGCGAAGAAGAGGCCGATAAGGGCGCCACCGGGTACGAGTGCGTCAGCAACGGCAGTTACGTACTCGTCTCGGCGGGCCGGATCGATCGCACAGAAACAGGTGTGCTCGACGATCAGATCGAAGGCCGGTGCCTGGCCGCGGAGATCAAAGACGTCGGCGAGTCGAAAGTCGATCGGCTGCGGGCTTTTGATCGCCTGGGCCTGGGCGATCGCCGAGGGGGCGATGTCGATCGCCGTCACCTTGGCGCCGAGGCTCGCGAGCATGCGAGCTTCGTGACCGCGGCCGCAGCCGACGACCAAGACGCGCAGACCAGCCGGCGAAGTAGTGGCGAAGTAGTCGGCGATCGGCGGTGCGGCGCGGCCGAGCTCCCAGCCGGTGGTATCGGCCTGGTAGAGCACCTCCCAGAAGTCGGGATTGCTGGGGTCTCCGCGATCGCCCTTGCTGCGGGTGTCGCCGGAGAGCGTGCGCAGTTCGCCGAGAATCGCTCGAGCGATCGCCTTGAGGCCCTGGAGGTGCGGCGTGATCTCGGGCCCCGACAGCTTTGGTTCGCCGCCCCTGTGCGGGCTGTTGGCCGCAGGGGTGAAGCTCAGAACATCGTTGTCCCCGCTGTAGGAGAGCGCTTGCAGCTCGCAGCCGCACTCGGCCCTGAGGGCGGCGAAGAGGGGTGCTGCGGCCGTGATGACAGCATCGGCGGCGGCTGACTCGAGAACGGTTGTTCGCGGTCCGTCCTGATCGCAGGTGACGACTTGGACGGGGTCTGCCGAGGCGGGGACCGTGAAGGATCGGAGCTCCATGGGCCAGACCATGGGCCGCAACAGGGGCCGATGCAAGGGCCTACGCGGGCGTTTGTTTTCCGGTCTTGGCGAGAACGCTGCGGATCGCTGCGGCGATCTCAGAGGGCACTTCTTCCTGCAGAAAATGACCCGCTGAGGTCGCGCTCACCTCGGCCTGGGGCAGCGATCGGTGGACTCTGCGGAGGAGGCGACCGAGGAGCGGATCACGTTCGCCCCAGACCAGAGCGGCGGGCCCTCGGTAGTCCTCGACGAATTGCTGCGAGCGCTCGAGAGCGGCCATCGAGGGGTGGTAGAGGCTGCTCGGCACCATGCGCGCGAGGCCGAGCGGGCCGGATCTGTCGCGGCGGTGGCGGAGTGGATAGCGGTAGGCCTTGGCGACGGCTCCGCGGATCGATCGGCGATCGCCCTGCAGGATGTTGAGCATGCGCTGCGGTAGTCCGAGGGTGCGGAAGGCGAGTTCGGCCACCAGTGGTAGTTGGCTGATGCGGTGGATGGCGCTCGGGCGGAAGCCGGGCATCGGCGGGCCGACGACGGTATTCATCAGCACGAGGCCTGCACACCGACCTGGCTCTTGGGCCAGAGCGAGCAAGCCGATGGGTCCGCCCCAGTCCTGACCGACAAAGACGACCTCGCCGAGATCGAGGCCGTCGAGCAGGGCCGCGATCACCTGGGCGTGGCCCTCTAGGGTGTGCCAGTCGGCGGAGGGCGGTTTTTCAGAGAGGCCGAGGCCGACGAGATCTGGGAGAATAATGTGGTTGTCGAGGGCGCAGAGCTCGGCGACCTTGCGGTAGAGGAAACCCCAGCTCGGATTGCCGTGCAGCATGACAATCGACGGGCGTGGGCCCGGGCGACCGAGCTCCATTACGTGCAGATCGTGGCCCCCGGCGTGGGCGGTGAAGCGGCGGATTTGGGCGGGCAGGAGGGCGCTGAGCCACTCGGGGATCGGCGGTGCGGGCAGGCGTTGCACGGCGCAGACTCTACCGCGTGCGCTCCTCTGCGCGCCGGGCCGAGTCGCCCTGCGCGGTGCCGTCGCAGACCTCAGATGGGGTGACGGTGGAGCGGCCGAGGCCGTCCGTGCTTCCGTGTCTTGGCCGCACGCCAGGGGGGCAAAACGGACATCAAAACAGTGAACTGGACCGCATCGCGCATGGGGGGATCCTCGGGCGTGGCAGGGTTTATGGGTCTGTTTTGGCCGCCGTGAAGTCAGCGACGGCGCGTTCGATTTCGGAGCAGACGCCGTCGCGTACGGCCTTGGCTGCGACCTTGATCGCGTTGGCGATCGCGACCTCGCCGCTGCGTCCGTGGGCCTTGATCACCGGCGCGCGAAAGCCCAGGAGCGGAGCACCGCCGTACTCGCGGTAGTCGGTGATGCCCTTGAGTCGGCGGAGAGCGCGGGAGAGCAGGAGCAGGCCCAGGCGAGAGAGCAGGCTCTGGCGAAAGGCCTGCTTGCCGAGGCTCTTAAAAACCTCGGAGACACCTTCGGCCATTTTGAGCGCGACGTTGCCGACGTAACCTTCGCAGACGATCACATCGGCGCCGCCGGTGGGGATGTCGTTGCCCTCGACATTGCCGACGAAGTGGAGGCGCGGGTCGTCACGCATCCAGGCGTGGGCCTGACGCAGCGCAGCGTCGCCCTTGTTCTCTTCGCTGCCCATGTTGAGGAGGCCGACCGTGGGCCTCGCGACCTTGGAGATCGAACGGGCGTAGGCGCTGCCCATGTAGGCGAAGAAAAGAAGGTCCTGCGAGCGAACCCGGACGCTCGCACCGACGTCGAGGATCAGGGCGAAGGGATCGGAGCTGCTGTCGCGCTTGCGGGTGGGGTAGACCGCGGCGAGGGCAGCCCTGTCGATGCCGGGGATCCGCGGCAGCTCCTGGGCCGCGGCGAGCACCAGGGCGCCGGTCGAACCGGCCGAGACCAGGGCGTCGGCATCACCGCTAGCGACCGTGCGCATCGCCACCAGGATCGAAGCGTCGTGCTTGGTGTCGAGGGCTACTCGCGCCTTCTCGTTCATACCGATCACCTCGCGGGCGTCGACGATGGTGATCTGCTCCGCTTGATGGGTGATGTTCTTAAGGTCAGCTTCGATGACCTCGCGTCGGCCGACCAGCAGGAGCTGCAGGTTGGTTGTCATCGAGATCCGCGCCGCTGCCCGGATGGGCTCGGTCGGTGATCGATCGCCGCCCATCACGTCGACCGCGATCCGCAGCCCCTGGGGTCTCGCCTCGCTCACACAGGAAGCTTATCAGCGGCCAGGATTCGGCTGTCGGCGGCGCTCGATCGGCCTTTAGGGGCGATTCTCAGCTCGATCGGCGGCTTTTGATCGAGGCGATTTTGGCGGCGAATTCGCGCGCCTCTCGGCCCTTGAGCCCGGCGGCGGTGCAGGCCTGGTCCTGGTCGGCGCCGTCGAGGATGCGGCTGAGCGCGGCGACCTCGAGGCGGCTGAGATGCAGGCCCTGACGCCTGTAATCGTCGAAGGCCTCGAAGCACATCGGCACCCAGGCGCGGGTGAAGTTGGCCATCGCCTCGGCGTACACGCGGATCTCGAGCTGGGCGTGGGCGTCGAGTCGGAGGCTCAGAAAATGCATCAGGTTGTGGAGGTCGATCTTCCAGATCCACTGGGTGTAGAGCGACACCGGTAGCACTGAACGTGCGAGTTCGCGGGCGATACCGAGGTCACCGGCGAGGCGCTGGTAGATCGCGAAGGCTTCCTCTTGGTTGGCCCGCATCAGGCGGACGACGTCGGCGCGGACCGAGTCGTCGACGGCGATCGTCTGTCGCCCCTGCTTGTTGTCCTGCGCCTGCAGTGAGACGTTTTCGATCGCCGGCAAGTAGAACTCGTCGGGCGCCTCGGTGTAGCGCAGCGACATCTCGTTGACGTTGGCGGTGCGGTGGCGGATCCACTGGCGAGCGACGAAGATCGGCATCTTGCAGCGAAACTTCACCTCACACATCTCGAAGGGCGTGGTGTGCCGGTGGCGCATCAAATAGCGGAGCAGCCCGCGGTCGTTGTGCACTTTGCGGGTGCTCGGGCCGTAGCTCACGCGTGCTGCCTGGACGACGTCGAAGTCGTTGCCCATGTAGTCGATCGGCTGGACAAAGCCGAGGTCTAAGATCGGCACCTCGCGCATGAGGAGCGCTTCGGCGCCCTCCGAGATCGAGCGGGCGCTCAGCTGCCGGGGCTGCGGGTCGTGGCAGGGCCTTGGGTCGGTCACGGGGCGGAGGATAACGGAGCGCACAGGGCCCGGGTTTGGCGATCCACGCGGAGCTGACGGCGTTCGATCACCCGAGAGGGGGCCGCCGGTAGTAGGAAGGGCGGGACAAATCGCGCCGAGGGGCTATAATTCGCGGTCTCAGAATTCTAGAGCCCTTTGCGGGCTGCATCCATGGCGAGGCGAAGAGAACAAAGCACGACGGTCACTCTGGCAGTGGCGATGCTCCTGGCGTCGGCGCTGATCCATCTCGTGTTGCTGCCGGTCGGCAACGGGATTTTAGGCCTGAGCGCCGCGAAGCCGGCGCCCTTGCCCGCGAACGATCAGATCATGGAGATCTCGCTGGTCGAGGCTGATCCTGATGATGCCGACGACGATCACGAGCCCGATCTTCCGGGCAATTTGGTCAACCTCGATCGTGTGCCCGACGAACGCCCGCCGGAGCAGACCGACAAGATCGCCGAGTCGGATTCGCGGGTCGACAAAGAGGTACGGGCACCCAATCAACGACCGCAGCGGGGGCGGGCGCCGACCCAGCCCGGCGATGCCCCAGAGGATTCAAAGGCCTCGCCGCTCCTGCATCCGCGGCAAGCCAGCGCTCATAACAGTGAGCACACCGGCAGCGCAGCGCAGCCCGGGCTCAGTGACGCGGGCGAGGGCGAGGAGTCGCCTTTGGTCGACGCATCGGCGGCGCATGACGGTCAGGCACCGAGCGATCCAGGCGCAGAGGGCTCGCCACCGGCCCCCTCCGGGCTTCGGGGGAATCCGGCGGATATGCGCGATCTCTTCGGTCGCCCGGGCTCCTTAGACGATCTGCATACAGTCGAGGAGGAGGGCAGCGAGAGCCTGCTCAACGCTCGCCGCTTTAAGTACTCGTCGTTTTTTAATCGACTTCGGGATGCCATTGCCGAGCATTGGCATCCCGAAATTTTGCACGCCGCGCGCGATCCCCAGGGGCGGGTTTACGGCGACAAAACCCGGATCACCCGGTTGCAGGTGAGCTTGCATGCCGACGGCTCATTGCGGTCAGTTCGTCTCGAGAAGTCCTCGGACATCGATTATCTCGACGAAGAGGCGATTCGAGCAGTACGCAGCGCGGCACCCTTTGCCAACCCGCCCTCTGGGCTCGTCGATCCCGAGACCCATCGCATCGACTTTGGCTTTGCCTTTATCTTTGAGATCGGCCGAGCGCCGCGGATCCATCGCTACCGGCGATGAGCGTGCGGGCCTATTCGGCGGCTTCGGACAGGCGTGGCGCTCGGCAGGTATAGACCGCGGCTGGGGGGATGTTTGCCATGATCACCTTGCGTCGCAGGTCGCCGAAGTGGGGGCTGAGATAGCGGCGGATGTTGAAGCGAGAGACCCCGCTGTTGGGGCTCCAGACGAAGACGCGAGCGTGCACGTAGGCGTATTGGATGTAGACGCCGGTCGGGCTTAAGATCTGCGAGACCGAACGCATCACTTCGTCGCGGACCTGGTCTGGCAGCAGGCTCATGCCGAGCGATGAGATCACGACGTCGACAGGTCGTTCGCAGCCGAGTTGCGGCAGCAGGGTGTGCACATCGGCGGCCGAGCCGTGGACAAAGCGGAGACGCGGATCGCGGATCGCAGAGGACGCGGTCTCGACCATCTTCTCGTCGATTTCGACGGAGTAGATCTGGGCTTTGGGGGCCTCGCGGAGGATCGCCCGAGTGACGGTACCGGTACCGGGCCCGAGTTCGACGACGGTCTTGGCGTTTTGGAGCTCCGGCTGGCAGGTCAGCGCTCGTACCAGCCAGCGTTGGCTCGGAAAGAACGCAGCGGTCTGGTCCCAAGTCTTAAAACCGCTAGCCAGAAAGCGCCATGCAGTCCCGATTTCGCTGCTCTTGGAGTTCATGATCGAGCCGTGGCGCACGAGCATACTTGATCCGTTAGCGATGATCAGGTGCGCACGAGCCTGCACGGGTACGGGCGCCGAGAAGTCATTCTGGGCGCCCGCATAATGCTGACGATCGGCGCTGCGTCAGCGAATGCCTATGCAGTGCGGGCGGGTCGACACGGCGCTAGGCACCGTGCCGACCTGCTCTGCGGTTTAGCGGCGACGTCGTCGGCCGAGCACGATGAGGCCGAGGGCGACGAGGCCGATCGGTGGCGCTTTGCCGTCGTCGCTGCGGCAGCCGCAGCCGTCATCGGTGACCGTGCCCCCGGCGGTGTCTGTGCCTGTCGCGGAGTCGGTGTCGGTATCATCACCTGCCGAACTCGAATCCGCGGGGTTGCCGGTGCCGCTTGCCGAGCCACCTGTGCCGCTTGCCGAGCCGCTTGTGCCGCTGTTGGAGTCGGAGTCGGAGGCGGAGGCGGAGTCGGTGCCGTCGGTACCCATCGAGTCGGTGCCGTCGGTGCCCATCGAATCGGTGCCGTCGGTGCCGTCGGTACCCATCGAGTCGGAGTCGGTACCGTCGGTGCCCATCGAATCGGTGTCGGTGTCGGTGTCGGTGTCTGTGTCGGTATCCGTGCCGCCGACGCAGGGTCCCTCGTCCGCGACCCAGGTCGGGAAGGGCGTATTGGTGATGCCGACGAAGGCGATGTTGTCGATGTCCCAACCGGGGCCGCCCGCGGCCGCGTCGGTACCGATCCTAAAGCGGATCTTGACGCTCGAGCCCGCAAAGGCCATGCCGAGGTCGAGCATCAGCGGTTCCATCTTCGGGTAGTTGGCGTTGTCGCCGACAAACGCGGGGCGCGTGTCCATCGGGTTGGCTTCGCTGTTGATCGAGTCGGGGTAGCCGGGGTCGGTGTAGACCGAGATGTCCTCCCAATTTTTGCCGCCGTCGTTTGTGATTTCGATGACGCCGCCGTCCCAGTAGGTGTCGTCGGAGTACTCGAAGGAGTAGGCGTGATCGAAGGCGATCACCAGGGGCTCCTCCTCGCTGACAGTGACCTCGGGGGATTCGATCCAGCTGTCGCTGACCCGACCAACGTCGTCGCCGTGCCAGCGATGGCCGCCGTCAAAGGGGCCCCGTGCCCAGATGGTCTCGCCCTCCATACCGCCGGTATTCCAGACACTGTTCGGTGTCTCGACGTCGTCCATGGTTGAACTCTCGTTGACGACATCGCCGTGGATCACCGCCGGAAGTTCGACCTCGATGGTCTCATCGCAGCCGTCGGGGGTGGTCAGCCGGAGGTTGATGACGATCGGTTCGAAGGTCATCAGCGACTCATCGAGCGATACCTGGATCGAGGCTTGGAACCCCATTTGAGCCCCGATCTGGGGGATGTTGACCTGTGGGCCCTCGGGGAAGACGAGGTTTGGATCGGCATCGATGACCTCGAGGATCGCGCCATCGGTGAGCGTCATAGCGCCGGCATTCAGGATGTCGACCTTGATCTCGCCGAGTTCTCCGACATCGACGATGCCGTCGTCATCGCAGGAGAACAGGCTGTCGCTGACCGAAATGCCGGTGATGACTGCCCGCGAGCTCAGCTCAAAGTCTTCGATGACGCCGATCAGATCGGTGGAGTTGCGCGGGGGCGAGACGGCACAGGTGCCAGCGCCGCGGCTGGCGAAGGCGAGGGCGATGGTCTGAAAATCCTCGGCACTGCTGGCCGAGATCGCCAGCAGGATCGCGTCGCGCTGCTCGGTGTAGGTGGGCATCGTCGGCGCGAGGATCATGCCGGCGACGAGGTAATCAGCCATCGCCCGGCGAGCGTCGTCGAAGCTCTTGTCGCCCTCGTAGGACTTTTGCAGGGCGATGTAGCTCTCCCAGAGCATCGTCGTCCAGATCTCGCCGGCGTTGTGCACCTCGGCATTGGGGCCACCCCAATCGTTGATGGGATGGCTGTCGGGCAGCGGCTCGTCGTTGGAGATGTGGCGGAAGGAGAGCGCGTTCTTGGTGGTATCGACCGAGTAGGGGATCCGGCGAATGCCGTAGTAGCCGTCGGACCTCGCGTAGGTGGTGCTCGCGTAGACGCCGTCCTGATCGTCGCCCTCGCGCAGGCTCATGTGCAGTGCCATGAAGTCGCCCCAGCCCTCACCCTGGGAGCGGGTGGCGACCGAGCCGTTCTCGACCAGACGGTTGTGGATGTAGTGGCCCCACTCGTGGGCGACGATCATGTTGTCGATGGTGCCGTCGCGCTCGACCGCCGATTCGCGGTACATGTGTCCGTTTTGGGGGTCGTTTTGCAGCGCCGCCTTGATCGCGATGCCGGCGTTGTTGGAGATGCCCTGGCTCGGGATCACCGGGTCGGGCAGGTTGTTGTCGCCGCCCAGAGTCGGCGGTGTATCGCCGGGTTGGTTGTTGGCGATCAGCACTCCGAGTGCGCCCGCGTCTTGGGCGTGGGTGACCTTGGTTTCGAAGGAGCACTCGCCGCGATCGATGAGCACGACCCTGCCATCGAGGTTGTTTTGGGCGGGCTGGCAGCCGTCGCTCAGGGTTCCTTCGCCGTCGTCGATCACCGTGATCAGGGCGCTGATGTCGAAGTTTTGCGGGCCGAAACCGGCGTTGCCGACGGTGAAGGTTTCGCCCAGCGGGTTGACCTCGACCGAGGCGTCGGTCGGACCTGACCAAAGGTACATCTGCATGCGTGGCGATGCGCCGTCGGCCGGCGTCGACATGTTGGCGTTGTTGCGCGCGCCTTCGAGGGCGGCATCCTGGGCCTCGGCGTGCAGCACATCGCCTCCGAGTCCGCCGCGATCAAAGTTGTCCTCCTGGGCATTGCCAGCGGCCTCGTTAAAGCCGGAGTCGTACCAGTAATCGTGCATCCAGTTGACGTTGTAGAAGATCTGGGTGATCGCGGCCATCGACTGCATGGCGTTGACTAGGGGCTCGGCATTGACGTCATAGACGCGGTCAAAGATGCCCGGTGCGGTCAGGTTGGCTCGGTACTCGCCGTCGCTGAGGCCGTCGGGGTTGGAGTGATCGATGTAGGCGTCGACGTTGTTGCCGATGGTCTCGGTGGCGCCCTTCGGCAGCCATGGATCCTGCGGGCTGTTGAAGCCGTCGATCGAGACCAGCGGCGGCGCCGTGAACTCGGTCGGTCCCTCGCCGGGAATGCCAGTCGGGTGCGGTGTGTAGTCGATCATGGGCCCGTCCATCGGCCGATGGTCGCCGTCCGCATCGGCCCAGACCCGGTACTCGTAGGTGTCGTAGGCGGTGGCATCGCGGCGCATCAACGTGCGCCCGTCGTCGGCCGCGATCACGTACTGATAGACGTCGGTCTCGAGCCCCGGGCGTTGTGCCTGGACCTCGAGGAAGTAGGCGGGCTCTAAGGCCTCACCGACCGGGAAGTAGACCTTCTTGGCGCGAGCCGGACTGCGGAAGCGAAGCCCGCCCTGGGAGGCGCTCAGCTCGTAGTGATGCCAGCCGCCGGCTGCAGTACCCGCGGGCCGCAGCGGCAAAGTGTTGGCCAGCTCGGGGTAGAGGTCGGCGAGCGCCAGGTCGATCGCGCGGTCGGCATCCAGGGCGAAGGGGCGGGCGCTGCCGGCATGGGCTGCCGGATGGGGAGAGCCAGCGATCGCGCGTACTCGTTGGTCGCGATCGAGCAGCACCTTGACGTCGCCGTGGAAGACATCGATGCCCGAGACGGTCTGCTGGAGCACGACGATCACCGCGCCGCGGCCGGTATCGTGAGTAAAGCGGTGACGCGCGCCTCGAATGGCCGAAGGGCCAGCTTTGTACAAATGACGCAGCGAACGCAGGTGATGGCGAGCAGCAGCGAGCGCCGAGCCGGCCCTGCGGGATGACGCATTGGCCGGCAGGATCACCAGCGAAGGCGCGCCGCGGGAGGACTCGGTCGAGGCGATGTAGACGCCAAGATCGGCCGAGGCCGGAGGCGCGAATGTTGCGGGTGCGCGGGCGCTCAGCCAACTGTCGTGGTGGGGGCGCTCTCCGGCCTCAGCATCGAGGGCGATAAACGCTAAAAAGGGGAGGATGAGGAGAGTCCGGGAGCGATTCACCAGTGGATGCTACGCCGCGAATCCGCGCTGGGGGGCATTGCCGCGCGAGACTTTCGCAATTCGGCGCGAGAATTGCCGGGATAGATGGACCCCATGCAATCGCACATATGGGGGCTTTGGGCGTCATCGCGCGGGCAATTATCGGCCCGCACGGCTTCGTTGGAGGCGGAACGCTGTTCGCACATCAAAGTGTTTCACATAGGGGTGATCGGTGCTGATTCCGAGCACATGGCCGTCGGGGCGGATCACTGTGATACCGCCACCGGGGCCAGATTGACCCTCCAATGCCCGGGTATTGGCGTCGACCGAGACGTCGCACTCGAAATTCAGCATGCCCTGCCGCAGCACCATGCGTTGGCCGCGGAGGATGTTTCGGTGGCCGTGCACGATCGCGTAGATCCCGGCCTCGTGCATCGCCTGCAGACCGACCTCGGTGAAGGGTCGATCGGAGGGGCGGTATTTGGTCCGGAAGGAATTGCCGAAGGAGCCGTGATAGAGCGCGAAGAGATCGTTGTCGATGAGGCGGCGAAACTCCGCGTTGAGTTCGCAAATCCCGTGGTCGCGGATTTTTTTGGCGATCACATCGTCGACGCCCGCGTGGATAAAGAGCAGCGATCCGTAGCGCCGACAGAGACGCATGCGCTCGAAGAACCACGCGAACTCACCGCCCGGCAAGAAGAGCTCTTTGGCGCGCTGGAAGGCGGCGTAGACCATGCCGAGCGACATCTCCATCTCGTCGCACATCTCTTGCAGCTCGCCGACCTTCTCGCGGATCCGCTTGACCTCCTTGACGATTTTGTTGGGCTGGATGAGCCCCTTGACGGTCGCCGGAAAGGCCTCGTACCAGCTCTCGTCGTGGAAGAGTCGGCGGCGGACCTCGTCGTCAGAGAGCAGCTCGTGGGGGCCGTGGGGGGCGATGTACTCGTCGTAGATCTCTTTGTAGAGCGGGATCGCTTTCTTGCCCATGCGCACGAAGAGATGGGCCAGACGCGGCTCCTTGGCGCCGCCGTAGATAAAGCCGACGAGCGCTCGCAGGTCGTGGTTGCCGACTAGTAACTCGACCTCGGCGCCGCTGTCGATCAGCAGTCGCAGTGCTCGCAGTAGGCGGAGGTTGTGCGGGCCCTTGTCTAGACAGTCGCCGCCGATCACAAAGATCGCTCGAGCGGCGGCATCGGTCAGCGTGAAGTCTGCGTCTTCGGGACCGGTTTTGTCGATCGCTCCCGAGGCGACCAGCGATCGGAAGAACGCGTCGGCATCGGCGTGCATGTCGGAGAGGAAATAGATCGTGCGATCGGGCCAGGCGATCGCACCTTCGCCGAGGGTCTCTTGGGCGTAGCGCAGCAGCTCTTCCTCGGCGATGTCGTAGCTGTCGCCGGTCTTGTCGATTTGGAGACGAGTGCGGAACTTGGGCCAACGCTCGGGCTCGTGGGGCAGCTTGACGCCGATCCATTCGCTGCCGCGGTAGCGCGGGGTGATCATCGGATGGGGATCAAAGGTCATCGCGGTGCTCCTGTCCAAGTGGACATGTCTGTGAACGGTCTAGTCGAGGGAGGGCTGCTTGGGCGCGCGGATTTTCCAGGCGCCGCCCTGGTGGAGGTAGGTGCCCTGCGCGGTGCGTTCGATGTGCACGGGTTGGCAGTGGTGCATCGACAGGCCGGGGATCTGTTCGAGGCGCAGGGTTCCCAGACTGACGGCGGCGTGGCGGAGGGCGGCGCCGTGGCTGACGAAGAGCTTGAGCGTGTCCTTGTCCTCGGGCTTCGGCTCTGTATTTTGGCAGGCGAGCGTTCGCAGGCGGCCGTCGACGTGGGTGGCGACGCGGGCACCGGCCTCCAGGAGCGACTCGGCGCCGGGCACCGGCAGTTTGCAGGCGGACTGCGCTTTCCAGCCCGGCGGCAACGTTTGGAAGCGGGGATCGTCGGCGATGATCCGGGCGATCTCATCGACACGCAGGTTGGCCATTGCCCCCATCGATCGTTCGCAGAGCCCGTCGAAGCTGACGATCTCAAAGACGCGGCCGAGTTCAGCCTCGAGTGCCTGGGCGATCAGCACCCCAGTTTGCCAGGCGCGGCGCAGGGTCGAGGTGTCGATCTGGGCTTCGATCCTGAACTCACCGGCGAGTTCGCGGGCGGCCAGAGCTGCACCCAACGCGCTCGCCTGGTCCCTGCCTTTTGCGGTCAGCGGGTGGGGCAGATGGGCGCTCGGTACCCCGGGCGGCTGCTCGTAATCCCCGTGGCGGATGAGCGCGGCGAAGAGCTTGGACATCGCCGCGAGGATAGCGGATTTCGCGGCGCTAGTGGCCTAGCAGGCGGCCTCTGGGGTCTTTGCGAGCAACTCGCGGGCCCAGTCGCTGGCGGCCTTAAAGTCGATGCCGCCGCGCACCTCGTAGGCGGGGACGCCCCTCAGCACACGGGCGAGTGCCGCCTGGCTGGCCTCGTCGCTGGGTGTTGGCAGCGGCCAAAAGAAGAGGCCGAGGCGCTTGTGAAGGATCGCTTGGAGGTCTTGTCGGCCCTCCAGTGTGACTTCGTGGATCTCCATCGGTCCGCCGCCGGGAGTCCAGCGGAGCACGATCAGGGCAGCGGCGGTCACCTCCAGGCGGAAGCGTCCGGGGCCGAAGAGGTGATCGATCACCGCGTCGCGTTTTTCTTCGAGGAAGCGCAGCTCGGCGGTGGGCATGGCGGCGTAGCGTCGGCGCTCGCTCTCGTCGATCAGGGGCGCGAGTGCAGGGTTGTGGATCACCGTGCCCGGGTTGACCCGCGGCTGCTTGGGGATCCCGTGCATCGTTGTGCTTGCGGGCGCCTGCCTGCCGAGCACTGCGCGGTCGTTGCTGACAAACGCGAGCGAGGGATCGGCGGCCATCATGTGCAGTGCGAGCGTCGACTTGCCGGCGCCCGAGCTGCCGCAGAGCACCAGCCCGCGGTCGTCACGAGCGATGCCGGCGGCGTGTGCCAAGACCCCGCCATCGCCGATAAGGCGGCACATCAGCCGGTGATTGACAAAGTTGACGACCTGGTCGACGTGCCCCAGCAGCGGCCCCGTGATGAGCTCGACGCCCTCGCCCATCACCAGCACGACCCCGGTGCGGATCTTGTGCACGATCCGGCCGTCGGCGAGGTCGACCCAGGCCTCCTTGGCCGGGCGCCCCTTGTCGTCCTCTTTGACCTCCAGGGTCCAGGGCAGAGCGGGCGTCTCTCCACAGAGGGCGAGCACCTCGAGGTCTGCCGGTTCGGAGCTGTCGCCTGGGCTCACGTCTGGATCGATAAACTCGCTAAAGTAGATCTGCAGCGCCCGGTGCAGCGAATCTTCATCGGTACAGATCCGAACCCTGTAGCCAGACAGCTGCAGATCCAGGCGACTCCGGGGCCCTGCGGCCGTCAGAAGTCGCCCATAAAGATCGCGGCAGGGGGTCGGTGAGCCTTGGCGCATGTTAGGCCCGGCCGCGCATCATGCCCTTCCAGTAGAGCTCTGGCAGCAGGTACTTCTTCATGATGTACATGCTGAGGCGCTCCTTCGCCTGGTTGAAGGGGAAGGTCTCTGCGGGCTCGCCAGCGTAGTTAAACTCGGCGAGGATCAGGCGGCCGTAGCCGGTGACCAGCGGGCACGAGGTGTAGCCGTCGTAGGTGGCATCGCCCTCGCGGCCGGCGATCGCGGCCAGGAGGTTGGTGACCAGTGTTGGCGCCTGCTTGCGGATCGCTGCACCGGTCTTGGCCGTGGGCATCGAGGAGGCGTCGCCGAGGGCCCAGACGTTTTTGAAGGTGTTGTGCTGGGTGGTCGCGGGGTCGACATCAACCCAGCCGGCCTCGTTGGCGAGCGGGCTCTGCTTGATGAAGTCCGGGGCCGACATCGGCGGCGTCACATGGATCATCGAGTAGGGCAGCACGCTGGTCTCGCCCGTCTCTAGGTTCTCGAAGACGGCCTCTTTGGAGGCCGCGCGGAGTGCCACCAAATTGTTGCCGAAGCGAGTGTCGATGTCGCGGGCCTTGACCAGCTTCTCGAGGGCGATGCGGTACTTCTCGATGCCGAAAATCGATGCGCCTGCGCTGGCGAAGATCACGTTCACCGAGCTTCGACGCCCTTGCTTGCGGAAGTAATGATCGGCGAGCCACATGATCTTTTGCGGGGCGCCGCCGCACTTGATCGGGGTGTTGGGGTAGGTGAAGATCGCATTGCCGTCGCGGGTTGCCTGGATGGCTGCCCAGGTGCTGTCGACGTACTCGTACGAGTAATTAGAGCAGACGCCGTCGTGGCCGACAGCCTCTTTGAGGCCGTCGATCACGCCCCAGTTGATCTGGATCCCGGGGGCGACGACGAGGCTGTCGTAGGCGATCGTCGTGCCGCTCGCGGTCTTTACTTCGTTGGACTCCGGCATGAACTCGGCGACCGAGTCGCGGATCCATTTGACGCCGTCGGGAATCAGCGTGGACATCTCGCGCTCGGTGGTCTCGCGCTTGGCTGCGCCGCCTCCGACGAGGGTCCACAGGGGCTGATAGTAGTGCTTGCTCGCGGGCTCGATGAGCGAGATGTCCACGTCTGCGAGGGCGCGGGCGAGGCGAGCGGCGACAGCGATGCCGCCAGTTCCGCCGCCGACGATGACGATCCGGTGGGTGCGCGGTGTGTCCATGGTTTGACTCCGCTGTGGATTAAAGCAGGATCGGGGCCAAGCGCGAGGCAGTTCTGGGGGGGCCGGGCGACGCCGGCTCACGTGCCTTCTGTGCACTGTCGTTGCGACGTGTCGCAACCGAACGAGCCTCTTCGCTCGTCAGTGATGATGGCCGTGATGAAGGGTCGTTGTTGCCTCGCGAAAGAGGGGGCATTTGACCTGAGCGCAGGGGGTCGCGCCGACGTCGTCGATTTGGATGGTTGTGTGGGCAATCCCGAGATCTTCCCGGAGGAGCGCCTCTGCGCGACCAAGCAGAACTCTGGAGGCGATCCCGGGCGTCGTCACCAGATGGGCTGTGAGCACGGTCTGGCGGCCCATGCCCCATAAATGGAGTTCGTGGACCGCAGCGACGCCTTCGATGTTCTCTAAGGCGGTGCGGATCTGGCTTGGATCGACTTCTCGCGGGGCGAAGTCGAGGAGAGCGTGGCAGGCGTCGCGCAACACTCGCCAGGTGGTGAAGAGCACCAGCGCGGCGATGCCCAGGGAGATCAGCGGATCGGCGAAGTGCATGCCCCAACCCCAGGCGAGGAAGGCCGCCAAAAGAGCGCCGACGGAGCCCAGGGCATCCGCCAGCATGTGGGCGAGGGCGCCGCGCACGTTGATATTGTGGCGATCGGAGCGGGCGAGCAGCCAGGCAGATCCGAGGTTTATCACCAAGCCGATCGCGGCGACGATCATCACGGTGAGTGCTGGGAAGGGCGGAGGATCACCGGCGAGACGCTCGATGGCGTGAAAGGCGATGAGACCGCAGGCGCCGAGCAGCAGCAGGCCGTTGGTAAATGCGCCCAGGGCCTCGGCGCGCAGCAGGCCAAAGCTACGCTTGGGGATCGCCGGCCTCTGGGCGAGTTCGGCGACGATCAGCGCGAGCAGCAGCGCCGCTGTATCGCTGAACATGTGCGCGGCGTCCGAGAGCAGGGCGAGCGAGCCGCTGGTAAAGCCGACGATCAGCTCGACGAGCATGTAGCCGCCGTTGAGCGCGAGCGAGAGTCGCAGTGCCCGGCGCACGGCGGAGCTTCGCTCTGGGGGGCCCATCGCAGCGATCCTAACGGGATCGCGCCAAGTTCGGGGCTCTCTCTGGTTGGTTAAATAGGAAGAGCGACCCCCGGGGGGGTCGCTCACTCGATCGTCGGGAGTGTCTACCTCTCGACCTGGGACATGGAAGGCTCACCGAACTCGCCGCCTAAGTACCCCTACGGTGGCGCACGGAACCGCGATTTGCGGGGTTGGTCCAGCCCGTCGTCACCGTAGGGGTACTTAGGCGATAGCGACGTTCTGGAATAGCCTTCCTTGTGAATGATGCTTGGCGAAGATCTCGGTCGGCGCAACGCCGACCATGGTGCAGAGCACCTAGCTAGACTCTCATCCTCCTGAAGATCGAGTGCCCATGCTCTAGCACAGGTGGTCGCCTTTGATCAACGAGACGGCTCGGCTCAATCGGGGTAGGCCCGGACGCGGACCTCGAGGCGATGGAAGCCGGCGATGCCGCCAAAGGATCCGCCGATGTGCACGACCTCAACGGTCTCGAGCATGTCAGGGAATTTTACTGCGGGCGGCGGCAGCTTCTTGAGCGCGTCGGCGAAGGCTTCGTCAAACGAGAGCGCATTGGAGTAACCCGTCGCCTCACGGTAGTGCACGTTGAGGTCGCTGAGAATCGGCAGCGGTTTGCCGCCCAGGGGCATGATGTCATCGCTAGGAAGCGGCTTTGGTGTGGCCTGAACGACTGAGCCTGGGGTCTCTAGGGGGAACTCATCCGGGGTCGCTGAGGGCTTTTGGGCGGCCTTTGGCGGTGGTGGCGGTTGCGAACGGGGCGGCGGCGGAGGAGGCTCGGCGCTCGTCTGGGTCGGCTCATCGAGGCCGATGCCGGCGAGTTCGACATCTTGGGAATCCTCTAGGCTGAGGCTCAAGACGATGTCGACGAGATCCTCTTCGGTGTACTCGACCGGCACGTTGTCGTCGCCGTCGCGGTGGCGAAGCGTGATGCGCTCGGAGGGGCGGCCGATCGAGAAGATTTCGCCGTAGCGAAAGGGCGTCGTATCGCCGGTCTCCGGTCCCGGTCGCCGACGGGCACGGAGCTCAAAGACTGGACGATCCCCCCCGTCGACCTGGCCGATGTCCAGGTCGTAGTCGGGGCTTGGGAGTTCGCCCTCGGTGATGATCAGCAGCTGCGAGCGGGAGTAGAACGCGTAGATCGCGGTGCGCTTGGCGAGTTGAGCTTCCGACATTATCTCCGGTCCCTGCCTGGCGTGGAGGATATCAGGTAACGCTTTGAGTTCGCGCTGGAGATCAGCAGGGCAGCTTCGCGCCGGCGCAAAACGACGCGGTGTCGGGGGGTGATCTGGCCCCAAAAATGGAGTTCTGCCGGCTCGATGCAGCGCCCTGCGCTGACTTGGCGGGGCCTCAGGACCCCAAATAGACCCTTGAGAGGCATACACGCCCTTGTATTTGTAGGTAATCCTCCTACATGCCGCGACGGGACCAGATGCCCGCGCCCATCCACTATCCTGGGCCGATGAAGCCAGCCGTACCGACCGTCGCGGCGAAGCCCCGCAAGCGCTACATCGCCGGTCCGCTTTACGACAGCCTCTTTTTTATAGGTTCGCCGCTCTTCGCGTTGATCCTCGGGATTTGGATCGCCGACTCGCCGCTGCGTACGAACCAGCTTGTGATCGGTGAATACGTGGACACGCCGGCGGGTTTTTTTATCGGCTCGTTCATCTTTGCGCACCTGGCCGTGGTGTTTTTTCGGTCGCACGCGAATTCGACGATTTTTAAGACCTTCCCGCTGCGCTTCACCCTGATCCCGGCGCTGCTCTTTACCGGCATTCTGTACTCCGACTGGGTGATGGTCGGGACCTCGGTGGTCGCGACCTGGTGGGATGTCTACCATTCGAGCCTGCAGACCTTCGGCCTGGGTCGGATCTACGACTCGAAGGTCGGCAACGATGCGCAGGTCGGTCGTCGCCTCGACTACCTGCTCAACATCCTGCTCTACACCGGGCCGATTCTCGCCGGTGCGACGCTCTTTGATCACGTCGAAGACTTCGGGGAGTTTGCCGAACTCGACGACCTGGTCGCGGTCTTTTTTACCTCGGTGCCCGCGCGCATGGAGAGCTACACCGGCCTGCTCACGTGGGCTGTGGTCGGCATCGGCGTTCCTTTTCTCGCCTATTACGTCCTGTCCTATGTTCGCTTCGCGCGGAGCGGCTACCGAGTGTCGACGCAAAAGGTCGCGCTGTATGTGCTGACCGGTCTTTGCTCGATCTTCACCTGGGGGTTTAACACCTTTGGTGAGGCATTTTTCATCATGAACTTCTTTCATGCGCTCCAGTACTTTGCACTGGTTTGGTGGATGGAGCGCGACAACATGACCCGGGTGATGCACACCGGGCATCGGGCCGTGACCTTTGTGCTCTTTATCAGCCTCGCCTTTGCCTACGGGGCCTGGGCTGAGCTGCTTGACGGCAGCGCGCGCTGGGCGTTGGCGACGGTCTCGGTGGTCTCGATCATGCATTTTTGGTACGACGGGTTTATCTGGTCGGTACGTCGTCGTCAGGTCTGAGCTGTGCGGGAGGGGCCCGTTTTGGCGGTTGCCGAGTTTCCTTCGCGAGGGGGACAAATCCGTCCTGTCGTCGGCTGCGAGGGCTGCTGGGCTTGGCCTTTACCGCGTGTACGGACGGTGAGCGTGCGTCGCAGTTGGGATCGCCGGGCGGACAGCGGAAGCGAATGTGCATGTGGTGCACATGCCCCGCAGAGTGTTGTACGAGGGCAGGTGCACCGCGGCGGGGCCACTGAATAGTGGCGTCGAGGGTTGCAGGATCCGCACCACTTGCAAGGGCACTTTGGCGGAGCTTTGCTTGTAGATCGAAGTCGAGGAAGACGACCTCGATCTCGGGTCGCGCTGCCAGGGCTTCGACGAGCGCCCAGGTCGTCTGCCAATCGACCTCTTGGGGCTCTGGCCTACAAAAATCGGTGCCGCAATGGTCACAGCCACGCCCGTAACGACCGCCGGCGATCGGCAGCCAAAGGTCGACATCGCGGCCTGATTGGTGGGAGCGATGGGGTCCTAGGCTGCCGCCACATTCGCGGCTGATGTCACCGATGATGATCTCTCCCGAGTAGCGGCTTTGCCCGCGAAAGCAGGCGATCGCGTCGATCAGGCCGCGCGCGGTCGCTGCCGTTGTGTAGGAGTGCCGAGGGCATCGGAGCTCGTAGAGGTCGAGCTTTGGCATGCGAATCGGGTTGTCGAGGGAGCCGAGGGTGACGCCGCCGATCGAATGAGCACCGCTTGGGATTTCGATGGTTTCGCTGCAGCTGAATTTTGCCGCCTGGGTGCGTGTTGGTGGCGATGTAGCGATGTCTGGCATCCGCAGCCGGTCCCCCTCGCGCAGCGGTCGACGCAGGTCATTGTTGGCGGTTCGTAGGTGCGTTCGAGGGATCCCCTGGGCGTCCGCGATCGAAGCCCAAGTCTCACCGCGCTCGACGCGATGGCTCCGGATCTCGGGCTCTGCTCTCCATGAGATCCCTGGATGAATGCCCCGATTGTGAACGTCGGAAAGTAAGCCAAATGCGTTTGCTCGCGACCCGTCTCTCGCGGAGGTTGCTAGATCTGGATCGGATCGCAAGCGGTGGCTTGCAGGTCCCTGTGGGGTCGTGGCGTTGCGATCTGTGGGCCCGATGGTTTGTGGCTGCGCGAGGTTTGTGGCCGCACGAGGAGACGCGGCTTGGGAGAGCGTGTGCGCGGTCTGTGAGCGCATGTTCGGAGGCGGGGAGTTGGCGGAAGTCGCAGGGGAGCGAGTCATCAGCGCCAAGGTGATCCAGGTGGAGCCGGCGAGAACCGCGAAGAAGGCTGGCAAGGGCCACCTGGACCCCCTTGAAGAAGCCTTGCATGGCTGGATTCCGGGGGCCTCTTGCTCTTGAGCTGTGGGCTCCAGTAGGCGTGTTGGCATAGGTAAAAACCCGCGTTTGAGTGAGTCGGTAGAGGGCACCGGAGCAAGGGCACGGATCGTGATCTCTTGGTGTCCGAGCAGGAGACGAGTCGCTCTGCGCAGGATTGTCGGCTCGTGTACGGGCTGACCATCGGCGAGAGTGCCGAGCATCGAGCCGTGATCGTAGAGCTTGATGAGCGAGCCCTCGCGCCGCAATGTGCAGTGTCGGGGGGCGACGCCGTGGCCGCTGAGCACGATGTCGTTGTTGGCGCTTGAACCCAGGCGGAGCTGCGGCCCTGTGATGACTCGAGGCCCCCGATCTGTGCGCCCAAATCGTACGAGCCAGCGACAGCGCGGATCCCCGCCGACGATGATCTTGGGCGGAGCTTCACGAGCGGGCTCTCGCTCGTTTTTGGGCCCCAGATGTGGGTCTACGGGGCGGTCCTCCACGGCCACAGAGGCAAGATTCGCGTGCGATTTACGGACCGGCATGATGGTTGGTATTCGCTTTCTGGATCCGTTCGAGGCGCCTACTGAGATCGCAGGCACGGTGGATGAACCCGCGTTTGCGATCTGCCGGGCCGACGTCGATTGAATCGTGGCCTGCCGATGCTGCGCGATGGGCAATTGGGTCGTTCGTGGTGATATATGCATAGGTCACGGCGAGCACCCCGAGGAGGCCGAGAGCGACCGCCGACGTGAGCAACCCGTAGCCTCGTAGGGCAGGGTGCTCGGTGGCGGCCTGGCTCAGCGACTCCCAGAACTCTGCGAAGGATCGTGATCGGGGCCTGGCAGCCCTTTGGGCACGGTTGTTGCCACCGGTGAGTGGCGTGAGGATCGTGCCATCCGAGGTTGCCTCGGGGGCGGATCCTGTGGGTAGAAGGAGCGTCGCGGGGCTCGCCGGTGGCCTTGGATTTGGCGCGCGGGGGGCTTTGGCTCGAGGTCGTGAAGGGGGTAGCGAAGGGGGCAGCGAAGGGCTCGTTGCCTCGAGCCTGGCCGATCTTCGACGGCGATAGAAGGCGGTCGGCGCTTCGTCATCGGCGATACCTATGACCGCCGGGGACCCGAGGGCCCAGGATACCTGCTGTGGTGTGGCCATTGTGGATCACCCCTTATCGAGCTTGCCGACGAGAGAGAGAGTAAATTCGGCGCCCTCGTATTTGAGGTGAGGTTCGATCGTGAGGCCGCAGCGGTACCATCCGACCTGACCCTCGACCTCGCTGACGGTGATCTGAGCCCGACGAAGCGGCTTGCGAGAGCGGGTTTCGGGGGAGGGATCGGCCATGTCTGCGACGTACTGGCGGATCCACTGGTTGAGCTCGCGCTCGAGATCCGCCCGCCCCTTCCAGCTGCCGATCTGCTCGCGCTGCAGGACCTTTAGGTAGTGGGCGAGGCGTGTGATCACGAACATGTAGGGGAGTCGCGAGCCCAAAAGGTGGCTTGTCTGAGCCGCCTGGCCCTCGGGTGTATTGGCATAGCTGCGCGGGCGCTGCACCGAGCAGGCCGAGAAGAAGGCAGCGTTGTCGCTCTCTTTGCGGAAGACCAGGCCGATAAACCCCTGCTCCGCGAGTTCGTACTCGAGGCGATCGTCGATCGAGACTTCGCAGGGGTTTTTGACGTGGATCTCGCCGCCGGCTTCGTAGTCGTGGAGCGGCAGATCGAGGACCGCACCGCCGCCCTGCGGACCGATGATATTGGGACACCAGCGGTACTTGGCGTAGGAAGCGGCGATCTTGGCGGTGAGGGCGATCGACGCGGGTCCCCAGAGGTAGGCGTCGTGGTTGCCGATGACCTGCTCGTTGAAGGCGAACTCCTTGACCGGAATTTCGCTCTCGCGCTGGCCGTAGGGTGTGCGGAGGAGGAAGCGTGGCAGGCAGAGCCCGAGGTAGCGGGAGTCCTCTCGGTCACGGAGAGACGACCAGCGGGCGTAGCTCGGACCTTCGAAGTGGGCCGCGAGATCCTTGAGCCGGTTGAGCTCGGTGAGACTGTCGAGCCCAAAGAATCGCGGCCCTGCGTTGCTCAGCACCGGAACATGAGCCATCGCCCCGAGTGCCCCCAGGTTGCGGAGGAGACGGCTGTCTTCGCTGCCGGCGCCGAGCTCAAAGGTCGTCGTGACGACGCCGTAGGGTTTGCCGCCGAGCACACCAAAGGCCTGGCGGTAGATATGATGATAGAGTCCGGAAGAGGGCAACTCGGGGCTTTCATCAAAATCGGCCGTGAGTTCCTCTTTGGTGGTTGAGAGCAGCTCTAGGCGGACGTTCTCGCGAAAGTCGACCTGATCGACGAGATACTTGAGGCCGCGCCAGGCGGACTCTAGGTGCTTGACTTCGGGGTGGTGCAGCAGGCGATCGACCTGGGCGCTCAGGCGCTCGTCGAGAGTGTTGATCATGCTGTCGATCAGGGCGCGATCGAGGCGCTCATGCGGGGCCTGGGGACACTCCAAGAGCTGCTCCAGGAGCTGGCAGGTGCCGCTTTGCACGAGCGTGTAGGCCTCGTTGTCGACCCTGCTGATGCGGGTTTCGTTCAGGATCGCTGAGAGCGTTGGGGCGTTCTCGATATCGATAGACTGGGTGGTTGTCGCGGTTGTGAGGTTCATCGTAGTTACTGCTCCGAGTTGGGGGTTTTTGGGGTGGCTTCGGGGAGCGCGAGCTCGCGGCCCAGGCGGGCGCGGGCGTCGGGATCCGCGAGGATTCGCTCGATCTCGCGGGCGAAGCGGGGGCGGTTGGCGATCGGCCCTTTGAGGGCGACCAGCGCCCGGCGGAGTTCTAGCAGCCGAGAGAGTTCGGGCACCTGGGAGACCAGCGCCTCGGGGCGGAAGTCGCCGAGCTTGCGAAACTGCAGAGTGGCCTCGAGAGAGCCGCCCCGTGCGTCAAGGGTATTGTCGACGCTCACAGAGACCTCTAAGCGCTGAGATTCGAGCACCTTATCGAAGCTCTGCTTGTCGATAGAGACGGGCTTGCGCTCCTCGATGGGTCGCTCGTCGGCGCGACCGGTGTAGTCGCCGACCATCAAGATACGCAGGGGGAGTTCGACCTCCTCTTGGGCGCCCTCGACAGAGGATTGATAGGTGATATTGACACGCTCTTTGGGAGCGACAGATTGTTCTCTTGTCATTTTGGTGTGGCCTTGATGAACCCGCGAAGTGGGGGTCAGTGGAGTTGTCGGCCGCTCTTTGGGCTTGTTGCAGCGGCGGTACGAAAAAAAGAAAAAAGATTTAAAAATGCCTGTGAACGTTGTTCTGGTCGATATTTTTGACGACTGCTCGAGTATGGTCGGCCGTCGATTTCGGTTGTTGCAGCGCGGCCCAAAAAGATCACTCACGAATATTTTTTGGGTACATACCTTGCCTGTGCAGTGCTCGGGTCTACCGTATGGGCATGGCTGAAACAGTACACCTCACGATGAAATCCAATGGCAGCGCGATCGAAGGGGAGAGCACTCAGCTCGATCTGGGCAGGGAGAAGACTATCGAATGTCTGGAGTTTAGTGATCGAGTCCGGACTGCGCGTGAGTCGGGTTCCCGAGCGGCGGTCGGTCGTCGGGTGCACGAGCCCATCAAGATCGTAAAGCGGGTCGATGCCTCATCTCCGCTGCTCGCGAAGGCGCTTTGTCGCAACGAGAAGATCGACGGGGTCTTTCGTTTCTATCGCCCGAGTCCCGGCGGTGATGGCACGACCGAACACTTCTTCACGGTTGAGATCACCGATGGCCGCGTCGACTCGATCGAGCGGCTCTCGCCAAACGCGATCGATCCGGCGTCATCAACGGCTCCGCCCCTCGAGACGATTCGCTTCGTGTACCACACGATTCGATGGATCTACGAGCCGAGCGGTGCTGAGTACGTCGATCGCTGGAGCAGCTCGGACGGCTGATCGCAAGAGCAAGCACATCCCCGGATGGATCCCGCGGGGGCTCTTCCTGACGCGAGTCGGGCGGGGCCCTCGCGTATTGTGTCGATCTGGGCGGACAATTGGGTTTCTGGGTGTGTACCTCATTCGAGGTACACACCCACGACTGTGCACAAACGACTGTACACACGCCCTGTTGCCACTCACGAGCACTCGGCGTCGGCCTTTGACAGTACCGAGCGAGGCGCTTCGGTTACAGCGAGGAGCTGCGGTGTGTTGATGTCGATGGCTCGAGGAACTCGGCGAGGGCTTTGGGGCAGAGAGCACCGAGGCGCTGAGCTTGGGTCGAGATGACGGGCGTCGAGGCCTGGGCGCGGAGGGCACCTAGGAGTACCCGCTTGGCGAGTTCAGGCCTCCAGCGATCGAGGTGGTGGAGATCCACCAGGGTTTCGAGCCCGGCAAAGAGCGCGGCGGCGAACGTGTTCTTGCCGCTGGCGAGAGCGCCTTCTGCGAGTTCAAGCCGAGCGACAAAGGGAGCCGCCTGTCCCTGCTCCTGCGGGTGGATGTTGGTATCGGGAAGAGCAGGAGAATTCACCGGACCGTGTTGTGCTCCGGTCGGCGGCACGCTTTGGGCCTGGAGAGCAGTGCCTTGGCGGAGCCAGACGCGGGTATCCGCATCGGCGAGCGCCACACCCTCGCGGCAGCGCAGCGCGAGGAGCCCAGGGAAGCGCTGGGCGAGCTCGACTGTGCGTGTTTGAACCGCAGCCGCGGCTTCTCTGGCCGGCGGATCAAGCGAGGTGAGGGCGGTGGCGATGATGCGCTGAAGATCGAGATCGAGGCGGTGACGGATGAGAAGGCGCTCGCCCAAATCGATGAGTTCGCTCCAAGCGGTACGCATCTCGAGGGCCTTGAGGTGGCGGGTTGTTGACGGATCTCTCGCAGGAATTTGCGTTTTTCCGTCGGTCACAGGGGGCAGCGCTTCGAGGTGGAGCCAGAGCCCGTGTCGGAGAACGTTGTAGGCCCGGGGATCTCGAATGTTGATCCGACGGAGCCGCGATGCGATGTCGATCAACTCTTGCCCAGCGTGTCTGAGTTGGCGGGCAAGATCTGTGTTGGAAGGCGCAGATGTTGGTGATACGGGCCCCTGAGTGACAGAGGAGCCAGCTGCCGGTGCGGGCCGTGGAACCTTCGGGGGGGGATCGTTGCGGGCATTGTCGAGGTCGGCGTCGGCATCTGCATCGGCTTTGGGCACGGGCACGGGCTCGGGCTCTCCGGGCGGTTGGGGAGTGCACGGATCCGTGGTGGTTTGCTCGGTCGTAGTGTCCTCGTGGGTGACCGCGCTGCGTGTGCCGAGCTGCAACAGCTCACGTTTGAGTTCGCCGAGCGCCGGCGAGTGGCCCCCGAGATGGGTGCGTGACTGATCGCGGAGCGCATCGATGGCCGTCGCGATTTCGGTGATCTCGTCAGTGGCGATCGCGGATCTTGGGTGGGCCTGTTGCAGGAGCTGGCAGGCTGCGTGCACCCACCAGCGAAGGGCATTTGCTCGGGCTCGCAGGCGGGAGTGCGGCGGGCTCACGGTCATCCAGCGCGGGCCTATCAGCTCTGCGAAGAGCGCGAGTCCGAAGACAAATCCGTCGAGCCCGTCGATGCTTTGGGCGGCCCGTGCGGTGTAGGCGGCGATTCTCAGGTCTTCGTGGCCATCGCCGAGCAACGCCCGCCCGAGTTCCAGGACTCGCGGCCAGTTCGTCATTTCGCCGGTCATCTCTTGGGCGCGATCGATCTCGAATCGGAGTTCGTCGTAGCGGTTGTCGCCCTGAGGGGAGCGGGCAGCTTGAGCCTCTGTGCGGAGCAGGGCGCGGATCGCCTCATGGGCGCGGCGTAGGGTCGTTGGCATCGTGGGGGTGCTCCTGGAGGGCCGCCGAGTCGAGGCGACTGTTGGTGGTCAGTACGATCGGTGCGCCGTGGTGGGTAAAGTGGGGCTCGATCTCGAGTTGAACGCGGATCCAACCGCTGGGTGTGCGCTCGAGCTGGAGCTTGGCCCGTCGAAAGGGACGCCGCGATCGGGTCTCCCAATGGGCGTCCTCGAGGTCGGCGACGTGACGGCGTAACCAAGCCTGCAGGCTCGCCTCTAACTGCCTGGGATCGTCCCAGGCACCGAGCGTGTCGCGTTCGATTCGACGGAGATAGTGGGCCACGCGACCGCTCAGAAAGACGTACTGCAGCTGAGTATGGAGTTCGTCGCAGGAGGTCTCGCTTGGGGCCGAGGCGAGCGAAGGTGCGGCGTGAAAGGTGAGGCCGCCGAGGCGTCGGTCGTAGGCCATCGAGATGAGTCCGCTAGTCGTAAGTTCGCCCTCGAGTCGACGACTGACCAGAAGATCGACAGAGCAGGTCGATCGCAGGCCTGGGGGATCTGCAGGGATGACTTCGCAGAGCTGGGAGCCGAGGATCGATACGCACCAGCGGTAGCGGTGGAAGGCCTCGGCGACCCGGACCGTGAAGGCGAGGGATGCGTGCCCCCAGAGGAGGTCTCGCTCGTCGCGGATGTGTTCGCGATACCGGAGAATGGAGTCCGGCTGACGGTCGACATCGATCGGTGCGCGCAGCAGGAAGCGGGGCAGACAAAGGCCGAGGTAGCGGGCGTTGGGATCGGCTCGCAGCGCTCGCCAGCGCCGGCTCGCAGCCCCTGCGATCGAGGCTTCGACATCGGCGAGGCCGGCGAGTTCTGCGAAATCGCGAACCCCGAGCAGACCGGCGCTGGCGTTGCCGACAAAGGGCACCTGCGCGGCCGCGCAGACCCGGGCGATCGCCCGCAGGAGATCGAGATCATGGCGCTCGGGCCCGCTGCTGAAATCGCCGCAGAGAAGGCCGTAGGGGGACGCTCCATAGGTCGCGAGGGCACGGGTGTAGACCAGGTTGTAGAGGCCGGATTGGGTGAACTCGGGGGACTCTTCGAAGTCGATGGCGAGCTCCTGGGTTGAGGCCGCGAGGAACTCGACGCGCACGCTGCCGCCAGCGGCGATGCGCTCGGTGACGAAGGCGAGCCCGCGCCATCGGGCCTCGAGCTGCTTGATGGCGGGGTGGTGAAGCAGCGCGTCGAGTTGGCGGTTGAGTGCCCGATCGATCGCGGCGATCCGTTGATCCAGCGAGCACCGATCGATCCGCGGAATCTGGCCCCTGGGAGTGGATGCGAGCAGCTCACGGAGGGCGGTGCGAATCCTAGAGGTCTCGATCTCGGACAGCCCGCGGAGCCAGGGGCCGATGGTGCCGAAGGGGGGGGAATCATGCGAGGTCGATGCATTGCAGCTCGGGCGACAAGGGGACCGGATCTCAGCGGACATCGGTGCACCTCCCCTGGCCGTCAAAGAGCCGGAGTGGAGGCCTGAGGGCGGGGTTGCGGAGCGGCGCGAGGAGCTGCTCTTTCGCGAAGAGGGGGCGGTGACTGGCGACCGGGCGGAGGATCAGCGGAAGCTCGCCCAGGCTCGTTTCGTGGAGCTTGATCCGGGCCTCGATGGAGGCGCCGCGTTGCACGATCTCTGCGGTCTCTTCGAGCAGCCGCCAGAGGCCCCATTCGCCCCGACGACGCCGGCGTTCGACGACGCCGCCGCGGCCGTGGGCCTCGATCCAAGCCCCTTGGCGATCGCCTTGGCTCGGCCAGTGGACTCTGCGCTCGCTCTCGCCGGCGCAGGTGTAGTGCAGGTTTTGATCGCCGAGACTGAGGCCGATGCGGTGGATCTGTGGGGTGCAGCTGAGGGTGAGCGAGAGATCGACCCTGAGTTCGTCATCGACGTAGAGGGCGTCACTGGCCGCCAGCGCGGCCTGGAAGAACGATTGCACCTCGGGGCTGAGCGTGAGCTGGGCGCCGCGGCCCTTGGCTCGCGGTGTCAGGCGGGAGCCCTCGAGTACCAGCCAAGGCTCTAGTTCCTCGGTAAGGAAACTGATCAGGAGACCGTCACGCGGGTGCAGGAAGTGGTCGAGGTCGCGGAGCGGGATCTCGGCTTGGGCCCCGGGACTCCAGGGGTAACGGCCGTCGAGGAGTTCGCGCATCGGCCTTGAGATACGCTCGCAAAAGGCGTCGCGGAGGTGGCCGCCTGTGTCGTCGGCGATATGCCCGAGAAGGGCCTCTAATGGGGGTAAAAGGAGGTTGCGGAGTTGGGTTCGAGTGCGCCTGTCGGCGCTGGCGGTGAGTATTGACTCGCGGATGTCGGCGATCGCCGCCCGGGTCGCGTTACTGAGCTCTGCTGCTGCCCGTGGGTCGTCGGCGACCGCATCGAGCTGACGTCGCAGCGCCGTGAGGTGGTCGTAATAGTCGGCGAGGCCGGCGTACTCGGCGAGGGGCTGGAAACTGCGCGCGATCAACTCGGCGCCGTCGGTTGTGGGCCTTACCTTTGCAGATCCGAGGGTTGCGGCGAGGCGCGATTGCAGCGTCGACATCGTCGTCTCAGAGGCTGCCAGCCCCTGAGTGTGTTCTTTTAAAAGCGCTTGATAGGCACTTAGGGGGGCATTTGCCGGATCGAGAAGGCTGTCGAGGATGTGATGGCCGTCGACGAGGTCTTGCGGTCGACGGATCGCCAGTTCGTCGGTGAACGAGAGCCAGGCGTTGCGGTAGCGGCGGGCGTAATGGGTTGCTAGCGCGCTCTCGAAGGCCTCCGCATCTTCGGACCAGCAGCGCGCGTGCTCGCTTTGCCTGCGGATTTCGCCCTGAACCAAGGGCCAGGATCGGCGAGTGTAGATGCCGGCCATGGTGAGGTCGCGCGGCACAAAAAGATGGTTTGAGCTGAGCTGGCGGGCGAGCAGCGGCGGGGTGGTCCCCGATGACTCGATGTCCGCCGCGATCCATTCGATGATACGTCCCGAATCGACGCTGCCGAGGGTTTGCCGCGCCCTCCTTACGAGAGGCTCGTCGCGTTTTGGCGGATCGTCCATCGGCCAGGGCCGGCGTTCCAGAAGGTCGAGTACGGCGCTCGGATCGTCGACCATGAGCGCCCGATCCGATGGTGGCGCAGCGCAGGCGTGGTCGGTGCGACGCGCTGTCAGCCGGAGGTAGTCCTCGAGGGCGTTGCGGAGCGCGGTGTACTCGCGTTGACCGAGGCCTTCGTCGCCGAGCCCGCTGCGGGTGAGGGTGTGGATGCGGCGGTGAAGGGTGGCGGTGGATGGCTCGATGAACGACTTGAGGATCGAGGCGTCGAGATAACGATCGAGCGTGAGGGCGAGTGCCTGGCCAGCGGCCATCGTCCACTGGGATGCGCGCCAGCGCCGGCTCAGGTCGCCGATGTGCTCAGCGGTCCAGGGGGCGAGCGAGTCTCCGACGCGTTTGTCTTCGAGCAGAGTTAGGGTGGCGTCGATGGTGCTCCGGTGGGATCGCTGAAGCGCGATGCCCTGGTGGTAGAGGGCGAGGGCGGCCGCGAACCCGAGTGTGGCGACAAGGCCCTGTCGGAGTTGGGATTTGCGGCGCAGTGCTGCGGTAGCGGAGGCCCGGTCGGTCAAGAGCGGCAAATAACCGCCGAGCAGGGGTTGGCTTCCACCTGTGAGCGCGGCACCGGTGAGGCTGAGTGCGCGCAGCCCTGCCGCCGATTCGAGAGCCCTCCCTTGCGTCGGTACCAGGCGGTGCAGGAGGGCGCGGAGTTCCGGTTTGAGCTCACCGAGCGCGCGGTGGAAGCGGAGCCACGCGGCCGCATGAGTTGGCGAGCGGCGTGCATCGTCGGTGGAGAGCAGTGCCTCCATGATCCGCGCCCTGCGGGCCTTGAGATCGTCTTCGAGTGTATCTGCGAGGGCTCTTGATCCCTCCCCTGTGGAGGGCTCGGCCAGGCTCACGAGGTCGCTTGCGAGGTCGCTCTGCGCTCCGGCCTCGGTCGCACCGGGCAGGCGATCGATATGGGTGAGCGCGACGACGATGGGAAGCTCGACGTCGTGCCCGGTGATCGCGGAGATCTGGCCCGCGATCCGATCGACACCGGCGAGCGTCGTCGTGGGGTCTTCTCGCAGGGCCATAACATCGACGACCACGAGGACTCCGTGCAGCGGCAGCCCGCGGTCGCCGCTGCGGGCGAGATACCGGAGCCGCCATTGTGCTCGTTCGGCGGTCTCCTTGGCGCCCTCTGGTGTGGCGGGCATCTCGAGGTAACGGAGCCGCCCGGCGTTCCACCAGCGGGGCAGATCTGGCCTCGTTTGTCGCCGCGGCTCGGCACCCAAACGGGCGAGCAGATGGCTCTTGCCGTGGCCGGGTGCGCCGAGCACGAGCCAGCGGCGGGCGGCGGCTCGGAGGCGGCGAGGGATTCGCTCGGCGGCGCGCTGCTCGGCGGCGAAGGCCTTTCGCCAGCGGCGATCCTCGAGAATGTGGGCCGCGGGCTCGGATCGTCGACGTCGCAGCAGCATGATCACGCCGACGACCAGCAGGAGCAGGAACAGCGCCGCTAGAAGGACGACAACGACCAGGGCGAGATCGACGGAGCCGAGCGTTGGCAGGGAAAACTTGAGGGCGCTGAGGCGGTTCATTGCGGGGCCTCGATGAGCTGGGTGTGATGGCTGTCGACGTGTGAGCGGGTGCGTTCGATGCTGTGCAGGAGACGCACGTGTGCGATGGCGATCGCGCAGATCACCGCTGCGAGGCTGAGGGCGGCGAGCCGCGGCAAGAAACGCAAGCTTGCAGGGCGGCGAGGTGTCGCCAGGACGGGGGGCGATGGCGGCGGAGGTGGATCCGCCAGGGATCCGAGGCGCCGCGTGACCTCCGCTTGTAGGGCGGCGAGGGTCTCGTTGTCGTTGTGGGCGGCGAATCGGCCCTCAAAGCCGAGTTCTAGGCAAATCGCGTAAATCCTGAGAACGCTGAGCGTTGCGGCGAGGCGCGGCGCGGCGACCAGCTCGCTTAACCGGTCGAAAAATCGATCTCCGGCGGTGGTTAGATTGGGGTGCACAAAGCGCTGCTGCAGCAGGGAGCCTTGGCGCCAGTGACTCGCGAGGGGGCCGTGTTCGCGGAGTGCGAGTTCGTCGAGGAGGGCGGCGAGGGCGAGACGGGCGTCGGCTATCGAGGTCGCGTGGAGGCCCTCGGCCCTGGCCTCGTCATCGAGCGAGAGCCTTGCGAGGGCGGTCTCGGCAGCGCTCCGAATTTCGTCAGGTGCCAGCGCCTGGGCGGGGTCGAGAAGCTTGCCGGCGATCTCAAGCGCAGGCGTCGCGGCTTGAAGTAGCCAATCCATGATCAGATCCATTTGCGGGCAGGGCGAGCAGGCGGAGGTTGAGTCCACGGGCATCGATGGGGGCGCTCAGGTGCACGGCGAGGTCGCGCTGGAAGAGCACCTCGCGCCAATGGGGGTCGCGGGTATCGACCGCGAGGTAGACCGCGCCGGCTTCGGCGGGGATCGAAGGCGGAGGTCCGTCGAGCAGGCGGGCAGGGGCGCCGCGGCTATTGCTGCGGATGATCGCGTCGATGCGCCGGCCCGAGGCGACCTTGAGCAGCTCTGGCAGGGCTCGAGCGTCGCGGCCTAGACCCTCGTCGCTCTGGATCGCGAGCACCACGTTGCTCGCACGTTGGAGTTGCACATCGATCTCCTCGGCGGCGAAGAGCCCCGCGCCTCGGGCGAAGAGTGGGATCGTTAGGATTTCGCCAGAGAGCGGCAGAGCGATCAGGTGATTGGCCAGCTTGAGGAGGTGGTTGAACGAGGCGCTGGCGTCGATGTGGTTGTAGATCGGCAGGGCCGCGGGGTCGCCCTCGGGCAGGAAGCTGGCGAGTTCTCCGACCAACTCACTGAGCAGCGTGTGCGCCTGACGGGGGTGGCTAGGTGCCCCTTCGAGCATGTCCCGAAGGCGGGGAATGAGTCGCCCGAGCGTGTGCACGATGAGGTGGCGTTCGAGGTCGTTGGAGCGGTAGTCGATACGGCCCTCGCGGTGTCGGCACTCGCTCTGCAGCTGCCGCCGGCGATCGGTCGAGGTTGCGAGCAGGCGACGGAGACGGCGGACAAGGCCCTTTGCGGCACCGAGCTGGAGCGCGGGCGGGAAGTAGGAGGCATCGATCTCTAGGCCCCCGTCGGAGCGTCGGCGCAGGGCCGCGACGGTCAGAGTGCTCATGCCCTCGGAAGCCTCGCCGTCGAGCAGGAGGAGCGGCGCGAGATCGAGGACCTCGAGGCTTGCCGATGGAGCTTGAACTCCGCTGCGGCGCGGTACTTCGCCGAGCATGAATCGCCGCGGTGGTCCCTCGGCGCCTCGCCTGTGGAGGTTGCGCTCGCCGGTTGACTCTGCGGGTAGGGCGATACGCGCGAGGATCCGGGAGCCCGACTGCAGGCCGCGCTCGGAGAGGCATCGGCGGGGCGGGAGGTTGCCGCCCTCGGGACCCCAGGAGATCGGCGTGCCGTCGGGGAGGATCGCCCGAAGGCGGGGAATGTTGAGCTCGCCGCGGCTCAGCGCGGCCCCGTCGATGTCGATGTCGACGAGTCCCCAGGAAACCGGCATAAGTGCGCGCAGGAGTTCGTCGACGCGCTCTTCGTGGTAGCGATCCTGCTCCTCTAGGTGTTGGTGGGAGAGGAGCAATCCTTCGCTCCATCGCGGTCGTCTCGGTGGGTGTGGCATCGGTATCTCTTTTGTCGGCCGCTGCCTGGCGGCGTTGCGGCGGATCATCGCGGTGATGTCGGAATATTTTTTGGGTCGTTGGCGAGAGACACCTCGTTTTGCACTTCACGGGCCCCTGCGAGTCGTTTGCAGGCTTTTCCGTCGCCGATAAAAGATGCTGGTGGGGTGGCGCCCCCGCGCAGCTCACTGCCGTCGACCGAGATGAAGACGCAGGGCGGAGGTGCATCCGTCGCGGGGCATGTCGAAGACGGCGGCGGCAGGACGACCGAGGCCCCCCAGGTGCCCGGCTCTGGGTTGTTAAAAAAGGCGACGAGAGCGAGATGTGTGGCCTCTGGAGTTAGCGTCAGCGACCAACGTTCGTGGCTCGCCGGATAGAGCACGTGTTCGTGCTGGTCGAGAACATCTGCACCGAGCTGGCCGTCGTCGGCGGCGAGCAGGGAGATGTCGACCGTTTCGAGCGTCGGTGCTGCGCCGAGCTGATAGACGCGCAAGTGTGTCGGCCACGGCTCCCCGCGATGGCCGAGGTTGAGCCCTTCACCGCCGTCGACGACGACGTTAAGAGTGACTGGTTGGGCGCACGGCGACTGGCTTGGGGGCGCACCCCGGCAGCCCCCTGTGGCGCCGATGGTGAGCAGCGCGAGGGCGAGCATAAGGCTGTGATCGGAGGATTTGCGGGTCGCATCGAGGGGGCACATGACTCCTCTTTCGGCCGTCTTTCGAGGTCGTTGCAGGTCGAGGCTGCAACGGCTGAGAACGGCGGCCGAATGCCCCACTATGAGCAACGAAGTTCACCTCGCCGCCAGTCGCTTTGCCAGCGCGCTCTTGATGACCCTTTTCATCGGCCAGGCGGCTGCCTGCGCCCTGCGACAGCCGGTCGATCTCGGCGGACTCGCGCGCATTCACGACAGCGATCCAGAGCTTTCAGCGTTAAGGGTCTACGCCGCTCGTCGGCTCATTGCCGTCTACCCCGAAGTCGAGACAGAGCGAGAGATCGATCTCTCCGGTGGCGTCGTCGAAGAGAGGGCGTCTTCCCAAGAGATTCGGCAAATTATCGGCAGAAGACGCGCCGGGGCGGTGATTGCCGCATCTGAGGATGATCGTTCGCTGTGGATAAGCTTCGATCCTGCCTGCACGGACATCGGTTGCGCATTCACCTTTGTGGTCGCCGAAGACGACGAATTTGTCCTGGCGGCAGCCCCGGAGCGCGCAGGTCGAGGTTCGCCGGAGGTCCATCGCGGGCGACGGGCGAGGGCGACGCGCATGGAGCCCCGTGTGCAAAACCCTGAGGTCAGTGCGATCGAAGTTTTGCTCAGATTGCGCCGTCGTCGTCGGCCTCAGACCTTGGGCCTAGAGCTGCGCAGAAGGAGCTATCGCCGTGATCGCGCCGAAACGGAGCGAGCCCGCGGGTTTGCTCGCTGAAGCGTTGTAAGGGGCCGATTTGGGCGTCACCAAGTGGCATCATTCGGATCTGTCCGAAGATACATGACTGTAAGCGATCCGCTCAGGTCGCACGTACAGGCTCAAAGGGCCAGCCGCGCAAGAGCACGGGGCTTCAGTCTGCAGCCCAGAGCGAGGGCGGAGCGTGCAGGCGTTGGCCGTCGAAGGAGAGGACGCGCTCGCGGTGCACGCTCGCCTCCTCTTCGCAGCTTTCGGGCAACGCGCTCGGACATCGGCGGATCCGCAGGGTTTCGGCGATGATGAGTTTGCCGGCCTGGGTTCTGACTTGCCGGCGGATCTCGGTCTCCTGTCGCCAACCATTGTTGTCTTCGGGGCCTAGACTGCTCTCGTGCACGCGGATTCTCGCCGGGGCAATACGTCCGCCTTGGAGCAACGGCGCGTCCACGAAGGCATCATCGACCCAGGGCAGCAGGTGGATCTCGATGACGCAGGGGCCACCACTATCTGGACAGCGTTGGCCGCGGGTGATCACGACCTGGGCGTCCTTGGAGAGCGGCAAGACCTGGAGATCGAGGAGTTTGGCCGGGGCTCGGAGGGCTCCGATCGCGATGACCTCGAGGTGTGCGCCTGCCGGGTCGCCCTCGTCCTCGTGGCGGCTGAGCAGTCCTAGGGCCCCGAGCGCGTCGCCGTCGGCGTAGTAGAGGACGCGGGCCCAGACGAGCGCGTTGTCACCGACCTGGGCGATGGTCAGCGAGCTGTCGTCGATTGTGCGCAGCGGCAGCACTTGAGAGCTGCCTGCGAGGGACTCGGCGCGCAGCGGTGCACCGCTGCAGGTGTGCGGATCCCGGAGGCTGAGGGCGTCGCGGTGATCGGGCGCCAGCAAATCGAGCCAAACCGGAGCCGGGATCAGCTCTGCGGTCGCCACTGCCTCGTCTGTGGCGGGTGTTCGCAGGCTGCAGGGAGTCGCCCGATGGGGAGTGGATCGACAGGCGAGCGATCCGCCGGCGAGCGAGAGACAGAGGCCGATTGCGATGGCCCCGGAGCGCAGGAGCGTCTCGCTGGGCGGGTTCGGGTTCGGGTTCGGGCGCGTGCTTGCGTGGCTCATGATCGGCTCCGACGGTTGTGGGTACCGACCTCACGGACGTAGGCGTCGCGGAGGAGCTCGCGTAGGGTGATCGGCGCGAGTTCTCCATCGTCGCCGCAGAGTGCCGAATAGGTGCCGCGATAGGCACGCCAGGCGCTGGCGCCACGCCACGGCAGGAGTCCGCTGCCGCGATCGCGACTGAAGGTGGCCGGTGCGAGACGAGAGACCATGTCGAGGGCGGCTGTTTCGGCGCTTCGTACGATCGAACGCACGTGATCCTGCAGGCCGACAGCGGCCTCGACCAGGGCTTCGTCGGTGAGAGGTCGTTCGGCGCGGGGATCGACCATGCCCTCGATGAGTTCAGTGACGTTGAGGTGCAGCGGCCCGGTGTTGCCCCGGGGGTCGATGCCCAGGCGAGCGCGTTCGTCGGCCCAGATCTGTTGGAGTTCGACGGTGATCGCAGCGAGCGCTCGGACGGTCGTCGCGGTGCGGCCCAGGAAGCGGCGGATCGTCATCTCGTCGCTAGGTGGCGGGCTGTTGGGGGTGAGTTCGAGGGCGAGTTCGCCGAGCATACCGACCGCCGATTGCAGCTCTGGACCGGCTGGCAGTCGTGCGCGCTCGGAGAGGGGCCCCAGGGCGGTGATTTGATCGCGGAGCAGGCCCTTCGCGGCCTCGGCATCGGTGGAATCACCGCGGATGCGCCCCATTTCATCGGCGCAGAGGGCCTCCCAAGAGGCGATCGAGCGTGTGGCCCGTCGGTGCAGCGCCGAGAGGTGAGGGATGGCAGCTCGCACCCGCGCGAGCGCGCTCGCCTCGGGGCCCGGCATCTCGTCGACCACGCCAGCGACCTCGGCTCCCTCATCGGGATTTTGTGGCCCTGCGTGCACCACCTGCTGGGCACAGCTGCTGGGGCCGATGATCTTGACGAGCATCTCGAGGCTGCCGAGGGTCAAGATATCTTCGTGGTCGATCTCGACCTGGACGCCCACGGGCAGGGCTTTTCCCCGGCGGCGCAGCGGATTGGAGGCGCCGAGCATCACCAGAAAGACGCGGTCCTCGTGCACCGTGACGACGGCCTGCCAGCGAGCGACATAGGCGTGGGGGAGGACGAGATCATTGCTCTGATCGCGGCCGACACGCACGGGCAGCCGACTGGTGCAGTGCTGGAGGCGATCGCTGGTGTCGTGGTCGATGACGGTGATCCGGAGGCTCGGCACATCCGGGGGTTCGACCGCCGCCGGGCAGCGTTGCGGCGATCCGTGATCTTTTAAATGTGGATCCGAGAACTGAGCGCGGCCTAGGCGTCGGCCGGAGCATCGTCCGCAGGTGGCGTGTCTGCAGGTGGCTCGTTCGCGCTTCGATCCTGGAGTTTGCCGACGGTATCTTGGAGCTTGCGGAGTTCGCTGCGGAGTTCGCCGACCTCGCGCTCGAGGGCTCGCACCTTGCTGCCTGCTCGACCCTTGCGCAGGCTGTCGGCGACGCGCTCGTGGGGGATGCGAAACTGCGCGGCGAGCGGACGAGCGTAGGCCTGGATGGCGCCCACGGCCCCGCGCGCGTCGGCGAGTCGCAGGCCCTGGACGGCAGCTTCGCGGACCCGCAGCGTGGGGTCGTGCAGGCGATCGACGAGGCGGTCGATCGCGGCCGCTCGCGGGCCCGGATCCAGCAAACGCGCCAGTGATCCGAGGGCCACAGCGGCGGTTGCACGGGCCCGATCTCCGCAGGGGGCGCAGGGCTCAACGCTCGCGCCCAGAATCGCCGCGGCTTCCGGCGCCCGCGAGGAGGCGAGCCCCCGCAGTGCCCCCGAGGTGGCGAAGGCGCCGAAGCTAGGCCGAGTGGCGGCCTGAATGAGGCGCTCGATCCAGGGTTTTGGCAGGCGTTGGCGCTGGGCACCGAGGGCCTCGTAGGCGGCAGCCGTGGCTCGATGTGCGAGATCGCCGCGATCCAAGCGAGTGCCGACCGCCGGAGCCACCGAAGGGTCGCGGTAGCGGGCGATCGCCTGCAGGAGCGGCGGCAAGACCCGTGGATCGGTCTCGGTGTCGAGTGCGGCCAGCAGGATCGTCAGGGCCTGCGCGGAGGTTGCGTCTCCGAGGGCCTGCGCCCAGGCGATTCGCACCCCCCAAAAGGGCTCTTTGGACCATGCGTCGGCGATCGCCTGGAGGTCACCGCGTGCGCCCGACTTCACGAGCTCGCGACCGGCGAGGATTCGACCGATCACATCGGTGGCGCCGCGGAGTTGGTCGCGGAGCAGCGGCGTGCCGGGGTTAAATTCGAGGGAGCAGACCACTTGAGAGTCGGGATCGATGCGTAGCTCGGTGAGCTCGCCCCCGAGCGGGATGACAAACGAGTGGCGCTCGCGGGTGATCTCCACCCTGCGCCGCTCGCGGATACCGTCGATGACCCACTCGATGTCGAGGCTGAACTGGAAGCAGGGGATGCCCTTTTTTGTATCGACCTGGGTCTGCTCGATCTCGAGGGTGCCCTCGCCAGCCTGGGCGTTGCGCTGGAGGCGGGCCTTGAGTTTGGGGTAGCCGGGCGAGCGCAGCCACTGGTCAAAAAAGGCGGCCAGGGAGCGGCCCGAGCGGCGTTCGAGGCAGCGGCGAAAGTCATCGGTTTCGGCGACATCGCCGGCGAACTCGCGGAGGTAGTCGGTGGTCGCCCCCCAAAACACCTCATCGCCGATTTCGCGCCGCAGCATATGCAGGCGCACCGCACCGCCCGGGTAGAGGTGGGCATCAAAGAGATCCCAGGAGGTATCAAAGCGACGGGTGGCGATCGGCCGGGTATAGCGCCCCTCGGCCTCGCCGATATAGCGCTGCAGGCACTCCCACAGGTCGTAGCGCATGGCGTCGTCGCCCTCGGTGTGCTCGAGCCAGCAGGCCTCGATATAGACCGCCCACGACTCCTTGAGCCAGGCGTCGCAGAAGTCGCGAATGACCACGAGATCGCCGAAGTACGAGTGGGCCATCTCGTGCACATTGATGCGATCGACGAGGCCGCCGATCTCGCTGGCAAGGGCCTCGTCGAGCACGAACATGTCGTCCCAGGAGACCAGCGAGATGTTCTCCATGGCGCCGCCGATGCCGGGCACTGCGAATTGATAGTACTTGGGGAAGGGAAAGCTTACGCCCAGGCGCTCGGCGAGCCAGCGCAGCATCGCTGGGGTGCGGCCAAAGCTCCGCTTGAGGGCCGCCGCGTCGCGGGTCGGGGAGACAAAATAGGCGATCTCGACGTCGTCGACGGAGCCGTCGTCGACGCGGACAAACTCGCCGATCGCGAAGCAGGTGAGGTAGCTCGGGCATCCCTGATCGAGGCGCCAGGAGCTGGTGCGATCGCCGTTTTCGTGGGTCTCTTCGCCGAGCAGGCGGCCGTTGGCGAGGATCGTGAAGCGGCCCGCAGCGCGCAGCTGGAAGCTCAGCGTGGGCCGCACGCTTGGGTGGTCGACACAGGGCAGCCAATAGCGGGCGCGCTCGGTCTCGTTGTCGACCGCCGCGAACCAAGGGGCCTCGGGCACGGCCGGACTTGGCTTACTAAAGAGGATGCCGGTCGAGGGTTGGTCGACCTCGTAGCGGATCGTCAGTGTCCGCCGCTCGTCGACGGCGAAGGCCCGCTCCCAGGTGATCTCGATCGTCTCGCCGTCGTAGCTCCAGCGGGCAGCTTCGTCGCCGGTGTCGACTTCGACCGCCTCGAAGGCGATGGCATTGAGCTGGAGGCTGCGGGCGTCGCTGCGTCGACCGACGACGACCTGAGTGACCGCGCCTTGGATCGACTGCGTCTCGAGGTCGACCGCGAGGCAGATCTCGAGGTCGACGGGCTCGATGCCGCGATCGGGGGGGTATTTGTCGGTCGTCGCAGCGGAGCCAAACTCGGCGTTTTGGCGGCGATGGGTGCGGCCTAGGAGGTCTTGTTCGTGACGTTGGCGGTTCATCGGCCCTCGGGCGCGAAGGATAGCGGAGGCCGCCTAGCCCGTGCTTGAGGAGAGGCCAGAAAACCGAAATTTACCGCAAGAACGGCGTTCTGAGTCACTGTCGTCCCTGGTACGGGGAGTCTGCAAAGATGTGTCTGGATCCCAGATCTCTCGCGAAGGGCGGCCCCCTCGCGCTATGCTCGCTCCGTGTTTAACTTTCGCTTATCGTCCTTGAATTGCGGTTTCGGTGTCGCGTTTGCATCGCTTTTGATAGTTGCTGCGAGCAGTTGTACGGGCGATGGCCCGGGTGGGCCTGAGATCCCCTACGAGGAATTTGCTGGGGCCCTAGAGGATGCGGAGTGCGAGTGGCGGGTTGCGTGCAACCTCTCGGAGAGCCAAGAGATCTGTCGTGAGGCGCGTTTCCTCGACCGCGCGGATCCTTATGTAAGCTCGGCGATCGAGGCCGGCACGGTGGTTTTTCACGGTGATGCCGCCTACCGCTGCATCGACGAAATCCGTGGGCGCAGCTGCGAGCGCACCGAGCCCCCTGCGCCGAGCTGCGAGGAGGTTTTTACCGGCGGGGTCGCCCCCGAGGGGCTCTGCTTGGTCTCCGAGGAGTGCATCGGTGACGGGCTCTGCGGCTTTGATCCAAATTGCACGGAGCAGTGTTGTGCGGGCGCCTGTCGTCTGCTCCCGGGGCCGGTTGAGATCGGCGAGAGCTGCCTAAACTCGCGTTCCAGCTGCGTCGATGGGGCATTTTGCGAACTCGATCCGATGACCTTCATGAGGACCGTCTGTGCCGCTCGGTTGCCGGTTGGGAGCAGCTGCTTCTTCGACGGGGAGTGCGTCCAGGCGGCTGGTTGCAACTTACTGACCAATGTGTGTGAGTCGCGGGTCGGGGAGGGCGAACTTTGCCAAGCTGGGCAGATCAAGTGCCAAGAGGATCTGTACTGCGATTGGGTGGACGATAACTACGAGGAGCAGCGTTGT
>CAYYUP010000005.1:37869-43268 GCA_964474905.1 uncultured Nannocystis sp. | reverse complement strand
TGCGCGGAGGAGCTGATCTGCAGCGGTGATTTTGGGCCCGACTCGGTTTGCACGGCGCCGCTGTTCTCTGGTGAATCCTGCGAGGTCCCGGGTACGCCGATCGAGAGCTCATCGCCGGCGAGTTGAGCGAGTGCACATAGACTCGTGAGCCCTGTGCGGGGTTCACGAGGCTCGCGAAATTCACCGTGTTGATCGGCGGCCGCCGTGATAGTCACGGGCCATGCTCCTAAGAAAAACAGCCTTGGGCCTCGTTTGTTTGCCCCTCGCGTTGCTCGCCTGCAGCAGCGATGACAGTAGCGCGTCGGCGAGCGAGAGCGCGACGATGACGGCGACGATGACGGCGACGATGACAGCGACGGGCCCGACCGCCGGAACGGCAACGGGAACGACGACGAGCCCGACCTCCGGCACGGCGACAGGCACATCGGCATCGACCAGCGAGACCGGTACGACGACGACGGGCGTCTCGGCGAGTGATGTGACCACCGAGCCGACGACGACGGGCAACACGGGCAGCACGGGCAACACGGGCAGCAGCAGCACCGGCGGCATCTGCAGCGAGGGCACGATCCTCTGCGAGGGCAACGTCGCCCA
The DNA here is from genome assembly GCA_964474905.1 of uncultured Nannocystis sp. GTDB lineage: Bacteria > Myxococcota_A > Polyangia > Nannocystales > Nannocystaceae > JADJRG01. The sequence continues at coordinate 42,674 of CAYYUP010000005.1, read as the reverse complement.
GACCTGCGACGGCATGGGTGGGTTTTCCAGCGAAGAGGACTGCGGCGAGCAGGTCTGTGTCGAAGGCCTGGGTTGTGCGCTTTGCGTGCCCGGAGAGGGCATTTGTGAGGGGGAGATCGCCAAGTACTGCAACGATCAGGGCGACGGCTACGTCGAGGACGAGTGCGATGCGCTGCAGGGCCTGGAGTGCAACCCGGATGTCGGCCAGTGTGTGGGTGCTTGCTCCAAGCAGGCGCTCGGTCTCAACTACATCGGCTGCGACTATTACCCGACCGTGTTGCCGCAGCACGACAGCTACAACAACACACCAAAGGACGACTTCGCGGTCTCGGTCTCCAATACGACTGCCCAGGTCGCGACCGTCATCGTCACCCGAGGTGGCAATACGATCGCCACCGACACTGTGCCCGCGAACTCCGTGAAGGTGCTCAAGCTGCCCTGGATCAACGAAACCACCAAGGGTGTAGGCCCCTCCAAGGTCAGCGTGGGCGCGGCCTATCGCCTGCGCAGCGACCAACCGATCACGGTCTATCAATACAATCCGATCGCCTCGACGACGACCAATGATGCCTCCCTGCTGTTGCCAGTCAACGCCTGGACCGGGAACTATTTGATCGCCGCCTGGAAGCACTCCAGCTACCCCGGCTATTACGCGGTCGTTGCCAGCGAAGACGCCACGACGGTCACGCTCTCGCCATCGACCACCGGCGGCAATGTGCAAGCTGGTGGCGGTGTCATGGCCAACGGCACCGGTCAGGTGATGCTCAGCGCAGGTGATGTGCTGGTCGTGCACTCCGCCTCGGGGGATGTCACTGGCACCATCGTCTCGGCGGACAAGCCGATCCAGGCCTTTGGCGGCAGCAAGTGCACCCAGGTACCGCCAGGTGCCTGTGATCACCTCGAGGAGGCGATCCTGCCGATCGAGGCCCTCGCCAAGGAGTACCTGGTGGTACCGACCGCCCAGTATCCAAATCCCGACCTCGACAAGCCGCAGGTGATCAAAATCGTCGCCGCTGAGGACAATACGGTGCTGAGCTACGAGCCCGATCAGCCGGTCGCAAAGAACCTGGCGAAGGCCGGTGATTTTGTCGAAATCCCGGCGACGACTGCCCACTTCCAGGTCTCTGCCGACAAAAAGATCCTCGTCGCCCAATTCATGGTGGGCCAGAGCGGAAACACCGGAGACAGCGATCCTGCCTTTGTCCAGGCGATCCCGACCGATCAGTTCAGGACCAGCTATCTCTTCCACGCGCCGCCGAGTTGGACCGCAAATTTTGTCGACATCATCGCTCCAGAGGGCTCTGCGGCCGAGGTCGACGGCATGGATGTCGGCGGTTTTAAGGCGATCGGAAATTCCGGATTCATGATCGCCCACGTGCAGCTCGATAACGGTGGCGATGGCAACCACTCGGTCACCGCCGACGACAAGGTTGGGATCAGCGTCTATGGGGTGCAGAGCTACGGTTCGTATTGGTACCCAGGCGGCACCGACCTGGTCGTGATCCCCCAGTAGCGGCGGCGTCCGTCCGCGAAAACGAGGGCTCTCCTGCGGTGCGGGAGGGCCTTCGGGGCGAGCGGTTGGTTCGGAGTCACTCGGATCTTTGCGGCATTGGCCTGACGCAGTATATCGATACAGCGAACTCGGACGCGAGCTCGGGCGTTTTTAGCGAATCTCTGTGGCATCCGGGCGGCTGGCCCGTGGCTGACCGACCGAACTGCGCGTATTCCTCCTATGCGCATCTGTGCTAAGAGGTCAGCATGGGTATTTTTCGCTACAGCTCGGCCCTCGGGGCCTTCTCTTTAGTCCTCGCGAGCGCCTGCGCAGGTGGCGGTTCTGAGACAGATTCGACCTCCAGCGCTACGGCCAGCGCGGCGACTTCGGAGGGTAGCAGCACGAGTGGCAGCACGAGCAGCGGTACGAGCAGCACCGGCACAAGCAGCAGCTCGGGCGAGACCACCACGGCGAGCACATCCACGGGTCCGACGACGAGCACCGGCGGAGTCACCACGGGCAGCACCAGCACCAGCACCGGCGGAATCACCACGGGCAGCACCAGCGGCAGCACCAGCGGCAGTACCAGCGGCACCACCGGGGAGTTTTGCGAGGAGGGCACGATCCTCTGCGAAGGCGGCGTAGCTCAGATTTGCGACGGCATGGGCGGGTTCTCCGAGGAGCAGGAGTGCGGCGATGAGGTCTGCGCGGAGGGCCTGGGCTGTGTGTTTTGCGTGCCCGGCGAGGGCAGCTGCGACGGCGAGGTCGCGAGCTACTGCAACGATGCTGGAGACGGGTACGAAGAGGAGTTTTGCGACGCGCTCCAGGGGCTCTCCTGCGATGGTGGGCATTGCGCGGGTGCCTGCTCCGAGGAGACCTTAGGTCTCACTTACATCGGTTGCGACTACTATCCCGCGGTTTTGCCGCAAAATAACGGCTACAACAACGCGCCTCAGCACGAGTTTGCGGTCTCGGTCTCCAATACGACCGCAGAAGTGGCGACGGTGACGATCACCCGAGGCGGCAATGTTGTGACGACCGTCAGTGTGCCGGCAAACGCGGTGAAGGCGATCCCACTGCCCTGGATCAACGAGACCACCAAGTCTTCCGGGCCCTCGTATGTCTTTCTCGATGCCACCTACAGGTTGCGCAGCGATCAGCCGGTGACCGCATATCAATACAACCCGATTGGATCGACGTACACCAATGACGCTTCGTTGCTGCTACCGGTGAACGCCTGGACCGCGAATTATATGATGTCATCCTGGGTCGGCGGCTATTATGCGGTCGTCGCCAGCCAAGACGACACGATCGTCGATGTGACGCCCTCGCCGTCGACCGGCGTTGTGCAGGCTGGGGGCGGGCTCGCGGGCAACGGCATGGGTCAGGCCTCGCTGGACGCGGGCGATATCCTCCTGGTGTTTGCGAGCGGTGACGTTACCGGTACGATCGTCTCGGCAAACAAGCCGATCGAGGCCTTTGGCGGCCATAAATGCACGACCGTGCCGCCCGGGGCCTGCGACCATCTCGAGGAGGCGATGCTACCGATCGAAGCCCTCGCCAAGGAGTACCTGGTTGCGCCAACTGCACAGTACCCAAATGGCAATCTCGACAAGCCGCAAGTGATCAAGATCGTCGCCGCCGAGGACGGTACAACCCTCACCTACGAGCCCGATCAGCCCCAGCCAAAGTTCCTGAACAAGGGGGAATTTGTCCAGTTTCCCGCGACCACGGCGCACTTTAAGGTCTCGGCCGACAAAAAAATCCAGGTCTCTCAGTACATGGTTGGCCAGAGCCCGATGACCGGCGACAGCGACCCCGCCTTTGTCCAGGCAATCCCCACCGATCAGTTTAGGACCAGCTACCTCTTCCATGCGCCGCCTAGCTGGACGGCGAACTATGTCGATATTATCGCTCCCAACGGGTCCGCGGTCGAGGTCGACGGCGCTGCGGTCATGGGTTTCAAGATGATCGGCGCCTCGGGATACAGCATCTCGCACACGTTGCTCGACAACGGCGGTGATGGCAACCACTCGGTGACGGCCGATGATAAGGTCGGGATCAGCGTCTACGGCCTGCAAAACTACGGATCGTACTGGTATCCAGGAGGCACTGACCTGGTGGTGATCCCCCAGTAAGGGCGCACGCAGAGGCCCGCTCTCTGGGGAGATGCCCATCCGGGCCGTGTAAAGCTCTGGCGTGTAGGCCCTGAAGATCTCTTTGTAGGACTTGAGCAACTCAACACTTGTTCGGATGTCTGCGAGGGCTCGATGCGATTTGGTAGCGGGCTTAAGGGGGAGGGGGGAGCCCCATTGCTCGAGGCACTCTTTGATGCTCGACACGTCAAGGTTGCGATGCGTCCATAGGTGGAGGATCCCTTCGAAAGCGCTGCCCATGGCGTGAGTGATGAAGCCGCGATCGAAGTGCACAGAGGAGCCAAGCATAGGCCCAACATCAGCGTTATGCGCACGGGCCCATTTCGAGATCTCGATGCAGGTTTTACCTGGTTCGAGGCGGTCAAAGCGATGCTCGTATAGGTCTGTCCAAAGCCCTGACTCTGCATGCATTGAGATCACTACAGGGTCGATGGATCCAATGGTGAGATCGTTCTGACTCTTCAGGGGTATGAGCCAGCTCCTTGCGGCGAGGATCTCGAGAGTGTTTCGATCAACGACAGCGAGACCGATCTCGAGGATCCGGTCGGTCTTCGGATCGGTGCCAGTCGTCTCGATGTCGATCGCTAGGTAGGTGGAAGGAGGCTTTGTTTCGGCGCTCATATTCCTCCTTAACGCCGCCGCGAGAACGTGAGCGTTTTAAAATTCTGTGAATTCGATCCGCCTACCGCAGCCATGCACCATCTTGAACTCACGGTCACGCTCGTTCCGAGACATCCTCTCTCCGCGCATGGCTTGCCGCGTGTCCTCTAGGGCTAGGAAGGTCAAAGCGTCGACCTCTTCTCCACAGGCGGGACACCTGTGAGCCGTAGGGGTTTCGCCCGAGAGCAGATTGCGCACCGCTTCGACGATCGGCTTGTGATCGAAGCCGGTTGGTAGAGCGCTTTTAGGACGGAGTCGAGCAGTGTGATGAGGGCGTAGGCAACAATCCTCTGGGCCCTTGCTCTCTCGATTGCGTGCTGGTCAACTGCGGCGACGGCATCGTCCAGGCCGGCGAACAGTGCGACGAGGGCAGCGCCAACCGGGCGACGCTCAGCGGCGACAGCGGATGCTCCACGACCTGCAGGATCCTCGCCTGCGGCGACGGCATTATCCAGGGAGAGGAGCAATGTGATGATGCCAATTCGATCAACACCGAC
>CAYYUP010000005.1:11365-37769 GCA_964474905.1 uncultured Nannocystis sp. | reverse complement strand
GAGGAGCAATGTGATGATGCCAATTCGATCAACACCGACAACTGCACCAACGACTGCAGGCAAGCTGTCTGCGGCGACGGAATCGTCCACTCGGGGATGATAAGGTCGACAATCGCCTCGGCGACCCCGGTGAGTTCGCGGACGCCGGCCAACTTGCCGACGGAATTCATGACCTGGGCACCGCGCTGGCACTCGCGATTGGCGTCGAGAAGCGCCGTCGCGGACAGCTTTGCTCGCTTGATATCGTAACCCGCACGAAACACGCGGAAGCCCCCATAGGCGACACTGATCAGGATCACGAGAACGACGGCGATCGCCTTCAACGGGGTCATGCCGGGGCGCTTGGGGGAACGGACCTCATACTCTGCGCTGCGAATGCCGGCGACTCTATCGTCGCAGTCAAGCCCGCGCGATTGTGAACGGCGTCAAGTATACGTGCACTTACACACGGATTGGGGATTGTGGCTAGAACCCCTTAACCGCGAACCGCCTACGATGCGGCAGGAAACATTCTCCGGATGAAACATACGTCGGGTCACCGCCCGGCCGCCAGGATCTCTTCCAGCCGTTTTTTGTACACCTCGGTGTCCGGCTCCAGCTCGAGCACCCGCCGGATCTGCTGTTCGGCCTGGTCCAGTTCGCCGCGCTTGAGGTGAACGTAGGCCAGCGTGTCCAGGTACGCGGCCTTCGGCTTGATGCTGACCGCCTTTTGGGCCAGCTTCAGCGCCAGGTCCAGCTCCTGGCCTTCTTCGGCCCGCCACCAGGCCCACTCATTGCACCCCCTTGCCCAGCCGCCGTCGCAGGTCCGCCGGTTCAGCTCCATGGCCCGGGCCTGGTCCTGCGCCACCCCGCGCCCGTAGAACAGCGCCTCGGCCTTCTCCACGCAACCCCTCAGGTCGCCGGCCTCGCAGACGCCGTCAAACAGCGAGACGCCCGGGCCTTCGTGCGCCGCCACGCCCCAGAGCTGGGCGTTGAGCCTACCGGACTGCGGATCAAAGACCAGCGCCACCTATGGGGGAGCTGCAGCGCCGACGGCGTGATCCATCTAAACTGGCATCTCGTCTTTGCCCCAAAGGCGGTACTAGAGTACGCCGTGATTCACGAACTCTGCCACCTGCGCCGGCGTTCTGGTCGATGGTGCCCGGGGGTCTGAGTACATGACGCCGGGCCGTGGTTTGGCTCGAACCAGGACAAAAGCAAGAGATCGTTCTTTCCTCTGGGCAATGCTGAAGTCGACGCCAGGTGCCAATTAAAATGGACCGCGTGCCGGTCCTCGGGAACGAGCCAGGATGATCGGCGGCGAGCCCCGACGATCGGCGGCGAGCCCCGACGATCCCCAACGATCCGGGCCGATTCTTACGAGTCGCCCCATCCGAGGCCGGCGGGGTGCAGTTCACCGACAAGAGGAACCTGCGCTGAGGGGGCTGGGCTCATCGAAGCGCGGAGTAGGCGGTCGTCCGCAGAATTCACGGCAGGTCAGTGGGCTTGCGCTCCTGGCCTTGCTACGCTCGACCCCCGATGACCGCTCCATCACGACGTCGTGCGACCTACGAGGACGTTCTCCGGGCGCCCTCGAACGTCGTCGCGGAGGTGCTCTTCGGGACGCTCTACACCCAGCCACGCCCGTCGCTCCGACACGCCAACGCCTCCTCGCACCTCGGCGGTCTCCTCTGCGGCCCCTTCCGATTTGGACATGGCGGGCCTGGAGGTTGGGTGATCTACGACGAGCCGGAGCTTCATCTCGGGGCAGAGCCTGACATCGTCGTGCCCGACCTCGCGGGCTGGCATCGCGAGCGGCTCGCCGACTTGCCGGAGGACGCCCGATGGACCTCGATCGCGCCGGACTGGCTCTGTGAAGTGCTGTCGCCCTCAACGGAGGCCAGCGACCGCGCTGAGAAGATGGAGATCTATCTCCGCGAGCGAGTTGGACATGTCTGGTTGATCGATCCAGTGCTGCGGACGCTCGAGGTCTACCGTCATGGCGGAGAAGTCTGGCAGCGGCTCGCTGTGTATCGCGATGACGCGACTGTGCGCGCTGAGCCCTTTGAGGCGTTCGAGCTGCCGCTTGGGCTGCTCTGGGAGCGTTGACGTCGGCGCGGGTCTGCTCCCGTGCGGCCGCGGAGGTGTCGCTCGAGGGGACTGGTGACGTGGATCGATCCTAGTCCTCGGGGATCAAGCTCATGAGCAGTTTCAAGGGCGACCACGAGCGGCTGTGTCGTGCTGCAGCCTCGGCGCGAGCGTGGGGGTAGTCGAAGCAGGTCCAGGCAGCGAGCGCCTCACGGGCGGCGCCACACCCTGCGCATCGGCGAAGTCGATCGGCCTCGAGACCCGAGCTGCCGAGCGCTTCGACGAGAGCAGCGTCGAAGTCGGCCGCCGAGGCGAAGCGCTGTTCCCTCCGCTTGGCCAGGGCCTTGATCGTCACGGCGTCGAGCGTGGCGGGGATCCCTGCGAGCCGCGCGACGTCGCTGGGCACCGGCACCGCCTGCTCCACATGCCCGGTGAGCACTTGGTAGTCCGAGCCGACGAAGGGGGGCCGCCGGGTGAGGAGGTCGAAGAGGACGAGTTCACCAACGGCGGGATACCTGGTGTGCGGATGCGGGGCTAGACGGCGATGCAAGTGGACCCGCCGATGGCAATTGCCTCAGCGGGAAAGGGCCGGCACGCGTTCGACGAGCGCCAGCGATTTTGTACCGCTTCGCGAGATAGCCTACGACTATAAACGCCCCGACGTAAGCTAGATTAGGTTCGATTAGAGGGCCTCGAGCACCGTGCCGATCTCGGCGAGGTCGCTGTCGCCCGGCAGCAGCAGCGATGCCGCGTCCAGGCGCTCTTGGGCCTCGCTGATCGCGGCCTCTGCATCTGTATTGCTTTGGACGGCCTTGAGGGCGTCGACATAGGCGTAGACAGCCGAGCCCTTGCGAACCAGCGGACTCTCAACCCCGAGCAGCTCGCCAAAGGTCACAGTTGCCGAGACCTCTTTGACTTCGAAGGTGATCGCGTCTTTGAAGCGGGCGGTGACGGTGATCGGCGTGTCGTCCTCGATCAGCTCGGGGGCGCAGGTGGCGATGGTTTGGTGGAAGACCATGGCGTCGTTCGGGGCCAGATGTTGGGGCTCGATCTCGCTGGGATCGTCGCTGTACTCTTCGCCGCTGAACTTGACGATCTCGAAGCCGGGCGGCATGTCCAGGCGGACCTGCACGTCGCGTACGGCGACCGACATGGTGTTGACAAAATCATCGCCGAAGATCCGCCAGGCCTCCTCTTTGCTGGGGATATATACCGAGGCGCCCTTGCCGATGTCGGTGACGGTATCCATGAGCGCGTCGTTGTAGCCGGTCTCAGAGTAGGAGCCGACGCCGACGCCGACCAGGTAGATGCCGTCCTCATCTTGATTGCCCGCGGCCTCGGCGATGATGTTTATGTCGGTGATCCCGGCATTGGCCCCGCCGTCGCTGATCAGCACCACTCGGTTGATCCTGTCGGGGTCGAAGGAGGCTTGGGCGAGCTTGTAGCCCGCGACCAGGCCGCCGTGCAGGTCGGTGCCGCCACCGGGCTCGAGCGCGTTGATCTTGGCGAGCAGCATCGCGTCGTTGGGGCCTGTGACCTTGTAGCCGGCGAGCTTGATCGCGTTCTCGGTGTCCCAACCGACCATCGAGACGATGTCGCCTATCTTGAGCTGGGCGGCGAGGGCCCGGCAGGCCTCCTTTTGCATCTTCATCGGCGCACCGTTCATCGACCCGGACTCGTCGAGCACCAGGGTGATGTTCATCGGAGCGCGATCGTTGTTGGTGAGCGCGGTCGACGAGATACCGATCTGGAGGGTGTATTCGCCGTCATCCTGGATGTCTAGGCGGTAGAGTTCGGGGGTGACGATGACTGTGCCGGGTTCGGCTGTGGGATACTCAAAGGTGTAGTAATTGAAGAATTCCCACATTCGCAGCGGTACGGAGTTAAGCGAGCTCCAGCCGTTCAGCACGGCCTCTCGGGCTTGTACCGGCGAGGACATCGAGTTGGAGTCGTCGGGCGACAGGAATAGAGTTACATCCTCGATGTCGTCGCAGAGTTCTTCGCCGCCGGTGGTGGTGGTGGTATCGCCAGTGGTGGTATCGTCAGTATCACCGGTTGTGCCGTCGGAGTCTCCGCCGCTGGTGCTGGCGCCGTCGGTATCCCCGGCCGAGTCCCCGGTACCGGAGTTGCCGGTGCCGCTGCTACCAGGGCTGCTGTCGGAGCCGGCGCTGGTGCCTGTACCGGTGCCACCGCCGGAGCTAGAGTCGGAGCCTCCGCTGGTGCCTCCGTGGGTCGCGGATTCGTCGCCGGTGTCGGAGCCGACCGTATCATCGCCAGAGCAGGCTCCTAGGCCGAGAGCGATCGATGAGCTGAGAATAACGAGATGCCGACGTGTGGAATAAAAATTAAGCATGAATAGAAAACTCCGGGGCTCTTGCGAGCGATGATAGGCCTGCGCAAGAGACACTCCTTTGTTTGATCACAAACACTTATCGGTCCCCCGCGGGTCCTACAGGCGACCACAGGGGGGCGGTGGAGTCACGACCTCTGACATTCTTGTCGTGCGCGAGGGCGCTCTCGGTTCGATTCTCATGCGACCTGTCGTTGGGGCATCAGGCTACAATTGTGGCATTTGGCCACACGTGGGAGATGTAGGAGCTACCTAGACCATAGGAGAAGTTCTCCCTACATTCGGCATGTACTTTGCACTAATTACCGCACCAAGGTGCAAGGCGGACATTTATGAGCGCGACGCAAGAGCATGAGGTCCAGGTCGTGGTTCTCTCGGGGCCAGAGTCAGCAGAGAGGGCAATTTTCGGCTTCTCCACGGCTCTCGCGGCAGCAGCCTCGGGGGTTTCGGTGCGCGTGGTATTGAGCATGTACGGCGCCTATTGGGCGGCCGCGAGCACAGGGGAGGCGGTCTCGATCACAGATTTCCCGCCGGTTGCCGAGCTGCTAGAGCAGCTACGCGAGCTTAATGTGCCGCTGGAGGCGTGTTCGACCTGCATCGAGAACTACTGCCCGAGCCCCTTTGACGAGAGCGGGCTTCGGGTACTTCGAGCGGGCATTGAGCGGGTCGGTCTGGGCATTGTGGCGATGCGTATGGCCAGCTGCAATACGGTCATATGTTGAGTCAAGGGCCGACTGTTGATGGCTGGCTCGACAGGTAGGCTACGAGTTCGCCAAAAATTGTCCGGTCGCGTAGGCGATCGGGCGGGCGCGATCGTCCTGCCAGGCGGTGGTATGTACGCTGATCACTCGACGTCCTTGGCGGGTGATCGTCGCCTTTGCGTAGAGATCCTGGGGTTTACCCGAGCGGAGATAGGAGACGGTAAAGGTGAGAGCGCGCGGCGGTGTGAGCAGATCAACCTGCCAGGCGATGTGGAGCCATGCCGTCGTCTCGAGCAGGGCGCCGATCACCCCGCCGTGCAGGGCCGGTAGCAGCGGGTTGCCGATCGTGCTCTCACTGTAGCGGAGCAGCCCACGGGGTTCGCCGTCGACGAGTTCGGTGTCCAGGCCGAGAAATTGCGCGTAGGGGATCCGGCGGAGGAAGGGCCGCAGATCGCCGCGCTCTCGGGCTTCGCGGAGCTCTTTGAGGATCATCGGGCTCACGGCGAGTGCTCCCCACCGGCTGCGCGCCCCGATCTCTTGCCACCCGAAATCATGAAGGTCGCCGAGCCTGCGGCGATCGGCGAGGCCTCGTCGCTGTGGAAGGCGATGCCGCGGACAAAGGCGATCGTTTGGGTCAGCCGATAGCACTCGCCTCTGGCGTGCAGGGCAGCGCCCGGGCTTGCGGGCCCCAGGGTGTCGACGCGCAGGTCTAGGGTGGCGACTTGCATCGGCGATGAGAGAGCCATGAAAGCGGCCAGGCCGAAGGTCGCGTCGAGCAGCGAATAGATAGCCCCGGGGTGGAGGATGCCGCTCTCTGGGTCGCCAGCGAGGTCGCTGCGGTAGGGCAGCCGGAGCCGTGCGAGGCCGCTGTCAAAGCCGAGGATCTCGAGGCCGAGCGCTTGGTTTTGGGGGATCTTGAGGTGAAACGCGCGGGCGAGGGCCGAGAGCCGGGAGAGCTCTTGGGCGCGCGATGGGACGACCATGGGTGTGAGTGTAGCGCGCAGACCTGGGTCTGGAGTACGGACTCTCGGTCCTGGGTGCGCTCTTCGAGTGCTCGCGCTCGCCGGCCACCGGGGCCGCGCAATTTGTCCCGCAGCGGGTAGTAGAGTGCCGCTGTGATGGGCCCAGAATCGAACCCCCAGGCGCTCGCGGGCATGAAGGTATTAGAGCTCGGCCAGCTGATCGCCGGTCCCTTCGCGGCTGCGTATCTCGCTGGTTTTGGCGCTGACGTGATCAAGATCGAGGATCCGCGCGGCGGCGATCCGTTGCGGAGCTGGCGAAAGATCTACAGGGGCACCAGCCTCTGGTGGCGGCTCTTAGCTCGCAACAAGCGCTCGCTCTGCCTTGATCTAAGATGTCCAGAGGGACAGGATCTTGTCCGACGCTTGATCGGTGAGGGGCATGTCGACGTCGTCATCGAGAATTTTCGCCCCGGTCGTTTAGAGTCCTGGGGTCTCGGGTACGAGGCGCTGGCGGCTCTCAATCCGCGGCTGGTGATGGCCCGAATCTCAGGCTACGGACAAAACGGTCCCAAGGCTCAGGAGCCCGGATTTGCCAACATCGCCGAGTCGGTCGCCGGTCTCCGCTACCTGACGGGAGAGGCCGATCGAGCCCCGGTTCGCTCGCAGGTCAGCCTTGGCGACTCGATCGCCGGTCTGCAGGCGGCGCTCGGCATCCTTACCGCGATCTACGCCCGGGATCAGGGCGGTCATGGACGCGGCCAATGCATTGACATCGCCCTCACCGAGTCGGTTTTCTCGATGCTCGAGAGCATCCTTCCCGAGTACGACGTCTTTGGCCACGTGCGTGAGCGGGCTGGTGCGGGTCTCGACGGGGTCGCTCCGAGCGGCAGCTATTCCTGTTCAGACGGAGTGTACTTGGCGATTGGGGCCAATTCAGATCCTATGTTTATACGTCTGATGCGGGCGATCGGTCGCGACGACCTAGCTGAGAGGGCGGCTCTGCAAAGCAATGCGGGCAGGGTCGCTGCGGCGGTTGAGATCGATCGGGCGATCGCTGAATTTACAGCCGCACGGCCGGCGAGCGAAGTGAGCCGTCTGCTCCGCCAGGCGGAGGTTGCGGTCGGCCCGATCCAGAGCATCGCCGAAATTGTCCGCGACCCACAGTTCATTGCCCGGGGGCATTTTGAGCCAGTGACGCTCGCGGATGGCCAGGCGATGCGTGTGCCCGCGATTACGCCCAGACTCTCGGAGACGCCGGGCGAGACGCGCTGGCTCGGGCCCGATCTTGGCGCTCATACTCGCGAAGTGCTGAGCGGCCTGCTGGGGCTTTGCGACGCTGCCCTGGACAGGCTTGCCGCTGATGGAGTGATCCGCGAATAGATGTCCCCTGGGTCATGTTACGTATAAAAACAGACGGCGCAAAAATCACTCGCCTGAGTCCAGTATGCGATGATCCAGTGATATAGTCGCGATGTGGACAGTGCACCAGGGCAAAAGAGCGCATCTAAAAAGGCCTTCAAGAGCGGGCTGATTACGCCCAACGAAGGAGATCCCGTAGATGAGGCGGCCGAGTTGATGGCGGGCATCCTCACGAAGATCAAAGGGGCCTGGATCGCGGCCCTCGTGAGCGGAACATTGACACTGGCGGTAGTGGCCTACGTAGTGTTTTTGGATTCGTCCGTGCTGAACATCGACGAATGGGTACTGCTCGACGTGGTCATCATCTACGGCCTCGCATTCGGCATCTACAAGAAGAGCCGAATTGCGGCGGTCTCTATGTTTGTGTACTTTGTCATCAGCAAAGCCATCATGTACATAGAAGGCGAGACGCGGGGTACCTGGATGGCCGCAATCTTCCTGTTTTTATTCGCCCAGGGGGTCTATGGGTGTTTTCAGTATCACAGCCTAAAGAAGCGATCGAACTCGCAGGCATAGGGTTTTGTGCTGCCGCGTAGATCTGCGAAAAGGCGCTCGGGCTTAGCCCTTGACGCCGCCCGCTGTGAGACCTGAGACCAGGTTTCGCTGGAGCACGTAAAAAAGCACCATCACCGGCAATGAGACCACCAATGCGCCGGCGGCGAAGGCCTCCCATTGGGCGTCGTATTCGCCGATGAATCGCTGTAAGACCACCGGCAGAGTGAACATATCTTCCTTGCCGAGCAGCGTTGCTGCGAGGATAAACTCGTTGTAGGCGCTCATGAAGGCGAAGAGCGCGGTGACGGCGATCGCCGGCCTAGCGGCGGGCAGTACGACCTTGATAAATGCCTGGAAGCGGGTTGCGCCGTCGACCATCGCCGCTTCCTCGAGGTCGACGGGGATCGACTCAAAGGCGGCACGGAGCTGGAAGATCGCGAAGGGCACCGCGGTGGTCGCGTAGCAGAGCACAAGGCCGGTACGCGAGTTGAGGAGCCCGAGCGCGTCGAGCATCAGGTAGAGCGGGATCGCGGCGGCGACCGCTGGGAACATCTGGGTGGCGAGCAGCACCCGGAGGCCGCGCTCCTTGCCGACGAAGTTAAAGCGAGCGAGTGCGTAGGCCGCAGGTATCGCGATACCGATGCCGACGAGGGCTGTCGAGATCGAGACGATCAACGAGTTGGCGAGCTGGCGACCAAATAGCCATTGTGTGTCGCCGCCGACCTCGCGGGTGGTCGAGACCACTGCCCAGAGGTGATCGAAGGTCGGCTCGCGGGGGATCGGCAGCACCCGCGCCTCGGGCGTCGCGTTGCCAGAGAAGGCGAGTGCGATCACCCAGAGCACCGGATAGAGCGAGAAGGCGACCGCCAAGACGACCACCAGATGCGAGGTGATCGACTCGATCGACGAGACCCTGCGGCGGGTCTCTTCGTGCCCTTTTGGGCCCTTGGCGCTCAATGTGCGCCTCCTTTGGCGACGGCCTGCGCATCGGCGATCGCCGCAGCCTGGCGGTCGGCCTTGGCCTTTGCGCGCCACTCCCCCAGGCGGGTGACGCTAAAGAGCATCAAGAAGATGAGCACCGCGTAGGCGGCCGCGTACCCGTATTGGGCCTCGCGGGTGAAGGCCCAGCGGTAGGCTTCGGAGACCAAAATGTCGGTGGTCCCGTCCGGCTCGCCGCCGGAGACCAGAAAGACCACATTGAACATATTGAAGGTCCAGATCGCGCCGAGCACGACCGCTGGTAGCATCGTCGGTCGAATGATCGGCAGCGTCACCCGCCAGAGCCGCTGCCAGCGGCTGGCACCGTCGACCTCGGCGGCCTCTAAAACATCACCTGGCACAGCGGTCAGGGCCCCGAGGGTGATCACCATCATAAAGGGGAAGCCGAGCCAGACGTTGGTGGCAAGGTTTGCTGTGAAGGCGGTCGAAAATTTTGAGAACCAGGCGATGGGCTCGAGGCTGAGTCCCAGGCCGCGGTTGAGAGCTTCGATAAGCCCTGTAACCGCGCCGAATTGGCGGTGGAACATGCCCTTCCAGGCGAGTGCGGTCACGTAATTGGGCACTGCCCAGGGGATGATCAGGAGCACCCGGTAGATGCCCCGCAACTTCATTGTGGGCCGCGACAGGATGAGCCCCAGCGAGACCCCGAGCGCGAGGTGCAAGACGACGTTGGAGAGCGTCCAGAGTAGGGTGACGAGCAGTACCAGGTAGAACGAGCCGGTCGCCAAGAGCGGCCCGCCGCGGGCCGTCAGGATATCGACAAAATTGGCGAGGCCGACGTAATGACCGGTCTCGGGGCGCCCGGCCCAGAGCGAAGTCGCGGCGCCGATGACCAGTGGCACCAGCACCAGGAGGCCGATGGCCACCACGGCGTGGGCGATGTAGCGGTAGGCCGGCAGGGAGCGGCGCAGTGCCGGTCGCAGGTCGCCGTCCCTTGCCGCCTTCACCAGGTTAAAGGCGAGGTAGAGCAGGAGCAGGCCGACGACGATCAGCAGTGGCGTCGGCGAGGCCGGTGGCGGGGGTGGCCGACGCACGTCGTCGAAGCGTTTGCGGGCGCCTTCGGTGGCAGCGGCCGCGTCGAGCTCGCCGCGGAGGAAGGCCTTGATCGCGCGGGTGGTTGGCTCCCAGGTCGCGCGCATTGCCGACGAACTGGGCATCGGGATTGCGGTTTTGGCTTGGGCGGCAAAAGTCCCGAGAAAGGCATCGCCCTCGGGCAGCGGCACATCGCGGCGGGCCGTCAGGGTGCGGGCCCTTTGTTGCCGGATCGCGGCGGCCTCACGGCTGGCGATCAGGGTTGCGAGGGCCAGAACCTCCGGCCGCTGCGCACCTCGGGGGGAGAGCATCACCGTTTCGACCGAGAGCATCGGTCGCATCGGCTGGTTGTCGGCGGCGGCGATCTTCGGCAGCAGCACGACCTCGTAGTCGAGGTTGGCATCACCGAGATCGGCAGCGAGCCAGGGGCCGGAGATCGCGGTCGCAGCCTTGCCAGCGCGAAAGAGATCGGTGACCAGCGCACCGTCGGCATCGCTCGGCACGGCGCCGCTCTCGAGCAGCGACTTGACGAGTTCGAGCGAACGGATCGCCGGCTCACCGACAAATCCGTAGCTGTCCTCAGGGCCAAGTAGGGAGCCGCCGAAGGCCCCCAGGATCGCCGAGTGGGCGTAGGCTCCTTGGGCCTCGTAGGCGAGCGCAAAAACCCCCGGCGGCAGCCTGGGCTGGAGGGCCGCAATGCCCTCTAATGTCTCAGGTACGTCGTTTAATAGACCTTTGTTGACGTAGAGCGCGACGCATTTTTGGGAGAGTGGCAGCCCCCAGATCTCGCCGCCGAGGGTCACCGCTTCGAGTGCGTTGTCGCGGAAGCCTTGGGAGTCGACGGAGGCAGCATCGATCGACGCGACGATGCCACGGACTCGGTAGTCGCCCAGGCGCTCGTGGGAGTCGATGTAGAGATCGGGCCCTTCGCCCAGCGGGATCGAGGCACCGAGCTTCGATCCGAAAGCGTCGTAGGGCAGGGCGAGCAGCTCGACAGGCGCCCCACCGGCGGCTCGGTGGCGCTTGATGATCGCCGTCAGAGCGTCCTCTTCGGCGCCGCGGTAGGCGTGCCAGAGCTGGATCGGCGCGTCCCTGTCGACGCTTTGTGTGGCGGTGCTCTCGTCGGCGCTGGCGCTGGCGCTGGTGAGCAGCAGTCCGGCGATCGCGACCCTTTGCACCGCAGGACCCGCGCCTCGGGCGAGGCCGACAAGGCCGAGATTCTTTGTGCAGATCGCGGTCATCGGAGTGCGCGTCCTGAGTCCTGGTCGAAGAGATGGAGCTTGCGGATCCGCAGCGGCAGTCGTTCGCCGACGGCGATGCTGGAGGCCGCCGAGGCTTCGATACAAGCGACGACCTTGGTCCCGGCGAGCGCACAGTGGGCGTGGATCTCGGGGCCAAGGAGTTCGACAAATTCGACCTTTAATTCGAAGTCGGCCTGGTCTGCATCGCAGAGCATCAGGTCCTGTGGGCGCACGCCGACCTCGACCTGTTGATCCGGGCGCAACGCGGGACCTTTAGTAGGCAGCACAAGGGTCTCGCTGCCGTCGCCCAAACGGGCCTGGAGGTGCTCTCCGCCGGTGTTGGCGAGGATCGTCGCCGGGATAAAATTCATCGCTGGCGAGCCCAAAAATCCGGCGACGAAGCGGGTCGCGGGCGAGTCGTAGACCTCTAAGGGGCGGCCGCTTTGCTCGACGACACCGCCGTTGAGCACAAACATGACGTCGGCGAGCGTCATCGCCTCGACCTGATCGTGAGTGACGTAGACGCTGGTCGCAGAGAGCTTGTCGTGGAGCTTGCGGATGTCGACGCGGACCTGCGCTCGGAGGGCGGCATCGAGGTTGCTGAGGGGCTCGTCAAAGAGAAAAAGCGCCGGCCTGCGGACGATCGCCCGGCCCATCGCCACCCGCTGTCGTTGGCCGCCAGAGAGCGCCCTGGGCAGGCGATCGAGCAGTGGATCCAGGCCGAGCATCTTGGCGACCTCGTCGACACGCAACTTGATCGTCGCTGCGTCGGTCTTGCGCAGCTTGAGCCCAAAGGCCAGGTTGTCGCGGACGCTCAGGTGGGGGTAGAGCGCGTAGCTCTGGAAGACCATGGCGATGTTGCGGTCGCGGGGTTGGAGGTTGGTGACCTCGCGTTCGCCGAACATCAGGGTGCCGGAGCTAACCTCCTCGAGGCCGGCGAGAATACGGAGCAGCGTTGACTTGCCGCAGCCGCTGGGGCCGACCAGGACCGCGAATTCGCCGTCGGCGACGTGCACGTTGATGCCCTTTAAGACCTCGGTTGTACCGAAGCTCTTCCTGACCTCTGAGACAGTTACGGCGACCATCGTGGTGCCCCTTTGTTAGATCCCGCCGACGACTGCACCGGCGGGCACGAGCAGCGCGCGGGTCAGCGGCTGCAGGACAATGCCGAGCGAGCCATCGCCCTGGACGGTGTATTGGCTGTCGCCGCCGAGCACGTCGACGAGTACGGTGCCGGGCGCCACTGAGACGGTCATGCGAGTGTCCATGAACTCCGGGGAGGCTGTTGCCCTTCGGCTGTTGTTCATGATCGCCAAGGCGTAGTTTTCGCCCGCGTCGCCGCCGAAGCGTTCGAAGGCGAAGATGCCGGCATCGCTCTCCGCGTCGCTGTGTTCGCTTGCCCAGACAACTTGGGTGTCGCCCCTTCGGAGGGCGACGTAGGCCTTGCGCAGGGCGATCAACTTTTGTGTCCACTTGAAGGTGCGGCCGCTCGTGTCGTAACCGCTTGTCCACAGATCTTCGCGGTTGGAGGGGTCGTTGCCGCCGTCGAATTCTTGCTCGGTGCCGTAGTAGATACAGGGCATGCCATCCATCGTCAGCAGCAAGAAGAGCGCATTGTGGAGGAGCGGGATCTTGACCGATTCGGGCTCATTTTTGATCCAAAAGAGGAAGCGGGCGACGTCGTGGTTGTCGATAAAATTGATCTGCGCTTTGGCCGGGCTGATGCCGATGCCGTCGGCAGCGGGTGTCGTGCCGTAGTTGGTCGGCCTCGCTGCCCACAGGTCCGCGAGTTTTTGCGAGCCGCCGCCGTTGCGGACGACGTCGGCGAAGCCCTGGTAGTGCTGCGGGAAGTAGAAGACGCTGTCGAGCATATCGCCGGTGAGCGCCGGCCCGTCGTCGCCGCAGGAGGCGTCGCGCTCTAGGGCTTCGGGGCTCTCGGTTTTATCGTCGGTCCAATGGTTGTAATAATCGTTGCGGGTAAAGGAGCCGACCAGCGCGTCGTTGCCGTCGAAGGCCTCGCCGAACATCAAGAAATTGTTCTTGCCCTGGGCTCCTAGTCGTTGGCGCAACCGCTGGGTGAAGTAGCGCCAAAAATCGTATTCGACGTGCTTGATGGTGTCGATGCGGTAGCCGTCGGCGTCGGTGAGTTCGATCCAGCGGGCGTAGACGTCGACAAACTCGCGTTTGACCTCGCAGCGGGTGGTATCGATATCCTTGAGGCCGCCCGGAAAATCGCCGTGCAGGAGTTGGTCGGGGATGTCGAAGTTGTAGGTGCGACCGCGGCGGTTGTAGGTCTCGGCCTTGGCAAAGATGGCCGGTTGTGGCGGCACGTGGTTGGTCGCCGGGTCGTACTGAAAGATCACCGGCGCCGGTCCGGCTTCGCCCAAGGAGGTGAAGGCCTGGACCCCGCGGGGGTCAAAATCGGGGTCGTATTCGGTGACGTGCTGCACCGGCGACTTGCCTGAACCATCGCCCTGGAGCTGGATGTCGGGCACGCCGTTCATGTTGATGTCGTAATAAAAGGCCTGACCGACGTGGTTTGTGACGATGTCGATGATGATCTTCATGCCGCGGGCGTGGGCGGCGTCGACCAAAGAGCGCAGGGCGATCAGATCGCCAAAATGCGGGTTTGTGGCGCCAAAGTCCTGGGCCCAATAGCCGTGGTAACCGTCGACGTTGGCGTCGGTCTCGACATTTTTGATCACCGGCGAGATCCAGAGGGCGGTGACCCCAAGGGATTCGATGTAGTCGAGCTTATCCTCGATGCCCCGCCAGTCGCCGCCGTGGTAGCGGGCCATGCCGGTGGGGTCGAGGCTAAAATTGTTGGCGTCGTCGCCGTCGGCGAAGCGATCGACGAGGATCTGGTAGATGATTTCGTCGCGCCAATCGTCGACGTGAGTGTCGAGTTCGATCGGCTCCTGGAACTCTTGAAAGTGCATGCAGCCGGCCGCCGCGGCGATGCCCCCGAGGAGCGCAAGGGTAGCGAGGCCGCGACCTAAGAGTGCCGTGACGCCACGCAGGCGGGCTCTGGGCGCGCCCCATCCTGCGGTCAAGGTGCGGACGAAGCGGTGCGGTGGGTGTGGCTGCATGGGGCTCGGACTAGTCGCGGAAGTAAGAGGTCGAACCGAACCACCACTCTGCGGTGATACCGATGAAGTGATCGACGCCGCGACGGGCGAAGACATCGTCGTTGGCGTAGAGCGAGCGGGCGCCATCGTCTCGCACGGTGAGCAGGTAGATCAGCTGGAGGTGCGGCCTGGTGAAGGCCCCGGCGCCGCCCGGTGAGAGGAATGGAATGACGCCAAAGCGGCCGACCTGGGCGAAGATCGGTGTGGTCTCGCCGGTGTCGTCGATGGCCGCTACGCCTCGCTGCTGCGCCTGGTAGGAGCCCTCGAGCGCGAGGCCGACAAAGCGTTTTCGGGTCAGCCAGATCTGCGGCCGCAGGAGCACGATGCCCTCGTTTAAGTCGTGGTAGTCGAGGGCCGGCGAAGCGTTGCGGAAGCTGCGAAAATAGGAGCCGAGCATCACCCCAAAGGGCCCGATCTCGTAGTTGCCGGTGGCGGCAAAGAGCAGCTCGCGGGCGCCCTTGCTCGAGCGATCGAGAGCGAGTTGCACGGGTGCATTAAACTCGCCATAAGCCGCCATGCCGCCAGCGTAGCGGGCGATCAGGTTGAGGTGTGAACTCCGCTTTCCGGTGTAGGCCGAGAGCTGGGCGCCGGCGACAAAACCCTTGTCTGCCGGAAGCTCTTCGTAGACGAGATTTGTGATCTCGCGCTGGCCCTGGCCTGTGTAATGAAATTCGCCGTAGCCGCTCGCCTTGATGCCGCCGGTTTCACCGACGTTAATGGTGTGCTCGAGCTTGGCGCTGGCGATGAGCTTTTGTCGGTCGAGGAGTGCGACCTGGGTCGCGCCGATCTGGTTTTGCGGCAGCGGCCGGTCGATGCTTTGCTTAAACCAGCCATTTTGCGGTTGGTTGAGGCCGGCGTGCAGCTTGAGCGAGGTCTGGCTCTGGAAGTAGTAGCCGACGCCGCCGCCGATCGTATTAAGATTGTCGAGGGGCCAAAAATTGAGGACGTAGATGTCATCGCCGCGGTACATGCGCGAGCCCATCCACACTCGGAGGCCGCGCACGCCGAGATCCGCCGACTCGAGGTAGAGGTTGCGGATCGCCATCTTGACGGCAAAATTGCCGGTGTAGTGAAATGCCGGGTTGGCCATCGCCAGCGTCATCACCATGCGGGTATAGGAGTCCGTGGCCTCCCAATAGTCCTCGCGGCGGATCTCGAGTTCGGCGTAGGTGCTCTCGTCTAGGCGTGAGCCGAAGGCGACGATGTCGGCGTTGCGGATCGCTCGTCCGGTCGCATCGCCACCGGCCACGACCCGGCCGTAGGAGCCGAAGTGAAAGCCTTCGCTGTAGCCGGGCGGTGTATTTGGATCGTGCCGGTTAAGCCCGCGGCTGTCCTCGGCGCTCTTGCTCCTATCCTTATTCTTGCTCTTGTCCTCGGTTGTCCGCTTGGGTGAGGGCGTGTCAACGGGATCCGGAGTCGCGGGCACGATCGGCTCGGCCAGCTCGGGCGCCTCGGCCAGCTCGGGCGCGGGCCCCTGCTCAAGGCCAGCATCAGCGGCGATCTCGGGGCCGGGAGGCTCTGCTGGGGCGATCGCTTTGGGTGCCTCGGCGGGGGAGGGAGCTGGGGCATCAGGGGGCGGCGGCGGAGCTGCTGCGGCGATGCCTGCGAAGAGAAAAAACGGCAAGAGTGACCCTGTAAACGCCGTTCTGAGGCGAATCAGGGCACGCGTCTGTGGTCGGGGAAGGATGCTCAACATCCTAGGTTGCTGCGACGGACTCGGGCTTGCGCGTCTCACAGTGAGCGGAGACGCTACACCAAATCGCGCTCGAATTGGGAGCAAAGCTAGCGCTTGTCGGGACCCGGCATCGACAGGCTCAGCCACCTTGCCGAGCTCAGTCGCTCAGGGGTAAGGGTAACGAGTCGGCGATCGGGGTCGCACAGAGGGTGAGCATTGAGTGCCGAGAGTCGACGCTATCGACGGCGAGTTGGCTCGGAGAAATAGCGGCTAAAGAGGGAGATGAGCCCGTCGAACTTCGAGTCGCATTGGGCCTGTTGCAGCGCCCGGAAGTAGACGTCGCGATCCTCGATACGGATCGTCACCCAGGGTGCGCCGGAGGTCGCGAGGACAAAGTTCATCAGCAGCCGCGCGGTCCGGCCGTTGCCGTCGGTGTACGGGTGGATCGTCACGAATGCGTAGTGTATGAGTACGGCTCGGGCCGAGAACTCGTCGATGTCATTGATGAACTCAATGGCACTCTGCATCAGTTCGCCTAGTTTCTGCCAGTTGGGCGGCACAAACCTCGAATTGCGGATGTAGACCGGGATTGTTCGGTACGAGCGAAGGCTTGGTGCGGTTAAAAGACAGGCGTCAACGCTCGGTTTGAAGAGCTGAGCGTGCAGATCCTGAGCCAGGCGCTCGGTGAGCACTCGCTCCCGACCAAACAGACCTGCGACCTGCTGGAGCGTGAAGTGATGAGCCGCGAAGTACCCGAGAAGAGCCATGCGCCGCTCGATTTGCTCACGACTCTCGCCACTTGGGGGAGGGGTGGTGCCGCCGATGAGAACGTCGATCTCATGGGGACTGACACGATATCCCTCGATCGTCGAGGAGTGATAGGTATCAGATTTTTTCTCTTGCTCGGCGATGGCCAGGACCCGGTCGAGCACAAGCCCGCCGTCGAAGCGGCATTCAAGATGCTCACCAAGAGCGTCGCGCAGGAGCTGGAGGTGATCGAGGAGGCGAGTGACGTAAGCAGGTTGTCCCAGGCGAGCAGGTGCGATGAGCGAGGGCGGGGCTGTGATCGTCGTTGGTTTGCGCGGCGGCGTTCGTCCGGCGCGGAGGACTGCTGCGATTTCAGGGCGATCAAGCTGTGCACACCAGTCCGCGAGCTTCTTGAATTTTGCCGGGCGGTAGTGGCTTTGAGATAGGGCCTCGAGACGGTCGAGGTCGAATTTCGCTGACTTGAGGAAGGCCATGACGAGATCTGGCTGGCTACGCATATGCCGCAAGCGAAGCCGGATCAGCGCGGACTCAGGTACCTCGACCTGGAGCTTGCAGCCCGAGGGGGTTATCAGGGTCTCGATCGCCGCAGACGAAGTGAAGAGTGCGTTCTCCCGGTCGACGACGAGCTCTGTGTCATCGAGTAGGGCGATCCGTGTCCGTGATCGGGTGGTCGCAACCCAGACCGAGCGAGGTACGCTCCAGTCGCCGAAATGTGTATTCAGCGCGGTCGGCCCCTGCAGGGCGTAGGGTGCGTAGGGCGTGAGGATGGCGCCGACAATCTCCCAGAAGCGAGCGAGCAGGAGTTCGCGTGGTTTGTCGCTCGTTTTTGGAGTGCACAGGCAGAGTAGGTCGCGTCGAATCTCGATCGCGAGCTTCTCGGCGAGCAGGCGCTGCTTGAAGGACGGATCGGGGAGAGCCTCTGTCCGCCAGATCGGGCACTCATTGACGTACTTTGCCCACCAATCGCCGATCTTGCGGTCTGAGATCATTGTCGTGGTGATCCTCTGAGGAAATGGATGGAGGTGGTGTGTTTACGTGAGTCCTGGAGGATTCACCCTTGAAGATCTAGCAGAATTTTCTATCAAGAAATCAGTTTTTTTCTACAATAAATGAGCGAAAAAGACTATTCGGCAGAATACTTGCTAGAAAACATAAATATTCCAGGATGTGAAAAGGGATTCTTCTATGAAAAAATTGTAATTTTTCTACAAGATTGGAAGGCTAACAGACAGATAGGCGCAACCAACGCCGAACTCACCGAGGGCCGGGTACGCAGCCGCAGCCGGCAGGAGTACCGGCATAAGCTGGACTTCGGCCCCCCGGTGAGCGTCGGGGGAACAGAGCCGAAGATGACCTATTCAGCGTTGACGGTGAGCGAGTAGTCGCTCATCGCGTCGTAGCCATGGACCGATACGTAGTAGGTGCCGGAGCCTTCGAGCGTGCAGGCCTCGGAGTCCGTGCCGCCGCGGTAGGGGCGGCAATCGTAGGCCGAGAGGCTCGGCGCTGCGCCCTTGCGCACGTAGAGATCGGCGTCGCCGCTCTCTAGATCGAGCACTGCCTGGGCATTGCCCTGCACGGTAATCGGCCCGTAGTGTGCCCATTTTCCGGCGCTGACACTGCCGCTCTCGTCCACGAGACTGGTCTGCGGAGCCTCGCCGTTGGCGAGCTGGAAGAGTCCCTGGATGTCGCTGTAGGCGATGACTCCGGCGATCGTGCTGGGGTTCTTTTTGGTCGGCAGCCAGAGGAAGTCGGGGTGGTTCTCGCGAGAGATACCGACCCACTCGCCGCCGATGATCTTGCCCGCGCCGTCGAGTTCGAGGATGTAATCGTAGACGTCCTTTTTGGTGTAGTTGTCGATCACGTCGCCCAGGTAGCCGTCGACGTTGGGCGCCGACTCGGTAATCCAGGTGAGCTCGGTCTGGATCTGCCGCAGCGAGACCGCCTCGGGGTTGTACTCATAGGAGTCGGAGGTGGCCGCCCGGACCTCCGTCGAGAGGTAGACATCTGCACTTGTATAGCCATAGACCGCGAACTTCGCGCTCTGGACTCCGGCGGGCACCTGCAGCTCGCAGAGTTCGCTGCTGCCGTCGATGTAGGGGCGACAGTCGTAGGCGTTTGCAGTCGGAGCATTGCCCCAGCGGACGTAGAGATCGCCGTCACCGCTGCCGCTCATCTTTACGCGCAGGCTCTGCCCTTCGCTGACGTCGATGCTGTAAATCGGGCTCCAGGCCCCCTTGGTGAGACTGTCTGAGTCTGTCTGGCCGCTGACGACCGCGCCGGCGCCGAGGAGTTGATTGGCCTTGGCGGCGCTGATCTCCTGGTTGCGGGTCATCTTGTAGCCGCGCACGGGCTGGTTCCAGACCTCGAAGTCGTAGGTACGATCCTCGACGAGAGAGCGCTCTTGGATACCGATAAGGTTGGCGATCGAGACGTGGAAAGATCCGGGGTTGGTATCCTTGCAGGCGGCCTTGTCGGCAACGCCTGGCTGGTCGCCCTTATCGTTGCAGCGCAGCGAGAGGAACTTGACCTCCAGGCCCTCTCCGTAGGTGAGGCTCATCAGTGCCTTGAGATCGTTGACCTTGAACTCGACGCCATTGTAGGTCACGGCCTTGCTCGGCTCGTCCTCGAGGATCGCCGCCGGGGCCCAGGCGTGGCAGATGCCGAACCATGTCTCCGAGCAGATGCCCTTGCTCGCACCCGTTCGCTTGGCGCAGACCGATCCCGCGTCGGGGTCGCATTGAGCGTCGCTCTGGCAGCTTTTGCCAGCCAGGCTGTCGATGCCGCTGTAGGCCGAGACCGCATCCTCGACGCCGCTCTTGCCGAAGGCCTGCTCGTACTTCTTTGCCGCCGAGAGGGTGTTTGGGCCGTCCCAATGATCATTGATGCTATCGCGGTAGGTCGGCCAATAGGAGCCGGCCCAAGGGGTTTTGGCGGCGCTTCCCTCGGTCGGCAGGGCGGCAAATGTGTACTCAAAATCGGGGCTCAGAAGGCTGGGATCGTCGGCATCGCTCCAAGCCTCGCGAAAGCTCTCGATGCGGCCGCTGCCGTCGTCGATGTCGACCGGCGCATCGCAGGCGAGCGTCGGGATCAGGAGGGGCAGCAGGGGCAGGAGGAGGAGCGAGCGGGAAGTGTTGTGCATGGTGTCCGATGCATGAGCAAGCGGTGTGCCAAACGTGCCCACCCCGAAATACGTGGCCCTACATGTGAATCGCCGGCGTTTGTGAGCTTTGGCGGCAACTTTAGAATCCGCTTTTGGCGGCGGGCGTGGCTACTGGACTTGCTACCGGCTGTTCTGGTGAGCAGCCGTCGACTTCGGCCTTCAGAGCTCCAGACTTTTAGGAAATAGCCCTAACGTAGTCTTCGCTCAATCGCCGCAAGCCGCATCAACGCTCACAACGAACCCCGCACAGATCGCGAGGGGCCTGCTATCGTCACCACCGGTGGCTCTGAGCGGCATATTGCGACGTCGAGGTCGGCATCTCTCGCGGGCTTGGGCTCGGCTCAGCTGCACGGTTGCCGCGTTCCTGCTCATGTTCGTTGCCTGCGCGGAGCAGGTCCCCGAGAGGAGCTGCGCCAAGGAGATTTGGGCGCAGCCGCAACGCAGTGGTGCGGAGCTTTGGGTCGTCGGATCCTGGGATGGTTGGTTGCTTCCCGGGCGTATGCTCAACCCTGCCGGCGAGGGTTGGCAGCGGCTGACGATCGACGATCTTCCGCCGGGTGAGTACGGCTATCTGATCCTGGAGGACGGCGAAGGGAGGCCCGACGAGTTGAACCCGCTGAGCCTCTTTTGGCAGGAGCAGGGCGATCTCGAGGTCTCGCGCCTGCAGGTCGACGACTGCTCGCAGCCGCTAGTTGAGATCGATGAGGTTGAAGTCGGTGCGGTTGAGGCTGATGCGGGGCACGACGAGACAGGCAATGCCGCCGAGCAAATGCGCGTCATGGCCAGGTTTCTCGCGGTCACAGGGGATCCGGCGAGGCTCGATCCAGACAGCGTCGAACTCCGCTTGGACGGGGCTGAATTACCAGAGCAGGCGAGCGTCGAGATCGATCCGGAGAGCGGGCGTATCGAGGTTGTGCTCGCGGGTCTCGCTAGGGGTCGGCACTCGTTGCAGATCGACGCGGCGGACATCGACGGTCGCCAGGCGGCGGTCGTGCGGGCGCTTGGCTGGGTGCGACCGGTCGCGAGCGAGTGGGCAGGTGGCACCGTCTATCAGGTGATGATCGACCGCTATCGCGGCGACGGAGGCACTTGGCTAAGCCCGCCTGCAGATCCGGGAGCGCGGGCGGGCGGTACTTTGGCGGGTGTGCGCGCGTCGATCGAAGACGGCCATTTTGAGCGCTTAGGCATCAGCGCACTCTGGCTCTCGCCGGTATATGCCGGCCCCTCGGAGGCTCGAAAGGGCCGCGACGACGATCACCTTTACAGCAATTACCACGGCTATTGGGTGCTGGATAATCGCGCTGTCGAGCCGGCGATCGGCGGCGAGCTTGCCCTGCACGATCTTATCGAGAGTGCTCACAGTCACGGCATTCGCGTGTTGCTCGACATCGTTCCAAATCACATCTACGAGGATAACCCGTGGGTCGCCGAGTTGGCCGCGGAGGGCGGCCTCAATCGTCGTGAGCCGATCTGTGTGTGCGGCGCGGCGGACTGCTCCTGGGCGGATTCGATCCAGAGCTGCTGGTTCACCGATTACTTGCCGGATCTGCAGCTGAAGCGGGCATTTGTGATGGCCCAGGTTGTCGCAGATGCGATCTGGTGGACCGATACCTTTGATCTCGACGGTGTGCGCATTGACGCGGTGCCGATGATGCCCAGGGCTGCGACTCGGCGGATCGCTGCGGGTATTCGAGGCAGCGCCCGTCCGCGAGATGCACATTTTTTGCTCGGCGAAGTATTCACAGGTCCCGGAGCCTGGGGCATCGATGTGATCCGCTATTACCTCGGCCCCGACGGCATCGACTCGGTGTTTGACTTTCCGCTGATGTGGACGCTGCGCGATGTGATCGCCAAAAAGAGCACCGGTTTTGCTGCGGTCGAGGCGATGCTGCAGGAGACCGAGGCGGCGATCGATGGCTCGGGGGCGGTGCTCGGACGCATGATCGGCAATCACGATACCCGTCGATTTATCTCTGAGATCGTCGGCGATGCCGATCTGGATCCGTGGACAACACCGCCGGTGCAGCCTACGAGCGCCGCTATCTACGAGCGTCAGGGGCTCGCGCTCGGCCTTGGGCTTATGCTCTCGGGGCTCGCCGTGATCTACTACGGGGACGAGGTCGGGCTCGCGGGCGGCGACGATCCGGACTGTCGACGGGTGATGCCTGCGGAGCACGAACTGATGCCGGCACAGCTCGCTCTGAGATCGCAGACAGAGCGCCTAGGCCAACTCCGTCGTTGCCTGCCAGCGCTTACCGACGGCGTGCGCAGGGTCCTGGTCGCCAGCGCGGATCTCTACGTCTTTGTCCGCGATCGGGGGGACGGGCAGCCGGTGCTGGTGGCGATCAACCGCGGCGACACGGCTGCGATCGCCAGCTTTGATCTCGACTCGGAGCCGACCGAATTTGTCGATGTGATCGACGGAGAGCACCTAGAGCTAGGTGGCGGCCTGCAGACGCTAGATCTCGCCCCGCGCACGATCCGGGTGTGGGTGCCGGCGGATTCACGCTGTGCGGCCGCGCCATGAGGTACACCCTCTTCGAGATGGAGCCCCTGATGAAGACCCGCATTCGCCTGTCCTGGTTGACCACGCTCTCCCTGCTCGGCGTCAGCGTCGGCGCTTGCACCGATCCGCCCTTGATGTCGGGGAGCGACTCCGACGGGTTGCCGACTTCGACCATGCCCTACGATCCTTCGGAGGGCGGAGGCAGCGGGACCAGTGGGGGCACGGATACCGGCACCTCGAGCGGCGATACCGATCCGACGAGCGGTACCGAGACCACTGGCGAGCCGATGCCGCCGATGTGCGACGAGGCGCTGCGCCGTTGTGCTTACGAGTTTACCTTGCCCGACAGTGGCGAGTCCTCGGTCGATGTGATGGGTGATTACGCGGCTGACGGCTGGACGGTTGGCCGGGCGATGGCGACCGACGGACGTCAGTGGTCGGTGAGCATCGATGTGCCCTGGGATACGCCAGTCGAGTACAAGCTGCGGATCGACGGCGACATGTGGATCCCCGATCCAAACAATCCCGATTCGGTCGATGACGGCTTTGGCGGCCTGAACTCCGTGGTTATGGGAATGACCTGCGAGTGGTGGAGCTGCGACTCCGGCAACATCGGCACCTTCGATTGGCGCGACGCGGTGATCTACTTTGTCTTTGTCGATCGTTTTAATAACGGTGACAAGAGCAACGACGATCCGATTGGTGTCGAGTTTGCGGCCGATTGGCAAGGTGGTGACTGGGCGGGTGTCAAAGCGAAGGTCGACGAGGGTTACTTTGACGAACTCGGCGTCAATACGCTTTGGCTCTCGGTACCCGTCGACAATACCAATGACAGCGGCATCGGTGTCGGCGGCGATACCCACGAGTACAGCGCCTACCACGGGTATTGGCCGCAAAATTTCGACCAGACCGAGGAGCACTTTGGGACTATGGAGGAGCTGACGGCGCTGGTCGACGCCGCTCACAGCCACGACATCAAGGTGATCGTCGACTACGCGATGAACCACGCCCACGCCTCTTCACCGATCTACGCTGAGCACCCCGAATGGTTTTGGGCCAACGACAACGGCGAGGGCGGCAATTGCATCTGCGGCGAGGGCTGCGATTGGGATGCCGATGCCAAGCGCTGTTGGTTCACTGGTTATTTGCCCGACTATAATTTTACGGACAAGGCTGCTCGAGATTTTTCGGTTGGTAATGCGATCTGGTGGATCGAACAGACGGGCATCGACGGCTTCCGCTTAGACGCCGTCAAGCATATCGAGGATGATTGGATGCTCGAGCTGCGCGCCCGCGTAGCCTCCGAGATCGAGCCTGAGAGCCTGGAGCATTTTTATATGGTCGGCGAGACGTATACCGGTGATCGCGAGCTGATCAAGTACTACGTCAAGCCCGAGATGCTCGACGGTCAGTTTGATTTTCCGTTGCGCATGAAGGTCGCCGAAAACCTGATCATGCGCCAGGGCACGATGGGCGACCTCGCGGGCTTTATGGACACCAATGACGGTTTTTACGGGGCCGGAATTATGAGCACATTTATCGGCAATCACGACATCCCGCGGGTGATCCACCTCGCTGAGGATACGCCGCTTTGGGGCAGCCCTTGGGATGGCGGCAAGGATAAGGCCTGGCAGGGCAAGCCGGGGCTGCCCGCGGGCATGTCTGCCTTCGAGCGGGTGGCGACGGCGTTCACCCTGCTGCTGACCACACCGGGGGCGCCGCTGCTCTACTACGGCGATGAGATCGGCCTGCCGGGCGCGGGTGATCCCGACAATCGCCGCTTTATGCAGTGGGAAAATTATTCGGCTGGGCAGACCTATCTCTTCAACCATGTGTCTCGTCTCCTCGAGATCCGAGCCGAGCACAACGCGACTCGGCGGGGTGTTCGTAAGGGGCTCAGCGCAGACGCGGAAACCATGGCCTTTGAGATGAGCGGCGGCGGCGATGCGGTCTTTGTCCTGCTCAACCGCGGCGACGGGGCGGCCTCCGTCGGCGGTTTGCCGGCGGGCTCCTACACCGACGCACTTACGGGGGAGCAGGTCAACGGACCGGCAGTGATGGTGCCCGCACGGGGTTCACGGGTGCTGATCGCAGATTGATCCGAGGCGGCCGAGGCTCCGAAATCGACCTCCCAATAAATCTTGGAACGACCGTAAAATGGGACAATGCCCATTCTACGTGGTTTTTTGGTGTTATTTAGTTGTCGTGGCGAGTGAACCGGAGGAAGGAGGGCGACGACTAACTCAGGGCTTTGCGGATCAAGCACTCCGCTTTTTTACATTTACAAACTGAGAACCATGATGAACATCAATATTCGCTCTCTCTATGCCCTGCGCATGACCTTTTGTACCTCGCTTTGTCTGGCCCTGGGTGCCTGTGTAGGGGGCGAAGGTGAGACCTATACTGTCAGCGAGGCTACGATCACCTCGGACGGCTCGACCTCCAGCAGTACGGGCGATTCCGGGAGCACGAGCGACTCCGGGAGTACGGGCGACTCGGGCAGCACGAGCGGAAGTGCAGGCGACTCCGCGTCGGCCAGCGATACCGGTGATACCTCGACAACCGGTGATACCTCGACAACCGGTGATACCTCGACAACCGGCGATACCTCGACAACCGGCGACACGACCGGTGGTGAAGGACCGCTGTACGAGTCCTGCGTCGAACTCTGTGAAGTCGCCTTTGTCTGCGATCTCGCGTATGAGTCGGTGGCGGAATGCGTCCTAGAATGCATGGAGGTCGAAGACCTGCCTGATGAGGTGTTTACGCCCCTGTGCGAGACTGCCTATATCGACTACAACGAATGTCTCGCTGGCGGTAGTTGCCTCGAGGTCGAGGGCGAGGTGGAGAGTTGTCCGGCAGAGGTCCATGCGCTCGAGACCTGTGAACTCGGCGAGTGTGTCTTCGCCTCGGAGGGCGACGCGAATGCGTGCTCGTTCACCGCGACGTGTCTCATTGTCGAGTTCGAGATGCTCTGCGAAGGCGAGAGCTGTGTGTGCAAGGAAGACGGCGTCGAGGTCGGTAGCTGTGCCAACGACATCTGTGTCGATAATCTCGATCCCGACCTGCTCAGCGCCAAGACGCAGGAATGCTGCGATTTTATATTTTAGCGCAAAACTGCGCTCTGTGAGGGTAGGTAGAGAAAATTACCCACTACAAGAGGAACCGGTCGAGTGCTTGTGCATCTTCTCGTAGGGGGTGCGAACGAGTGCTCTGCGGTTTCGGTGACTAAAGGGTCAGGTCGGTCTTCCTTATGGGACCGGATCGGCCTGGTCCTCAGTCGTTCTGGTCCAGTTCGGTTGGCGGTGCGAGTGAGTGCTCGAGTTCCGAGACGCTTGTCATTGACCGTGTCGACCCTGGGTTCAGGCGAACACGGGTCGTCGGGGAATCGCGGCACCCGCACCACGAAAGTGTGCGATATCGCTCGTGTGAGATTTGTCTGCAACCCTCGAAAAGTGGCGTGAGGGGGGAGCATAATTCCCATGTAGACGTTGTTTTGATCCTAAATGACAGAGGCGAGTGAACCCGCGGCGGTCAGCGGCGACTAACTCGGCGAAGAGGGCATCGGGACTGAGCCCGTTCGCTCCTCAAACGGACCCCTAGACCCACCACTACATAGTCATGAACACCATTCACACCCGATTCATCCGCGCTCTGCGCATGACCTTCTGTACTGCGCTCTGCCTGGGCCTGGGTGCCTGCGTGGGCGGTGAAGGTGAGACCTTGACCACAGGCGCGGTTACGACCACATCGGATGACGCGACCTCTGCCAGCACGGGGGATACTGAGGGCACGAGCGGTACCTCCGGCACAAGCGGCAGCGACAGCGACAGCGATTCGGCGACGAGCGGGGATAGCTCGACGAGCGGGGATAGCTCGACGAGCGGGGATAGCTCGACGA
>CAYYUP010000005.1:0-11265 GCA_964474905.1 uncultured Nannocystis sp. | reverse complement strand
AATAGAAAAACAAGAGCATGACCAAAGGGTCAGGTCGGTCTTCCTCATGGGACCGGCCTGGCCCTCAGTCGTCCTGGTCTTTGCGGTAGGCAGCGAGTTTCTCGCGAAACGTATCGCTCCAGGGCGCGGGCCTCCGGGTCATCGGATCGACACGCACGATCACCCGCTCGCCTGTCGCGTAGTCGATGTCCTGGTCCATCGGCAATACGCGAAAGCCAAAGCTCGCGGACGAGCGACCCATGCGCTCGACCCAGACTCGGATTCGGACTTGGCCGGTGCCCTCGACGGGGTTTAGGTACTCGATGTGGTTGGCTCGAACCAGGTGGTGCTGATCGCTGTCGGCGTTAAAGTCGACCTTTCCTGCGAAGCCGAGTTGCCGCCAGAACGCGCCGATCGCATGCTCAAAGAGCAGCAGGTAGCGGGCGTTGTGGAGGATCTGAAAGGCATCGAGATCGTCGAAGTAGACCCCGTGGATCAGCTCGAAGAAGCGCATATCCGGCGGAGGATAGCTCGCTTGGAGGCCGGTGTCGGGATTGCTCTGCGCTAGTGGTGCGGCGTTCTGCTCCGCACTGCGCGGCTGCGCACCGGGTGGATTTTGCGGCGTCGACGTGGGGCGAGTATTAGCCGCCGTAAAGCCCGTCGATGCGGTCGCCGTAGGCCTTAAGGACGACCCGCCGCTTGAGCTTAAGGGAGGGCGTCAGCATCTCATTTTCGACCGTGAAATCTTCGCTTAGGAGGTAGAACTTGCGGGCCCGCTCGTAGTGGCGCACGTCCTTGGAGCGTTCTGTGAGCTCGGCCTCGATCAGCGCGTGCACTTTGGCGTCGCGAAGCAGCCCGTCGTAGTCGCCAAGCGTTAGGCCCTCGGTCTTCGCCCAGGCGAGTACGGCCTCACGATCGGGCACCACCAAGGCGACGTTGAAGGGGCGGTTGCTGCCGTAGAGCATCACGTTGGAGATGAAGGGGGAGAGCTTGAGCAGCTCTTCGATGGGCGAGGGCACCACGTACTTGCCGTTCTCGAGCTTGTATTGCTCTTTGATGCGGCCGGTGATGTAGAGGAAACCGTCGTCGTCCAGGCGTCCCATGTCGCCGGTTCGGAGGCCACCGTCGGCGGTGAATACCTTGCTGTCCTCGGCGGGCAGGCCGTTGTAGCCCTTCATGACATTGTGGCCGTGCACGATGATCTCGCCCTGTTCGGGGTCGTTGGTGGCGGCGATGTCGATCTCGATGTGGGTGCCCGGAAGGGCCCGACCGACCGAGCCGATTTTGCGGTGACCGGGGGCGTTGGCGGTGGCGATAGGCGAGGTCTCTGTGAGGCCGTAGCCCTCGTAGACCTGGATGCCCAGGTCGTCGATGAATTCGGCGACGGCTCGCGAGATCGCAGCCCCACCGCTGATCGCGTATTTTAGCTGGCCGCCAAATCGGGCCCGCACCTTGGAGCCGACGAGGCGGTCGAGAAGCTTGAATTTGAGGTCTGTCCAGGTGTTTGATTCGCCGCGGCTGGCGAGGGTCTTGCGCTCGCCGGCGGTGGCCATGGCGGCGGCGAAAAGGCGGCGCTTTAGCGGGCTCTCCTGGGCCATTTTTTTGTGCAGGCCGTCGTAGATCCGGTTGAAGATCCGCGGCACGGCGACCAGCATCGTCGGTTTTACCTCGGCGAGATTGGGGATGATCTGCGGCACCGACTCGGCGATGCCCATCGACGCGCCCAGCGAAAAGAGCGTGTGCAACTCGATGACCTGACCGAAAGAGTGGGCCCAGGGCAAGAAGGAGAGCGAGCGATCGTCGGGGGTCAGCGGGAAGATCGCGTGGATCCCGGAGACGTTGTAGGCGAAGTTGCGGTGGCGGAGCAGCACACCCTTGGGCATGCCCGTGGTGCCAGAGGTGTAGATGAAACCGGCGATGTCCTCGGGATCGGGATCGATAAGCGGCGAGTGTTTGCCGCGGCCGCGGTCGATGAGTTCGTCGTAGGAGAGCGAGCCCGCGTCGCCGCAGCCGTCAAAGACGACCAGGTTCGCGAGGGCCGGCAGCTGTTTTTGGATGCCGCGGATACGATCGCGGATAGTCTCGTTGGCGGTGAAGACCAGCTCGGCCTGACAATCGCCGAGGATGTGGATCCAGTCGCTGTCGTGTTGGGCTTCGTACATCGGCACAAAGGCAGCGCCACGTCCGTAGGTCGCGTACGCGGCGACTGCCCACTCGACCCGGTTGTTGGCGATCACCGCGACCCGCGAGCCCGGGCCGATGCCGAGTTGCTCGAGCGCCGCGCGCATCGCATCGACCCGCTCGCTAAATTCGCGATAGGTCATCCACTGCCAGGTGGCACCCTGCTTGACCCCGAACAGGGGGCGCTCGGGGAATGTCTTGGCGCTGTGCCTGTAGATCTCGACGAGGGTCTTAAACTTCGGAGCGAACGTCATGGGGCCTTGCGGCCAGAACCCTATCAGATCGTCGGCTCCGCGGCTTGTGCGCGCGATTTCATGAGAACGCGAAAACACAAAAAACGCCGCGGCCCGAGGGGCGCACGGCGTTTCGTTTTGGATCAAGCGAGAGGGATCGGCTAGATGCCGTGCTCGAGCTCGACTCCCTTGACGACGGTGCCGACGAAGTTGGTGGTCTGGACGCAGGAGGTGACGCCACAGCCGTCGCCGCTGCAGGTGGTCGTGATGATCGATGTGCCAGTGACCGACTTGTTGTCGACGGTGGTCTGGATGTCCCACTTGACCGTGGTGGTGGAATTTTCTTCGACGTCGACCTCTTCGCCGAGGAATGAGTAGTCCTTGCCGTCGCGGGTACCCTCGATGGAGACGGCACCTTCGGCGAGCTCCAAGTAGTAGGTCTCGGAGTCAGCTGCGAAGACCGCGATCGAGGAACCGGTGGAGAGCGTGGTGCGGTCGTCTTTCAGACTGTCCGGGACCATGTTGTCGGGGTAGCAGCTCGCCGACTGGGTGAGCTCTGCGTTGGCGAGGCGGATGATGACGTATTGGCCGGGCTGAACTGAGCAGCCGCCGAGACCGACGAGCATCGAGAGAGCGAGGAGGGACGAGCGAAGATTCATCTGAGTTTGACTCCGGTGCCGTTGCCGACAAACGCTGACTTAGCGCCCCGCTCTGCAGCTGTCAACGATAGGCACGTGTCATCCCTGTGATCAGGCTCGCAGGGCGCCTTGAAGGTGCTTGACCGGGCTCGGCTAGGTGGAAATCATCGACGCCGCACGCTATGGCCTCCTTCGACTACATCATCATAGGCGGCGGCTCGGCCGGCTGTATCGTCGCCGCAGAGCTCTCCCGCGACCCTGAAAACCGGGTTCTGTTGCTAGAAACGGGGGATCCCGTCGATCGCAACCCGGAGACGCTCGACGCGGAGGGGTACAAGGACGCTTTTGTCAATCCGAGGCTGCTCTTCGAGCGTTATTCGACGGCCCAGACCGGTTGTGCAGGGCGATCCATCTTCGTCGGTACGGGTCGAGGGCTCGGCGGTTCGGGCTCGGTCAACGCGATGGTCTACCTGCGGGGTTCGAAGGCCGGTTACGACGGTTGGGGTGTCGAGGGCTGGACGTGGGAGGACCTGTGCCCGGATTTTGAGGCCGTCGAGCGGGTCTTGGACGTGCACCAGCGACCGCCGACCGACTTCACCGAGACCGCGATCTACGCGGCCGAGCAGGCGGGTCTGCGCCGCGCCGAGGACCTGAACGATGGTTCGCTCTGCGGTCGTCTTGGCTACGAGTGGATGAACTACGCGGGCGATCGCCGTCGCTCATCGTACGTCGCTTTTTTAGCACCACATCGCCTCCGGACAAACCTGATCATTGAGACAGGTGCGACGGTGCACCGGGTGCTCTTCGCGGGGGGCAGGGCTTCGGGGGTCGAGTACCAGCTCGTCGACGGTGCGATCCACCGGGTCGAGGCCAGCCGAGAGGTCGTGCTCTGTGCGGGCGCGCTCGAGACTCCGCGCCTGCTCTTGCTCTCTGGGATCGGTGCGGCGCCGGAGCTCCGTCGTCACGGCTTGCCGGTGGTCTGCGACCTTCCCGGGGTCGGCAAGGGCCTGCGTGACCACCCCAACATCACCCTCTTTTTCCGCGGAAATCGCGAGGTCGACTGCAATTATCCACAGCTCTACGGCTTTGATCGCATGGGCTCTGGAGCGGGGCTGGCGGAGGGCGAGGCGGACACCTGCTTCGTCTTTTATCCGGCGCGCTCATCCCTGCGCGAGGCGATGATCCGGTTGCTTCCGGCGATGGTCTTGCCGCCACGACTTCGCGACGGGCGGGTCCTGCCGATGCTGCTCCGTGGCGGTGTGCGGGCGGCGTTCTCCTCGGCCCGTATGCGTCGCTTTGTCGCCAAAATCTACGGCATCACGGTGATCCTGGGACGCCCGCAGAGCCGCGGTTCGCTGCGTCTGGCCTCCGCCGATCCGCTGGCGCCGGCGCTCATCGATCCCGCCTATTTGACCGAATCGGCCGATATCGAGGCGATGCTGAAGGGGGTCGAGTTCGCCCGCCGGATGGCCAATGCGGAGCCGCTGCGCCGCTTTGGCAATCGCGAGTTGATGCCCGGTCGTCGCTGCCGATCGGATCGGGCCCTCCGCGCGTTCATCCGCAAGAACGCGATGACCACCTACCACTTCGGCTCCACCTGTCGCATGGGCGATGACGCCGATTCGGTGGTCGACGGGCGTCTCCGGGTGCGCGGTGTTCGGGGTCTGCGGGTCGCTGATGCATCGGTGATGCCCGAGCTGCCGGTGTCGGCCCTGAACGCGCCGAGCATGATGATCGGTTGGCGGGCGGCGCGTTTTCTCCTCGAGGAGCGCTGATCTCGAGGGGCGCCGTCGCTGGTTAGTTGCGGCAAGTCACGGCGACACGGCGCTTGAATTTAGCCTCCAGCTCAGCTCTTCTGCACAGGTGCCTGCTCCGCACAATATCCCGCTCCCCGCCTTCGACAACCTCTTCGCGGCGGATCCGCTGGCCGATTCGCTTTGGTCTTGGGTCTTTGGCGAGCGCTACTCGGCGCTGCGTCCCCATCTCGATCGCATGGGTCGTCATGCGGCCCTGGCCGAGCCCCATGCGGTGCTCGCTGATCGCCACCCGCCGACTCTCAGGACCCACGACGCGCGCGGTGAGGCTTCGACCGAGGTCGAGTTTCACGCTTCGTACCGGGAACTCGAGGCGCTTTCCTACGGGGCCGGCATTGTTCGCGTTAAATACGATCCGGCGTCACCGCCCGAGTTGCGAGCATTTCGTCATCGGCTCGGCTTTGCTGGCGGGTATTACTTCGCCCAGAGCGAGTCGGGTCTCTACTGTCCGATCTGCATGACGGACGGCGCCGCCTGGGTGCTCGAGCGGCGGGCGTCCGGGTTGCCGGCTGCCGAGCGGGCGATCGCCGAGCAGACGTTCGCTCGTCTGATCTCCACCGATCTCGATCAGCTCTGGCAGGGGGCGATGTTCTTGACCGAGCGCTCGGGAGGATCCGACGTCGGCGCCTGTGTCGTCGAGGCGATCCAAGAGAGCGACGGCTGGCGGCTTTGCGGTCACAAATGGTTCTGCTCCAATATCACCGCGAAGGCGATCCTGGTGCTCGCGCGCATGCCGGATGCGGCCGCCGGGACCCGCGGGCTCGGGCTCTTTTTGGTGCTGCGCGAGGGTCCGGCGGGCAACGGCAGTCGCATCAAGATCGAACGGCTCAAGGACAAATTTGGCACCCGCTCGATGGCCACCGGCGAGGTGACCCTGGAGCATGTGCGGGCGACGTTGATCGCGGGCGCGGGCGAGGGTTTTTTGGCGATGGCCGAGATGATCAACCTGTCGCGCACGTACAACGCGGTCGCCAGTCTGGCGCTTATCCGACGGGCGTTGCTCGAGGCTCTAGCGTACGGACACGAGCGGCGGGCCTTTGGTTCTCGTCTCTGGGAGTTGCCGCTTTGGCGGGCGACGCTCGCTGATCTCGTCGCTGAGCACCTGGCCTCGCTCGCCGGCGTGATGTCGATGATCGAGGCCCTTGATAGGGCCGAGTCGGGGGATGAAAACGCGGCTTCGCTGACCCGAATCCTGACGCCGCTCGCCAAGGCCAACACCGCGAAGCAAGCGGTTTGGTCGGTGAGCGAGTCGATGGAGGCGATCGGTGCCAACGCCTATGTCGAATGGAGCCCGCTGCCGCGACTGCTCCGCGACGCTCAGGTTTTGCCGATCTGGGAGGGCACGACCAACATTCTCAGCCTCGATCTGCTGCGTGTCATCGCCGGGCAGCAGGGGCATCTGGCGCTCTTTGCCCGGGTCGATCTCGCCCTCAAGCGGGGCCGAGCCAACGATGCGGAGCTGGCCGCGGGCATCGATCGCCAGCGGAGCGCGCTCGCGGCTGCGCTCTCGCGTCTCGAGAAGGCCTCGCCAGAGGATCAGCAACGTGCCTCTAGAGGCCTCGTAGAGGGGCTTTGGCGGCTATATTGCGGGGCGCTGCTGCTCGAGGGCGCGAGCCATCCTGGGCTATGCGAGCCCTTTTTGGCGGCGTTGCAGCGAGTTCTTGCGCGTTCGCATACAGTGGCGCCCGCCGGGGCCTTTGCAGAGGCCGTCAGCACGGGCTCTGAGGAGCCGCTGTTGCGAGCCGGGTTTTGCCCCGCTGACTGAGAGCCGACCGAGTTGATGACGACGATCCGCGAGAGCCGAGTGTGTGCTGAAGACCGGCCACGCGCGTCGAGGGTGGGCGGGCGTCCGCAGGGTCTTTGGCGAGCGCTGGTGCTCGGCGTCGGCGCGGCGCTGCTCTACGGCTCGTGGGCCTACTTCGCCAATCACGAGGTGGGTGTCGGTGCGGGGCTGAGGGCGGCCTGTGTGCAGGCGTTGCTCTCGTTTACCGCGACGGTCGTGCTTGTGAGTCTCGTGGAGCACCTCTTTGCCGCAGCTCGTAACCCCGGGTGGGGTTTTTGGTTGGCGGGCTTTGGCGGGAGCTGCACGGGCGCTCTGGTGATGGCGTCAGTTCATGGGATCGCCGGCACCCCAAACCTGCTCCTGACCATCGCGCCTTCGCTGGTGATCGGCACGACATTCTGCTTCGTTTATGCGGCGGGTCTGCGTGTCGGTCAGCGTTGACTTGATACACTGCCGTCGATGCTCGGCCATCTCGCTCCCGCGCTCGCACGGCTTTCGGGCCCGCTCCTTGTTCTGGCCCTGGCGCCGGTGCTCACACTTGTCGGATGCACACCCGACGAGCCCTACGACCTAGGGCAGCATCCCCTCGACGCGACGGTGCTCGACCAGAGCCCGGTGCTAGAGCACCTGGGCGCGAGCTATGTCGGCGGCGGTTCGCTGAACATCGGCGAGCTGCTGAGGCTGGAGGCGCTCGAGTTTAATGAGGCCCCTGATCCGCGCGAGCTGCTGGAGCGCCAGGCTGTCGAGCACGCCGCGCTGCTGCCGATCGAGGACGGCGTCAACCTGCGAGTATTGACATTCAACCTCGCCCTGCTCGATCGCTGGTACCCCTTCACCACGGTGTCGATGCCAGAGGTCGAGCGCCGCCGGCAACATGTGCCGCCGCTGTTGCTCTCCGAGGGTTGGGATGTGCTCTGTTTTCAGGAGGTCTTTGATTCGATCGATGTCGATCGGATCCGCGTCGCTGCGGAGGAGCGCGGCTACCGGATCTACGCCGGGACGAGCAAGCATCACGAGGGACACGGCTTGGTGATCGCCGTGCGAGATGCGCTGATCGACGAGACAGCGGACGAGGTCACGCACGAGCAGGTCTTCGAGCAGCAGTACGACTCCGAGCATTTTCCCGGTCCGGGTATCGCCCGCGGTTTCATCGACTGGAGCTTTGTGCACGCGCCCACCGGTCGGCGGCTGCGGGTGATCAATACGCATACCTCGTCCTTCGCCGGGCGTTGGCGGTTGCGGTCTTTCCAGGCCCGCGAGCTCGGCATCTACATGCGGAGCAGGCCGGCCGACGAGGTGGTGCTCCTGGGCGGTGATTTTAACGCGGCGCCCTATTACCCAAAGGACATCTTTGGCGTCGACGATGGCGAGCAAGTCGGCGAGTGGTGGGCCAATACCGTGATGTACCCGGTACTCCTGCATTACGGCGGGGAGGCGGTGTTTGACGCGATGGCGGCGGTGGGCAGCGCCGACGACATCGATCTGTTGCACGCCCTGCCTGAGTTCAACGAGGGCGCCTGGGATCGCGAGCCCTACGGCGATAGCAGCCTCTGCGACGGCGAGAAGCGCAGTATGTCCTGGGATTGGTGCGACTCGTTGGGCTTCGATAATTACGGGGGCGCAAGCGAGTACGCGGCCCGCATCGACTACCTTTTTGTCCGCGATCGCGACGACGCTGTTCGGGTATTGGACGCTGGTCTTCGCTACACAGAGCCGGTTCCGCTCGGTGACCTAGAGATCGAGATTTCCGACCATTACGCGGTCGGCTCAACCCTGCGGATCAGAACCGTCCGCTGAGGCTGAGCCCCTGAAACCCGGGGCCGACGACGGGCGAGAGGATGGGCGCCTGTCGTTGGGAATGGAGCTTGATGTAGTCGGCCTTCTCTTCGGCCTCGGCCCGCTCAAAGCCGGACTCGCGGGTGGCGAGCACGACCCCGGTGATCACCAGGCCAGCGCTGACGAAGTAGGTAGGCTCGAGATAGCCGTAGGCGCAGGCGTTGCTCCGGCAGGCGCGGGTCCAGGGCAGGAAGAGAGCCCGAGAGAGCCCCCATAGGCCAACGCCGCCGCCGATCAGACCCCAGGCCCGGCGCTTGTTTCGGCGGCTGGAGGGGTGATCAAAACGACGACCGTGGGCCCTCGCTCGGTAGTACGAGCCGCCGCCGAGCAGGCCGATGCCGACCAGCGTCGGTACGTTTTGGAAGGTCGTGGCCATGACGAACGAGCCGACGCTCCAGCGACCGTAGGGCTCGCGGGGGGCGAGATCGGCGACTGTTGCGAGGAAGACATCGAGGCCGATTCTGCCGGCGAGGCCGATCCCTGTGAGCGTCGCTCCGGCGATCGTCAGGATCCGGCCGCGGCGGGCCTCGGCCTGTCGGCGTTTGACAAGCTCTGCAGAGGGTCGATGAAACGCGGGAGTCGCCCCGTCGCTTGTTGGAGTTGGAGTTGGAGTTGTCGGAGTCTCGGTCGCCGGAGCTGCAGTTTCACTACTCGTTGGGAGCTCGTCTGGAGTCGGAGTTGGAGTCACGTTGGTCGCCGGAGTCTCGGTCGCCGGAGTCTCGGTCGCCGGAGTCTCGGTCGCCGGAGTCTCGGTCGCCGAAGCGCCGCCCTTCGTTGGCAGTGCAGCTGCAGTTTCGGTCGCCGGAGAAGTCTCGGCTGTGGACGCCTGGCGGGTCGGCGGCGGCGATGCACCGACGATGGCTGCGGTGACGGCGTAGACGACGAGGGGCGACATTGGCCAAAGAGGCTAGCGCAGCCATGCCATCGAGGTCTACCGAGAGGCGGATTGTCGAGTAGAGGGCAGGCTACGGGGCAATATCGACGCCCTTACCGCGGGTAACTTCCGTGCGTTCATGACCTTGGCCGCGCGGTTCTTCGCTTGTAGGGTAGCTGAGATGGTCAGGGTGAAGGGCATGTGGAGCGCTGAGCTGAGGGGGGTCGCGGTGTTCGCATGTGCCTGCGCCGCGTTTACGTGTTTCGTCGATCCGGGTCCGGTGGGGGGCGACAGCGAAGGCATGAATCCGACGTCCAGCACCAGCGCTGCGACGGCCGAGACGACGACCTCGACCGCGACCTCGACCTCGGCCGGTGTGTCGAGCAGTGGCGAGCCAGGTTGTGATGGCGATGACGCATGCCCGATCGATGAGGTGTGTATCGACGGTCTTTGTCAGGCTGCAGCATGCGAGCCGTTTGTCCGGGTGAAGGACTACGAGGAGCCCGCGGTGATGCTCCTGATCGACAAATCGCGATCGATGGTGAACAACACCTGGGATCACGACGGCATCATCGATACGTTAGCGGAGACCCGCTGGAAAACGCTGCACAGGACCCTCATCGAGGTCGCGGGGCTGGCCGAGGGCTCGTTTGATTTTGGGCTCAAACTCTTTCCCGACATCGGCGTGCCAAATGCCTACGAGAGTGCGGCCTGTGCCGTCAGCGGTGCTCCCGACATCGTGCTCATGGAGGGGGTCAGCGTGCTTCTGGCGGACACCCTGCCGAACTCAAATGCCACTGCGATGGACGGTGATATCGCTGGCGGTACGCCTGCGGCTCTCGCGATCGAGGTCGGCGTCAACCACCTGATGGCGCTCGGTGAGAGCGAGCGTTCTCATTTTATCCTGATGGTAACGGATGGCGGCGCGAACTGCCGAACTGACGCCGAGAGTACTGCTGAACTCTTCGAGAGCTACGACATGAGCGTGCTCGATGCAGCGAAGGACGCAGTCGCCTCCGGCGTGGAGGTGGCGATCGTCGGCCTCGAGATCTCGAGCATCGAAAACACCACACAGGCGGACGGCAAGCCCGACAAAATCGTGCCCTCACAGGTGATCAGCGCGCTCGCGGAGGCCGGTGGCATGCCGCCGAACGATGGTGCTGTGTTCCCCAACGCGGTTGATGAGAGCTCGCTCTTCGACGGCCTCAACGCGCACCTTCGGGTGATGAGCTGCACCGTTACCGCGGCACCGCCAAAGGGGGGCGCGCAGCTCAAGGGGCTGAGGGTCGACGGTCAACAGTTCCAAGCGCTCACCGCCGAAAAATGCATCGGTGGTGATGGTTTTGCCGATCTCGGGGGCGGCCGCCTGCGGCTCTGCGGAGTGGCGTGCTCGCTCTATCTGACGTCGTTGTCAGTGGAGCTGAACTACGTGTGCAACTAGTCTTAGTGAGCGTCCACAAGCCCCTTGAGGATGTACTCACAGTGATGGCGGTGGAAGGTCGCCTCGTGCTCGTCCTCGATTTCGTCGAGGAGGTCGTTGAGGAAGGTATAGACGCCGGAGGCCAGCATGCTGACGAGTAGCGGATCATCGCCTCCGTGCGCGCAAGCGGCGTACACGAGCGGGTGGTAGAGGTTGATCTCGTAGCGCGTGCCAGCTCGAACGACCAGGCGTTCGCCCTTGCAGCGGGAGACCGCTAGCGCCTCGAGGTGGGCGTCGCGGAGCGGGCCCTGGGTATGCGTACGGACCAGCCGCAACTCGGCTCGGATCGCCTCAAGTAAGATGTCCTCAGGTTCAGGTTCGGGTTCAGGTTCAGGAGCGGGTTCGGGTTCGGGTTCGGGCTCAGGTTCGGGTTCGGGTTCGGGCTCAGGGACGGGCTTGGGATCGGGTTCGGGTTCGGGGTCGGGCTCAGGCTCAGGCTCAGGCGCG
>CAYYUP010000004.1:144760-169019 GCA_964474905.1 uncultured Nannocystis sp. | reverse complement strand
TCATCTGCATCGCTTCGATGCCCGCTCTGCCCTCAACCGCCTCGAGTGACGGCATGATCAGATCCGAGAAGGTCATAAAAAACCCGGCCGCCACTCCACAGCCGATCGCCGCTAACGCGGCACCAATAACAAACAATACAGACATACTGCACCTCTTCGCCTCCCCTCGGAGGCAGACAAAACTTGACATGATGTCAAGCGCATTGAGGTACTCATAATCGACACTTTACATCATGTCAAGTACATCTGAAAAAACCCGCGAACGCGCGCTCGATGCCACCCTCAGCCTCCTGGAGGGTGGAGGTCACCGGGTCCGAATGAGCGATATCGCCAAGGCCGCCGGAATCTCCCGCCAGGCGCTCTATCTGCATTTTCGCACCCGGGCCGAGCTCCTGATCGCCGCGACTCTCCACCTAGACAAGGTACAAAGGGGCCCAGAGCGCCTGATTCCGAGCCGTAAGGCCAAGACGGGACTCCACCGCCTGCAGGCCTTTGTCGACGGATGGGCGGACTACATCCCGGACATCTACGGGGTCGCCAAGGCTCTGCTCGCGATGGCCGATACCGACGAAGCGGCGGCGCTCGCCTGGGGGCAGCGCATGCAGGACATGCGAGAGGGCTGCCAGTCCGCTGTACTCGCGCTGCAGCGAGACGGGCAGCTCGTCGTCGATCTGAGCGCAGAGCAGGCCACCGACCTCCTGTGGACGCTGCTCTCGGTGCGAAACTGGGAGCAGCTCGTGCAGACATGCGGCTGGTCCCAGGAGGACTACAAGCACCATATGCAGGGGCTCGCCAAACGAATGCTGGTAGTTTGTGATCGGGTCATAGGAATTCAATAATTATCGGACACCGGCCCCCGCATGGCTCCGCTCTATTGCACTCGAGTAGCAGCTATGGGATAACGCCCGCATGTTGGGCCTCGGATTCGCACCGCATCGACTTCTGCTCCCCTGCTTTCTCGCCACGGCGTGCGCAGGCGGCGGCTTGCCAGGATCGAGCGACGGAGCGAGCACGAGCTCAACCTCAGAGTCGACCGACGCTAGCAGTTCCGGCGAAACAGACACAGCCGAGCCCAATCCATTTGACGTCGATCCTGTTTGCAGTAGCGATGAAACATGGAAGGGCGGCCTCTTCCAGGAGTCGCCGACGATGAACCCAGGTCGGGAATGCATCCACTGCCATACAACTCCCGCAGACTTCGGCGGCTCTAAAGGCGGCCCCCTCTTCAGTTTCGCCGGCACTGTCTACCCCACTGCCCACGAACCTGATGATTGCTTCGGCGCAAGTGGCCCGACCGATGTTACCATCGTGATCACCGACGCCAAGGGCACAGAGCTGGTCCTAGATGTCAATTCGGCGGGTAACTTCTTCGCCGGGGCCTCGCTAGTCCCAGCGGACTTCACCGAGCCGATGCACGCCAAGGTCGTCGCCGACGGGGCCGAGCGCATCATGGCAGGGGCCCTCGAGTCCGGTGATTGCAACAGCTGCCACACCCAAGAAGGCACCATGAGTGCGCCCGGCCGTATCATCCTCCCGTAAATGCACTGCTTTCGCCGTCTATGGGCCCCAGATCACTCGAGCACAACCTCGACACCGAGCACATCGAGAGCAGCGATCGCCCCTTCGAGGGAGAGCTTGATCTTCTTCATTTTGGCGGTCCGGACGTCCAGTGCGAGATTTCGTGCACTGCCAAAGTCGACGCTCTCGAGGGTCGCCCGGTGAAAGATCGCGCCCGCGAGATCGCTCTTGGTGAAGTCTGCACTCTTGAGAACGGCCTCGCCGAAATCGACCTCGTGAAGAGTGCAGCCTGTGGCCTTAAAATCCCGGAGGTGGAGACCAAAGAAAGAGCTGTAGCTGAGGTTGGAGTCGACAAAGCTGAGCTCAAGACCGAGCTGGTAGACGTCCGTCCAAAGCACCCCGCGCAGGCGGGTACCGGTGAAGCAAATGCCGCGAAATTTTGCATCGGTGACCTTGCAGGTCGACATATCGCCGCCGCGAAAATGGCAGCCGTCGAGGACGCTACGGCTCATGTCGACACCGGTCAAAGTGCAGTCGACGAAGTCACAGTCGGCAAAGACGCAGCCGCGGAGATCCGCGCTGCTCAAGTCCTCCTGCTCAAAGGTCTCTGAGTCCCAC
Organism: uncultured Nannocystis sp.; assembly: GCA_964474905.1. GTDB lineage: Bacteria > Myxococcota_A > Polyangia > Nannocystales > Nannocystaceae > JADJRG01. The sequence goes on along the minus strand of CAYYUP010000004.1, from coordinate 166,883 downwards.
TCGCTGCCTGGTCGGATCCGCACGAGCGGAGTGTAGCCCAAAACAAGACCACAGCCGCGGTCGGCTCGCACCGACCGCGTCGCAAACAGCTGGCATCAGCCCGGCTTCGGACAGGTCACCGCAGTCGCCTTGCCCGAGTTGTTGTCCTCCAGGCATTCGAGCACGTCGCCGTTGCCCATGCTGGCCTTGTCAACCTCGACATAGTAGTCGGTGGGATCCGCATTGGCTTCGACGATCATCGAGACCTTCACCGAACCACCGGGCAAGAGCGCCTTGTCGGTCATCGTCGTGCCCAAAAGTGTGCCGTTGGCATCTGGCCCCTCGTAAAACGCGACCTCAACGCCCGCCGGAACGCCCTGCGAACCCTTGTTCCAAACCGTCGCCTGCAGCACCAGTTTGTCCAGACAAAGTTCGAGACCGATCGACAGATCCACCGTCAAATCGGGCGAGTTGAAGACTCCCTCGCCCTGCACGTTCTGCCGGTAGTTGTTCAGGCCCGGGAGCGTCCAATTGTCGGCCTCTGTCTTCGGCACATTTCCGTCGGCGCCGACATTCGTGACATGATAGGTATGCGAAGTCCAAACCTTGCGCGTTGGCACCCAGCCATCACCGGCATCGCCGTAGACGTAGAGCCCCTTGCGCGGGGTATAACCCTGCACATTGCAGGTGATCGTATTCGCGACGACCAGGATTTCCGAGTTTCCGTCGGCATCCGAATCGACGACCAGCGGGTACTCGTGGATCGTCGCGCTCGAGTTCTCGATCTCGAGCTGCACCGTGCCGTCGACACCCGAGTAGACCCGCAAGAAGCACTCATCCGCGTAGACGACCTCAGCCGCCCCGTCGCCCTGGAAGTCGAAGACCGACGAACCTGTGGCATTGGAGGAGACATCTTGGGTCACCTTCGCCCAGCGGACAAAGGTCGCGCCTGCCTTGGGATTTGGATCGCCATTCGGGACCGAAATCTCCTCGCCGTCGCGGTTGAAATCGTACACCGCGTAATTCGCAGCGCCAGCGATGCCGACCTCTGGCCGCCCGTCACCGTCAAAGTCGGCAACCGTCGGCGGCCCACCGCGACCGCCTCCGCGCACCCCGTAGGGCTGGGTTCGGAGGGCATCGTTATTGGTGCAGGCGACGCCCGATTCATCCACTCCGCACCACAGCTTGCCAGTCAAACCGTCGACCACGCGGATCGATGATGAGCCGACAATAATGACCTCAGGAGTACCATTGTTGTCGAGATCAGCGACCGCGGGATAGCCGTCAGGACCGGGGCTATTCCACATCTCCGTCACGTTGACCACCGGGTTATTGTTATTGTCGACCTGCCAATCAACCTTCCAAGCGTGGCGCCCCGACACGATTTCTGGATAATCATCACCGTCGAGATCGACCGCCGCCGAAACGCCACCGGTATAGCCCTGGGAGGTTCCATACGCACCGCCGTTGCCATCCTTGGACCAGACCATGAGCCCGTCATTATCCGTGATCGTCGCCCCAAAGATGATCTCGGCCTCGGGATCGCTGTCCAGGTTGACGAGCGTCGCCGCACCGTTGTCGATGGTCGTCGTCGCTATCTGATTGTTCGCCAAGTGCGAGGTCCAGATCAGCTTGCCTGTATAATCGACAGCGTGGATCGGCGAGCGCCCGCCGACAACCCGGCCGGCGTAGATGATATCCGGAAGTGCGTCGCCGTCGACATCGCCCAGGGCGATCGATGAGCGACCGTGGGATCCAAACTTATTATTGTTGGGATCGTGCAGGTTCTTCCAGATCAGCTCACCGGTCTGACCGTTGAGCACGACGATCGCCCCACTCGGCCAGGACCCGCCCTGATCCTTGGTCGTATTGATCACGACCTCCGGGATCAAATCGCCGTCCAGATCGGCCACCACAGGGATCGAGATGATCTGATCTGCTTGATACGACCACTCAAGGGCGACAGTGAGTTCTTCAAAGTCTGGGATGACCTCGCAGGTCAAGGGATCCGGCTGCAGAAGGCATTTTTCAAGCACCGGCTCGCAGTATTCACCCTGCTTGCAATCGTAGGAATCCTGACAGGGGATGCCCGGGGTCACACAGGCATCTCCAGAGCCAATGCCTGTGTCCCGCCCTAAACGTTGTTTTTGGGGCCTAATTCGCGGTCCTCGGCGGTCTTGCCTGGGCATCGATCCAAGATCAATCCAGTTTCGATCCACCGCCAACGCGACTGTTCTCGCACCTAGACCCCCGAAGCCGCGAAACCTGCGTGTTCAGGCACTCGAGCGCCAAACACCGTCAACCGCGGGCTCGCGGGCCTCTTGGCTTCGGCCCTGGGACCGCGGGTGCATGCGCCCCATGCCCCCGATCGACCCTCGCCACATGTCGACGCTAGAACCCGTCCTGGCTATCGGGCTTAAGGCTGTCGATCCCTCTGAGGTAGCATTGATCAACACCGCTATTGCTGGTCGATTTTTTATCGTAGTCGTAGCCCACCGGACAATAGGGATCTTTGTAGGTTTCCTTGGCCTTTTTGCAGGTATCTTTGCCCGACTGCGATACGTAACTGTAGCTGCTCTTGCTGCACTTCACGCTCTTGTTTGGCTTGCCCTTCTTGGACTTACAGACGTCGCGACCGCTCTTTGCCGATACGTACCAATTCTTGGCCTTATCCGTGACCAAGAGCTTGCACTTGACGCTGGTATAGTCGTAGGTAACTTTTTTGCAGCGATCCATCGGTGTGGCCGGTGAGGTGCGGGTCTCGTATGAATACCCTGAACTACAGCTCGGCCGCTCGCTGAGTTCGTGGTTGTCCCATTTGTCGACCTTGACCATCTCGTAGGCGATGATCGATCCAGGAGCGATCGTCCAGCTGTTCGACGAGCAACCCGAGGCCGTCGTCGACACCTTCCACACACCGTTCGTCACCGTCAAATCACCGCTGTAGCACTCATCTTTGCTCTCATTACCGGCGATCAAAATCCACACCGCGGAGACCAAGCGTCCGCGGCTGCCTTCGTCCTCGAGCGCCTTAAGATGGCTGTTGTGGCGATTGGTCTCATAGCGCAGATCGCCCCTGCTGTTGCCCAGATCGATCCGCATTTTGTAGGCAGTCAGCGTACCTTTGTAATTGCTGGTATGCGTAATACCACCCTCGACATTGCTCGCGCCCGCGCTGACCCCCCACGAATTCGCATTCGAGCTCGAGATCGTCGTGCGAGCGTCGATCGTCACATCGTAGATCCCGCTGGGAGCATCCTGCTTCTTTTGGAAGTAGTTCTTGCCAGCGACCGGCGTCATCTTGGTGCCGACCGATCCGATTTTGGCCTCGCTGGCCTTCTTGCGCCAGTAGCGAATTCCCTCGTACTTGAGCGTCGAAGGCGTGACCTTGGTGAATCCGCCGGCCGAGGCAACCGCAGGCGCGAAGAGAGCGACGCCGCCAAACGCAATACCGGTCGCAAGGAGCATGGAAGTGAACAGAGGTCGTTTCATCGGAGGCCTTTCTGAGGCGGGACAACACCCGCACCATCTAAGAGCCCGCGACTCGCCGATCGGATCAGATAAAATCCCAGAGCCCCCCGGGAGCACGATCAGCTCGGCAGCCGACAATCCCTATCACACATGTTGTTTGCGCTCGATCCACCCCCCGAGGCCACGACCTGAGCTCGGGGTGATCGAGCTAGCTGGCCGAGCTAGCAGCTGCCGCCGACCACTGTCGCCGCCGAGACGTCCACGCCGGTCGCCCCTGTACAAGTGGGATTTGTGAGATCTGCACCCGACCAGTCGACTCCCGTCAGGTTTGCATTGCTGAAATTCACGTTTACCAGATCGCAGTTCGACAGATTTGCATTGCTCAGGTTTGCATTGCTGAAATTCGCGTTTGTCAGATCGCAGTTCGACAAATTCGCGTCACTCAAGTCTGCTCCCGAAAAGTTGGGGTTGGCACTGTCGAGGGCCGATAGGTTGGTGCCAATGAGGCTCGCACCGCTGAAATTCGGCGACTCGAGATCCGCGTTGGAGAGGTCAAGCTCGTCGAGTGTCGCGTCGGAGAAGTCACCGTTGACATGATTGAGCCCGGCGACCATACAACTCGTCAGATCGGCACCAGAGTAGTCTCCATCGGCGCCGTCCTCGGGGCATTGCGTACAACCGGTGTTGATGAGCGCGAGGAGTGCGGTTACGGGAATGAGCTTCTTGATCATCGTTCGCGGACGATAGCAGCTTCAATTTCAAGCCGAAACCCAGCAAATCGCACACAGGACTCAGATCACGTCCTGTTGGGCGATTTTGGAGTGCCTTCCCCGAGACCTGCAAGGATTGCCGTGACGACCACCTCGACTCTCCGTGCGCAAGTTACGATCGCACACGCAGATCAACACCGTAGCCGTCAACACCGCCCGGGGCGAGATTGGCTGGACGATCGTTCGAGGCGACTTCGCGCACCCCGGTCTGGTCCGTCAGCAGTGGCCTCGACTGACCTCTTCTGCAGATGAATGCTGCACTCATACACGGCTCGCCCCATTTGGCTATATCTATAGACCATCGTGCAACCCGACCCATATCGGTCGTTTCTGCACGCAACACCGATATCAAACAGCCCTTCCAACTAGCCCTATCTAGGCCGCATTCTTCAACATTCTACCCCTCAGCGCAAACCTGCACACACGGTCCTCTCCAGAGCATACATCCCCCTCTGGGCAGCAGATCTCGAGCATGGGTCCGCAGCGGACCTCGCTCTCGCACTCAGGAAGGCAGGAGTCCTCGACGCACTCATTGCCCATCGGACAGCAGGTGGCCGGCTCGCCGCAGAGGGTGCCGCCGACGCAGAGGTCATCGCCTCCCGTGGTATCGGTGTCGGTGCCTGAGTCGGTATCGGTCGCGGTGCCCGTCTCGGTACTGGTACCGGTCTCTGTGGCCGTCACAGTGACGTCCATGGTCGTCGAGTCGGTGTCGACAGTGGTGCTCATGGTCGTACTATTGCTGCCGGATCCGGTCATCGTCGTCGAGCCTTCGGTGGCGGTCTGTGTGCCCCCCATCGTCGACGTCTCCGTGCCGCTGCCATTGCTCTCCGTCGCGCTCGTCGAATCCGTGCCGCTCGCGGTGTCGTCCCCGTTGCAGCCTAGGCCGGCGCAACCAAGCGTGAGCACTCCAACGACAAGCCGACCCTTAACCTCATACAAATCCACCATTCATCGATCAAGCCACGGCCTGCTGGCCTTTACTACCTCTGCATCGGTTCATTCGGGATCGCGTGGTGCGACAGTGCACACATTCCAGCGGCCGCTCGGACTGTTAGGGTGCGCGCGATGATCGATGCAGCGCACATTCTCGCCCGCCTCCGCACCGACTCAGCGCTCGTCAACGCCGGCGTCGACCTGATCCTCGACCAAGCGTTGGCAGATCCACTTCGCGAGCTGCTCGGCTCGCCCGAGGAGTTGAGCGCAGGGCTCGCCAAGGCGATCCGGGCGAGCGCCGAAAACCCAGGCCTGGCCCCGTGGATCGAGGCCGAACTCGATGCACTTCGCACACATATTAAGGCCGACGATCGAGCTCTCGCGGAGTACCTGCCGCCAACGCTGCCGGGCGCCCTGGGTCACGCACTCGGCCGCCCTTTTACGCCCGGACAAGAGCTCGTGCGGGCGGCGATAAACCACGCGGCGATGCGCTCAATGATGCGTTCGGTCCTGCAAAGCACGCTGCTCGAGTTCGGCAAGAAGATGTGGTCCGCGCTCCCGGACACCCGGCGAATCCCCGGCGCCGGCTTCCGCTCGCGCCTGATGGACATGGCCAAGGGCGTCGCCAGTGTGGTCGGATCCGAGGTCGAACGACAGCTCGATGATCGCGTCAATTCGTTCGTCGACGGTGCTCTCGCCAATGCGATCGATATGGTGATCGATCGCATCTCCGATCCAGCCCACAGCCGCGAGATGTCGGCCTGGCGAGCCGACAGCGTGAAAGCCCTGCTCGCCCAGCCGCAGACCCGCTACATCGCCGAAATCGACAAGATCGCGGCGGCCGACGTCGCCGCGGATGCGGCCACACTCCTCGAAACGATCGCCACCTGGGAGGGGCTCCAAGACTCCCTGCGCATGGGTCTGGACCACCTGCAAAAAGTGCTCGCCGAGCGCTCCCTCGGTGACCTCCTGGAGGGATCCGGGCTCGCGCTGGCCTGGCGCCCGCTGGTCCATCAGCGCCTCGCCGAGCGGGCTCGCATGCTGATCACGAGCGATGCCTTCGCCGCTTGGATCGCCCGAGTCGTCGATGACGAAGCTGATTTACCCCTCTAGAAGCCGTTTCGAGCACTTTCGCCCGAGGGCGCGCCTTGTCGCCACCGCGCCGCCCTGCGATCATCTGCAGCAGAGCGGCCCATGTCCAACCCCTTCCACGATAGCGCCCAAACCATCCTCGCCAGCCTCGACGAGACCGTCGCCAAACAGCTCAAGGGAGCCGCCGGAACAAGCTCTCAGATCGCCGCCGGCATCGAGTTGACGATCGAAGAGGTGCTGGGCCTAGCCCTGGTCGCGCGACACATCGCCGCGACCGACGGCCTGTCAACGGCCGAGTCCAACGGCATGCGAGCACTCCTCAGCCACTACGGTGTGCCGGCAAGCGCTCAGGACCGCCTGATGGAGGTCGATCTAGGCGTGGCCACCGATGACCACGTGCGCGAGCTGGTGCCGCCCGGCAGCGCCAAGGCGATGTACCTGATCAACGGTGTTGCGACGATCGCCGCCCGCGACGGCCTGTCGCCCGAAGAGCTCACGCGGATCGCCGATATCGGCACGAAGGTGGGCCTCTCGCAGGCAATGGTCGACGCCCTCACAGCCGAGGCCGAAGCGGCGATCATCGCCTCGATCCGCGGCGACGGAGCGATGCTCGACAAGCTCGACAAACTTCGCGATGCGCTCTTCCGCCTCGCACCCGCCGACTCGGCGAGCTGAGGGCGTTAGCTCGGCTGCGGGCCCACCTGCTCAAGGGGTCAGCTTACGCAGCCAGAGTGTCGCGAAGTTGCCAGCCTCGTACTCCTGACCGGCGACGTAGATAGCTCCGCTCTTGGGATCGATCGCCACCGCCCGGGCGATGTCCTGGCCAGCCTCGACACCGTCGTGGATATGGGTCCACATCTCGGCGCCGTCTTCGGGATTAACCTTGCGCACCCAGGCAGCGGCGAAGTCGTTGGCCGTGTACTCCTGGCCGGCGATCACGACGTTGCCATCGGGGGCAACGGCGATACCCCGACCGATGTCGTTATCGGAGCCCTTGGAGTCATGGATCTCGGTCCAGAGTTCGAGGCCGGTGTCCGAGAGCTTGCGCGTCCAGATGTTCGCGAGGCCGATCGGCGCGTAGACCTGACCGGTGAGCAAGAGGTTGTCGTCGGCATCACGGGCGACCCCGCGAACGATGTCGTTGCCGGCGGCGCTGTCCCAAATCTTGGTCCAGAACTCGGTGCCCGACGAGGTGTAGCGACGGACAAAAAGATCCGCGAGACCGATCGGCACGTACACCGAGCCGACGACCACCGCAGTGTCATCGCTGAGCACCACCACCCCGTGGGCTCGATCGTTGCCCGCCTTGTGGTCGTACACATCGTCCCAGAGCAGGTTGCCCTCGCTGTCGTACTTGCGGACGACGATGTTTTTGAGGCCGATGAGTTTGTACTCCTCGCCAACCACCCAGATGTTGTCGTCGCTGTCGATCGCGACCCCATTGCCGCTGTCGCCGAGGTTGCTCGGGCCGTTGTAGACATCCGACCAGATTTCGTTACCGGCCGGGTCCATCTTCGAAACCCAGAGATTGCCATCCTCGCCCTTGACCGCGAGTTCACCGGTGACGATGTAATCACCGGCCGAGTCCACCGCGACCGCCCGCGCGATGTCGGCGAAGGTGCCATTGCCGACCAGGGTCTTGGTCCACAGCTGCGAGCCCTCTGCGGTGTATTTTGCCATCCAGATATTCGCGCCCTGACCGACGACAAACTCCTCGCCGACGACGACGACGTTGCCGTCGAGATCCACCGCGACGCCGTGGGCTCGAGCGTCTCCCGCATCACGACCGGCGTACTTTTGCGTCCACACCTCAGAGCCCGAAACCAGGCAGTCGACGTTGCAACCATCGCCATCGACCGTATTGCCGTCGTCACAGGCCTCGGGCCCGTTGGTTGTCAAATCACCGCAATAGGGAGCGAGGCTGCAGTCTTCGGCACATGCCCCGTAGCTGCCGTCATTGATGCCGTCGTCACAGAGTTCAACGCCGCTTTGCAGGAGCGCATCCCCGCATACGGCGAGCTTGCACTCGCTTGTGCAGGAGCTGTCATCAGCGTTCGCGCTGCCCTCGTCGCACTCCTCCGCGCCGGCGATCTGACCATCACCGCAAACCGCCGAGGCGCACTCACAGAGGCCGTAACCCGAGCCGTCCGCGGCGCACACCTGAGTTCCCTGTCCCTCTGGACATGCACATTCTTGGGTCTCGCTGGGCGTGCACGAACCTGCGCTGTCACTGCCGCTGTCGCTCTCGGTCGCCGTGCCTGAGTCGGTCCCTGAGTCGGTCCCGCTGTCCGAAGCTGTGCCGATCGCATCATCACCACAGGCGCCGCCGAGAGTCAGGATTGCGGCGCCCAGGAGGGCCCAAACACCGCGGCCAAAGGAAGAAACAACAGGCTTAAAGCATCGCATCCAGCGACGCTACCACGGGCGCTTCCAGCCGCCGACAATTGGCTGTGACGCTCGCCAAGCCCCTCGTCATGGGGCTACGATGGCGGACATGATCCAGCAGCGCTGCGACACAATCACGGTAGATGGGGGTTCGTTTGATCTCCACGTCTGGTCCCCCGAGAACGGCCGGGGGCCCGGACTCCTGCTCCTACAGGAGATCTTTGGCGTCGGCCCCTACATCTCTGCGGTCGCCGAACGCCTGGCCGCCGCGGGCTACGTCGTCGCCGCTCCCGACGTCTTCTGGCGCCTGCACCCGCGCTGGATCTCCGAGCACGATGAGGCCGGCGTCCAGGCGTCAATGGAGCTAGTTATACAGCTCGACCACAAACTCGCCATCGCCGACTGTTGCGCCGCTCTCGACCATCTTCGCGGCCTCGACCAAGTCGATGGCAACCCGGGGGTGCTCGGATTCTGTCTCGGTGGCTCACTCTCCTTTGCTGTCGCCGCTGCCGACGACCCGGCGCTTTGCGTCAGCTACTACGGCTCGACCGTGCCCCAGATGACAGATCTGCTGCCGGCGATCAACTGCCCGACGGTGCTCTTCTTCGGCGACGAAGACCCCTTCATCCCGCTCGAAGGCGTGCAGGCCCTCCACACAACACTCGCCGACAACGACCGGTTCACCCTACACATCGAACACGCAGGCCACGCCTTCGACAATCACCGAGCGCCGATCTTTTACAACGAAGCTGCGGCGAAGATCGCCTGGGCAAAAACCATGGCGTTCCTCGACCAACACCTGCCTGCTGCCAAGCGCGGTGCCGCCAGTTGATCGGGCAAGGCGCCAAATTTTGATCCACCGTTGGCATCCCTAACACGCGAGCGTGCATGCCAACGACGGACCAAACCCTGGCGACGATCCAAGCCGGACCTCAGGTGATTTTGTCAGCTTTGGCCGGCTCCGAACCACCGCCAAAGCTCAGCGGCTTTGCCCGACCAATGCTCGGATCCTCGGCGATGAAAGCTGCATAGGTGACCGGGTCACTGCTCTCGAGCTTGCCCGGCTCTCCACCTTCGCCCAGGAGTTCGCCGATCCCTCGACGAGAACCGTAATAGTTGCCCTGATTGTGATCCTCGTCGGTGATGCAACGCCGCACGAGCGAACGCGAGATCTTCGGAAGATTCAACATATCGAGGCACATGCCCCAAAGCGCGTCGATCATGTTTTGATCCGCCGGAAATTCGAGCAACCCTGCGAGCATCAAGAGCAAGCCCGCGCGCTGTCCCTCGATCGAGTTGAGGGGCGCCTGCCCGCCAAGATAACCGAGGTCGATCGCCCTCCAATAGGCATCTGCGGTGGTCAGGAGACGCTTTAGCTCCTGCGCAGCGTGGCTCAGCCAAGAGTGCAACATGACCTCGACCGCGATGCCTGCACCGCCCTCGCCCCCCTCCAGATAGCGACAGATCGCCGGCTGTTGCCCGAGCTCAACCGCCGGCCCCTTGCCGACGCGAATGTCCTGCGGCGCGCCCAAATGACTGTAGAATCCGCCGGATCGGAATGCATAGAAGAGCTCTGTCTGACCCGGGAGTTCGTCCCAAAGCTCTGAATATTGGGTCACCCGATTGAGCGAGCCCGCGGCCCAACCTAGACCGCTGGCGGCAGCCCCAGAGATCTGCGAAGGAGCGGCCCCAGGATCCCGTGGCAGCGCCGAGGCTTGCAGATCCTCGGCAATTTCGACCAGCCGAAGATCGAGAAAACCGTCGTAGTAATCAGCCTTTCCGTCGCGATTGACGTCCTCGTATCGCCGCGCCACCAGCGGATGCGCAGGGCCGATAAACTGCACAAAGTCCTTGTTGCGGCTCTGCGAGTGGTACCACTGTGCGTCCTTGATGCGGGCGTCGATCGCCGCAAAATCCTCGCCGTGGCTCATGCCCAGGAGGATCGCGTGCAAGCAGTCGATGCCCTCGGATGCCGAGAGTTCGCCGTCGGGCCCGGTTCTGAAGTAAGTCGAGTCCCAGGACGAAAAAATATCCGCATCAGGAAACATGCGCGAAATCGCAAAACGGGTCGTCAAACCTGCACACTGGGCATTTATCATCAATTTGTAGCCGTGCTGCTTGACGTCGACGAGTGCGGCTTTCATGTCTGCAGAACCGAGATTGGCGTGCCGATTGATCGCCAAACCGACGAAGAACTCGGACTCCATCTCGTGATTCTCTTGGCGCGGGCTGCTAGCCCGGGCGAAGATCTGGACAACCTGTCCCTTGGGACCTGTAAAGGGAGCCTCGAGAACGGTGTAGCCCTTGGAGTAAAGCCCCGGTGGTTTGGGCGTATCGGCGGGGGCCTCGACCTCCTTGAACTTGTACTGGCGCTTTAGCACCTCGATGCCGCCCGAATGGAACTCGTGACCCGCACACAGGGCAAAACGCCAGGGCCCCAGGAGTGCGTCGTAGGGCGGCTCCTGGCGCCTGAGATCGCGGAGCAAGGTTCGAACCTCGGCCTGCTGTGCCTCGGTCAGCGCCGGGCCGCGCTGGGAGAGCAATTGGATCGCATGGGCTCGGATCTCGGGACGCGCCCCCTCTCCCTGCTCGGCGCCGATAAGCTGGAAGATCATCGCCACCGAACGATCCGCCGGCGCCCTGAATTCGGGATCTTTGGCCGCCGTCGCGATCACATGGGCGAGCACCGTCACGCACGCTGATCGGAGCTGTGCAGCGTCGAGCGCAAGCTCATCTGTGTTGCCCTTGCCGACCGCTGCAGCCGTGAGCACGGCCGTGATCTGATCCAGGAGCGAACCCGCCTGATCGACCGACAGGCGATCTGTCCGATCAGGCAGATCTGGATGAAACGCGGAGGCAAGAAAGAGGCGCTCAAAGGAGGTCGTACGTCGCGACGAAACCCAACGCGCAGCCGTCACCATCACCGCAAGAGCGTCCACGCCGAGCGGCGCCGGACCTGCGGGATTCGCCGACAAAGTGCCATCCTTGAGCAAATAGAGGGGTTTTGCACCGTAGATCGACGACGCGAGATCGAGGCTGCCAGCGCTCTCGGCGGCCTCCACGTCGCCCTTCCGATCCTCGCGCGCTACAGCTTTTGGCACCGCCGCAGAGGGCACCAGATCGGCGCCGCCGATCGCCTCTAGACGCTGGCGATAGCTGCCCCGTCGACCGATAAAGCGGATCCACGCCCGCTTGCCCACGCGATCACGAAGCACCGCCGCAGCCTCGGAGCTCGGAGTCTCGTCCAGGCTTACATGGTAGCTCCGATCACCGACCATCAAGAGCTGTGCCCCGGGACCCATAAGTGCCCCGCCAAAGCTCGCTTGGGCCTCTTCTCCGCCTTCGACCAAGACCCCCGCGAGGGTGTGTGAACCAGATGAATTACGGACCCGAACGGTGACTTGAATGCTCATCGCGATCTCCACTCTCTGCGCCCACGCTACCACAACGTTCTGGTCGTGAAGGGGCCCCTACACCCCCCATGGGCGTAGATGACCCTAAGAGCAGATCATCCGAGCGTCAGCGCTCAAGCGGCTCGGTCGACCGGAGCTGGCATCGCTCTCACTCGTGCTCGCCGCGAGCGACAGCCTCGAGATAGGCGCGGTAGAGTTCGCTGAAGCGGCGGGTTATCGGGCCCACCAAACCATCACCGACCGGTGCTCCATCGAGGGTGGTCACGGCGATCGGACCCCGCACCGAAGAGGTCAGAAATACCTCGTCCGCGGCCCGCAGCTCGTCGGGCCAGATCGTCACCTCTGAGACCGCTCGGCCGTCGGCCAGCGCGAGTTCGCAGATCAGCGCCCGGGTGATGCCCGAGAGCAGACCGGTCTTGAGCGAGGGCGTGAGCAGGGCACCATCTTTGACCATAAAAACATTGCTAGTCGCGCCCTCGGCCACCGCACCGTCGATGCTCAGCATGATCGCATCCTCGGCCGCCCCCTCCGTCGCCTGCCGAAGCGCCTGGATACTGTTGAGGTAGTTGCCGGTCTTAAGCGTCGGGTCGAGTGAACGCCGAGATATCTTGCGAATATCGACGATTCTGGCCGAGAGACCGCGCTCGTAAAGCGCCGTCGGGGCGAGACCCAAATCCTTCGCGATCACGACAAAGAGCGGCACGCCGGCATATCGCGGATCGAGGCCCAGCTCACCGGTGCCGCGGGAGACGACGATACGCACATAACAGTCGGCATTCTCGGTCGCGTCACAGGTCGCCCGCGTCGCAGCCGCGATCGCCGGGTCGCTGTAGGGAATCTCGAGGCCGATGCCAGCGGCGCTCCGGCGCAGGCGCACAAGATGACGCCTCATCTCGACGAAATACCCGCCCGCCGTACGCAGGGTCTCGTAGACGCTGTCGCCGTAGAGAAAACCGCGATCAAAGACCGAGATCATCGCCTCTTTCGGATCGAGGGGCCGACCGGCAGTCGACAGGTAAACCTTGATCGTCATGCTCTCGCTCCTCTCGCAGCAAAGACATCACGGCCGCGAAGACGCAGGCGCCAGACCAACCCGAGTGCCTCGGCCATGATCCCGAGGGACATTTTTGAGGTCCCCACCTGGCGATCAGGAAAGGCGATCGGCACCTCGCGGATGGCAAATCCCATGCGCTCGCAGCGAAACTTCATCTCGATCTGAAAGCCGTAGCCGCTGGCCTCAACACCAGCCAGATCGAGCGCCTCCAGGACCTCTCGGTGGTAGCAGACAAACCCCGCCGTCAGATCGCGGATGCCAACGCCGAGCACCAGGCGGGCGTAGGTGCCACCTGCCCGCGAAAGCCACCGGCGATGCCACGACCAACCGACCGTGCGCCCGCCTTTTACATACCGAGATCCGATGACAACATCTGCGCCCGCCGACGCCGCGTCGAGTATCGCCGCCAGGTGCCTCGGGTCGTGGGAGAAGTCGGCGTCCATCTGTACGAGGAGATCGTAGCCCGCGTTGTCGGCCAGGGCGTGCGCAAAACCATCGAGGTAGGCCCGACCGAGCCCCTCTTTGCCCGAACGATGCAGCACCGACAGCCGCGGCTCACCGGCTGCGATACCGTCGGCGATATCGCCCGTACCGTCGGGGCTCGCATCATCGATCACCAGGATGTCGAGCGATGGCTGGGCCTCGAAGATCGCCGCGACGATCGCCGCGAGGTTCTCGCGCTCGTTGTAGGTCGGCAGGAGCACGACACCCCGGCGTTGCTGTCCATCGCTCCCGTCGACGCTCACCGTTGAAGTACTTGTCATACACACTCCCAGGGGTCCGTCGATGGAGGACCGCAACAGCTCTAGTCCAAAGGTCTAGTCCAAAATCCCAGGGCGATCTATGGGCCGGCTGGCCGTGACGACGTGAGCGTCTCGAGGTACCGGCGTCGCTTGCGAGCGCTCCCGCAGGCTTGCTACCATCAGCCGCCTCCAGTGCGGTCGCCAGCGACCGCTCCACACTAGCAAGAGACACCAATTGCGAAGGATCCGCTGCCATTACACCTCCGGAGAGGCCTTTATTGATGCGCTCCAGTCACCCGGTGAGGACAATGCGATCCAGGTCTTCACGACAGAGCGCTTCGAGCCCGGCGAAGAGGTACTCGCCGAGGTCTTCTATAGCGGCCTGCCGGGCAAGATGATGGTCCGCGCGATCGGCAAGCAGTGGCAGGGCGCCCGCCCGCGCCTGCGTGTCCGAGCAGGCGGTGTGCTCCGCTGCATCGGCTCTGAGTGGCGCAAGCTCGTCTTCCTCCGTGAGGTCGCCCTGGGGGACGCAAAGATGAGCCCCCGTCGTCGCCACGTCCGCCAACCAGTGCTCGTCGAGATCCGCTGGCGACGCTGCGACGAACCAGAGCTGTCCTGCGCGACGATCTCTGAGATCTCCGAGGCCGGCGCACTCCTCCTGACCGAAAACAAGCTCACGATCGGCGACGAGATCATCATCGAGATCACACCCCCGGGCAGCGCTCGCCCCCTCGAGGTGCAATCGGTGATCCGCAACAACAACAATCCCGATGGTTGCGGCGTCGAGTTTATCGCCCGCGATATGGGCGGCGTACACAGGATCCGCGAGGTCATCCGCCGGATCGTCGACGAGTGAGCTCGGCGTCGAGCTCTCCAGTCACGAGGTCGAGACGTGCGAACCGCGACGATCCGGGCAGAGGCTGAGCATACGCGCGCTCGATCCGTGCGGGGTCCCTCGTGCACCTTTTACAACTGGGCCCTGGGCTCGGCTCTCTTGGCGATCGCTTGCAACGCGCCAAACCCTGCGTCTAACGATCCGGCCATGCCCGCGGCTCTACCGGACAGGACCGCCGTTGCCAAAACCGCCGCCAAGGCCGACTCTGAGGGCCACTGCGCCGTCTCACTCGCGGCTCGGGCGATCACCTGCCCGGCGGCCCCTGGCACCCCAGCCGCGGCCCTCGAAGACCGCGCGCTCCTCCTCAGCGCCGACTCCCCGCTCGCTGCAGCTGACCTTATCGACAGGTTACACGCGGCGGACCTCCGCGGCATCGCCCGCTTGGTCGCCCTCGCGAGGCCCGGCTCACCACCTCTCGAGGCGGCGATCAACGGGGCCATCACCAAACCGCTGAGCACCCCGGTCTCGCCGATCGACGATCAAGTGCTCGCCCTTGTGGTCGTCGCTGGCGAGCGACGCCTCGACCGCATGGCGACACACACAGCGCGGATCAAGGCAAACGCGCTGCTCGCTCGCACCTACAACGAAGCCCTGCTGCAGCTCGGCCTCCCCCCGAAAGGCCCGCTGCCCCCCCTTGCACGGGTCCTTGCCGGCCGCTTCCTGCACTACGGCCGAGACTTTGTCAGCGCTCAGTGGCGCCGCCGAGTGCCCGGCCTCGACGATCTTGCAAAGGCGATCGAGCGCCGACTCTTGGAGGTTCTGCTCGCGGTCGAGGCAACCCCTTATTCCGGCGATGATGCCCTGCTAACTACGGAGCGCGCCGCCTGTCGCCGGTATTTGCAAGGCGCCGCAGTCGGCCGCCGACTCAGCAGCGGCGACGGCAAACCGCCCCCAAGCGAGCTGCTCGCCCCCTGGACCGCGGAGATCGAGCGATGGATCGACCTGGGCTTCACGGATCAGGCGACCGACCTGGCGATCGCCTACAGCCGCCGCGTCGGTGCCGATCCAGCTGAGTCTTTTTTGCAAAACGCGCTCCAGGCGAAGCGTCGGGAGGACGGCCGCCGCCGCGCGGTCAAACGCTTCAACGAACTTCGCGACCAGGACTCGCCGCCCCCCCTCGAGGGCGAGGAGCCCATGCCCCGCAGTCGCCCCCAAGTCTGGCCCGCTGTCGAAACGATCATCGGCCCGATCTTCGATCGCCTGAGTTCCGATACGCCCAGGCGGCAGGCGCTCGCCGAGGCGATCCTGGCACTCCGTGCTCGCCCCGACGCCGCTCTCTACGGGCTCGCCGAGTTGGTCCCCACGAGCCCCCAGTCGACCGAAATCCGCCGCTCCGATCGGGTCGCCGAGATCGACTGGCTGCTGCCCGAAATCGAAGCACTCTCGCCGGTCACCCGGGAGCACCTCCGCCTGGCCGTCGCCGCCGCCAAGATGCGCATACCGCCCCCGGGCGAAGCCGCCGAACGCTCGCTAAGGCGGAGCTTTGCCCTCGCCGCCGAGACCACCCAGACCGCCGACAATGCCAAAGCGGCGCAGCAGATTCTCGCCAATCGACCGCGTCCACTCGACTTCGAAGACCTCGAGACAAGCGGCAGCGGCAAGCCCTAAGCCGCTCAACTGCACGAAATTGCCCCCCAAGGGCCGTTTATGCCCATTTGGGAGCGATTTTTCCCGCATAAACACCGTTAACACAGCAACAATCGTCACGAAATGCACGACGGATCAATCACCATAAACTAATAACAGTATGTCCCCAGGCCGATTTGTCAGTGGTAGTCTACATCCATGAAGTTGATTCATGTGTCTTTGGCTTGGGCTGGCTCTCTCGCCTTACTGCACGTCATGGGTTGCGGGAGCAATTCGCCCTCGGAGGACGCCACAGGCAGCAGCGAGACCACTGCGACCAACGGTTCGTCAACCGCCAACACCGAAACCGGCACGGACACCACGGGCACCACCACGGGCACCACCACGGGCACCACCACCACCACCACCACGGGCACCACCACGGGCACCACCACCACCACCACCACCACCACCACCACTGAATCCACGACTACAAATAGCCCCAGTGTGTGTGGCAACGGCATCCTCGAAGAAGGCGAGCAATGCGACGATGGCAATCTCACCGACGGCGACGGTTGCGAGTCCGATTGTCTGTTCAGCGACGATCTCTGCGGCAACAGCGTGATCGACCCGGACGAGACCTGCGATGACGGTAATAGCGAAGCCGACGATGGCTGCAGCTCGGCATGCGTCACCGAATGCGGCTCTCTGTGCCTGGAGATGGGAGAGCCCTGCATGACCGGCTTCCACGCTGTCCAGTGCGCATCGCCGGGTCCGCCCTTCGGTCAGCCGAGCGCCATCGCCAATACCTGCCGCTTGGCAACCCTGTCGGTCGACGGCAACTACATCGCGCTCACTCCAGAGACCACGATCAACGGTCTGCCGCGCCATCTGGACGCGATGTACACCGACCCGTCAAACGCCGTCTACGGCTTTGCTGGCGACACCGAGAACATCGGCAGCGGCAGTCAGCTCGTCGCGGTCAACACCGAGACCGGCGAACTATCCCCCGTCGGCCCGGATCTGGGTGTTTGGATCATGGGTGCGGCGATGAATGACGACGGAGAACTATGGGTAACCGTCTTCGATACCTATGAGTCCAATAGCAACACCGAAGTAACCATTGCTCAGGTCAATCCCATCTCGGGCGAGTTCATCGATGGTCCCAATGTGCTCACCAAAAACGGCCAACCAGTCACCGTGTTTTCGACCCACGTCAGCGATGTCGCCTTCCGCTTCGACGGCGCCATGTTCATCTCGGCCAACGAACCCGGACCGCCGCCACCGGAGCCCCTTAGCCTCTACTTCGAGGTTGATCGAGCCACGGCGACAGTGCTCTCCGCGGTCGAGGGTCCAGACGATGTCTATGCAGCCGGTATCGTCTTTGTCGGCGAGGAGCAGCAGATCCTCGCAATGGACATCCGAGGCGAAGACGACATTTTCATCCTCGATCTCTCGGCTCCACCTACGCTCAACGAGACCCTGCTCTACGCCGATCCGATCCCCACCAATAGCGGAACAGCCGACCTCGCCGGCTGTTCCAATCTAGCACCCCAATAAAAACCGACCTACCGCCCCTGCTCCGATCGCGACTCATTGCGAGTCGCGATCCAAGCGTCGACGATCGCAACGCTCGCGGCCATGGGTCTGCACTCGCAAACGACGGTCGCGCACGCCGATCCAAGTGACCCGGCCCCGCGGTGCTCGCAGCCAGCGCGAGTCGATCTCGCGTGCCCGGCCGTCGTCGACCGAAACCCGGAGCAGGCCGCCCTTCTTTGGCGCCAGTGCGCACTCGCCGGGTAGCAACGCGGTGCCTCCGAGTTCAAAACGCAACGGCCGGTCGGGCTCGACCCGGATGCAGACGATCGCCGGGCTCTCACGCTCGCAGATCCGCTGATCCGTCAGCCTCCAGCCCTGAGTCGGTGCGCAGGCCAGTATCAGTGCGAGCAACACGAGGGGCACCATCAGCGTGCTGAGTCCTGCGCCAACCCCAGATTGGTGCGACGACCCGAGCCTGTGGCATGCTCGCAAGCGATGGCCCGAAGGCGTCGACGCAGGAACATTCGCGGCAAGCCCCGTCCGATCGACGAAGCGATCTGGAGCTGGATCCGCTCGTATGTCCCCCACGACAGGATCCGCCTCTACCAACTCCGTGATGTCTGGCCGCAGGTGGCAGGCGATGCGCTCGCCAAACACGCCTGGCCGGAGGCCGTCTCGGGACATGAGGCGATTATCGCGGTCCACGACTCCCAGTGGCTACACGAGCTGACCTACATGCGCCTGGCGCTGGTGGGTAAGCTCACCAAGCTCGCCCCCAATACCCAGCTCAAGACCGTCCGACTCCGTCTCGCCCGCCACGAGCGACCCCCGCCCGCGCCCTTTGAGCCACCGGTGGTATTCCCCGAACGTGCGCCGCCGCTGCCCCCAGAGCCCTCGCAAGAGACCGCCGCGGCGATCCATGCGGTCCAGGATCCAGAGCTCCGCGAGGCGATCGCTGCCGCCAGGATCGTGCTCAGCCAAGCGCCGCCGACCTACCCCGGCTGAGCCAACAACGGCCCGCCAAAGGCACCGAGCGATCATGCCCGCGCCAGGATCCGTCGACTGGCGCGATCTGGGATTTTTGCCTACGGTGCCGCGGTGCCCCAGCAGTCGTCATTCCGCACTGTCATAGCCCTGACCTCCGCGCTCCTGCTCGCCCCCTCTTGCAAGGGCAACGAGCAAGCGAGCAGCTCGGACCAAGGGGCTCAGCAAAAGAACCCAGCAGAGGCGGCGACGCCCGCCGGCGCGAGCAAGAGCGGCAAGCTCTTCGAAGACATCGCCGCCCCCCTCGAGTTCCGCGATCCAGATCCGGGCCCGCGCGCACCGGTGACGATGGCTTTTGGCGGCGAACTCGGGCGATCGACCTACGAAGCGATCAAGGCAATGGTCGAGACCCAGGGCTTCAACTGCAAAGACACATCGATCCGGGCGATGATGGAGGCAAAGCGGGCCAAGGCGCGGGCTAAACAGGCCGAGAGCGGCGCTGATGCGGTCTCTTCGGCATCTCTAAACAAAAAGAGCAAGCGCGAGAAAAACCCGCAGGTGCGCTTCTCCTGCCCGAGCGTGACCTCCGAAGAGCTCGGCGACCGCACCCGCCCTCGCTCACGAGGTCGCCTCCTCTTCGTCTTTGACAGCGACAAGCACCCGCTTCGCCACGTCTCCTACCAGCGCTCGCACGCCAATCACAACGCCGCGCTCGACGACTACGAAGACTCCGTCAAGGCGATGAAAAACCTCTACGGCGAGCCAACCTCGACGCGCGGCGAGGCCCCAAAACGGGCCAAGGATGGCACTGCAACCTTCCCTCCCAGTCGCAGCCTCGAGCAACGTTGGGACTTTAGCGACCTCTCGATCCGGGTCACGGCGATCCACTTTGGCCGCAAGGTCACCGTCGGCGAGCGTATCGAAGTCCCCCACGGGATCCGCCCCGACGCACCGATCCTCGGCAAACCCGCGGCCGATCCTTCCGCCAAACCAACGGCTGCAGTACCGCCTCCGGCAGAGCCCGCGCCTCCGCAACCAAAGGCGAATAAGCGGGACAAAATATCCGCCAAAGACCAGGCCGAGCTCGACAAAAAGCGGGCGGCCGACGCAGCTGCCGGGCACTAGGGCCCGGTAAACGTCGGCCCAGCACACCGCGCCGTTCCCATCCCAGACGATTGCGCTAGAGGCCCGCGACCGCCATCATGCGGCCTGCAAAGGGCCGCCCATGGACGTATTCCTCCAGCGCTTTAACGAAGTCCTCAACGCGATCAACAGCGTCATCTTCCACGACTTCGTGCTCTACGCGGTCCTGGCTGTCGGCGTGCTCTTCACGTTTTGGAGCGGCTTTTGCCAGTACCACGCGTTCACCCACGGGATCTCGGTGATCCGCGGGCGCTACGACGATCACGACGATCCCGGCGCCATCAACCACTTCCAAGCGCTCTCGGCCGCCCTCTCGGCAACCGTGGGCCTGGGCAACATCGGCGGCGTCGCGGTGGCGATCGCCCTGGGTGGCCCCGGAGCGATCTTCTGGATGTGGGTCGTCGGCGTCTTCGGCATGGCCCTCAAGACCACCGAAGTCACCCAGTCGATGCTCTTCCGCAATACCAAAAACCCGGACGAGCCCCACGGCGGGCCGATGTACGTGATCGAAGAGGGACTCGCCAGCCGCAACCCCAACTGGCGCCCGATCGGCCGGATCGTCGGCGTGCTCTTCTGCATCACTCTGCTGATCGCGACGATCACCGGCGGCAACATGTTCCAGGCCTGGAACGTCGCCGTGGTCACCGAAGAGGGCCTGGGGATCCCGCAACCGTTGGTCGGTGCGATCCAGGCAGTGCTGGTCGGCGCGGTGATCTTAGGCGGCATCAAACGCATCGGCGCGGTCGCGGGGCGCATCGTACCGGTGATGTGTCTGATCTACCTGATCGCCTCGTTTTACGTGCTCGGGATCCACTACGCAGCGATCCCAGACATGCTGCGCCTGATCGTCACCTCCGCCTTTAACCCGACCGAGGCGAGCGGTGCCTTTGTCGGCGCCTCCTTTGGCCTCGCATTTCTTTGGGGCATGAAGCGGGCGCTCTTTTCGAGCGAGGTCGGCCAGGGCTCGTCGCCGATCGCCCACTCCGCAGCCAAGACCAACGAGCCGGTCCGCGAGGGCGTCGTCGCCGGCCTGGAGCCCTTTATCGATACCATCGTCGTTGCCACCCTGACCTCGCTGGTGATCCTCGCCAGCGGTGCCTGGAACCGCGACGGCGAAACTGTCTTTACGGACACACCGACCTTCGTCGCCGCCGAGGCCGAGAACTCCTGGACCCTCGAAGAGAGCCATCTACCGCAAAAATCCCGCCAGGCCGAGTCGGTGAGCGGCCCCTGGAAAGACGGCGACTCGGTCTTTGTTGTCGCCCGTGGCGGCGCGCCCGACGAGAAAACCGGCACCGATCTCCAACGCCTAAGCGGCCACGTCTTCATCAACGAAGAGGCCCCAGAGCACTGGAAAGTCCGCTGGGATTCGGTCGACATCGGCCCGACCGCGCCGACGCTCGAGTCCCCGGACATCTACCGCGATTACGTCGGCGCCGCCCTGACCAGCCACGCCTTCGACCGGGTGCTACCGGGCCTCGGCAAGTGGTTGATCCTCTTCTCCTCCTGGCTATTCGCCCTCTCGACGATGATCTCCTGGTCGTATTACGGCGAGCAGGGTGTCGTCTACATCGCCGGCGACCGCTGGGTCGTGCCCTACAAAATGTTTTACTGCGCGGCGATCGTGCTCTCGACCGTCGGCCTGGTCACCACCGACGCCGAACTCGACAACCTCACAACCTTGGGCACCGGCGTCATGCTGATCGTCAACATCCCGATCATGCTGATCTTCGGTGCCTTCGCGATGAAAACCTATCGCCAGTACTTCGCCCGCCTCAAGGCCGGTGAGTTTGAGGCCCACAAGGCTGCAAGCCTCACCGATATCGTCGAGGGCAAAGATAACAGCGACTAACGGCCAACTACAGAATCTCGCGGCAGCCTGCTCACCTCCTCGGGCAGGCGTCGCGAAAAGCCGCAGTGGGTCCGAGCAGAGCCCGCGGCTCCAACAGCCGCCCCCTTGTGCCGAATGAAGCGGCCCTGCATGCACGCCACGCGCACTCAGACGGTACTCTAGGGTCACCTCGACTTCACTCGTTTGCGAGATCCAGATCGGATAATGGAGCGAGTCACCGATCACGCCTGGGTCATCATCGAAATCATAATTAGGACCGAGACGGCGAACCTCTGAGTTGACGATACTCTGCAGCTCGGCGTGT
>CAYYUP010000004.1:141080-144660 GCA_964474905.1 uncultured Nannocystis sp. | reverse complement strand
GGCAGGCCCGCGAAAAGCCGCACCCGCAGCGGCCGGGTTCTCGGCCAGCGCAATGCAAGCGCGACCGGGTGCTCTGCACTCACATCAAAGCGGCAAAAACTCCAGCTCTCCGGATCATCCACGAGACTCGGCGCAAAGCGAATCGCGATCGATCCAGCGCTGTCGAGCACAAACCAAAAACGTCCGAGCCCAAGGCTGATGCCCACGCCACAGGCCTTCATGTAGGCCTCTTTAAGGGTCCAGGTGGCAAAAAAGCGCTCCGCTAGCGCGACTCCCTCGAGGCCTTTGATCGCTTCGACCTCGGCAGCGGCAAAGAAGTGCTCGGCAATGCCGCGGAGATCCCCCCGACGGCCACGCGCCTCGACGTCAATGCCGATCTCAGCACGGCCAAGAGCGATCACCGCCCGACCATCGGTATGCGAGAGGTTGAAACGAAGCGAGCCTGTGCCGAGCGCAGGATCAACATCGGGCCGTCCGTGTTCGCCGATAACAAAGCGCCACTGCTCCGGGCTGATCGCCGGCACGTAACGGGAGAGCGTGCCGCGGACCAGCGCCCGGGCGACCAGGAACGCGTGTCGATGCCGCGGAAAGAGGAACCGCTGCTGGCGAGCGAGTTCGTCGTCGGGCATCCAGGCGGCGTAGCGAGCGAGCCGCACCGGATCTTGGATCGCCGTCGGATCAACCTGCCAGACGTGGATCTCTCCCTCTTCGAGCTCGATCGCTGGCGTCCGCATCAGGGGCCGAGCACGGTACCATGCCGGCGCTCGACCATGCCCGCCGCCGCATCCAAGCTCGGGATCCTGCTCTGCAACCTCGGCACCCCAGAGGCCCCGCAGACCGCCGAAGTCCGCCGCTATCTCCACGAGTTCCTCAGTGATCCGCGGGTCATCGATATCAACCCGCTGCTGCGCTGGCTGCTGCTCCACCTGATCATCCTCCGCACCCGACCTCAGCGCTCTGCCGCCGCCTACCGAAAGATCTGGAGCGACGAGGGTTCGCCGCTGCTGGTGCACTCGCGGGCACTCGCCAAGCGCCTCCAGGAGCGACTCGGGGCGACCCCGGTGGTGCTAGCGATGCGCTACGGCCAGCCCTCGATCGCGAGCGGCTTGGCCGAACTCGACAGGGCCAACTGCGACCGGTTGTTGATCGTGCCGCTCTATCCCCATTACGCCGCATCGTCGACTGGTTCGACCGTGCAGGAGGTCTACCGAATCGCCAGCGCAAAGTGGAACACGCCCTATGTCCAGGTCGTGCCCCCCTTCTACGACCACCCCGCGTTCATCGACGCACTCGCTCAGGTCGGCGCGCCGCTTCTCGCCGAGCTACAGCCCGATCACGTGCTCTACTCCTTCCATGGCCTGCCCGAGCGCCACGTGAAAAAAAGCGATCCAAGCGGTGCCCACTGCCTGTCCCAAAAGACATGCTGTGATGCGATCGTGACAGCCAATCGCAACTGCTACCGGGCCCAGTGCTACGCGACCTCCAGGGCCCTCAGCGAGCGCCTAAGCCTAAGCACAGCCCAAACAGATGTGTCCTTTCAGTCACGTCTGGGTCGCACGGTCTGGATCCGCCCCTACACCGACGAGATCCTCGGCGAACTCGCCCGCCGCGGCGTCAAGCGTCTCGCGGTCTTCTGCCCAGCTTTCGTCGCCGACTGCCTAGAGACGCTCGAAGAGATCGGCTTGCGAGCAAACCAGGACTTTGTCGCTGCCGGTGGCGAGCAGCTCCGCCTGATCCCCGGCCTCAACGCCGAACCCGTCTGGGTCGACGCCCTCCTGGAAATCCTCGGCAACTACCTAGACGACGTCCCGCAACCCCGTGCGTCGCATTCACAAACCTGACTTAAAAGGCAGACACAGCCATGCGAGAGCTCCCCGACGACGTTAAGGCCTACAAACGAACGGCGACCTTCACCGAGACCACGCTGCCGGCCGGTCTCCAGGGCGAACACCGGACACGAACCGGCGTCTGGGGGGTCATCCGTGTGCAGAGCGGCGAGGTTCTCTATCGAATCCTCGGCACAGAGATCGAGGAGCATCTGCTGCGACCGGACACCCCAGGCATCGTCGAACCTGCAGTGCCACACCAGCTCGAGCTTCGCGGGCCGGTCGAACTCTACGTCGAATTCTGTCGGACCCCAGACTAACCGCCTACGCGTCGGGCTCGTTCGGCGTATCCGGCGTATCCAGCATATCCGACCTGTCTCGCTGCTCCTTGGCCGCCTGGATCCGCTGCTGCTCCCGCATTCGCTCGCTCATGATCACCCGCCGCTTGTCGTTGCGACGAACCTGGTGATTCCTCTCGGGACTTCCCTCGTCCTGCAATGACTCCTGCAACCAGGTTCGCTGCGGCTCTGGAAAGGCCTGCCACTTCGCCGGATCATCCGGCCGACGACCGCGTGCGATCCGCCCAGCGGCCTCCATACCGTAGCGATCGAGGTATCGGCGAAGATCGTCGACGCCGTAGTCCGAACCGACAAAGAGGCGGATAAAGAGGCGCGAGCGCGCGTACTTGTTGGCATCGGCAAGACGGTAGTAGACCGCCAACGCCTGCCGCGAGTCGCAGAGCGCCCGCTTCACCCAGTAGGCCGAGCTCGATCCGCCAGCTAATTCCAAAGCGATCGGCTCTGGTAAGGGCGCACAACTCAGGCGAATCACCGTCAGCCAGACCTGGTCCTCGACGGATTCGTGATTGTCCTGGCTCCGCAGAAACTCAAAAACATCCGCGAGCAGCTGAGCATCAAAGGTCACCGAGTACTTGGCGTGCGCAGCCTCTAGTCGCTTTGCATGCGCAAGCTCGACCTCGTGCAATCCAGTCCAACCGTACTCCGAGCACTGTCGCCACTTCCGAAGATCGCGGCGAGTCATCAGATGTCGAAGCCAGTCGCCGGGATCCGCGAATGTCTTCTTCTTGGGTTTCATCGGCGCCTACTTCAGGATAACCGTGTCCGCAGGTATCCGCACCGCCCCGACCGCAAACACCTCAAATCCCCAAGAGGTCCGCGTAAGCGACCGCAACCCGCACCGAATCATCGATGCCCATCGCCGTCGAGAGCACATGCAGCGACTCCCTCGACGCCGCCAAATCCTCCCCCATAGCGTCGCTGAGTACAGCTTCGTACTCGAGATAGTCACCGAGCCCTGCGACCTGATCGAGGTGGATCCGCACGTTCTTCCACAGCAAAATTTCTCGGGTCTTTCGCACCTCCCCGCGGATCCCCAGAGCACGTCCGAGCGCCTCGCGAAGGCCCTGCGGATCCGTGACCTCAACCAGCGAGTAGCTGCTGACTCGAGCCTCGCTGTGATCCCCTCGCTGGTAGGCGATCAACCACGCGCTCGTAACTCCGCCGGTCGCATCGATCACTCGGAGTTTGAGCCGGCCCTCGCGTGCGTGAAAAAAGGTGTCTCGCTGGACCTCAGTCGCCTGACAGCGAGCGCCGACTTCAAGCGCCTGCTCCCTCGCCTTGGCGCGGTCCACTAGCCTCGCCTTGATCTCGAGATTCTGTCTCATGCCTTCGCTGCCTTCTTCTTCGTTGTTTTCTTCTTCGCTGTTTTCTTCTTCGCTGTTTTCTTCTTCGCTG
>CAYYUP010000004.1:115021-140980 GCA_964474905.1 uncultured Nannocystis sp. | reverse complement strand
TGTTTTCTTCTTCGCTGTTTTCTTCTTCGCTGTTTTCTTCTTCGCTGCCGTCAGGACGCCGACGACCGAACCAGCACTCGCAGGGACCTTGCTCTTGGCCCCGCCAAGCGCGAGCACATGGCGAAAGTGATCCGGCTCAACAGGTTGAATGCTCAGCCTCTGGCCGCGCTGCACAACGAGCATCTCTGCCAACTCTGGATCGCTCTTAAGCTGGTCCAGGGGCACCATCGTCGGCAATTTTTCGACAAAGCCAACATCCACCAAATACCAACGCGGCGCCTCCGATGAAGACTTTGGATCGAAGACCTCGGAGGTCCGATCAAACGCGGTCGGGTCGGGATAGGCCTCACGCGCGACCCGGGCGATGCCGACGATGCCCGGCGGCTTTGTGTTCGAGTGGTAGTAGAGGATTCGATCGCCGACAGCCATCATGTCCCGCATGTAATTGCGGGCCTGGTAATTGCGGACGCCGTCCCAGGGCGTACTGCCGTCACGCTCGAGATCATCGATCGAAAAGACATCGGGCTCGCTCTTCATCAACCAGAGCAGGGGTCGCGGAGTTTCACTCATCCGAGTGAGCGTCGCCCGTTGCCGCGCTCGAGGGCAAGACCGCACGCGACGCGAGTTCGTCGACGGCCTGCCAAGCGCTCCTTAAACGGGCATCTGTAGGCTCCTACGGTCTTTGTTTGAGATTCGACGCCAATTTCGCCCGCCTTGCCTTAACCTCATCGGACTGTGCGCACCGTGGTCGCCAAGCTCCGCGCCGCCCTCGGCGAGCGCCTGCTCGCGTCGCCCTGGCTCCGTCGCCTCGACCGGATTTCGTTCCTCGGCACGCTCGACTACCACCCCAAGAGCCAGCGCCGTACGAGCCGCCTCGAGCACTCGCTTGGCGTCGCCTCGCTCGGCCTCCAGCTCTGCGACGATCTTAACCTGGACAGCGCCCTAAGCCGCCCTTTTTTGGCCGCCTGCCTACTGCACGACATCGGCCACTTTCCGCTCTCGCATGCGGCCGAACCCGGCTTCGCCCGCGCCCTCGGAGTCGCACACCACGGGCTCTCCGAGTGGCTCGTCCGCGGCAACGGAGCGATCGATCGACACACGACCCTGCGCCCTGATCTCGAGGCTGCGGGCATCGATCCCGAACTCACCTGGGGGCTTATTTGCGGCGAGGTCGAGGACCCGAGCTTCGCCCCACTGGCGGCATTGATGCGCGCACCGATCAATCTCGACACCCTCGACGGCATCCTCCGCGCCGCCCGTTGTTTTAAGATCCGAGGGCTCCGCCTGCCCTCGCAACTCTTCGCCGCCAGCGATGACGGCGAGATTCACCTGCGCCCCGCAGCCATTCGCGCGATCGATCGCTTTTGGTCGCTCAAAGACAGGGTCTACGGCGCCGTCATCACCCTTCCCTCAAACATCGTCTGCGAAGCCGGCCTCTCGGCGGCGGTCGCCAAGCGCTTCGATCGCACGATCTTCGCCCGCCTCGAGAGTTTCGATGATCGCTCGCTCGACGATCTCGTGCGCGAACAGGTTCAAAAAAGCGGGCTCGATCGCGGCGATGACGGGCGCTTCTACTTCGTTCCCAGCAGCGAGCGCACGGTGCTGCTTCGGCGCATTCGCAAACGCTACTACGTGGACCGTCAGATCCACGCCGACGACATCGGCTTGCCGCTCCAGCGCTGGGCCGGCCGCTACCGACACGAGCGCCAAGAGATGGTCCTGGTCGCCAAGCACAGCGTCGATCAACTACAGCTCGAGCTCGACCCAACCCTCAGTACCAGCGAAGCGCCCGAGCTATGACTGAGCTTATCGACTACCGGGCGCTCGCTTCGACGATCCAGATCGAGGCGGCGATGATCCCCGCGATCATCGGCGCAGCAGAGCACTCCTGGGCCCGGATCATCGAGGCCCGCGCTCACCTCCGCGACCTGGAGGATGACGGAGGCGTCGCGATTTTCGCCCTCGGATCGCTCGGTCGCCTCGAGGCATCTGCGGCGAGTGACCTCGACCTAGCGATCCTCTTCCGCGACCCTCTCACGTCAAAATCACGCGCAGAGGAGCAGCGCAGGATCGCCGTGATGCGCCTCCGAGGGATCGGCTTTGAGGTCGCCGAAAAAACCTTCGCAAGGGCTCAGAGCCTGGACGCCTTGCTCGCGGATATCGGCGGCCGCATGGATACCAGCGACCATCTCACCTACAGATCGCTGGTCCTCACCGAGGGCGTCTCACTGCACTCGCCCGCCACCTCAACGGCGATCCGTGAGGCGCTCTTCCAGGCCTATACCCGCGGTCCGATCGCCAGTGGCCGCTACCTGAGCGCCCTTGGCAATGACCTGCACCGCTACTACCGGACGATCTGCGTCGACTATCGCTTTAAGGTCGAGGTCGCCGGCAAGGGCTGGGCCCTGCGTAACCTCAAACTCCGACACTCTCGCAAACTCTGGCACCTGGCCAACCTAGTGCTCTTTACTTGGGCCTCGACACTCGCCGACGACACTCGCGAGGCCGAACTCGGCGCGCACCTGGGCGTACCGCCGCTCGCCCGGATCGCCCACGTGCTCGTCACCGAGAACGCTGCCGCCCTCGCGGGCCCTCTCTTCATCGCCTACGAACGCTTCCTCGCCGCGATCGCCTTGCCCAAACTCCGGACCCACCTCGATACCCTGCCCCACGACAGACGCGAGACTTCAACCACCTACCGCGAACTCAAGGCCAACGCCGACGCGTTTGATGTGGCAGCCGCAGCGATCGTCGATCACATGCTGAGAAAAAACCGCCGCTACCTGATCCGCTTTGGCCTGCTCTGAGCCCCGATCCCGGAAGCGCGAGCGCCCGGCGGGGTTTATGCCCGAAGAGACAGATCCCGGGTTCCCCCGAAATCGGTCACTTTTGGATGCTGAAGGGGGTCTCGGGGCCGTCGACCATCGGATCGATGTCGATATTTTCGCCGCTTAGGTCCTTCGGGATCCGCTTGAGTCGGATCTTTAGGGGATCCATGCCGCTCTTGATCACGAGGGTGTCCTCCCAGGGCTTGTGACGGGAGCTCCCCTCGATCTTGAGGGTGTGCTTGCCGGTCGGGAGGTTGAGAACACCGGGGACCCTGCCGACCTTCTTGCCGTCAACAAAGAGTTTGCCCCGCGCCTTCATGATGAACTCGACATCGGCGGTGCCAGGCGCAACATCGGGTGCACCGGTGGAGCCGGTTGAGCCGCCAGTGGTCGTGGTCGTGCCCGTTGTCGTCGTACCGCCCGTACTGCCCTCGCTGGAGCTTTCGTCGCCCGTCGTGCCCCCGGTGCTGCCGGTCGTGTCACCGGTGCTCGCACCGGTAGAGGACCCGGACGTCGTGCCTGTGCTCGCCGCCTCGTTGCCGTCGCTCGACAGCGCCGCCAAGCGAGCGCTCGCCTCTGGATGCGTTGGATCGAGGGCGAGGATCTGATGGTAAATCGCGCTCGCTGAAAATGCGTCGCCGCTGCTCTCGAGGGCCCGCGCCTTGCTCAACAGCGTTCCAATATCGGCGGGCGCATCGGCGGCCGGCGTCGGCTGGGCGAGAGTCGGCGGCGTCGACGGAGCGAGACCCAGGATTTCGGGCTTAAACAGGTAGATACCACCGACCACGACCGCGACTACCAAGAGCACGATGGTGATAAAGCCACCCTTCTCCCGCTCCTCCTCGGCCTCTGGCGCCTCGACGGCGCGCTCATGCACCACTGCCGCGCCCCCCGATGATTCCGCTGCGGGATCGTCTGCGACCGACCAGCCCTTGGTCGGCGACTGCGGGTCCTCGAGCGCCAAATCGCCGATCGCCGGCGGGCGCTTGCCGGAGTCACTGGCCTCTGTGCGCGCACCGTCATGGGTTTCGCGGAGAGCAACCCCAGCGTGCGCACTGGAGTCCTCATCGACCAGCGCATCGCTCAGGTCCTCGGCATCATCGCCAGCACCGCTTTTGGGTGGCGCCACCGGGCCGCGAAAGAGCGACGCAGGCACGGCATCGATCAGCATTTCGACGATTTCGTTGGCGTCGACGGGGCGATCGTCGGGGTCTTTTTTGAGGCACTTCTCGATCAGCTCGATCAGCTCCTCGGGCAGCGCCTCGTCGACCTCTTCGGCGAGCGGAGAGGGGCGCTCGTTGATGTGCTTGTAGATGATCTGCGCGTCGGTACCGGTAAAGGGAGGCAGCCCCGCGAGCATCTGATAAAAGAGCGCACCGACGGCATAGACATCGGTGCGGGTATCGAGCGGCTTGTCGCTTATCTGCTCGGGCGCGAGGTAGCGAGTATCCCCGGTGGTCGACGACTCGATGCCCTGTACGTGCCCCTGTACGTGCCCCTCGACCAGCTGAACGAGACCCAGATCCAACAGCCGGAGCCGTCCCCGGGTGGGCACGGCTTCATCCTTGCTGATGTAGATGTTGTCGAGCGTGATGTCGAGATGCAGCAGCCCGCGCAGGTGAGCGGCGCCGAGCCCCTTTAGGATCTGCGCCGCGATCGGCACAAACTCCTCGAGACTGAGTGCGCCTCGCTCGCCCAAAAAATCCTCGAGCGAGTCACCTTCGACAAACTCCGTGACAACAAAGATGCCTCGCCCCGGCTCGCGCCCGGAGTCGATCAGGGCCGCGATGTTGGCCGCTTCGAGCATGCTGAGGGAGCGCGCCGCCTGGTCAAAACGCGAGGCCGCCGCGGTGTCGCCAGCCCATGGGTTGTCGAGGATTTTGACCACGACATCGCGATGAAGGCTTCGGTGCTCCGCGAGGTAGGTCGCGCTTCGTACTCCCCGGCCAAGAAGCCTAGAGATCACGTAGTGGGTGCCTACTGTGCGCCCGATCAGCAAGTCTGGGGAGGTTGGTGATCTGCTCGTCATGCCGTCTCGTGTAGGGCCCGACCGGCAGACCCGACCTCCGCTCGCGCCGACGCCAGCGTACCGCCGAAAGGTATCACAAGGGCGCCGCGCTCCACTCCAATCACGACCACGCAACAGCCTCTGACAAACCTACAAACACCTGCTCCACCGGCCGGAATGCCCGCGTAAAGGATCGTTTCGCGCCCATTTTGGCAGGGGGCAGATCCCCCCTATCTTGCCAAGGAATCAACGATTTCGCACAGATTCGGCCCTTTGTTGGCATTTTGAAGCTCAATCGAGTGGCTTACAGCCCCCACTTTTGGCTCCCAGATACGCTGGATGTAATCCAGATTGGCAGCCGCGCGCGGGTGTGCCGGCAGACGAAGCGAGACTGCAAGACCCGCAAGCCCGATCCCGACCCCGAGGACGACAGTACCGATCCCAGACCGCACACCGCGGACCACCCACAGAAGACCGCCGATCACCGACACGGCGCTCGCCACCGCGACGACCAGCGCAAGCGGAAGATCACCCGCACCGCTGACCGAGAACAGATCGTAGGGCTCCGCGCCCGCTCGAGCGAGCGGCACCAGGACCTCCGCGACCGGGAAGTCGACGTTGGTCGGATCGATGTGGGGCCAGAGGTTCGCGGCGAGGCCGTTGACGATCAGCGACCAGGTCGCGAGTGCGACAACGCCGGTGAAGATAAGCGGCCGCCGTCGACACTCACGCAGTAGCCAGGCGAGCCCGGGGATCATCGCCGGCAAAACGACGACGAGGTAACGCGGACCCACCCGCCAACCGCCAGTAAAGGAAAGGCTGACGGTCAGCAGGATAAAAAGCGCGAGCGTAGCCAGGAGAACCCATGCCTGCGCCCGCAAGATCGGATTCTTGGCCCCCCGCCCGAGACCGACGAGGCCGAGCAAACCGACCGGGCACAGCGGCGCCCACCAGAGCAGGCCAGTATCGGCGGCGAAGATCTGCTCGCGAATCCCGGCGGCGCGGGGCAAGCCGAGTCCGAGCAAACCCTGACCGTGCTTGGCCGCGAAGTCCGGGTTGATGACATGGTGATAGCCGGTTGCCCAGGGCGAGCCAAAGACCGCGGCGTGGTAGGCCGCGAGCAGGATCATCGGCAGCACAGCCGCCAACGCAGCGGTGGCGACAGCCGGCAACGCAGCACGGCCCCCCCGGCGCAGCGCGATCCACAGAAAGACCGTCAACGGCAGGCCAGCAAAGACCGCCCCGTATTCGACGGTGATGCTGAGGGCCGCGAGCACACCGCCCAGAGCCGCCCAGAGCCGGCGTCGCCCGAGAACACCGTCGACGATCAGCAGCGATCCGACGCCTAAAAATGCCGCGGCCAGCTGATGGCCGTAGAGCAGATGAGCGTAGGAGGCCGCCGGCGTGGCCAGGGCGTAGATAGCGATCGCCGCAGCGACCGGAGCTGCGCCCAGCAGCGGCGCGAGACGTCGCCAGAGCCAGAGGCAGAGCAACACAGTCGGCAACCAACCGCCGAGGATCCGCGCCCAGACGGTGTAGGATCGGAGCGTCGGCGCATCTCCGATCTGGGCGATGCGATAGGCAAGCGCCGCGATCAAACTGGTCGCAGGCGGCTTGTTGGGATAGAGGCGATGGTCGACGGGCGAGCGACTGATATCAGGGCCAGGGGACAACCCGCGGGCACTGGGCCCGTCGATCGCCCACTCGCCGCAATCGACGAGAGCGATGCCCTGCAGCAGCCGCGGACGCTCGTTGGCGTTGCGCAGCGCCTCAAAATACGGCACGCCGACCACGAGCGCGAGCGCGACGAGACCGAGCAAGAACAGACCGAAGCGCCTCGCCGGCGGCCCCAGAGGCGGAGGTGCTCGCCCTGGACTGTCACGAAAATCGACCAACAGAGCGGGCGTACCCGCTGTGCGGCGCAGCGGTCAAGGGCATGTCCTCGACTCGATCACGAGCGAGATTTCATTCCCTCGCAATCCTCGCGGATCGCCCAACCGCTGACGGTCGCACCGACCCACGCGCAGCTCAAGAGTCGGAGTCGTCGCCCTCTGTAAGCTGATTCGACCCCGCCATCTTCGCTTTGAGGGCATCCAGGGCGTCATCGACCTCGCTGTGCCCGGAGAGCTCCGCCAGCTTCGCGTCGATCGCCGCCTCTTCGCTGCGCGCGTCGAGACCTTCGGCGTGCACCTCGTTGAGAGCCTCGATCTGGGCGATGCGATCCTCGATCGCGCCCATGCGGTCCATCGATCCCGTGGCGTTGATCGCCCCGCTCGGCGTCGTCCCCCGCTTGGCCGCCCGCGCCTGGGCGATCAGAGTGCCGCGCCGGTTGTTCAGGCTTTGATGGCGCTTTTTGGCCTCGGCAACACCTCTGCGCATGTCTTCGATCAGCTTGCGCTGCTCGACCAAGGTCTCTTCGGTCGCCTTGCGCTCGGCCGCGATCTCGACCCGACGCTCGAGGGCCGCGCGCGCCAGGGTCTCATCGCCAAGCCGCACCGCCTGCTCCGCCCGCTTGTCCCAATCGACCTCGGATTTTTGCAGGCCCAGCGCTTTTTTCTCCATCATCTTTTGATCGACGATCGATTGGTGAAGGTCGCGCTCGGATTGTTTGATCTGATCGGCGAGATCGTCGAGCATCAGCGCGATCTCCTGACCGGGATCAGAGACCGCCTCGACAGCGTCACTCAACGCGGACGAGATCGACCTACGCATACGGCTAAAGATCCCGGGCTTGTCGCTCATGCTCTGGCTCCAAACGGCCCCAGACGGGCCGGCAGGCAGTGTACTGGACAGACGCGTCGCTGCCCAGCGGCGCGGACTTGCCCGCGCGCGTGCTTTCGCCAACACTGCCCCTCATGAGCCCCCAAAGCAACGCAGAGAGCGGCGATGCCAGCGGCTTTGTCGGAGTCCGCGGCCACGGCGACGCGCAGACAATGCTCACCCGAGCGCTGGACCGCGAGCACCTGCACCACGCGCTGATGTTCGTCGGCCCCCGCGGGATCGGCAAGGCGACGCTCGCCCGTGGCCTCGCACAGGCACTGCTCTGCAAGACCGCCCCCAATCGCGGCTGCGGCAGTTGCACGATCTGCCTGCGGATCGCCGCCCGCACCCACCCCGACGTCGACTGGCTGCTGCCCGCCGGCAAGGCCGGTCAGATCACCATCGACAGCGCCCGCGCCTGTCATGTGCGTCAGGCCAACGGCCCCTACGAGTCCGAGCGCTACATCGTCGTCGTCGATCCCGCAGACGCACTCAACGAGTACTCCGGCAACGCTCTTCTTAAAGCGATCGAGGAGCCCCGCCCCGGGATCCACTTTCTGCTCCTGACCACCAACATGCAGGGCGTCCTGCCGACGATCCTCTCGCGGACGATGCCGATCCGCTTGGGTCGTCTGAGTGATACCGACGTCGCGGCGATCATCGATGCGGAGGCCA
The DNA here is from genome assembly GCA_964474905.1 of uncultured Nannocystis sp. Taxonomy (GTDB): domain Bacteria; phylum Myxococcota_A; class Polyangia; order Nannocystales; family Nannocystaceae; genus JADJRG01. The sequence continues at coordinate 132,709 of CAYYUP010000004.1, read as the reverse complement.
GCGAGGCCGCCGAGGATCGCCGAAGTATGGCGACGCTGCTCGCCGAGGGAAGCGCTGGTGTCGCCGTCGAACTCGCCCTCGATCCGGCACTCGATCGCTGCCTCGCCCTGGTCCGCGAAGCCATCCGCGCCGCCGAACGGGGCCCCGCCGCGATCTTCGGCGGCGATAGGAGCCCGCTCTGGGAGAGCTACAGCGCCGCGATTAAAGAGGTCATCACCCTCGACGCTGCGACCGCCGCCGAGACCGCCGCCGAGGAGGCTGCTATCGCTGGCAAGCGCAAGCGCGCCTCGCGAAAAAAGAATAAAGCCGAGGGCAAGCCCAAGGCCAGCGCCTCCCAGCAGCGCTGGGTCGCCAGCCGCCTCGCCGAGCTTTGGACCCTGCACCTGCGCGAGCAGCTCCGCGGCCGCGAAGGCCTTCCGGGTGCGCCCAAAACCGCCGGCAGTCCCGCCGATCTCGTCCGCAGGATCGCCACGCTCCAACGTCTCACCCAGCGGATCCGCCGCAACGCCAACGTACGCCTGATCCTCGAGCAGACCCTGCTCGAACTCTGCGTCACCCGGGCCGCCTAGCCGCGACAACCTGCGCGACGCTCGGTCAGCCTCTCGATCCCCTATGCTAGACAGGCACCACAGCCAAAAGGGAGCACAGCGTCCATGGAGATCCGATCATTTCGCGAATTTTGGTCCTATTACGTCGGCGAACATCGCAAGCCGGCCTGCCGCGGCCTCCACTACCTCGGCACAACCCTGGCGCTCGGGCTGCTCACGGCGGGCATCCTGACCGGTCGGCCGTCGCTGATGCTGCTCAGCCTGGTGGGCGGCTACGGCCCCGCCTGGTTCTCGCATTTTTTCATCGAGAACAACCGCCCGGCTACCTTTAAGTACCCGCACTGGTCTCTGCGAGCCGACTTTAGGATGTATCGCCTGGCCCTCAGCGGGCGCATGGCCGCCGAAGTCACCCGCCTCTACGGCAGCCCCAACCCACCCCCAGACGCCCCCCTTCGGGTCCGCCACTAGCACACGCAGGATCTCTGATGGCAGGCCCTCCGATCACCCTGGCGGCTGCGCTCCGCGACTGCGATCACGCCAATCCGCGGGTCCGCGACAAGGCCCTGCGCCACATGGGCGACGCCCTGCTGGCCGAACTCGGGCCCAAAACCAAGCGTTGGCGGGCCGCCGACCGTCACCCCCGCGGCGCCCAGGTGATCGAAGTCCTGACCGAGGCCGTTCATAGCGATCCCTCACCGGTCCTGCAGGGGTTCGCGGCGATCGGCCTGGGTCAGCTTGGCCATCCACTGGCCCTGCCCCTCCTTCGCGAGGCCCTGGGTACCGAGGGCGAAGGCGAAGAGCCCGCGTTTCGCCGGGAGTGCGCGGCGATCGGCCTCGCCGAACTCGCCGGCGCGGCCATGGAGGACCCCGCGGCTGCGCTCCTGCCCGCGATCGCAGCTCCCCTCGCCGACGGACTCGCCTCGCCGCACCCCGAGGTACGCTTTCAGTGCTCGGGAACGCTCGTCGATGTGCTCGGCAACGACGCCGAAGAGCCCATCGCCAAGGCGCTCGCCCACGAATCCAACGCCGAGGTCCGTCGCGGCCTCTGCGAAGCGCTCGCACGCATCGACCATCCCTCGCCAACGACCACCGAGCAGCTCCGCGCTGTGCTCGAAGACACCGCGGTCGACCTCGATACCCGCTTCGCCGCCGCCATTGGCCTCACCGCCGCCCGCGATCCCGCGGCGGCTCCCATTCTGCTCAAGGGTCTGGGCAAACCCGAGTTCCGCAACCGCGCCCTCGAGGCCCTGGCTGCCCTCGGAGCCCTCGCTCCCACCGAGGCGATCCCTAAAATCCGCGCCCTCGCGTCCTCCTGGCTGCGCCCCCGGGTCACCCGGGTACGCGCCGCCTATGCCCTTGCGCGAATTCGCCCAGGCGAAGGCGAACGCCTCCTCGAGCGCTTCGGCCACAGCCGATCGGCCGCCGTACAAGAGGCCGTCGCCGACGCCCGGGCAGCGCTCAAAAGCCTCGCCGCCCGCGAACGCGAGTAGAGGGGGGCCGCGAGGCAGTGGCCCTGCTACCCTGCCCGGCCGTGAGCAAGAAGAAGCAGCCCCCCCCCGTCTTCCCGGGCCTGGTCGACACCCACTGCCACCTCGACTACAGCCCGATGATCGACGATCTGCCGGCGACGCTCGCCCGAGCGGCTGCCGCCGGTGTGCAACGCCTCGTGCATATCGGTTGCTCGCGGACCTCGATGGCCCGCGCCGTGCAGTTGGCCGAGACCGAGCGCGAGGGCCTGCCGCCGGTGTACGCGGTGATCGGCGTGCACCCCCACGAAGCGACCACGCTCGACGACCAGGCGATCGCCGAGATCGCCGACTTGGCCCGGAGCCCCAAAGTCGTCGGCATCGGCGAATCGGGGCTCGACTACCACTACAACCGGTCGCCGCCCGAGGTGCAAAAGGCCGCCATGGATCGCCATCTAGAGCTGGCCGAGCGCCTGGGCAAGCCGATCATCCTCCATATCCGCGATGCCCACGCCGATGCGATGCAGATCGTCGACCAAAGGCCACCGACCCGGCAGGGCATCATCCACTGCTTCACCGGCGGCCCCGAAGAGGCCCGCGCCTGGCTCGACCGCGGCTTCATGCTCTCGTTCTCCGGGATCTCCACTTTTCCTTCCGCCAAGCCGCTCCGCGAGGCCGCCCGTGACTGCCCCAGAGATCGCCTGCTGCTCGAGACAGACGCCCCCTACCTGGCGCCGGTACCGATGCGCGGCCGCAAGAACGAGCCGGCCTATGTCGCCTTTACCTGCGCCAATCTGGCGCTCCTGCGGGGTGAAGACCCACAAACGCTCGCGCGCACGGCCGCCGCCAACGCCGAACGAGTCCTGGGTCTGCCGCCACTCGCGGTCACGGGCGCGCGTGAGCAACGTCCCAACGCGCAGCTGAGCGAGAGTTGACGAATCGCCCCGAGGTGGCCCATAGTCCCGTCCCCCGGCGGGCCATTCCCGCCCTTTTGCGTGGAGAAGCGGAACATGAACTTTCAGCTCGGGCTCATCGCCAAAAAGATTGGAATGACCCAGATCTTCGACGAAAACGGAACCCGGATCCCGGTAACCGTACTCGTCGCGGCTGGCAATACTGTGACAGCTCACCGAACCACTGAGCGCGACGGTTACGTCGCTCTGCAGATAGGCTTTGGTGAGAAGCGCTCGCAACGGACCAACAAGCCCGACGCCGGCCGCTTCAGCACCGCCGGCGTGACCCCCCGCTACTGCGTTCGCGAGCTTCGCGTCGCCGAGTCCGAACTGGGCGAGCATCCAGTCGGCAGCGACCTGCCGCTCTCGATCTTCGGTGAAGGCGACATCGTCGACGTCACCGGCACCAGCAAGGGCAAGGGCTTTCAAGGCGTCATCAAGCGCCACCACATGGAGGGCGAGAAGCGCTCCCACGGGCAGCACGAGGTCTACCGTCACGGTGGATCGATCGGCTGCCGCAAGACGCCCGGTCGCGTCATGCTCGGCAAGCGTATGGCTGGCCACATGGGCAACCAGCGCGTCACCCAGCAAAACCTCAAGATCGCCAAAATCATGGCGGACGAGGGGCTGATTCTGGTCCGCGGCACCATCCCTGGTTCAAACAATGGCTACGTGACCATCCGCCGTTCGATCAAGACGGCGATCCGAGCCGGCAAGAACCGCGGCTAGGCCAAGCCGGCCACTTCGTTCGAGCCAATAGGCCGCGCTCTCCCCAGTGGAGAACGCGGCCTTTCACAATTGCACTCTGGTACTCTGCGAGCCGCCGATGCCCCGTCGAAGCAGCAAGCTCAGCGATCGATCCTCTCGCCACGACCGCGCCTACAAAAAGGCGAAGGGCGCTGGTTATGCAGGTCGTGCGATCTACAAGCTCGAGGAGATCGACAAAAAATTTCGACTCCTGCACCGCGGTATCCGAGTCCTCGATCTCGGCTGTTGGCCGGGCTCGTGGATGCAGTACGCGGTCACCAAAATCGGCGACGAGGGTTACATCTTGGGCATCGATCTCCGGCCCGTCGAGATCACCCTGCCCGCCTGCGCCGAGACCATCGTCGGCGACGTCGACGACTGGCAACCGCCGACGGATCCGCCCTTTGACGTCGTGCTCAGCGACATGGCGCCAAACACCACAGGCGACCGCCATACCGATCAATTCCGCAGCGAAGAGCTCTGCCGACGCGCCCTAGCGATCGCTCGCCAAGCACTCCGCCCCGGAGGTCACTTCGTCGCCAAGGTCTTCCAGGGCGGCGACTTCCCGGCGATCCTCAGGGAGGTCCGTGGTGCCTTTCAAGAGGGCCGGGCCTACCACGCGAAGAACACCCGCACCTCTTCGATCGAGCAGTATCTGATCGGTCGCGGCCTCAAGGCTAACGCGGCTTCGTAGCCTCGAAGCCCTTCGCCACAGATCTACGAGCTTTGCGTTCAAAGCTCGTGCTGGCTACGAACACCGAGATCGCAGGCACTGAGCTCCGTGATCCGTCGCCTCGGTCCTCAAACTAATTCGTGCTCGGGCCGAAGCTGAGGATTCGACAGACTGAGCTGCGAACCTGATCCCAAGCGGGGAGCTGCCTCCCCGTTTCAACACCGCTGCACATAGACTCTGACCACATGGACATGTCCCAAGGAGCATAAGAACACTCGGGCACGCTTCGTCGCTTCGGTGGCCGCCACCGAGTCTAGGCAGCGGCGAGCCCAGAGATGATCTCCGCTCACCGCCGCCCAACGCGCGCAGGTCCGCTCGCATTGTGCGCAGGCACCCGCAAAAACGGGCCCCACGGAGGAGAATCACCTCGATACACTGAACACTTCAACAGTCTGGCATTGACACTGCTCAACTGTTCAGTGACTCTCATCGGCGTGAAGAAACCGAAACTGCGCCTCGATCGCGGACCGTCCCAAACTGTGCCACCCGCGGATGATCCCGACCTCCCCGATTCGGTCGATAAGAGCGCCCCAGAGGCTGATCGACCTGCGGCGCCGAGCGCGAAGGAACGCCGCCCTAAGACCGACAAATCCGCCGACCCCGAGGACGGAGTGGATCATGAAGCCCGCTCCGCCGCCTAGAAGCCTCCCCGGCGGGCACGAAAGCGAGGCGAGCTCGTGCCCCCTCCGGCACGCCAAAACCCAGCAGCAGCCGCCCCGCGGCCTGGAGAGAGCAACCTGCCGACAGTGGCACAAGAGCCACGCGCGACACTCTCCACCCCTGGGTCCCGCTCTCCGCTTTCCCTGAGGCCGGTCAGGCGCGAGGCCCGCCCAGCCCCGAGGCCCGCGGATGCGGGCGCCGGGCCGCTACGAAAAACACGAAGAAGCCTTGCATCCTGGGCCATTGCCGTGGAAGTTGCGGCGGCTGGCCACCATGACCACCCCCGACATTAGAAATCTCGCGATCATCGCCCACGTCGACCACGGCAAGACGACGCTGGTCGACGGTTTGCTCGCAGCCGCGGGCGCCGTTGAACGCCGTGCTGCTGATACTGATCGAGCCCTCGACAGCAACGACCTCGAGCGCGAGCGCGGGATCACGATCACTTCCAAGCCGACGGCACTGGCCTACGGCGACGCGAGGATCAACCTCGTCGATACACCCGGACACGCCGACTTCGGCGGTGAGGTCGAGCGCGTACTGAACATGGTGGACGCCGCCCTCCTGGTGGTCGACGCCTTCGAAGGGCCGATGCCTCAGACCCGCTTCGTCACCGAAAAAGCGGTGGCCGCCGGGCTCAAGATCCTCCTGGTCGTCAACAAGATCGACCGCGACGGCTGCGACCCCCACCTCGCCGTCGACCAGACCTTTGACCTGCTCGCCTCGCTTAACGCGAGCGAGGAGCAGCTCGACTTCCCCGTCATCTTTGCCAGCGCCCGTGAGCGCTACGCGATGGCCGACCCGGATGATCCGCCGCAGCCGATGACCGCGGTCCTGGACTTCATCCACGATCACGCGCCGCAGCCCCGTTGCGAGCCCGACAAGCCCTTCGCGATGTGGGTCTCGACGCTCGACTACGACTCCTTTCTGGGCTTTGTCGCGATCGGTCGAATCCAACGCGGCCGGCTCAAGATCGGCGATCGCGTCGCCCTGATGCGACCTCCCAAGGAGGGTGAGGGCGACGCTCATGTCGTCGAGGTTTTCCGCGCCCGCAAGCTGCTCGGCTTCCAGGGTCTGCGCCGCTTCGAGCGAGAGGCCGTCGAGGCCGGTGACATCGTCGCCGTCTCGGGCATGGCGTCGCTCTGCGTCGGCGACACCATGACCACCGAAGACCCCGTGAGCCGCACAGTCTTCCCCCGCTTGGACGTCGACCCGCCGACGATGGCGATCCGCATGCGGATCAACGACGGACCCTTCGCCGGTCGCGAAGGCAAGTGGGTGACCTCGCGCAAAATCTCCGAGCGCCTCGAGCGTGAGATCCGCTCGAACGTCGCGCTCCGCGTAAGCCCGACCGACAGCTCCGATGAGTTCGAGGTCGCCGGTCGCGGCGAACTGCACCTGAGCGTGCTGATCGAAACCATGCGCCGCGAGGGTTACGAACTCTGCGTCTCGCGACCGCGAGTGATCCTCAGAGAGGGCGCAAACGGCAGAAAAGAGGAGCCCTTTGAGGACCTCCTGATCAACTGCGAAAGCCCCTACGCGGGCGCGATCATCGAGAAGCTCGGCCGCCGCGGCGGCGAGATGCAAGCCATGCGCGACGCCGGCGAAGGCAGAACTGCGATGGAGTTCCAGGTCTCGACTCGCTCACTCATCGGCTACCGCTCCGAGATGCTCACCGATACCCGCGGCACCGGCGTGATGGCCTCGACGTTCTCCCACTACGGGCCCTGGCAGGGCGCCCGAAAGTCCCGCGCCCGCGGCGTTCTCATCGCCCTCGACATCGGGGAAACCAGCGCCTACTCGCTCAACCGTCTACAGGATCGCGGCACGCTTTTCGTCGGCTCCCAGGTCTCCGTATACGGCGGCATGATCATCGGCGAGCACTGCCGCGACACCGATTTGGTGGTCAACCCCAACATCGGGCGCAAGCTGACCAACGTGCGCACCACCGGCCACGAGGAGAAAATGGTGCTGACGCCAGCGACGATTTTCTCCCTCGAAGAAAGCCTCGCCTACCTCGACGACGACGAGCTTCTGGAGGTCACCCCAAAGAGCCTTCGGCTGCGCAAGCGAGTGCTCGATCACAACCGGCGCAAGCGGTCCGAGAAGGCCGCCGCGCTCGCCTGATCGCACACCTGAGTGACGGCTTACAGGGGTCGCGGGGACATCATAGATGGCCTTTGCGGCCCCTTCCCGTTAAAAGATGGTGGTCCCGCGGTAGGCCTGACTCTCCTCGATCAGGATCGTCATCAGGCCCGCGTTGATCGCATCCGCGTTGGTATCGTAGGTCGTGAAGTCGATGCCCTCAAAGAAGCGATCGTAAGTCTTGCCGATCGTCGCTTTGAGCGCGCCCCCTTCGTCCATGACCTCAAAGATCGCCGGCGTGCCATCGCCCGCACGGAGCTCAAAGGACGACGAGCGGCTCTCGCCGCTTTGCAGGGCGAAGTCGACGACCATGTCGTCCTTGGTGGCCCTGCCCGCCAAGAAAATCGTGAGGCCCTCGAGGTCTCGACCGCTCGGGATCACGTGGGCCTGCTCCGCAGCCAGGGCCGCTTTCTCGGCCTGATAGGGGCCGTAGTCGACGCTGAGTTCACAGTAGTCGCCTTCGGGGATCTCGGCGCCGCCCAGGACCGTGACGTCGAAATCGGTCCAATTGACGTACTCGGGCAAGGGACCGAAGGGCGTCGAAATCGGGTACTCCGTGCCGTCACAGGCGATCAGGCGCGCACCCGTGATCACGATATAACCCTCGGTCAGGTTGATCTCCCAACCGGTGTCATTTGTCCAGGTACGCGGCAGGTTATCAAAGCCGTACTCCGGGAATACCCCCTCGGCGCCACGACGCGGATGGTGAGCGGCAAAGATGTCGATGGTGACGTCACTCGTGATGTCAAAGAGCCCACAACCAGCGCCGCCCGTGGCGAGGGCAAGGGCGAGGAGGAGGCGGCGCACACCTGCGCTCGAACGGTCAACACGCGAACAGTGAATCATCGTCTCAAACAACCTGGACACTGTTATACCGGCATGATCGGCGAACTCAAAGACCACGAAAATGACCCCTGGAGCAGCGCCATCTACCCACGAAAACCTACACCGGTTCCTCAGCGGCGCCGGTGATGACGGGACCTCTTGGCCGGCACTCGCCCCTTGCCAGCAGCCCCGCGGCCGCCGCCCACGCCCCGCCCCTTGGCGACCGGATCCGCGGGTCGGGCTCGCGGACCCGCCCCCTCAGGCGGAACCAAACAGCCAGGTGCCATACCGATAAGATCACCCCGCCCGGCCTTGCGCAGCGCGATCCGTGCGAGCGCGTACTGCTTCGGATCCCAGTAGAGCAAGAGCGACTTTTGCAGCTTCTTCTCGCGCAGATCCTTGGCCGTGTAGACAGGATTGCCGCTCACTGGATCGAACCCGCTGTAGTACATCGACGTCGCCATCGACATCGGCGTCGGGATGAAGTCCTGGACCTGCCGCGGCCGCATACCCCGCTCTCGAAGCCAGAGCGCGAGATCAACCATATCGCTGAGCTGGCAGCCAGGGTGGCCTGAGATGAAGTAGGGCACGAGATGCTGCTCCTTGCCGGCATCCGCACTGGCCCGCAAGAACGCGCCGGCGAAGCGCTCGTAGCTGCCGATGCTCGGCTTTTTCATGCGATCGAGCACGCCGTCCTTGCTGTGCTCTGGGGCCACCGAGAGCAACCCGCCGGTGTGATGCTCGGCGAGTTCGCGGATAAATGAAGGTGACCGTTCGGCCAGGTCGTAGCGGACACCCGAAGCGACAAAAACCTTGCGCACGCCATCGGCAGAGCGGACTTTTTTCAGCAAATCGAGCAGCGGCCCGTGGTCCGTGACCAGGTTTTCACAGATGCCCGGATGCACACAGGAGAGCCGCCGGCAGGCGCCCTCGATCGCCTTCGAGCGACAGCGCATCTGGTACATGTTCGCGGTCGGTCCGCCTACATCCGAGATCACCCCGCGAAAATCCTCCATTCGCCGCAGTGCCCTCACCTCGCGGAGCACACTGGCCGCCGAACGCGACTGGATAATTCGCCCCTCGTGCTCGGTGATCGAACAAAACGTGCAGCCGCCAAAACAGCCGCGCATGGTGACGATCGAGTGCTTGACGGTCTCGTATGCGGGGATCTTTTCGTCGCCGTAGATCCAGTGGGGACGCCGCTTAAAGGGCAGATCGTAGAGTTCGTCCATATCGGCGGTCGCGAGCGGCAACGCCGGTGGATTGAGGTAAATCGCCCGCGCGCCGTGGGCCTGCACCAGCGGCCGCGCGTTGCCGGGGTTGGTCTCGTACTGAAAAAGTCGCGACATCTCGGAAAAAGCGGCCTTGTCGGTTTTGACCGTCTCGTAACTCGGCAGGACGAGCGGCCGCCCATCGCGAACATAGCGGCTCGGATCGATCGACTCCCACTCGCCGGGGTTGCGCACATGGGCGGTGCCGCGGATGTCCCGGAGATCGTCGAGCGTCGCTCCGTCGCGAAGGCGCTCCGCCACCTCCCACACCGGCCTCTCCCCCATACCGAAGATCAAGAGATCCGCCTTGGAGTCGAGGAGCACAGAGCGGCGCACACTGTCGCTCCAATAGTCGTAGTGGGCGATTCGCCGGAGTGAGGCCTCGATGCCGCCGAGCACCACAGGCACCCCAGGAAATGCCTGTCTGGCGAGGTTTGTGTAGACCAACGACGCCCGCTTCGGACGCATGTGGATGTCGCCGCCCGGCGAATAATGATCCTCGGAGCGGACCTTTTTTTGCGCGGTCAACTTGTTGAGCATCGAGTCGAGGTTGCCCGCGGTAATGCCGACAAAGAGACGCGGCACGCCGAGCCTCTGCATGTCCTCTGGGTCATGCCAACGCGGCTGGCTGATGATGCCGACGCGAAAGCCACGCCCCTCGAGAAAACGACCGATCAGGGCGCCGCCAAAGGCCGGATGATCGACGTAGGCATCGCCGTTGATGATCAGAATGTCGAGTTCCTGCCAGCCCCGCGCGTGCATTTCCTCGCGGGTCGTCGGCAGGAAGCCGAGGAGGTCACGGGCCGCGCGGTCGCGAGAGGGACGGACTTGTACGAGGCTCATGATCTGCGGCAGGGTAGCGCCAGCGCGGGTCCGAGCCCAGCGCTCGCCTGCCCCCGCCGTCGGTCGATCCCCAAGACCAGCCACCGAGACCATGCCCGACCCAGAATCTATCCAGGCGGCGCCTACATCTCCTACGCCTGAGTTCTGCGCCTCCGGCCTCGAGCGCCGGATCGGCGGGCGTTGCCTTTACCGGGACCTCGATGTCCGCTTCGCGCCTGCGAGCGTAACCGCGATCGTCGGCCCCAACGGCAGCGGCAAAACAACGCTGCTCCGCGAGTTCGCCGGTCTCCTGCAACCCGCGACCGGCACAATCCGCTGGCGCGGCGAGTCGCTGACAACGATGAGCCCCGGGCTACGCGCCCGCCAGCTCGCCTATCTGCCACAGGCGACGCCCCTCACCTACGACCTCCGCGTGCACGAGGTTGTGATGCTCGGGCGCACCCCATTTCTCCCCCGCTTCGCCCCGCCCAGCGCCGTCGATCACCAAGTCGTGGCAAATGCTCTCGATCGTGTCGGCCTCGGCGATCTGTCGCCGAGATCCTTGCAGAGCCTGAGCGGCGGTGAACGTCAGCGGGTCATGCTAGCCCGGATGCTCGCGACCGAGGCCCCCCTCCTGCTCCTCGACGAGCCCACGGCGGCCCTCGACGTGGGCCATGCGCTCGCCTTTATGGAACTCTGCAGAGAGCTCGCCAGTGCCGGGGCAACCGTGATCACTGCACTCCACGATCTCGACCTCGCCCGCCGCTGCGCCGATGCGGCGATCGTGCTTGGCGCGGCCGATGGCAGAGCGCTTACCGGCGCCGCCGATCTCGTCCTGACCCCGGCGATCCTAGGTCCGCTCTTCGCCGTCAAACTCCGCGAGAGCGACGGCCACCTGCTCTTCGAGAATTCGCTAAAACGTGGAAATTTCGGGCTCTAATAGCCAGTGGGCCTCGAGCTCGCCCTCGTCGACCTGCCCGGCGATCTCCTCGGCAATCTCCTCGATGTCCTGCATCGGTCGCGGCCCTCCTTCGTAGATGATCCGCTGCTCGCCAGTTTTTGGATCGGACTCGCACCAACAGTCGAGGTCGTGCGTAGCGACGATATGCCCGAGACGGAGCCGCTCGCAGATGTTGTTGGCCGTCATCGAGTCATCGAATTCTTCGTGTAGCTTGCCAATACGGCGCGATTCGGCGCTGATCGAGTCGAGGTCGCCGGCGACGACCGCCGCGAGATCGCCGATCTCGATCAGGCTGACGATCTCCCCTTCTCCACCCCAATACCGACCGCGGACGTAGACGTAGGGCGGCACCATCACCCCCGTAAGGCCCGCGATCTGGCGGGCTGCTGCCGGCTGCTCGTGCAGGTTCATCCGCCGGTGTGGCACGCCCTGCCCGTCGAGTAGCTCCGAGACCCGCTGCGTCGCTGGCTCTTCGGGGTAGCCAAAAACGACGACCTTGGGCTCGGACCTGTCCTCGTCGATCTCGCGCCGAACACTGCCTGTGGGCGGCGGGCTCTGGAGATCGTCCTCGTCGCCACCAAAGAGCGTCTCTGCGGCGTTGCGCAGGCGCAGAGGGGCCCGTTCGAGGACGCGCTCGGCGATCCTCTTGCCACCCTCTCGGACCTCTTCGGGCAGATGACGATCCGCGATCTTCTGCGCTTTTTGCACCAAGCGTTTTAACAAACCTGAGCCCTCCAGCCGCGCAGACTATCCCCAAGATGCGAGCCACGCCACCGATAGGGTTGCGCGCGGGAGCGACGCATGTGGTCAAGGCCCCTAGGCTAAGCGCGCCCTTTCGCCGTAAGCTGCGGCGTCCCATGCGATCTCTAACTCACCTCGCTCTCGTGGCGGCCCTCAGCACCGGGCTCGCCATGCCCTCGGTCGCGCGGGCGGAGGAACCAGATCCCGAACTGCTCTACAAGCAGGGACAAGCGGACTACGCCAACGGTCTTTTTGAGAGCGCCATCGCAAAGATGGACGAGGCGTACAGGATCTCTGACGATCCGCTGATGCTCTATTACATCGGCCAGACGTACCGAGATTGGTACGACCAGAGCCAGGATGTTGCCCACCTCCGCGAAGCGAAGATCACCTTCGAAAAATTCATCGTCGCGCTGCAGGCGGATCCGACACTCGGAGACCCCGCGGATGTGCAGCCCGAGCTCGACACCATCGAGGCCATGATCGCCGAGGCCGAAGCCGCCGAGGCCGAACCCGAGCCTGAGCCCGAGCCCGAACCGCCGCCGCTCCCCGAGCCCGATCCCGGCAAGGGTCAAAAGATCGCCGGCGCCGTGCTGCTTAGCACAGGGGGCGCGCTCCTCATCGGCGGCGCTGCAGTGGGTATTCCCTTCGGCCTCAAAGGTGCCACTCTCACCGACGACATCAAGGATCTGCGCTCCGAGCAAGACAATGCCAACTGCGACTCGGCCTCGCCCTCGACCAAGTGCACCGACCTAGAGTCCGACATCGACGGCGTACTCGACGATGGCAAGCGCGCCAACCTACTCACAGGCGTCGGCTTGGGCCTGGCCGGCGTCGGTGCGATCCTCGCGATCACGGGCGGTGTTGTCTTCGCCAAGGGCAAGCGCAAGACCGCCGTCTGGCGGGCAGAGCATGCGCACTTCCAAATCCTGCCGACCTTCGGCGGGATCGCGATCAGCGGCCGTTTTTAGGCCGATCGTAGCCCGCGCGGCGAGCTAACGCTCCATGAGCTGGGCCAAGGTCCGGCGCACAAGCTCATCTAGGCTACCCGGATTGGCCTCCCAAGCGTCGCTCTGGGTGACCTGCGCCAGGGCCTTGTCGACCTGCTTCAAGCGCCATCCGAGACCGACCAACACTGCGTTTGCCTCCTCGACGATCGCATCGGGACGACCTGTTGCAGCCACGGCCGGCGCCTCTTCGTCGGGGTCGAGGAGAGAGAGCACCTTCTCGCTAAGCGAGAGCAGGATCTGGTCGGCGGTCTTCTTGCCGATCCCTGGGATTTTCTCGAGCCTGCCCTTTTCGCCGGCCGCGATGCAGCGGATCAGCTCGTCGCTGGGCAGGCCGCCGAGCACGGCGATCGCATTTTTGGGCCCGACCTTGGGCACGCTCAAGAGGAGCAGGAAGAGCTCGCGCTCCGCCGGCGACGTAAACCCAAAGAGCGCGAGCTGCTCCTCGCGGACGTGGGTGTGGATCCACAGGGTGCAGCACTCGCCCTCATCGGGCACGGCTCCGAGCGTTTGGATCGAGACCCGAACCTCGTAGCCGAGACCGTTAACGTCGAGGGTGACGGTGCCCCGCCTGGGCTCGCGCGCCAAAACCTGTCCTGAGAGCCATCCGATCATCGCCGTCTCCTCCGCCCGCTCGCGGGCGCGCGGCCAGTGTGCCCGTAGCAGAGGGCGATCGCCAGGGCATCGGCGGCATCTGAGCTGGGCTCACGGCGGAGGTGACAGAGCAGCCGCACCCGCGCCTGGATCTCGGCCTTGGTCGCCCGGCCATGACCTGCGACGGCCTTCTTGACGGTCGCCGGAGGGTACTCGTGCACCTCTAAGCCGCGATCGATCGCCATCGTCATGATCGCCCCGCGGGCCTGGCCGAGCTTAAGCGCGGACATGGCGTTGACCCCGTGAAAAGCGGCCTCGATCGCCATCACCGCCGGCGCAAATTCGCTGACGACCTCGGCGAGCGCGACCGTCAGGCGATGGATCCGCTGCGGGATCGCCTCGTCGGTCGGCAGCTTGAGCACACCGCACTCGATGTAGCTCACCCGCGGACCAACGAGATCGATAAGACCGTAGCCGACCACGCGGGTGCCGGGGTCGACCCCCAAAACGCGGATCGGCGGGCGACTCACGGAATCCTAGGGCCCAAATTCGTCCAGGATCTCGTCGGCGATCGTGACGTTGGCGTAGCTCTTGGCGACATCGTCGTTGTCGTCTAGGAGCGCCCAAAACTTCGCGACTTGGATCGCCAAGTTGCCCTCGAGAAGCAGCTCGTTCTCGGGCTTGAGGAGGTAGCGGACCTCGGCGTCGGGGTTGAGTTCGCGAAACTCCTCTTCGACCGCGCTGAAGTCTGAGGGATCTGCGAGCACGCCCCAGGAGCCATCCCAGTCCTGGATGTCCTCGGCGCCAGCCCCGAGAGCCCGCTCCATCAGCGTATCCTCGTCGATCGCGTCCTTCTCGATCTCGATGACGCCCTTGTAATCGAACATCCATGTCACCGCACCGGGAGCGCTGAGTTCCCCGCCGTACTTGGAGAAGGTGTGGCGGATCTCGGCGACCGTGCGGTTGCGATTGTCGGTATCGCCGACCAGCAGAAAACACGATCCGCCGGGACCGCGCCCCTCGTAGACGAAGCTCTCAAAGGTGACATCCGCGAGCTCGCCTGTGCCCTTGTTGATCGCCCGCTCCTGGTTGTCCTTGGGCATGTTCGCCGCACGGGCCTGGGAGATCGCGAGGCGGAGGCGGGGGTTGCCGTCGGGATCCCCACCGCCCTCCTTGGCGGCGATGGTGATCTCGCGCGCCAACTTAGTGAAGATCTTGCCCTTCTTGGCGTCGATCAACGCCTTCTTCCGCTTGATCGTGGACCATTTACTGTGGCCGGACATCGGCCCCTAGGTACCACAATTCGGCGGCTCTGGCCCGGCTCCTGCTCAGCCATCGCGAAGACCGTGTCGGCCACACCGTTAGACCTAACGCCGCCGCCGGCGAATCATGCCAAAGAGCCCGAGCGACAGGATCGCAAGGGCGCCCTGATTGCGCGTATTCGCTCTAGTGTCACAGCCGCATCCCGACTCGTCATCGATCTGACCTCCCGTCGTCGCCGAGTCGCTGTCACCGGTCGAGTCCGAATCGCTGTCGCCGGTTGAAGCCGAGTTCGAGGTCGCCGAGCCCATGCCGGTCGTCTCGCCCATGCCGCCCGTCGTGCCGCCCGTCGTGCCGCCCGTCGTGCCGCCCGTCGTGCCGCCCGTGCCGTCTGTGCCGTCCGTGCCGTCCGTGCCGTCTGTGCCGTCCGTGCCGTCTGTGCCGTTTGTGCCGTTTGTGCCGTCTGTGCCGTCGGTGTCGGTGTCCGTGTCCGTGTCGGTGTCCGTGCCGCTGGTCGTATCCGCCTCGATCATGCAGGTCGCCGAGCAGCCATCGTCGTCGAGCGTATTACCGTCATCGCACTCCTCGATGCCCTCCTGGATCAAGCTGTCCCCACAGGCAGCAGCAACGCAGTCTGGAGTGCAAGCGTCGGTCTCGATCTCATTGCCGTCATCACACTCCTCGACCCCGGCCTCGACAAAACCATCGCCGCAGATCGCGAGCGCACAGGACACACAGGCATCTGCGTTGTCGTCATTGCTGTCATCACACTCTTCGGCACCATCTTGGACAAAACCATCGCCACACACCGCAGCAAAACAATTCGTCGGGCACTCGTCGGTGTCGATTTGGTTGCCGTCATCACACTCCTCTAGGCCCTCTAGCACCTTGCCATCGCCGCAACAGTTAGGTAGCTCGAGCTTGACGATCGCCTCGACATCGCCGTTGCCATCGTCGAGATCGAGTTCGACGTAGAGGTAGCCGTCCTCGGCGAGGTTGAGACCCAGACCGACCGAGGTCGACGCGTTAAAGTCGGTGACCGTCGTATCACCGACACCATCGTCGTCGAGATCCAGCTCATCGCCGCGCTGGAGAACCACCTTTGAGTTCGCCAGATCAGCCGCATCACAGGTGTAAAAGAGCACCTCGTTGCCGCCCGTGTAGCTCCACAGATGGACCGCCGTGCCTGTATTGCTGAGGCTGAGGCCGTTGATCCTCGCCGCGTTCGCCAGCGTGATGCCGTCGACCGTATCGCCCTCGCGAAGCTGGATTTCGCCGTTGTAGACCAGGTACTCATCGGTGTCGCCGGGGCCATCGCCATCGCCGGAGAACATGTAATTGCCGGCATTGTTGATCGCCATGAGATCAAAATTATCCCAGTCGTCGCCATCGCCATTCGGGGCATCTTCGCGGGCAACGAGCACACCGTCGACGTAGACCGCACCGTCATTTGCAGTCGAACCTGTATCAAGAAGCAGGTCATGGATATGGTGGTTGCCGTCGTCAGAGATCTGAAAGTCAAAGCCGATACCGCTCGGCCGAGCTATCGCCAATCCGCCGAGCAGATCATCGGAGCGCAGCACCACCTCGATGAGATCTGGATCGGCAGCCGGAGCTCGGTAGATCATGCGCCCCTGGGTACCCGTGCCGCCGTCCTCGTTAAATCCGGAGATCCAGTAGGCGGTGCCGTCAGGGGTCATCATCGGCCGGCTGTGGAAGGTCGAGTTGGTGCCCTCTGGAAAACCCGGCGCCGCTACATTTTCGATCGCGAGAAGGCCATTTTGGGACCACACGCTGTCGCTGCCGCTGACCTTTGGACTGTAAAGAAATCCGTTCTTGCCCGCGTTACCCATTGCCGATTCGGCGCCGCCCAGGATCTCGTCCTGCTCATCGCTGTTCTTCCAGATGACCTGGTCGTCGAACCAAACGAAATAGTCACTGACACCGAGCCGACCGATAAACCCGACAAGTCCGCCGCCGTCGGTGACGGGCGAATTTAGGGACGTCACAGCCTCGTCTTCACCCGCGGGCACGTCTCCCTCTTGGAGGACAATCGAGGCGGGAACAGTCGCGGCAGTCGCAGACTTCGCCACCAGGAGGGCGGCCGCCGCAGCGATGAGTGTGATGGGTCGCATGGGCCAACCGTAGCGCTCTGACCTGAGTACGGACAGAGCGATCACCGACGCTGTGGGTCACTCACCGCGGCTGCATGTCCGTTACATTGCAACCCGTGCAAGATCTCTTAGATAGCGCAATTTTGGATCTGGGGGCCCGTATCCGCAGTCGCGAGGTCTCACCGGTCGAGGTCTTAGAGCATCACATTCGCCGGATCGAAGCGGTCAATCCGCTGATCAACGCGGTCATCAGCGATCGTTTCGAGGCCGCCCGTCGTGAAGCTGCCGCTGCTGAGGCCTTGGTTCTCCGCAACCGCTATCCAAAGGAGCTGCCACCGCTACTCGGCATCCCCTTTACTACGAAGGACTACATCGCCGTCGAGGGCATGCCGCTTACCGGTGGCATCTGGTCGAGAAGACATGTTCGTTCAAGCCGAGATGCCGAGACGATCCGCCGGCTCCGCGGTGCTGGGGCTATCCTCGTCGCAAAGACAAACGTGCCCGAGGGCGGCCTCTGGCTCGAGAGCTACAACAGGATCTACGGCCGCACCTGCAATCCCTGGGACCTCAGTCGCACCTGCGGCGGCTCTTCGGGCGGCGACGGGGCGATCGTCGCGGCCGGCGGCGTGCCCTTTGCCTTGGGTGCGGATGTCGGCGGATCGATCCGTATCCCGGCAGCATTTTGCGGGGTCGTCGGCCACAAACCAAGCGGCCGCATGGTCCCGAATACCGGCTTCTGGCCGGCAACCGAAGGCGAACTCTCCGCGTACCTCGTCTGCGGTCCGCTGACCCGCCGAGTCCGCGATGTGATGCCCCTAATGCGGGTGCTCGCCGGGCCCGA
>CAYYUP010000004.1:105862-114921 GCA_964474905.1 uncultured Nannocystis sp. | reverse complement strand
CCGCCGTCGACAGTCCGGACTACTCGACGATCCTCGGCGACGGCACGCCCATTCGCACAGGTCGTGAGCTGCTCAAGTCCCTCGTCGGCCGCTCCCACCACACGATCCCAGCGCTTGTCGTCGTCGCCGCCGAGGCCCTCACTCGCTTCATTCCGGCCAAAATCGACGCCATGGTCAGCGCCGGAAAAGCCCTCCAAACTGAGTTAGAGGACATTTTGGGACCACATGGAGTCCTTCTGTTTCCCCCCTATACGAGGCCCGCGCCGCGCCATCACGGACCACTCCTGACCCCCTTCGACTTCGTGTGCACCGGTCTTTTTAATGTCTTGGAATTCCCTTCGACAACGGTGCCCACGGGCTTTGATCGAGGGCTGCCCCTGGCGGTGCAGGTCATCGGCCGCCGCGGCAACGATCATCTGACGCTCGCGGTCGCAGAGGCCTTGGAGCAGTCCATCGGTGGCTGGCAGCGGGCCGAGCCGGCGCTTCGTGGCCGCCAAAAACCCCCCAAGCGTCCCCACTTGGAGCGCGCCACATATCTCTGAGAGAGTTCGCTCGCGGTCGCCGGGTCTGGACCGCGCGCTGCCGCCCGCCGATGCCTCTTCGCGAACCTCAATACGGCTCGTGACGGCTCTATCACGGGCATCGAGACCAAAACTCAAACCAGTTCAGCTCCCGTGCTCAATCGTTTTTCGAGAATACCGACTCTCTCGGATCTCGTCGGGACCGATCTCAAAAAGCTCGCACGAGAGGCGATCGCGACGAGCCGATCTCAATGAGCCGATCTCAGTGAAAAGCGTCGACGGCCCTCCTCAAGACGCGCCCGCAACAACTCGGCCAATGCACTCAGAGGATCCAGGAGGCCCACCGAAGGCATGTTTCCCCGGGCTACGCAAAAATTTGGCGAGAGCGTGTCGACGTGGCATGTCCGTCATGTGGTGAACGACGTCCGCTTCGGCGACGCCGATCGAGAGAACCGAGGTCGGCCTCTCGAAGAAACTTCGCACCGGACAAACCCCTTTTCTGTCGTAGGCCTCCGCTACACTGTGCCCGCTATGGCGATACGCCCGCTTCCTGGCGAGGTGCTCGAGCACCTGCCCCGGGGGATCGACGAATCCCAGATCTCCCACCACGTGCCCCTTCGCGGGGGTCCGGATGGCCTCCTCGGCGAGACCCACCTGCTCCTCTTTCACGGCGAGCTTGTGGTCCTCACCCGCGGCGGCTCCACAACAGCTTTCCGCAGGCTCGACCTCGATCCAGACGGTCGAGCAATGCTGCTAGCCGAGAGCTGGTCTGTGCAGCTGAGCCTGCCCACCCAGGGAGCCGCCACCTGTTTCGAGGTTTCCTCCCGGGATGTCGCGACCGTGCTGGCGTTGATCTCCGCGGTCAAGCCAGGGCAGCACGCGGACGCGACCGACGCAGAAGAGGCCGAAGGCACCATCGACTCGGTCCTCGACGACGAGCCGACTCCGGCGACCGACGAGCCTGCGCAACGCGCCCAGGTCGAGACGACGACCCCCCAAGCCAGCGCCCCCCCGCAGGCAAGCGCGCCGCGCAGCCAAGTGCAGGCAGCCGCTCCCCTGCCACCAACCACGCTGCACCAGGAGCAGACAGCCTCTAGGCCCAGTCCTGCACTCCGCAATCTGGCCAAGCCTTCCGCGCCAAGCAATCAGGTGCAAGTCGGGACCGACCCCACCAGCGTTCCGGTGCAACCGAATCAAGTCCGTGCGAGCCAGCCCAGCGCAACCGTGCAAGCGGCTCGCACCGTGCAGGCAACAACAACCAACTCAGACCGCGGCCCAGCCAAGATCCAGCCAAAGGCCAGCCTTCGCGATGCTTTTGCGGCCAATGAGGCGACCGATCAGGACCTCGTCGAGGCACCGGCGACGCAAGCCCAAGCCACCGCCTTCGAAGACGATCTAACCCTCGATATCGACCTCGATCAAGATCTCGAATCGCGACCCGGCGCCCTCGCGAGTGCCGCCTCCTCCGTCCGTGATATCGCCGCCAGCTTCCGCGGTGCGGCGGCTTCTCTGCGCAGTGCAGCCTCCTCGCTCCGCCGAAGCCGCGAATTCCACGACGATGACGAAGCATCCCTGACGATCGATATTGACGACGTCTTTGCTGACGACGTTTTTGCCGACGACGATGCGCCCGTCGCAAAACCAGTCCCGCAACACGTCGAGCCCGCGCGGGTGATCGAAGCCGCCGCAATCTCCCCAGCTGCAAGTCCGCGCTCCGCACCTGCGCGACCGGGACTCCGCTTTAATTTCGACGATCTGCCGGTTCCGGCAACAACCGCTGACGCCGGCAAACCGGCAGAGTTCTCGCCCACCGACGCCGAGACCAACGTCTCGCTCGCCGAGTTCTTCGACCGCCATGTTCCACCGAGTCGCGAAGTGATCCCTTCCCGACGTCGGCGCATGGTTCAGTCCGCTCAGTCCGCTCAAACCTCTCAAACCGCGGAACAGCCGACAGCTGCGCAGCCCCAAACCCCAGTCGCTCCGCAGCGCATCCCTGTCTCTCCGTTGATCTCAACGCCAACACCTGTCGCCCCCCCAGCCGCGGTCGTGTCGATGCCGACCCCCGTCGCTCCGCCGATCCCAGTCGTCCAGGCGCCCACGCCAACATCTGTCGCAACGCCGATATCTGTCGCACCACCTGTTGCCGCCCCGTTGAGCGCACCCACGGACGAATCACCGCCCGGCGACCGACATCTCGTCAATCCCCTCTGGGCCAAGGGCGCCCGTAGATCGGCAACAGCTGCAGCGTCGGCAGCCACAACCGCCGCAACTGCGACCGCGACCGCAGCCTCGGCCGCAGTCGGCCGTGCCCGGGTCGCCGCCAACCGACTCCTCGATCGACAGCGCAGCCGCAGCGGCCGTCCCCGCATCAACCGTCGCCGACTCGGCAGCGGCGGCGGCCGGCCGACCGTGACGATCGCCGCAGCGCTGATGACCGTCGCCCTCTTGATCTACTGGGTCCTACCCACCGGCGACATCGCGACCATCGAAACCGGCAGCTCCGCATCAAACTCAGGCATGAGCGCCGAGATCGCCAGCGAGATCAAGGAGCGCCAGGCATCCGCGCTACCGGCTGCCATCGGTCTCGCCCCCCTCCCCGAAGCAGCTAGCGATGCCGACTCCATCGCCAAGGCCAAAGCCGAAGCTGCGGCCAAAGCGGCAGCGATCACCGACCGCAACTTCTACGATGTCGCGACGCTCACGCCCGAGAGCCCACAGCCAGAGCTGCTCGCCCTCAAAGAGTGTCGCCCGCTCGCCGAACGCGGCCTCTTGGTCCGGGTTAAGGTCGAAATCGACGAACCAACCGGCACTGTGCCCGAGGTTTGGGTCGGCGACTCCTCCATGGACCGCGAGCTTCGGCAGTGCATCAGCCGTCAGTTCAAGAAGGCGACCTTCGTGCCCAAAATCCGCGGTGGCAAGCTGATCAAGCCCCGCCTCAAGCTAAACTTCTAGCCGACCGAGCTTCGAATCGACTGGACGGACTCGGCATTTTGCTGATGTCGAGCACCGCGGCCGCCTGGGTTGCTACGGAGCAACTGTCCGAGGTGCGTGCTATTGCTCTTTTCTTCCCTGAGCCGCCGCTCTGCGCATCCAGGCTGCTAGGGTGCGACGGCCGTGCTGGCATCACTCATTCTGGGCATGCTCGCGCTCGCTCCACCTCGGGGCAGCGTCGAACTCGACGGTCCACGTTGGCAGCAACTCAGCGCCCACGAAGAAGAGCGCGCGCCTCCGGGTCCCTGGGTCGCGACTCGCGACATCAAGCTCCTGCGCGAGGAGGAAGGCCTGCTCATCCGCGGCCAATGGACCCTGCGCACAAGCCGACCGGGCTGGTTTATGGGCGACCTTTTGGGACCCGGCGTAGAGATCCGCAAAGCGACCTGGAACGGTCGTCCCGCCGCCATTGACCGAGCCGGCGCGCTGACGATCGTCGCCGGTTATGTGCGCGATGAGGTCCGTTTAGAGGTCGAAGCCTTCATCCCAGGTGACCCTGCGAACGAACCCCTCACGTTGGATCTGCTGCCCGCCGTCGCTGGCCGGATGACGCTGCCGGCGACCCCAGAGGACCAACAGATCCGCGTCGAGGATCCCACACACCCAGGCGAGCCGCCGCCCCGCCGCGAGGACGTTGTGCTCTCCGGTGCAAGTCGCCTGCAGCTCAGCCAGGGGCGCAAAGACCCCGCAAATGCTCAAACACTGGTCACGGCAACCTCCGGCGTCGGTCTCACGATCGGCGACGCCGAGCTCCGCGGCCGCGCGCTCGTCACCTGGACGATCCTCCGCGGCTCCGTCAACAGCCTCATCGTCGACGCCGAAAACCTGGGCGACGATCTAGAGATCAACGGCCCGGGCATCCGCGAGTGGCGACGGATCGGCAGCCGCATCGAGGTCCTGCTGCAGGCGCCCACCCGCGATCGAATCGCCCTCGACTTTCGCTGGTCGCAGGCGCTGTCCCCCTCGACCGAGTCCTCGCTGCCACTCCCGAGAATCACCCCCGTCGAGGTCTTTCGCGGTGCCCATGCGCTCCAACTCGCCCGCGATGGTGAGATTGAGGTCATCCCGCGCCTTGGCGAGTGGGCCGCGGTGGCCAGTGCCGACCTGCCAACCTGGGGCCGCGGCCTGGTCGAAGGCACGCCGACGGCGGCCTACACCACCACACCAAAGCGCGACGGCACCCTCTCTCTGCTGCGCTTCGTGCCCGTCGAGAGCCCCCCGGTGGTCGTCGATGTCGCCGCCATCACGGTCGCCACCAGCCGCGAAGGTCGACTGCTGATGCGCGCCCATTACGAGGTCCGCAACGAACGCGCAGCTCACCTGCGAGTGACGCCACCGCCCGGCATGCGCATCCTCGGGGCCCAGGTCGCGGGCGAAACCTCGCTGCCCGCCCGCGATCGCGACGGCGCCTGGCTCATCCCCCTCCGACGCTCCATCGAAACCGTTAAAGGTGCGCTCACCTTTCCGGTGGAAGTCACGCTCTTAGGCGAGTCCGATGCCTGGCAACGACGAGAGCGCAGGAAGCTGACCCTGCCCGCCGTCGACGCTCCCATCGCAGTCACTCGCCTCACTCTGTACCTGCCCCCCGGATACACCTCCAAGCTCGGCCCCGGCGACGGCGATGTCGTCGATGATTTCACCCGCGGCGAGGGCATCACCTACGGCATGGGCATCGGCGATGTCGGTATCGTCCAGGCCGACGCTCACTTCCAGGGCGCCGTCCAGAGCTGGCTCGCCAATGACTTTGCGGGCGCACAGGCCGAGCTCGATGCCCTCCACAACCTAGGTGCGTCCAACGAGAACGTCGATCGTCTACAGGCCAACCTGGACGTGATCGTCGGCGGCAAGGACAAAGACAAGAACCAAGACAGCACCGGCACGGGCGGTGCAGATGCGGCGATCGAGCGGCGGATCAAAGAGCAAGCTAAGGCCCGCGCCGCCGAGGACATCCGGCTGCAGGCCTCGAGCCAACAACAAGCCGAGGAATACAGCCGCTCCGGTGAGTACGAGTTGGCCGAGGCCTCCTACGCGCAGGCGATCGAAATCGGCGAGCGCCTAGCGATGCTCGAGCAAGATGAATCCGTCGAGCAGCGATCGTTCAACGCCGCGATCGAAGCGAGCTACGCCTCGGTAAAAAAGACCAAGGCCCGCCGCGCCGATCGACAGAGCAAACGATCGCAGCGCAGGGGCAAGCGCGAGAAAAAGAAGCGGCCGATCGATGGCAAAGAAAATCGCTACAGCGACCTGCAAGAGGACCAAGAGGCCTTCGAGACCAGCACATCCACGACGAGCTACGACTTCGAGGACGACACCCTAGAAGGTGAGCTACAGGGGGGCCAGGCCGCCACCGGCAGCTCGGATGGTACCCTCTACAGATTCGACGATGACCTCATCGACGGTGAGCTGCTCGCCCCCGAGTCCGAGCCCCTAGTCGATGCCATGCCCGGTGTGAACGGTGGCAGCAGCACTTTCACCATCGACGGAGTCAATGCGATCGATCCGGTCCATGGCATAACGGAGTCCCAGGCCGAGGATCTGCCCGTAGAGCCTATTTCCCTCGACATCGCCATGGATGCGCCCCGAAAGCGGTTGATCTCATCCGGTCGACGTCGCCGCCGACGCGAGAACCGGCGTCGCTCCAACGCCCCAGCCGCTCCCCCAACTCCGCCGCAGGCGAGCACCTCGGCCAGCATCATCCTCCCTGAGGATCTTCGCGGACCCAAAGAGGCACCCGCGAAGTTCAAGGACATGTCGAACCTAGGTCGCTTGGCCGCGCCGATCGTTCAGGCCTCGGCGATGTCGGTGGTGATCCCCGCCGCCGGCGAAGCCGTCCGCTACCAACGCCTTCTTTTGCCCCAAGGCACCTCCTACGACATCGACATCACGGCCCGCGAGCCCCTCTTGCCTCGCCGCCAACGCCACACAAAGAGCCAACGCCGATGAACAAGCGCACCCTCGCACTCGCCCTCGTACTGCTAACACCCGCCTGGCTCGCGCCCGCTACGGCCCGCGCCGAAGACCCCGAACGAGTGGTCATGAAGCTCGACGAGTTCCTCAAACTCTACGAGTCGAACAAAGCCCGCGCCGAGGCCGAGAAGCCCCCCCGTGATCACGCGCTCGCCTCTGCCCGCTACTCCGGCGAAGTCTTGGTCGCCGACGGTGCTCCCCACTCCGCGATCTTCAAGGCGACGATGCGGATCGAAAACCTCAAGAAGGACGGCTGGGTTCGGGTGCCGATTCTGCCGGCGACCGTCGCCCTGCAGTCGGCCAAAATCGGCACAACCGAGGCCGCTGTGGTCATCGAAAATGGCTACTACACGCTGGTTACCAAGCGCAGCGGCGCATTTGATCTCGAACTCAATTTTGCCGTTGGCATCACCACGACCGCCGGCAAAAGCAACGTCGCCTTTGAGCTTGTGCCCTCGGGAGCCACCACCGTCACACTCGCGGTGCCGGCCAGCGATGAGCTCGACTTCACAGTCGCCAACGCCCGCCTGCAATCCGACAGAGTCGAGGGCGACAAGCGCCTGGTCGAGGCCGCCCTGCCAGCAACCGGATCGCTGGTCATCGAGTGGCAGCGCGAGATTCCAGCGGCCGCCAAACAAACTTCGCGGGTCTACTCCGAGGTCTACACCCTGGTCAGCCTCGGCGAAGGCCTGATGAAAGCGAATGCCAGCGTCGCCTATACGATCCTCTTCGCCGGCCAATCCGAACTCACCCTTAAGGTGCCCAAGGGCATGACGATCCTGTCGGTCAAGGGCAACGGGATCCGCGACTGGAACCACCAGGGCGAAGAGCTGCACGTCATCCTCAATTACGCCGCAGAGGGCAGCTACAACCTGGATATCGAACTCGAAAAAGTGATCGGTGAGGGCTCCAAAAAGCTCGTGGCGCCGATCATCGTGCCCCAGGGCGTCGAGCGCTCCAAGGGTTACATCGGCGTCGAATCCCGCGGCAACCACGAGATCTCAGCCGGTGATGTCAAGGGCGCGACCACAGTCGACGTACGCTCGCTGCCCGCGGCGATCCTCGGGATCACCAGCCGACCGGTGCTGCTCGGCTACAAATACCTCGGCGCCGATATCGACGTCCCGCTAGCGATCGCCGAACACGACGACATCGACGTCCTGGTAACCATCCTCGACCAAATCCGGGCACGCACCATGTGGACCCCAGAGGGCCGGCGGATCACCTCGGTGCGCTATCAGATAAGGAACAACCGCCGCCAATTCCTGCGCCTTGCCCTGCCCGAAGGCGCTGAACTCTGGAGCGTCTCGGTGGGCGGCCGTGCAGTGCAACCGGCAAAGGCAGGCGACGGTCGAGTGATGATCCCGCTGCTCCGATCCCAGACCTCTGGCGGCTCACTCGCGGCCTTTAACGTCGAGGTGGTCTACGTCGAGAGCGGCGAAGAGACCCCCAAAAACGGCCGCGCATCGTTCAACGCCGAGCTGCCCCGAGCCGATGCCCCGAGCACCTACGTCGCCTGGACGATCTACTCGCCAACCGGCACCAAGGTTCGCAAGCGCAGCTTCGACGGCAACCTCCGGCAGGTCCGCTACCTCTCCGATCCGATCCCCGAGAGCGACGTGTACGTCATCGAGACCGCCTCCCCAGAGGTCGCCCAACAGGGCCAGGCCCAGGCCGACGACGGCGCGCTCGGTCAAGGTGCGGTACCAGTCCCGGTCAGCCTGCCGCTCCAGGGCAAGGCGACCAACTTCGAAAAGCTGCTCGCCCTCGACGAGGCTCTCCGCGTCTCCTTTCGCTACAAGCTAAAGCGCTGATCGAGCCCCCCCGCGAAAGGCCCCGTGCTCGCCCCCTACTGCTGTTAGCCTATTTCCGTGCTCGCAGTGACAACGCTCGCCATGATGCTCACGGCGGGCACTGCGGCCCCCCCGAGCAAGCGTGTATCTGCAGTCCAGCGAAGGCTCGGGCTCAGCCACGGGATCGAGATCGGATTCGGCGGCGGCTCGCACCCAACAACCGCAAACCGCGGCATCACAAACTCGGATCTCAACCTCATCGGGTTTGACATCAAGGCGCAGCTCTCGACGATCATCGGCACCCACCGCTTTCCCAGCATCATCGCCTTTCTGCGCAGCGGATACCGCGTTGGCAGCACGACTCTCCGACGGAACGGGCAGCACAACGAAGTCGCCGAATTCCAGGCGAAGAGCGTGCCTCTCTTCATCGGCGCCAACATCTATCCCTTCGCAGATCTGTTATTCCGCGCCTACGCAGGGCCCGGCATCGGCATCGAAATCATCACTCTCACCTACCGAGATCGAGGGCAGATCGTGCTCCGCGATCGGGCGGTGCACCCCGCCTTCGACGCCCACGTCGGACTCGAATTTCGGCCGCATAATGCCCTCTCGATCTTTGCCCAGGCCCGCCATGTCTGGGGATCAACCCGGGTACTTGCTCACACCCCGGATTACACCAACAACGACATCACGATGACCATCGGTATCGCCGGATCCTTCGCACTCAAGCGTCGCCACAAAACGGCACTCGCCCGAAATTGATAGTCGGCGATCTACCGACGATCTA
>CAYYUP010000004.1:0-105762 GCA_964474905.1 uncultured Nannocystis sp. | reverse complement strand
CTCAGTCGGTACTCAGTCGACGCTCAGTCGACATAAATAATCTCGTTCTCGCCCAGAGCTGCGAGCAGCGAACCGGCCAAGCGCCCACCTAAACCGGTAAAGCGACGAGCCGAATCGGCGCGACGGATCGCCCGCTGGATCGCCCGTGGATCACCGACTAGCAGGCAAAGACGCTGAGCCCGAGTAACCGCCGTGTAGAGCAAGTTGCGGCGCAGCATTACGTGGTGCTCGCCAAGCAGTGGGATCACAACCGCCGGGAACTCGCTGCCCTGACTCTTGTGGATGGTCACCGCATATGCCAGCTGGAGCGCGACCAGTTGCTTATTTTCGTAGGCCACAGGCACACCGTCGATCTCGACGACCAAGCTCTGCTTGCCTTCGTTGACGCTCGTGACCAAGCCGATATCACCGTTGAACACGTGCCGCTCGTAGTCGTTGCGGGTCTGCATCACCCGATCGCCGACGCGAAAACGCCGCGGCTGCGAGCGACCGCCCCCATCGAGAACGACCTCGGGCGCACCCGCGGTAAAACGCTCCTGAAGCGCCCGATTAAAAGCGGCCGTGCCAGCCCTGCCCTTGTGCATCGGGCAGAGGATCTGGACGTCGACCCGCGGATCGAGCCCGTAAGCCTCTGGCGCCCGCTCGCAAACCGCCTTGACGATCAGCTCGTGCGCCCGCTCGGCGTCGCGGGCATGCACTACGTAAAATTGCCCCTTGGCGCCGCTATCCGGGAGCAAACGCCCCCCTTCGCGAATCGTGTGCGCATTGACGATGATCGACGAGCCCTCCGCCTGCCGAAAGATCTGCTGCAAGCGAACCACGGGAATCGGCGACGATGGACGCTCCGCTGCGACGATCACATCACGCAACACATTGCCGGGCCCCACCGAGGGCAGCTGATCGATGTCGCCGACGAGCATCAAACGATGCTCGGTCGTCAACGCTGAGAACAGGGCGTCGGCGAGTTTGATGTCGAGCATCGACGCCTCGTCGATCACGACCAAGGCCGGACCCGGCAGCGGGTTGTTGGCGTGGTAGGTGAAAGCGCCGCTGCTGCCCTGGATCTCGAGGAGACGGTGGACTGTCTTGGCTTGCTGACCGGTCGCCTCGGCGAGTCGCTTTGCCGCGCGCCCGGTCGGCGCCGCCAACATCAGGTCACACTCGTGAGCCAGCGCCATCTCGATCACCTGGCGGATGACCGTACTCTTGCCGGTGCCGGGCCCCCCCGTGAGCACCACCAGTCCAGCGTCGGCGATCGCCTTTACAGCCTCGACCTGGCCGGGGCTCAGGTGATCGGGCAACTCACCGGGACTCCAACGCTCGAAGCTAGCGGTTGTCAGATCGCTGAGCACCCGAGCGACGTTCTCCTCGGCCGCGTAGAGATCGGCGAGGAAGAGCAACGGAGAGGCATTTGTACGCGACTCCTCGATGAGTTCGCCGGAGCTGAGCAGGCGATCGATCCCCCGATCGAGGCGAAAAGGATCGATGCGATCGCTCTGCACGCTGAGCTCCTCGCCACGGCTGCCCGGCAACGCCAAGAGACTGAGCGCGCTCTGCAGCAGGCGATCGCGGGGCAGCGCGCAATGACCGTCGCTCTCCGCCTGCTCGAGCACGTAGAGCAGCCCGGCGTCGACACGATCGTCGCTGTCCATATCGACCCCGAGGGCACGAGCGATGCGATCTGCGGTCAAAAAGCCGATGCCGCGGACCTCCCGAGCGAGCCTGTAAGGGTGCAGGCGAAGCACCGAGAGCGCGTCGTTGCCGAAGCATCTGACCAGGGCATCAGCGTGGTAGGTCGGTAGGTCGAGTTCGATGAGCTGGTTTTCGACCTCGGCCACGGGCCCCGAACGGCTGGCATGGAACTCGACGACGCGCTCCAGGGTCTTGGGACCGATGCCTTCGACCTCGACCAATCGACGCGGCTCTTTGTCGAGAACCGAAAAGGTATCCGCGCCAAAACGGCGGACGATCTTCTCGGCCTTGTCTTTGCCGAGCCCGGGGTACTTCTCGAGACGCCGCTGAATACCCGGCAAGGTCGTCGGCACCTTGACGATCAGACGCGCGAAGGAGAACTGCCGCCCGTGCTCGGGATGCATCACCCACTCGCCAGCGGCCGACACATCAGCACCGTCCTCGACACCAAGCGATCGGCCGACCCAGGTGGTCGGCTCTAGCGAGCCCTGGACGTAGACGCGCAACACGGTGTAGCGGCTCTTGAGACTGTGAAAAACAGTGTTGAGAACGCGACCCTCGAGACGGATCTCAGGCGCGTCATCACGACCTCGAAGGGCGTCGCCAGGGTCAGCCATACCCGCGGCAGCATGCGACAGCTGCGGCTGCGACGGAAGCCCCATCCCCGGACAAGACACCTGCAGCCCTGAGCGAGACTCCGCCGACGCCGTCCGCATCAGGGCGCCCAGCCCGGTGATGACGCGCCCAGCGGATGCTTTTGCCAGGATGTCGCGACATCACAGCCCCCAGGATGCACATTGACGACGCTTCGTCCCTGATCCGCAGCGGCCTGCACCGCGATCGGTCGCTCGTAGGCGCTGACCAACGCCGCTGATTCGAGGTCGTAGAGCACCAGCGCCTCGCCGCCGTTGCCGAGACCACCGGACCCGAGCGATCCCCCCACCGTGACAACCACAGTTCCTGCGATCGGGGCGGGATCCCCTGGGTCCTCATAGCTGTACGCCTGACCGACGAGCACAGTACGTTGGCCCGGCACGCTCGAGAACGCGGGCAAGAGACGACCCGGCGCATCGCCCTCGGCGATCGCCGCGGCCACCTCGGCCCAGGGCTTGTCTGCGATCCAAAGCCCGCTGTGCACGGTTTTGGGCCCCTCGGTGCGCAGATCTAGAAGTTCGATCATCTCTTGATCCGGCTCTGCACCGACCGGGTTGGCGAGCACCTCGACCAACGCCAACGGCGGCAGCTCGGGCCCTGGCGCGTCGAGCAGGCGAAGATCGGCCGCTCTGTTGCCAGCTCGATCCTCGATCTCAAGCGCAACCGAAAGCTCGACCCCCGGCACCGGCCAGGGATCCAAGGCCAGGGCCACCTCGAGATCGAAGGGCTCCGCCTGCCCCTGCGCAGCGACCGAGCTCGCCGTCACTGAACGACCGTCGATCTCAAGGCGCAGGCTCAGCGCCTCCGCGCCGACCACTCGAGCATGCAGACAACGCGCCCGCAGCTCAATCTGCACAGATCCAGGGTCCGGTGGCACCTCGTCGGCACTCGCGCCTGTGATGAACCACTGGATCGCGTGGGGCTCAACCGCCGATCGGCCGCGGCGATCGACGAGTGAACCACCTCCCAGACGATAGGCCGACGCCGGCGCAAGCGACCCCTCGATACGCCACTGCAAGCAATAGCCGGGGACCCAACCCGCGCACGCTTCGGGATCGACCAGACGCACCACGGCCCCCTCTTCGCCGAGAAGATCGAGACTCGCCTCGGCAAACTCCTTCGCTACCGGTTGCGGAAACTCGGTGAGCACACGGCCCAGGTTAGGCGGCACCCGTTCGGCGACCCTCGGCATGATCAGCGCAGCTTCGGGACCCGACGAACCCGACGGGGCCGTGACAAAATCCCGACGCCAACGGACACGCTCGCCGGTATCATCGACCAGGGGTGCACCGGCCCGATCCCGAAGACCCCCGCCGAGCACCAACGAGTAGCGCCAGCGGCCAGCGAGCGCGACCTCAGGCCAGATCCGCAAGCGCGTGCCGGGCCCCTCCGCCGTCTCCCCGAGCGACCAGACAAGCGCCACTTCGGGATCGTACTCGCCGCGATCGATGCGCTTTAGATCGGCATCGCTGAGCGGATCGACCTGGCAACGGCCGCGCTCGCAGCTGCCCTCAGCGCAACTCGGGGTGAGGTCACAGCTGCCGACCGACTCCCATGGCACGAGCGCCAGAGAGCCGACGCCCAAGCTCTTGGGATCGAGCGGCTCTGAGAAGCGCAGCTCCAGGACCTCGGCGACGCCGACCTCGACGCTGCGCGGCCCCACCAAGCTCGCTCCGATCACCCGCGGACCCTCGAGATCCGCATCGAAGAGCCACTCGCCACAGGCACCGGTGAGCGTCGCCAACGCGGCGAGAAGAAACACCAGAAAAACCGAACGCAGGCAGGCCATGCGATCGAGATCGTCCGCCGCCCGACACCGTTGCAGCCTTCGCTGGTGGAACTCTTAAATATTTTCAGAACACCGTTTATTCGCCATCAATACACTCTACAGACAACATTCCCCGCAGGTTCTTCAGCGCGAACGAGGGTCCGCGATCGTCGTAGCGACCTCGATGCCAGAAGTCGCGGGGATCCTCGCCAAGCTCGAGCACACGCTCGCCCTCTCGCTCCTCGGAGATCGCGATCGATGTCGAGAGAGACTCGCCGCTGAGCATGAAGTGCAAGCTGAGCACATCGCCCTGCCGGCGATAGGTCAGCGCCTCGGTCGTCCACTCGTCAAAATCCCCGCGGTGAAACCAGCCGACACCGCGACCGTCGATGGTCTGGGCCTGGAGCTGGTACATGCTAAAGCTCATGCCCCCGCCGGCGTGGCGACGGGTGTTCATCCAAAGCCTGTTGCCGATGCCAGCCGCGACCGCAGGCGCCGACCCGCAACTCCCTACAGTGGTCTGCGGATCGCGAAAATAGCGGCCCTTTTCATCTCGGGGATCGCCGGAGAGCGTTAGCCACGATCGCCCCGCAACCTCTGGATCCGCCTCGATCAAGAAGGGGACCACGACCTCCTCACCAGTCCTGCGAAAGCGCAACCAGGCTCGCTCTCCCTCGATCCGGTAATCAAAGGCGTGGGTATTGGTCAGACCGACCTTGCCGTAGCGGTAGAGGCCGTGACCGTCCCCGTGGAAGTAATAAAAACGGATCCGGTCGCCCTCGGCGTGTGACTCAAAGCGCTGCCAAACGCCTACGAGGGGATCGACGCCCAGGGTCGCGTTCGCCGGATCGCACGTCTCCGGCAACCCTCGGTCAGACCCGGTGGTGAGCCCTCGGAGATCGAGCGCGCTCTCATCGACGTGCACAAGCCCGCGCGCGGGCTCGTCGTTCGGAGAGAGAGCTTCGACCCCCGCCAAACCGAGGCAGATCGGCAGCACCATCAGGCCCGCCAGCGAACAACGAGAAGAGTGCCAGAGCTTGCATGTCGTCATCGCCCGCAAGAATAGCTCAGGGTCGCGTTCCTGGTTGCGCCGGCCCTATCGATCGGCCACAAGGCGTGGGTGCCCCTGATCCTCGCCTCTGCTTCGCCGCGTCGCGCCGAGCTGCTCCGCGCCGCGGGCATCGACCCCGTGATCTGCCCCGTCGAGTGCGACGAGACCTGGCACCCCGGCGAGACCCCCAAGGCCTATGCCCGTCGGGTCGCCGACAACAAAGCGGACCTGGCTGTTAGGCCATGTTCGAGGGTCCTTGCCGCCGATACGACCGTCTGGACCGAGGCCAAACTCGCGCCGATCGGCAAGCCCCGTGATCGCGCCGAAGCGCGGTCGATCCTCCGCATGCTCCTGCGCACAGGCCAACACTTCGTCACAACGGCCTTTGCGATCGTCGATACCCAGGGCGAGCAAACTCGCTGGCACCACGGCATGACAACAACACGTGTGCTCATGCGGGCCCTGGACGATGACGCTCTGGAGCGCACCCTGGGGCGTTATCTCGACACCGACGAGTGGCGGGGCAAAGCCGGTGGCTACGCGATTCAGGGGCATGCAGCCGGCCTTGTACGCCTTATCGAGGGCTCCTACACCGGAGTCGTCGGCCTGCCCGTCGCCGAAGTTCTCGACGCCCTGGATGCCCTCGACGCCCTCGACGGGAACCACCTTTGAGCGGATGATCGCGACCGATGCCGACGAGCACCACGATCATCGCCGACAATATCGCGAGCATCCGCGAACGCATCGCCGCTGCGTTGGATCGCCGCGGCCCCGGGCCAGCGCCGCAACTGATCGCCGTCTCCAAGCGCCAGCCGATCGCCGCCATTCAACTCGCCCAAGCCGCCGGCATCCAAGATTTTGGCGAGAACTACGCCCAGGAGTTCCGCGACAAGACAGCCGCGCTCGGCCATGACCCGCCGCGCTGGCACTTTATCGGCGCCCTCCAGCGCAACAAGGTGAAGTACGTCGTCGGCAAAGCGCTGATCCACACCGTCGATCGCATGGCGCTCATCAACGCGATCGAGGCCCGAGCCCGCGCCCAAGGTGTTCTCCAAGAGGTACTCGTCGAGGTCAACCTGGGCGGTGAAGCGCAAAAGGCAGGTGTCGCCGAGGCCGACCTACCCGCCCTGCTCGACCACTTCCAGGGCGCCCCCCATGTGCGCTGCTGCGGCCTGATGCTGATCCCGCCGCCGGCAGCCCCCGAGATCACGCGCAAGACCTTCATCCGGCTCCGCACGCTCCGTGACCAGCTCGCCGGCGATGCCCGCGAAGGCGTCGAACTCGCACAGCTGTCCATGGGTATGAGCGCAGATTTTGAAATCGCCATCGAAGAAGGCGCGACCCTGGTGAGGGTCGGCACAGCGATCTTTGGAGCGCGCGCTTACAGAGCCATTGTCGACCGATGATTGCGATGCTAACAGCCATAGAGTGCGCAAACTCGGGCCGCTATTCGACCTCCGCACACCGCTCGAACACAACGACGCGGTGACGATCGAATACGAAGGCCGCGCCCTCCAGGCCCGCGTCGGCGAACCTCTGAGCGCCGCACTTTTCCGTGCTGGAGTCCTCGCGACCAGCCGCTCACCAAAGTACCGCCGCCATCGCGGTCCCTATTGTCTCCGCGGCGACTGCGGCTCCTGCCACGTACGCATCTCCGGCGAGCCCAACCACCGTGCCTGCACAACGCTCGCCCGCGACGGCCTGCGCATCGAGGCGCAAAACAAGTGGGGCCCCGCCGGCATCGATCCGAGCGGGCTCATCGATTCGATCTTCCGCGGCGGCATCGATCACCACCATTTTATGGTTCGCCCGCGGATCGCCAACAATCTGATGCAACAGATCGCCCGGACGATGACAGGCTTTGGTGAGCTGCCCGAGCACACGACAGAGGCCCCCGCGACCGGAGCCCAGTACAGCCCAGAAGTCCTGGTCATCGGCGCCGGTCCGGCCGGGCGCGCAGCCGCCTGTGTGATCGAAGAGGCCGGCGTCGAAGTCTTGACGATCGACCGCTGCGATCGAACAACCCTAGAACTCGACGACGGCCCGCTACCTCGGGAGCTACTCTGCGAGATCGGAATCTTCGCCACCTACCCGCGCGAGGGGCTCTGGGCCGCCGCAGCGCCCTCGCTAGGAGGCCGATTCGACCTCCCCATCGTCCGCCCGCGCCAGGTCATCCTGGCCACCGGCGCCCACGATCCGACCTTGCCGATCGCCAACAATGATCTGCCCGGAGTGGTCTCGGCCCGCGGCCTCGTACGCCTGCTCCGGCGCTGCGACATGGAGCTGCGAGCCCAGGCCGTCGTCATCGGCGAGGGCGACGACGCAGAGGCGCTCGCGCAGGAGCTTGCGGCCCCGCTCTTCGCCGTCAACAGGGTCCGCAGGATCACCGGTACGCACGCGGTCACCGGCATCGAACTCCACGATCAGCAACTCCCTTGCCGCATCGTCGCGCTCGCGCCGACCCCCGCCCCCAATCACGAACTCGCGGCCCAAGCCGGCGCCCCGCTGCGCTTCGACGGTCACGGCTTCGCGGTCATCACCGAAGCCGGCGGCGCGATCCCAATTCACGCTGCGACCGACAGCAATTCGCCCGCAATACCCCGCCCCTGGAGTCTCTGGGCCTGCGGTGATATCCGCGGATTTCGCGGTCCCAAAGCGGCAAAAACCGACGGCCAACGCACCGCCGAGGCTCTGCTCATGGCACTCGCCAACGCCAAAGGAGTTCGTCGATGACCGATCGCGTCTTTATCTGCCGTTGCGAAGACGTGACCCTCACAGAGATCGAGCACGCGCTCGGCGAGCAGCTCACGACGATCGAAGAGATCAAGCGTTACACCGGGCTCGGCACCGGCCTCTGTCAGGGTCGCGAATGCACGGGGCCTCTCGCCTGCCTCTTGGTCTCCCGCGGCCTCGCCGAGCCGGACACGCTGCAACCATTCACCTCCAGACCGCCCGTGGAGGCCGTCACATTCGGTGCCCTCGCCGGGACCCAGCCGCCCTTCTTCGCTGATTCCGAGGATCCAAAAGAGCCACCCGAGAAAGGTCCGAGATGAGCCTGGGCAGCCCACAAGCGCCGCTGCCCGAGGCCGTCGACATCGCGATCATCGGCGGCGGCATCATGGGCTTAGGCCTCGCCTACAACCTCGCCAAGATCAACGCCGGCGCGCGCGACAAGCTCTCGATCGCCGTGATCGAACGCTCCTACCTCGTCAGCGGGGCATCAGGTCGCAACGGTGGCGGCCTGCGCATGCAATGGGCCGACTCCGCAAACGTCGCCATGATGATGGAGAGCATCGACATCTGTCGCGGCCTCGCCCAGGAACTCGGCATCAACCTGTGGTTTCGCCAGGGCGGTTACCTCATCATCGCCCGCAGCGAGACCGCGAGCCGTCGCCTCTACCGCAACGTCGAACTCCACCGCGAGATCGGTGCGCCGACCCGCCTGCTCTCGCCCGCCGAGGCCCATGCAATCGTGCCGCACCTCGATCCATCCATGGTCGAAGTCGCGACCTTCAACCCGGATGACGGCGTTGTCTTTCCCTGGCCCTTTGTCTGGGGTTACGCCGCCCAAGCGATCGACCTCGGCGTGATCGTCCGAACCCACAGCGAAGTCCGCGAGATCACCCCAGCCGGCGAGGGCTACGAGCTTGGGCTCTCAACCGGCGAGCGCTTGCGGGCGTCTCGAGTCGTCAACGCAACCGGTGCGTGGAGCAACGAAGTCCACCGCGAGCTCGGCGTGCACCTGCCAAATCACCCCCATCGCCACGAAATCCTGTCTTCCGAGCCACTGCGCCCCTTTTTGGATCCGCTCATCGTCGATCTCGACAGCGGCCTCTATCTCTCGCAGAGCACCCGCGGCGAGCTCGTCACTGGGATCTCTCTGCCCGCACTTCCGGGCTACGAAGATCGTTCGCTCTCGATGCACTCGTCGCTGCGCTTTTTGACGGTACTCGGGGCCCGCCTCACAGCGTTGATGCCGATCGCGCGCGCGCTCAAGGTGCTCCGTCAGTGGAGCGGGCTCTACGACGTCTCGCCTGACGGGCATGCCTACGTCGGCCCCACGCCAAAACACGCCAACCTGATCCAGCTCTGCGGGTTCACAGGTCACGGCTTCATGATGGCGCCCGCTGTCACCCGCAGGCTCGCCCGTTGGCTCGCCCTGGGCGAAACCCAGCCGATGCTCAAGCGCTGGGATCCGGGCCGCCCTCAGGGAACAGGGCCCCGCACAGAGGACATGATCATCGGATGAGAACGAACCAAAACCAGCGCCTCGCCGAGTCTCTAAATCGAGCGGTTATGCTCGCCCAAAGCGATGCTCTGGGCGATCCGCGAGGTCCGCGGAGTCTGTTCCTGACCCTTGCGCTGCGATTTCTACACGGGCTATCATCGCCGGCAATGCAGCCCACGAAAGAGAGGGCTTGATGCAAGTCGTTTTTTGGGGCACTCGGGGCAGCATTCCGGTTTCAGGGTCGAAGTACGTCGAATTCGGCGGAAATACGCCCTGCCTCCAGATCAAGCTGGAGAGCACCACCGACACGATGATCATCGACTCGGGTTCGGGGATCCGTGAGCTCGGCCTCCAGCTTGCTCGCACCGCCGATCTGCACTCCCGTGCGATCCACCTCTTCCTGACCCACGCGCATTGGGATCACATCCAGGGCTTCCCCTTCTTTGTGCCCTCGTACATCCCGACGTTTAGCCTCGACATCTACTGCACCAAGGACGCCCAGGGCATCCTGCAAAACCAGATGCGGCCGCCCTTCTTCCCGGTGACGCTCGAGGCAATGCTCGCCAAACGGGGCTTCCACCTCCTAACGAGCAGCGAGCCCGTCCAGCTCGGTGAGGCAACTATTCGCAACATCCCCCTGCCTCACCCGCAGGAGTCGACCGCCTTCCGCATCGACGAACACGGCCGCTCCGTGGTCTTTGCCACCGACACCGAGCACCTCAGCGAAGGGCTCAACGAAACCCTCGTCGAGTTCGCCCGCGGGGCTGACGTCCTGATCTACGATGCCCAGTACACCAGCGAGGAGTACAAGGCCGGTAAGCAGGGTTGGGGCCACTCCACCTACGGCGAGGCCATCAAACTCGCACGCGCCGCAGGTGTCGGCCGCCTGGTCCTCTACAGCCACGACCCCGGGCACGATGACGAGATGCTCAGGGCCATCGAAGCCTCCGCTCAGCGCGAACTCTCGACCGTCACCGCCGCCCGCGACGGCATGATCATCGAGCTCTAGGCGGCACTACTTGCCCGCGACGGCATACTCCTCGATCGACTGATGTCCCAAGGGACATGCACAGGATCGTTCAGGAGTCGACGAGCCGTCCGCGAGCACGACCGTGCTCGTCGCAGCCTTCGATCTCAACCTCGACACGGCGACCGAGCAAAGCATCCTCGCCGACAAACCTAAGCTCGATGTAGTTGTCGGTCAGCGCCAGCAGCTCACCGCTTCGCCGATCGCGGCG
Organism: uncultured Nannocystis sp.; assembly: GCA_964474905.1. Lineage (GTDB taxonomy): Bacteria > Myxococcota_A > Polyangia > Nannocystales > Nannocystaceae > JADJRG01. Next base: position 95,131 of record CAYYUP010000004.1, on the reverse strand, counting down.
GCGATAGACCACGGCGGACGTCGAGCTACCCTGTGCCGCTCGAACAAACGCCGCCCACTTGCGCCCCGAGAGTGCCCGCAGACGGCTGCTGCGTGCCGACATGACCCGGGCATCGACCTGCTCGGGCATCTGTGCTGCTTCGGTGCCAGCCCGGATCGAGTAGCTAAACACGTGGGCGTAGGCGATGGGTAACGCCTCGATGAGCCCGTAGGTGTTCTCGAAGGCCCGCGAATCCTCGCCGGGAAAACCCACGATCACATCGGTGCCGATCGCCACACCGGGGATCGCAGTCGCCGCCCGCGGGACCACTCGCTCGAGATGCTGGACCCGATGGGCCCGTCGCATGCGCCGAAGAACACCATCGTCGCCGCTCTGCACCGGTAAGTGGAGGTGACGACAGATGCGCTTCGACGCCGCCAGAAGACCGATAAGACGGTCGCCGAGTTCGTGCGGGTCGAGGGATCCGAGACGCATCAAAACCTCCGTAGATGACGCCAAGAGGCGCTCGACAAGCGTATGGAGATCGATCCTCGGCTGCAGGTCCCAGCCGTAGGTTCCGAGATGCACTCCGGTGAGCACAACTTCGGGTGCACCTCGCAACACCAACTCCGCTAGCTGCGTCTCGAGCAGGGAGGGCTCGACGCTGGTGCTTCGACCGCGGACCTTCGGCACGATGCAAAAAGCACAGCGGTAATTGCAACCATCCTGGATCTTTAGGAGAGCCCGCGAACGTGTTGGATCGATCGCTGGCCGCAGACGCGCGAGCCTCACTCGCCGGCTCAGATCACCGACGACCACATCTACTTCGGCGGAGTTCGCCCGCTCCAGATGACCGATCCAATCCTCTTTTTCGCGATTGCCGACGACCACGGCGACCCCCGGGAGTTCACGCAGCGCCGCCGGATCGCCGTTGGCATAACAGCCGGTCGCGACGACCCGTGCCAGCGGCCAACGCCGTGCGATCCGCCGGATCGCCTGCCGTGCGTCGGCATCGGCGCTGTGGGTGATCGTGCAGGTATTGACGACCACCACCTCTGGCGCATCGTCGAGGCTGACCACCTGGTGTCCGGCCTCGCGTGCACTGCGAGCCATCGAGTCCCCCTCGGACCGGTTAAGACGACAGCCGTGGCTTGTGATCGCGACCCGCACCGTCAGAACGTTCTCTTCGCGAGCAGGAGCTCAGGCCTCAGAACGTCCGCCGCGACGAGGCGCTTGTCTTGGCAAAGCGAGAGACCCGCACCTTGCGCTTGACCGCCTTGGCCACGCACGCCGCGACTTTCTTGTTGCCCAAAACCGGCACGGCTTTGGTCACCTTGCCAGTGCTGCCCGAAAAGGTAACGTCGATCTTAACCTTGCCCGAGTCGCCGTACTGATTTTTACACCGGTCGACGTCGGAGCGGACCTTGCCCATCGCCTGCGAGACCTCGCGGAGGTCGAGGTTTGGAAGCACGATCCCAGAGGGTGGCGTCGGCTTCACAACCTTTGACTTTGTCTTCTTCTTTTTCTTTGTCTGTGGCGGGGGCGTTGGCGTTGGCTTCACGATGGGCTCAGCTGGCGGCTCGCCTGTGGAAGAGCCGCCCGTAGTGCTGCTGCCACCGCTGGTCGTGCCCGTCGAAGAGGTCGCATCGCCCTCCGAATCGCCGTGCGCAACGGCCGGCACCTGCGAGTTCGCCGCAGAGAGCTCTGCAACGACTTGATCACCTGCGCTGTCGGTCTCCTCCTCGGAGGGGGGAGCGAACAACATGTACAGGAGCACAAGCAAGAGCACCATGACGACGACCCCAAGGCCCAGCGCCAGGCGAAAGAGCAGCTTTGGATCGGTCCCTGTCGCGGCGGAGTTCTCGATCGCCGGATCCCAGCTCCCGGTCCCAGACTCTGAGTCGCTGCCGAAATACGGATAGGGCCCGGTACCGCCAGCCCCCGTCGGTACCACCGCAGCCGCAACTGCGCTCGCGCTCAGGGCCGCATGCGCCCCCGTAAGGTGCGGCGACACACCACTTTGCGCCGACGAAGTCGCCTGGCCTTGGCTCGCCAGATGGGCCTCTGCGATCTTGCGGGCCTCCGCCGCCGCTGCGGCGAGGTTGGAGGTGCCCATCGTCATCGCCCGATCACCGTGACTGCCTGCGGTACCTCGCGGCGCCGCAGCGATCGCCTCGACCATCTCGAGCATCGTCTGGTAGCGAGCCTCCTTGGTCTTCTCCATCGCCTTGAGAACGATGGCTTCGACCTCCTCCGGAAGATCCGCCTCGGGCGCGACCTCGCGGAGCGGCGGCGGCTTCATGTTCACCTGCTGGGTCAGCACCCCGAACATGGTCTTGTCGGAGAAGGGCAGGCGCCCGGTGAGCAGCTGGTACATGATGCAGCCGATGGAATAGATGTCCATCCGCGGATCGGCGACCTCTCCCGTCACCTGCTCCGGAGCCATATACTCGGGGGTGCCGATCAGAGCACCAGCTTGGGTCAAGGTGTGGGAGACCTTGCGATCCTCATCGACGACCTTGGCGATACCGAAGTCGAGAACCTTCACAAAGTCTCGACGACCGCCGCGGGTGATGAGGAAGCAATTCTCGGGCTTGACGTCGCGGTGGATAATGCCGCGACCGTGAGCGGCCTGTAGCGCGCGACAGATCTGGAGGATGATCCGTCGGGCCCGCGGCCACGAAAGACGACCCTGGCGGCGCAGCAGTTTGCCCAAATCCTCGCCCTGGAGATACTCCATCGCGAAAAACACCGAGCCATTCGGCATCTCGCCGAAGTCGGTGATGTCGATGACGTTCTCGTGATCGATCGTCGACGCCGCCCGGGCCTCCCGGAGGAATCGCTTCACCTGATCGGGACGATGACAGTAGGCCTGGCTGAGCACCTTGATCGCGACCTTCTTGCCGATCGCGACGTGCTCCGCGAGGTAGACCTTGCCCATGCCCCCCTTGCCGATGAGGTCGAGCACCCGGTAGCGGTCGGCGAGAACGGTGCCAAAAAGGGCATCCCGGCGAGGCGTGAGCTGCCCGGTCTTCGCCTCGTCCGGTGCGGGCGTGCCGATGTTGATCGTCGCGTCGGAGGACTCCAGCGCGTCCGACTCCTCTTCGCTAAAGTCGACGTCGAACGAAGTCGTCGCGGAGCTGTACTCCCCATCAGCCTCGGCCTCAGCGACGCCATTACCCAAGTCGACACCGTCATCACCGTCCGCGTCGCCTAGGTCTTGCTCGGCATCTCCTAGCTCCACACCATCGTCGTGGTCCTCTTGGCCACGCGCCGCGGGATCCCTGGCGGCCGGCCTATCGTCGAGGGACAAGCGCTCCGTGACTCCCGCGCTCTCCGGCTCACTCGGCTCACTCGGCGACTCAGTCAGCGGCGGCATCACAGGCACTGCAGAGGAGTCCGAACGAGCCTGCCGCGCCCCCTTTAGCAACGCCGCGAAGCGATTTTTATCGGCGAGATCCGGCGCGTCCCCGGAACTGGCCGTCGCAAACGAAGGACTCGCCGCGGTGAAACCCGGGCGTGCAGAAGTCCCAGGATCCACCGCCACCGCCTGTGGACGAGTGAAGCCCGGAGGCACCACAGGCGAGGCAATTCGAGGCGGTGCCTGGATGCTCGGCACAGCGGGAAGCTGCGGCACAACCGGGGCTGTATCCGCAGACAACTCGCTCCCCTGCGCATCGCTAGGGGCCGATTTTTCCTCTGGAGCGTGCTCTGCCACCGCGCTCGCTGTCGCCTGCTCGGAATCCTTGCTCACTGCGTGGCTGCCTTCGCGCAACTGGTTCGCGTGACCACGAGACGCTAGCACGGTCGAGAAAACGGGAAAAGCAAGTCTCGCTCCCGGGACAGACTCGGCTCGGGACCATCCCCCCCTGCGCTCACCGCCGAGGGCGCCTCCGGCTTCGCCCCTGGTGTCGCCGCCCCCCCCCCTTTGTGACCTCTGCGAGCGTCGCGGGATCGGCCAGACACCACTCTCCGGGGCTCAGCCCGGTGAGACTCCAGGGACCTACCGCCCGGCGGATCAACCGCAGGGTGGGATGGCCGACAGCCGCGGTCATACGCCTCACCTGACGGTTCCGCCCCTCGCGCAAGACGATCTCGAGCCAGGTCGTCGGAATCGCCGCTCGGTAGCGAATGGGTGGTTCCCTCTCCCACACATCCGGCGGTGACAGACGCTGGGCCTGGGCAGGCGCGCTGAGGCCATCACGAAGCATCACTCCTTCGGCGAGCGTTCGGATCGCGTCATCGCTCGGAGCACCCTCTACCTGGACCCAATAGACCTTCGCCAATTTGTGCAGCGGGTCGCTAATTCGGTGCTGTAAGCCCCCATCGTCGGTGAGCACCACCAGACCTTCGCTGTCAAAGTCGAGCCGGCCTGCGGGATAAAATCCGGGTCGATGCACATAATCGGCAAGCGTCGCTCGCCCCCCAGGATCCGTGAAACGGGTAAGCACACGGTAGGGCTTGTTGAGGAGGATGACCGGCATCGGGAGCACTCGCGCGCGATCCATAGGCGAAATGACCCGGCGATGGAGAGGTCCGAGGAGAGCGCAAGCGCGACGCCTCGAAGCCCTCGATCAGATGTTCGCTGGACGACCCGAGCTCTGCGCAGTATGCACTTTCTGACCCTTAAGACGGGTCAGGAGGCCACGTGAGCAGCACCCGATACACAGCTGATCTTAAAGACATTCGCTTCGTGCTCTTCGACCAGTTCAAGCTCCACGAAACAGTGGGGGACTTCGCCCCCTACGCAGAACTCGACCAAGAGATCTACGACGCCACCATCGAGGAGGCCAAACGGATCGCCGAAGAGGTACTCGCCCCACTCAATGCCCCCGGCGATCGCGAGGGCTGCACCATCGACGACGACGGCAACGTCACAACCCCCAAGGGCTACAAGCAGGCCTGGAAGACAATCACGGAGGGCGGCTGGGTAGCTGTCTCGGCCCCGATCGAACACGGCGGCGGCGGCCTGCCCTTCCCGATCGCGACGACGATCAGCGAACTCTTCTGCGCCGCGAGTACGGCGTTCACGATGTACGCGGGCCTCACAGCAGGCGTCGCCCGAGTGATCCTCAAACACGGGACCGAGGGCCGCCGCGAGTTCTTCGCCGGCAAGCTCTTCGCCGGCGAATGGGGCGGCACCATGTGCCTCACCGAGTCCGGCGCCGGCTCATCCGTCGGCGACAACCGCTGCAAGGCGGCACCAACCGACGAAGAGGGCGTCTATCTGCTCGAGGGCGAGAAGATCTTCATCAGCAGCGGCGATCAGGATCTAACCGACAACATCCTCCACCTCGTACTCGCCCGAACCCCCGACTCTTGCAGCGGCACCAAGGGCCTCTCGCTCTTTATCGTGCCCAAATTCCTGATCGAAAAGGACGGCAGCCTGGGCGAGCGCAACGGTGCCCACGTCCTCGGCATCGAGCACAAGATGGGCATCAACGGCTCCGCGACCTGCACCCTTGGCCTCGGCACCAAGGGCCCCTGCCGGGGCTGGCTACTCGGCCAGGAGCGACAGGGCATCGAACTCATGTTCATGATGATGAACGAGGCCCGAATCGGCGTCGGCGTTCAGGGCATGAGCGTCGCCGGAGCGGCCTACAATTTCTCGCGCGCCTATGCCAACGAGCGCGTGCAGGGCACTTCGCTTCGCGACATCAAGAACCCCGATGCCAAACGGGTGACGATCGCTCACCACCCCGATGTGCGGCGAATGCTCATGCTCCAAAAGGTGCACGCAGAGACCATGCGCTCCCTCTGCACTCGCCTCGCGCTCTACACCGAAATCGCCGAACACAGCCCCGATCCAGAGCAACAAAAGCGCCTCTCGGGTCGCGTCGACCTCCTCGTACCGATCCTCAAGAGCCTCTGCTCCGACATCGGTTACGAGATGGCAACGCTCGCTGTCCAGGTCTACGGCGGTTACGGCTACACCCAGGAGTTCCCGGTCGAGCAGCTGGTTCGCGACGCTAAAATCATGTCGCTCTACGAGGGCACCAACGGGATCCAAGCGTTGGATCTTCTCGGTCGCAAGATGCGAATCGGCTCCGGCGCGCTCTTCATCGACTGGATGCAGGCCACCGAAAAAGAGCTGCTCGGCGGCGCCAAGGGTGGCTTCGTCCAGCAATCTGCGGCTCTCACAAAATCTGTACAAGCGCTCGGTGCGACCGCGATGCACCTGGCAAACCTCGGCCGCTCTCGCAAAATCGAGACCGCGATGCTGCAGGCAACCCCCTTCCTGCGCATGTTCGGCACCGTGCTCCTGGGGGTCGAGGCCATGGACCAAGCCCTCGTCGCCAAGCGCAAGATCGACGCCGAGGGCGAGAGCTCCTTCCTCAAGGGCAAGCTCCACAACCTCGATTTCTACGTCTCCTCGCTGCTCCCCCACGCGATCGCGCTCGGCAAGATCATCCGCAGCGGCGACGAGACCTGCCTCGACCCAGATCTCTTTACCTAGCCCTTGAGCCAGGTCGAATCGCAAACAAAAAAACGCCCGAGTGCATCAGCACTCGGGCGTAATTTGTTCGTTCGACCACGACCTCTTAGGGGACCCAGCTGCCTGTCATATCGGGACAAGCGAAGGTGAATGTCGCATTCGCGACAGGCGCGGGCGCTGCGATATCTGGAAAGCCCCAGGCGACGAATGGGCTGCAGGGCTGCGCGAGACTCTGCACAAAGGCCAAATCCCCACTCGTACCGACGAGGTCGATCGAATTGCCGAGGGCCAGCTCGTCGACGGCTAACTGCACAAAGGCGCTCTCGTCAAAGGAGATCTGGACCCCCGAGATCAAGCGCGGCATCTGCTGCGAGATCGTCGGTCCGGTGATTTTCTTAGTGGCACCGATCGCAGCCATCGCCAACACGGTGGTCATTGCCGCGTCGTAGGCCAGCGGTGCCTCGGTGCCAAGGACAAGGTTTGGATTGCGCTCCAAGAGACGGTTGTAGAGGACCTGCACGTTCTCGGGGTGGGATGAGAGCGGACCTATCATCTCGATGTGGTTCGTGAAGTCCTGGTCGCCGATTTCGATGATCGCGGACTGAACCCCGCGAAGACCCGCATGCGAGGTCAGGATCCGCTTTGGCGTAACGCCTAAGCTCGCCATCAGCTGTATCTGCGCACCAACTTCGTCACCGCCCAGCAAGACCACGAGATCTGGGCTCATGTTGCCGGCCAGCAGCTTCTCGAGCTCGCTCACCCCGTCCCCGGCCACGCCGTAGGAGAGCAGCGACTGGGTCTGGACCCCCGGGATCACCCGAGTGCCGTCGACCTCTTCGGTCAGAGCGTTATAGATGCCGAGTCCGTAGTTATCACCGCGAAAGACCATCAACGCAGAGGCGTAGCCGGCGTCAACGATCCGCGCCCGAAGGGCCGCACCTTGGTACTCGACACCCGGGATCGTGCGCCAGATAACGCCCGAGTCCGAGAATGAGTAGGAGGCGCTGGCCGTCGGTGTCATCGTAAAGATCAGGTTGCCTGTCTTTACGCTGACGTTCTTTACGACGTTGATAAACGTGTCATCGACGATCGGTCCGAGCAGTGCCGGCACCCCCACGCTCTCCGCGAGATAAGCCGCTGCTTCTCGGGCCGCACCGGCATCGCCCCCGTTATCGCAAGCGATGAGGCCGATTTGATTTCCGTTCGCCAGCTTCGCGGCGCCGTTGAAGTCATCGATCGCAAGCGCAAAGGCCTCGATCGCGAGCTTACCGACCGCGGATGTCTCGTCGTAGATGGCACCTACAAGCGTGAGGTCATCGGTGATTTTGTCGCCCGGCAGCACGACGAACTCACAACCCGAGATCTCGAGCGCGTCGACACAAACACCGTCGAGATCGCAGACATGCGCCCCGTCGAGCCCGTCGCAGCTCGAGTTCTTTTTGTCCTTGCAGACCGCCTCTACGCAGAGCGCGTTCTCGCAGCGCAGGAGTACATCGCTGCCAAAGCGCTTGCAGTCTTCGTGCTCCGAGCACTCGCTAAAGTCGAGGGACGCCGCACAGGCACCGGAGAGCGACGCCACAAAGAGGCCGGCGAACCCCAGCGCGATGCGATGACGGCCGAAATAGTTTGAGCAGGTGGTCATGGAAGAAGAGCTTTTAGGGGGGTTAGAAGCGTCCTGTGACGCCGAATCCGACCTGTGTGGGCGAAGCCTGCGGGACCAACATCGCCCGCTCGCGTCGCTCCGCGTTCTTCCCGCGTCGCGGCACCAGGAGCATCACAATACCGGCTGCGGCCAGGAGACCGCCGGCGATGAAAAGACCGTCTGCCGCGGGCGCGAGTTTGGTGCCGCGGGCCTTCGCGGCATCCGCATCGGCTTTGTTCATCGCGGCCTGAAACTTGGTCTCCTCGCCCTTGGCAATACCGCCGACGATGGCACCGCCGAGCAGCGCAGCCGCTCCGGTACCGAGCAAGACATAGCCGACCGGGCGGAGATTTCGCGGCTTCCGAGTGGTGTCGTCGGCCGGGTCTTCTTCCGGTGGCGTCAGCTCCGGCTCCTCAGTCGGCGTCGTCTCAGTCGGCGTTGTCTCAGTCGGCGTTGTCTCGGGCACCGGCTCCTTGCCCTTTTTATCCTTGTTCTGGATGTCGACCACCGCCTGCGCGAGATCACGGCGATCGAGCGCGACCTGCTTCGCCTCGAGGTCGACCTGTGGTTCGGAGATGAAGCGCTCGTAGTAGACGATCGCATCCTCGTACTTACCGGACTCCTCGTAGATGCGACCGATGTTGAAGAGGATGTTGGGCTCTGCATCAAGTGCATATGCCCGCTCGAAGAGGGCGATCGCACCGTCGTAATCCCCCGCGCCGTACTTCTCGGAGGCCTGCTCGGTGAGGGTATCGAAGGACTCCTCGGCGGCCGGTGCAGCGTGGGCAATGCTCGGTGCGATGGGACCGGTGAGAAGGAGCGAAGCGGTCACAAGCGAGGGGATGAAGCGTTTCATGGTCGAGGTTCGGTCCAAAGTCGATGGAGCGAGAGCGCTAAACGGGGCTGTTCTGGACTCAATGCCCCATCGGCAGAAGGCCGTTGTTCTTCTTTTTGGTCGGCGGCTTCGTGGGCTTCGTCGCCTTTTTTTTCTTCTTTGTCGCCGGCTGCTTCGGCTTGACAGGATCCGGCTTGGACGCTGGCTTCGTTGGCCTCGGTGGCTTGCGAATACCCCTCTTTGGCGTCAGCTCAGCGTTGATCGGGAAGGTTTTGTTGGCCTCGATCGTCACCGACTTCTTCCAAGGCAAGAAACCCTCGAGGCGGATCGAGATCTGATGCGGACCGGCGGCGATCGGCTGGGCTGTGAGCGGGGTAAGCCCAAGCGGAGTCTCTTGGCCGTCGAGATAGACGACCCCGCCGACCGGCGACGAGGAGGCCGTCAACCAACCGAGTGCAGCGTCTGCAGAGCCGCCCATGAGCGCAGCTATCCGTTCGCGAGCCTCGACGTGATCGCTACGCCGGTTGAGAATCTCGCGGTACGCCTTGAGCGCCTCACCTTTCTGCCCCGCCTCCTCGTAGTTGCGACCGCTGTCGAGAAGTCGACCTATCTCAATCCTGTCCTTTTGGGCAGCCACCTGCTCCATCAGGTCAGGATAGCGGGCAAAGTCATCGATCGACGAATCGAGGAGGATCTGCGCCTGGCTGTACTGCTTGCGGTCGATGTTTTTCTCGGCCCGCGTGATCAGAGATTGAAGCCTAGCCTGGCTGTCGTCTGCGACCTTTGGCGTGTCCTGCTGGACATCCCCCCGGTTGGTCAGCGCGAAGTAGCCGAGCACAGCGATCACCCCAAGGGTGACAAAGCCGAGGATCAGTATGCCGTTGCGCGAACGATCGGGCTGCGAGTCGATCGGTGGAAAGGCCCCCGGCGGATAGGTCGTCGCCATCGGGCTCATCATCGGGTTGCCCATCGTCGGGTGTGGGCCCGTTGGGTGGGGGCCCGTTGGATGGGACCCTGTCGGCGGCTGCGCAGCTAAGGGGTTGGCACCGTGGGAGCCGGTACTGGAGCCTGCCTGAGCCGCCGCCGCCGCTGCTGCTGCCGCTGCCACTAGGCTCTGCGAGGTACCCGAGGTCGCCGGCGTCGCCATCGAGCCCGAAGGATCCGTGCGACCAAAGGTGCCGACGTGAATGTCCTGCGGACCCGGAATCGCCTCGCCAGTGTGCTCGCCGGTGGAGCTGTCCGCGTAGGGCTCGTCGAGCTGGGCCTCAAAACCGGGCGGCTTGGACTCCGCACGCGGCAGCTTAAACATCGAGAAGGGGACCTGATCGATCAAGCCCTCGACAACCTCGTTCGCGTCGCGCGGGCGCTTGCTGGGCGACTTCTTGAGGCAGCGCTCGATCAGATCAACGACCCCCTCGGGAACCTGGTGCCCCTCTGGCAGCTGATCTGCAAGGGGTGCGGGCTCCTCGTGCACGTGCTTGTAGAGGATCGACGCGTCGTTCTCGGCGGCAAAGGGCATCACCCCCGCGAGCATGTAATAGAAGAGGATACCGACCGCGTAGACATCGACCCGCTGGTCGAGTTTCTCGCCCTTGATCTGCTCGGGCGAGAGGCAGGTCGGGGTCCCGAGCACGTTTTGCTTGGTGATGTCCGAAGAGCCAGAGACCAATTTGGCGAGGCCAAAGTCGAGAATCTTGACGTAGTTCGCCCGCCCCTGACGCTCGCAGAGCATGAGGTTCGCGGGTTTGATATCGCGGTGGATGATCCCGCGGGAGTGGGCCTCGCCCAGCCCCTTGAGCACCTGCGCGGCGATCGGCACAAAGTCCGCCACCGTCAACCGACCCTTGCGCTTGACGAAGCGCTCGAGCGTCTCGCCGGCCACGTACTCCATGACGATGTAGGCACGCCCGTCGAACGAGCCGTAGTCGTGGATCGCGACGATGTTTGGATGTTGAAGCGCGCTCAGGCCCCGGGCTTCGCGCTCAAATCGCGCCAACGCCTCTGGATCACCGATCCAGTCAGGAGCCAGCACCTTGAGCACGACCTTGCGGTTGGCATTGGTCTGACTCGCCTTGTAGACGACCCCCATGCCACCTCGCCCGAGGCGGCTTTCGACCATGTACCGGCCCGCGAAGACCGTGCCGATCAAGGGATCCTTTTGCTGCGGCCGTTCGTTGCTCGTCGTCATCGGATTCGTCGGTGGGCGGCGCTGCGGCCTGTATGGGTCAAGACGCTATCACAGCTTGGCCGATCTCCACTGCTCTTCGCAGCTTTGCGGATCGTGCTTCGCCGGGGCGGGACCATACCACGGCACCCGCGCCGCGACTCAAGGACCGACGACCCCAGTGCTCTAGATATAGAGGTCGGTTGTCGCCACCCGCGGCTGCTTGCCCCCAACGAAGGATCTTTTTCGAGCGCACAAACACCTTTCCAGGGACCCTGGCTTCCGCGTACGCGGAGTCCAACGCTCTGACCCTTTTAAAGAAAGTATCCATGCGCAAGCAAGCATCCCCTAGACCCGCTCTCGTGGTGCATAATCCCGGCGCCGTGCCATCCCTGAGCTTCGCCAATTCCGTCCGTACCGCCATCAAGGGCTGCGATGCCGCCGTCGTCGTCGCCGCAGCCTCCGTCTTCGAGAAAGACGCACTTCCAGCGCTTCTGAGCCCTCCCCTGCAGGACCTACTCGTCGAGCTAGGTGCCCTGGCCAAACCTGGCCACTTGGGTGCCAGCGCAAACAGCCTTACCGGCGGCAACCCCGGCCGAATCTTCGTCGGTGTGCTGCCAGAGACCCTATCCCGCTACAACTCGCCGAGCCGCGCGGACTCGATCCGACGCGTGATCCCGGCCGGTGCCCTGGGCAACCACAAGAAGGCCGCGATCATCCTCGTTCTCGACGACGCGAGCCACTACACCGCCGCTGCAAACGCCGTCGGTCGCGCCTTCCCCGAGTACTGCGCAAAGAGCAGCCCCAGCTCCGATCTTAAAATCACGATCGTCGCCGTCGACCGCCAAGGCGCGCCGATCAAGGCGACCCCCCCGGTCAAGGAGACCGTCGCGAGCACCCGCGCGGTCGCCAGGCTCGTCGACATGCCGCCCTGCGAGCTTGATCCCGCGAGCTTCGCAAAAGAAGCACGCGCCCTCCTCAGCGGGATCAAAGGCGTGCGCATCAAGGAGATCGTCGGCGATGCGCTGCGCAGGCAGGGCCTCAACGGCCTGCATACCGTCGGCCGCACCGCCATGGCCGCACCGCGGCTCTTCATCGCGACCTACAGCCCCGGCCGCGGCGCCAGCGGCCGACACGTCGCACTCGTCGGCAAGGGCGTCACCTACGATACCGGCGGGCTCAACCTCAAGATCCAGGGATCGATGGCCAAGATGAAGTGCGACATGGGGGGCGCAGCCGCGGTTCTCGGTGCCTTTAAGGTGCTCGCAGCCGGCCGCAGCAAGCACAAGGTCAGCCTCCTGCTCTGCCTCGCCGAGAACGCGATCGGCCCCAACGCCTACCGGCCCGACGACATCATTAAGATGCACTCCGGCAAGACCGTCGAGATCAACAACACCGACGCCGAAGGGCGCCTCTGTCTCGCCTCTGGGGTCTCTTACGCCGCCCGCACGCTCAAGGTCGACACGATCATCGACGCCGCGACGCTCACCGGTGCCCAAATGGTCGCCACTGGCCTCGCCCACGCCGCCCTGATCAGCAACGACAGCGAATTCGAGTCTGCCATCGTCGCCGCCGGCACATCGACCGGAGATCTCATCCACCCGATGCCCTTCGCGCCCGAGCTCTACAAGGGTGAATTCGAGAGCGCCGTCGCCGATATGTGCAACTCCGTCCGCTCCCGCATGAACGCACAAACGGCCTGTGCCGCACAGTTCATCCACTGGCACATCGAAGACCAAGATGTCACCTGGGCGCATATCGACCTCGCCGGTCCGGCCTTCCCAAAGAACCGCGGTACCGGCTACGGGGTTGCCCTGATCGCCGCTGCGGTCAACGATCTCTAGGCAGCCTGGGGGCGCGGACAACAAAAAGCGCTCCCAATCCAGAGGAGCGCTATGTCGATGACCCTACCCCCGAGCTGGCGCGACGCAGTCGGCGACGAACTCGCGAAGCCCTATTTCTCCAAGCTCACGAGCTTCCTCGCCGAGGAGCGGGCGGCGAGCCAAGTCTTCCCGCCCGAGGACGAGGTATTCACCGCCCTCGATCTGGTCCCCTTCGACGACGCCAAAGTGGTGATCCTGGGCCAGGATCCCTACCACGACGACGGCCAGGCCCACGGACTCTCGTTTTCGGTCAAGCCGGGCATCAAAACCCCGCCCTCGCTCGTCAACATGTACAAAGAGCTCGAGAGCGATCTCGGCTACCCGCGCCCGAGCCACGGCAACCTGGTGCACTGGGCCGAGCAGGGCGTCCTAATGCTCAACGCCGTGCTCACAGTGCGCGCGCACAGCCCCAACTCCCACAAGAGTAAGGGCTGGGAAAAATTCACAACCGCGATCATCAAGACGCTGAGCCAACGCGAATCGCCGATGGTCTTCGTTCTCTGGGGCGGCTACGCCAAGAAAAAAGCCAAGCTCATCGACGATCAGCGCCACGTCATCGTTCAGGGCACCCATCCCTCGCCGCTCTCCGCCCGCAACGGCTTCTTCGGCTCGAAGCCCTTCTCGACGATCAATCGCCACCTCCGTGACCTCGGCCACACACCGATCGATTGGCAACTGCCCGAGCCTTAAGTCCTCGCCCACAAACACGACGACGAACGACGCCACAGCGCCGTCCGTCGTCGTCACAATTTTAATGGGTAGGTAGGTAGGTAAACGCGTTCAGTTTGGGAGGCTCTCGACGGGCGCACCAAAGATGCGGTCGATCGCGAACTGGACCTCTTCGGTCAGGTGGTTGGGCTCGCCCAAAGCAGCGAGGTAAAAGGGTCGGCCACGGACCTGCACGCGCCAGATCTGAACCTCTTCGCCAGAGGTGATCGCCTGCAGAAGCTCATCCTGCAGATTGGCGGGCTCTTCCGCGACTAGCGGAGCGACGGCTGCGAGCGCCTCGGGACACTGCCCGACGCCCGAAATCGAGAGCCCATGCCGCGAGGCAAGAACCATCGTATGGAGCCCAGTACTCTCGGAAATGGATTTAAAATAGAGGCTAGCTGCCTCCCAAGGGATTCTGCTGCGCTCAGAGCGACGTTCGATCATGCTGATGGTCCCTGTAGGGTGATGTAGGACATCATGCGATCCCTGCTCGACCACCGCAAGAAAGCGGCAGCCTCAGAGATCCGCCGGGCAAGGCTCAGACAGCGTCGCTCTGGCTCGTGAATGTGAAGCCACCGACAACCATCGTCGGAACCACCACCACCTGACCGCCGACCGAGACCCGCCTTGGAGTCCCGAGCGCGAGCACGTTCTTTAACATCGTCAACGGGCTCTCGTTGTAGCGCAGGTTTTTTACCGATTTGGAGATCTTGCCGCCCTTGATCAAAAAGGTGCCGTCGCGGGTCAAACCGGTCGCCAGGATCGTCTGCGGCTGCAGCATGCGGTTGTACCAAAAGCGGGTCACGAGGATCCCCTCGTCGACGCCGCGCACGAGTTCCTCGTCGCTGACACCGCTGCCCTCGAGGAACATCGACGCCGGCCGAGGCAAGGGTGTCCGCCCCTGCTCCTTCGCCCAGTATCGAGAGGCGCTGAGCGTCTTGAGCACGCCCTTTTCGATCCACGTCGTCGGCGCGAGCGGCTGGCCATCACTGGCAAAAGGCGAGGATGGGTGCTCTGCTGCCGCCGGGTTTGAACGCAGGCTGATCGAGGGGTGAAAAAGGGATTCGCCGATACGCGTACCGCCGCCGGGCTTGGCAAAGGCGCTGCGCCCCTCGTCCGCGCTGCGCTGATCTAAAAACCATCCGAGAAACATCAGCAGCTCGGCCACAGCCTGCGGCTCGAGAACCACCGTGTAGGCACCCGGATCGATCGCCTCTGGGTTCTGCGAGAGGTCGGCTTTGTCGGCGGCCCGCTTTGCCAAGGCCTCCGCATCAAGGCCCGCTAGCTGATGATCGGTCGCCGCCGCCCAGCCAGATCCGGTGCCGTCCCGAGTCCTGCAGGTCATGCTCAGCGACACGCTCGTCGACGGATGAAAGGCAAAGAGCCCGCCGCTGCTGGCGATCGCGACCGCTCGACGCTCGTGCGAGATCATGCCGGCGGCATCCAGGCGCGCCCTATTGGCGACCCGCAACATCTTGCGAGTCAACTCAAAGCGCTCTGCTGCGCCCATCTTGGCGGTCTTGGAGTCTTCGGTGTCGACCTCCAAGTAGGTCTGCGGACCCAGCGGCGGCATGATCTCGGGGTTTACCGGGGCCAGCCGCGCGAGCGCCTCGGCATCGGCAACCAGCCTGGCGATGCCGGCATCATCGACGTAGGTCCCCGTGACCGTGGCCGAACGACCGCCTCCGGTCGCGGTCACGCTGAGGTCCAGGCGCTCGGTCTCACCGGTTGCCGCCGCCTGGTTCTGCGAGAAGCGAAGGTAGCCGCTGTGTCGCGAAGATACCCGCACGCCCAGCGCATCCAAGGTCCTGGCCCTTAGGGCAGCCTTGGTGATCGCCTGCGCTCTCCTCTTGTTTAGGAGTGTCATTTGGACCCCCCGGTATTGAGCACGTTGGCCTTAAAGCGAGCCGGCGGACAGCCGTGACTAACCGCGTTGGATTGGTGTGGCTCGCCCTTGCCGTCGCTAAACGAGCCCCCCAATCGGTAGGTCCCGGGACCACCGATCATGTCGCAGGAACTCCAAAATTCGATCGTATTAGATTGGTAGGCGACATCGCGAAGCGGCCGACGCAGGCGTCCATTCTTGATCTCCCAGAATGTTTGACCGCCGAATTGGAAGTTGTAGCGCTGCTGGTCGATCGACCAGCTCCCGCGGCCGGTAACCAGGATGCCGTCGTCGGTGGCGTTGATCAGATCCTCGGTCGTGTAGCCCTCTTTGCCAGGCTGAAGGCTGATATTGGGCATGCGCTGGAAGGCGATCGATGCGTAGGAATCTCCGTACGAGCACCCCCGACTCGCCTGCTCGCCGATCGCCGAAGCGAGCTCGCGCGTGGTCTGCCAGCCGACGAGGATCCCGTCCTGGACGATCGGCCAGCGACCGGCCGCGACCGCCTCGTCGTCCCAGGCGGTGGTGGCGAGGCCGCCCGCCTGAGTGCGGTCGGCGAAGAAACTGACCTGCGGCGTGCCGATCCGAAGATCGCCGGTGGTCTCGGGTTTGATGAAGGAGGTGCCGGCGAAATTCGCCTCCATGCCGAGCGCTCGATCGAGTTCGGTGGAGTGACCGATGCTTTCGTGGATCGTCAGCCAGAGGTTACTGGGGGCCAGAATGACCGTCTTGAGACCGGGCTCGACAGTCGCCGCGTGGAGTTTTTGCAGGGCTTCGTGAGCGATCCGCGGGGCTTCTTCGACAAAATGCGCACCCCTCACGTGCTCCCAGCCCGCGAGCATCGGCGCGACCTCGTGATTGCGCGTGGCGAAGCGCGCCCGACGAACATCGACAGCGCTCGCACTCAAACCCGGCATCACCCGAAAGAAGACCTGGTGGGTCCGCGATCCATCACTGGTGACCAAGAGCTTCTCCTCGCGAACAGCGAGCGAGCTGGCATTGACGTGAGAGATGCCCGGCACCTGGAGAGCCGCATTAGCTGCCCTTAAGAGCATGTCCGCCTTCTCTTGCAGCGGCACCGTAAAGGGATCGATTTCGAAGGGCGCGACCCAGGTCCCCTTGACCACGGGCACGGGCGCTAGCTCGATCGGTGTACGTCGCAACTTGGCGTTGCGCCGGGCCATCGCCACCGCACTCTTCGCCAGGCGATCGACGCTCCGGCGATCGAGCGTCGGCGAGGCAGCAAAGCCCCAGGCGCCCTCGACGAGCACCCTAACGCCGATTCCGTACTCATCGCTCGCGCCGACCCCGGCGATGTGATCGTCGCGGACGCTGATATTTTCGCGGCGCCAGAGCACCAGCCGCGCGTCGGCATAGCTAGCCCCGGCTTTTTGGGCGACCTCGACCGCCCGCACAGCCAGGGCCTCGTCGGCGAGCAAGCGCGAGGCTGCGAGCAATGCGAGGCTTTGCGCGGCAGGGGGCGGTGCCTGCGGGGAAGCCGGTTCACGAAAGGCCGGCGCCGCCCAGACCCGCGAGCGCGGGAGGAGTGCGCCCGCCGAGGCTATTCCGGCTTTGACCAAAAAAGAGCGTCGACTACTCGACATTGGCCCGGACTATAACAAACAACACAGAATCTCCGTTTCCCCGTACAAGCCCCGTAAATCGACAAATAGCGCCCTGACTCGCGTTCCCTGACCCTCCGCGGCATGCACCCCATTTCGAGGTCGTTCTCGCCGCGGCGAAGATGCGCCCCTCGCTGGAATCTCGGGCCCAACGAGTCCATGCTTGCACCCGATCCCTCTGGAGAGAACCATGAAGAAGACCTCGCTGACGCTCCTGGCTACACTTCTCGTCGCCTGTGGCGGCCAAGGCCCTACCGCCGACAAGAACGCATCCGCCGAGGCCGTCGCTGACGCCAAGGACAAAACCCCCGAGCCCGCCACTGCAGAGGCCGAGAAGCCGGTGGACAACCGCGTGCTCGCGGACTCCGGTCTCGGCATCGGCGGCAAGATGCGCGCCTTCCAGATCACCAATTGCGACAGCGGCGAAGAGTACTGCCAGGTCTGTCGTTACGGTGGCAGCCCCAAGATCATGGCGGTCGGCTCTGTCGACGACGCCGACTTCCGCAACGACCTCCAAAATATCGACGCTGTCGTCCAAAAATACGGCGAAGACAAGCTCAAGGCCTTCGGCGTGATCGCGGAGATCAAGGGCGGTAAGGGCATGACCCCCAAGGAGCACCGCGAAGAGCTGATCGCCCAGGTCAAGGCGATGCGCGAGGAGCTCGGCATCACGATCCCAGTGGTCGTGCCTGCACTCGAGGAGGGCGGCGCCAACGCGGCGTTCGACGACTACTACAACATCACCAAGAGCCGGACCGTGATGTTCGCCGACGGCCGCAATTCGATCCGCTTTTCGGCGGTCGCGCCGAGCGATCTCGCGGGCCTGAACACGGCGATCAAGGATGTTCTAGGGGTCGACGACCCGGCCGCTGCCGAACCAGCCAAGGGTTAACCACGCCCCCCGGTTCTCACCGTCACGGGCAGGCCTAAACGGGCGCCATCAAGGGCAAAGACGCCGATCTTCGCAGCCGCGGGGATCGGCGCAGAAGCCCCTGCATGTGTGCGCCAACACCAGATCCAGTGCACAACGCCGGAGTCCTCCGCGACACGCCAGGCGATCTGCATGCTGGCACAGCGTCGTCCTATCGCCGTAAGTTCGACGCTCAACTCGACAGACTCCCCGAGCATCCGCGGCGCTGTGCCCCGACGGCGATAGAGCACGGGTGCGATGCCTTCGGCTCCGGCCACCGCCCGCACTCCCGTGAGTTCGAAGTAGGCCTCGCCGGCAGCGCAAAAGACCGCCTCCGAATCGGCCTCGCCGGTCCACGAGAGGTGCAGACGCTCGCCCACAGACCCTGGCCAGTGCAGCCCCACAGCGCATTCCCCTACGGAAGCAGCAGGTAGGGGCTCGCCACCGATGGCGTCCAACCGGGCAGATCAGGCAACAAGAAGAGCGCTCGTCCAGCAGCCACGCCGATGAAGAGCGCAAGCGGGACCAAGCCAACGAGGATCCCGCGCAACAGCGGGATGCGATGGGTCCCCGAGAGCGCATACGCGAGCTGATGGAAGAAGAGCAGCGCCATCAGGCCGAGCACCAGCAAGTAAGGCACGCTCGTGACGAGCCCTAAGTAGAGCGGCAACTCGGCGACAGACATCACCGCCAACGGTGCCGCCAAAGCGTAGCCCGTCGCCCGCATCGTCGCCGCGATCGAACGCGGCGCCCCACCGGTGAGGGCGAGGGCAACATGCGTCAGGATCCCAGCAAAGAAGTAGAGCAGCGGAAGGCCAACCGGCACCATCAGGAGCAACCACGTCGAGAGCACATCCGCGAAACGCGGGTCAAGCATCTCGTCGATCGGCCGGAGAAGCGGCGACTCGGCCCCCCCGAGGACAGCCTGCACACCGACGATGACGACGATGACGATCCAAAGGGGCAGGCGAACCGTCACTAAAAAGGCGAGGACAGCTGCATGCGAGACCGGCTCTTGGACCTCTGCAAAACTCTGTCGCGGCCGGAGCAGGAGCGCCCCAAAGGTCCGACGAACCCGCCACGCCCAGCCGGGCAGCTCCTCCTCCCCCTCGGCGAGCACACCCTCTGCAGGCCTCGGTTGCCGCGGCCACTCGACAGGCAGAGCGCTCCAGAGCGAGCCTGTGTCCGCGAGAAGCCTGTCGCCGACGGCGCGGCGTCGGGCGGCTCGATCACGGGGAGGGGTGGCGGAGGTCACGGCGGCGGGAGCATACCTGACTCGCGCCGCCGATGGGACTTCACAGGCACCATGCGCGCGCATACCCTGTCTCCATGGTTCGATCACGAGGTTCGGCGCTCCTCGACACCGCGGCGACCTGCGGCTGCCTGCTCGTCCTCCTCGTCGGCGCGGGTTGCAACCCCAAGAAGGAGGGCCCGCCTCAGCACTACGAGGATCCAGAGGCGATGATCGTCGAGTTCGAGCGGGGCGACCGCGACACCTGGGCGATGCCCGATCGCGTCGTCCGCAGCCTAGCGATCGAGAAAAAAGACGGAGTGATCGCCGACATCGGCGCGGGCTCTGGCTACTTCTCCAGACGCCTCGCCCACGAGGTGCCCGCTGGCAAGGTCTACGCGGTCGATGTCGACGATACTTTCCGCGAGCACATCGAGCACAACCGCGAGGCCTGGGGCACCCCCAACATCGAACCTCACCTGGCGTTTTACGACGATCCAGCGCTGCCCGCCGGCGAAGTCGACCTGATCTTCATGTCGAATACGCTGCCCTATATCCGCGACAAGGCCCAATACCTGGGACGCCTGCAGGCCGCACTAAAACCCGACGGTCGCCTCGTGATCGTCGGCTTCAGGCCCGACGCCGCGCCGCCCCCCGACTCCGGCGCACCTGAGCCAAAGTTCAGGAGCACCGCCGATGCCGTGATCCAAGAGGCCATCAACGCGGGCTTCGAACTCGATCGCCAGGAGCTTTTCCTGCCACATCAGCACTTCTTGATCTTCAAGAAGGCCCCCTGAACTCCGGCCGACGCCCGCATCCTCAAACGAGCAACGCGCGGCCCCCCAGGAGTCACCCACCATGACGAGCACTGCCAACGCTGCGGCCCCTGATCTCGACGCGGGCCGCCCCGCCGCGATCCACTACCAGCGCGCCATCGACCACTTGCAATCGGTCCAGCAGGACAACGGCGCCTTCGCCGGGGAGGTCGTCTGGAACACGATGCTGGTCTCGCAGTACGTGATGACGATGCACCTGATCGGCCGACCGATCGCCGACGATCGCCGCCGCCGAATCCGTCAAAGCTACGAGCTGCAGGTCCGCGACGACGGCGGCTTCGGCATGCACCCCGACAGCGAGTCGTTCCTCTTCCACACGACGCTCGCCTACATCGCCCTCCGCCTCCTCGGCGAATCACCAGATGATCCGCTGGTCGCCGGCGCCCTCCGTTGGATCCACAACCACGGCGGCCCCGTCGTTTTGCCGACCTGGGGGAGGGTTTGGCTCGCGTTGCTCGGGCTCTACCCCTGGGCGAGCGTGCAGCCGATCGTACCCGAAATTTGGCTGCTGCCCGAGGCCTCGCCCTTCCATCCGCGGCGTCTTTACTGCCACATGCGCCTGATCTACCTCGGGCTCTCCTACGCCTACGGGGCCCGCCTCTGCGCCGACCAAGAGCCCATTTTCACGGCGATCCGCGACGAACTCTACCCCGAGGGCTACGAGCAGGTCCCCTTCGACGACTACCGCCATCAGATCGCGATCACCGATCTCTTCGAGGCGCCCAACGCCGCGCTCCGGATCGCCTTCGCCGGTCTCCGCATACTCGATCGCATCACCCCCAAGGGGCTTCGCCAGCGCGCCCTCGATCACGCCTTCGAGCACATCCTCTTTGAGCTGCGCTCGACCAACTACATCTGCCTCTCGCCCGTCAACGGCCTCCTCTTCACGCTCGCTCTCCACTCCCGAAATCCCGACGACCCCGAGCTCACGGCCGCGATCAAAGGCCTCGAGTATTGGTTTTGGGAGGACGACACCGAGGGTCTGCGGATCGTCGGTGCCCGCTCTGATATCTGGGACACCTCGTTCACGATCCAAGCGATTTGCGAGGGACCCGCGAGCCCCAAAGCGGCCGCGATCGTCGGCGACGCCTGCTCCTGGCTGAGCCGCGCCCAGATCCTCGCTGACATCGCCGACGGCGCTCGCCATCACCGAGCACCCGCCGCGGGCGGCTGGGGCTTCGCCACCGAGCATCACCCCTGGCCGGTCAGCGACTGCACGGCGGAGGCCACAGAGGCGCTGCTGCGGGCAGCCCACCTAGACCTCTCAGACAGCTCCGAATTCGGGCAAGCACGCACGATTGCGGCCATTCGCTTCATCCTCCTCCGGCAAAATGACGACGGCGGTTTCGGCTCCTACGAGGCCCGCCGCGGATCAATGGTCATCCGCCACTTCAACCCGGCAGAGATGTACGGCAACTGCATGCTCGAGTACTCCTACGCCGAGTGCACAGCCTCTTGCATCCGCGGCCTCGCCTGCGCCCGCAAGGCCCTGGGTGACGTCCTGCCCGGCGATCTCAGGCACAAACTCGATCAGGCGCTGCAAAGCGGCCGCGATTTCTTGCTCAAAACCCAGGATCCCGCCGGCGGCTGGCCAGGTTTTTGGGGGGTCAACTTCACCTACGGCACCTTCTTTGCCGCAGCGGCGCTCTCCGCTTGCGGCCTCGATCGCGCGCACCCTGCCCTCATCCGCGCCTGTCGCTGGCTCTGCCGGGCTCAACGCCCCGACGGCGGCTGGGGCGAGAGCTACCGCGGAGTGGTGGAGAGCGCTGATATCCCCCTACCCGCCGGCGAACCGAGCCTGGTCGTACAGACAGCTTGGGCGACACTCACCTTGATGCAGTGCGCCACCCCGGGCGACGACGCCAGCCATCGAGCGATCGAACGCGGCGTTACCTACCTCTGCGAGATGCAGCACAAAGACGGCAGCTGGCCACAAGAGCGGGCAAGCGGAGTCTTTTTCAATACCGCAGTCCTCGACTACAAGCTCTACCGCCAGACCTTCCCGGCGTGGGCGCTCGCCCGCTACCTCGGGGAATACCGCACTGCTGCCCACTAGGCAGACCCGCGAGCCCTCGCTCAATCGTCGTCGTCGTCGTCGTCGTCCACTTCGACGACCTCGACGCTGACCCTGATCACGTGCCGCACATCCGCTGCGAGCACCTTAAATCGCAGGCCCTCCCAGACAAAAACAGAACTCGCGATCGGCATTTGACCGGCCAGGTACGTCAGCAGATCGCCAACGCTGACGACACCTTCGATCTCCTCTTCGATCTCGATGCCCAGCCGCTCCTCCACGGTCGTCAGGGTGTCTTGACCGTCGAAGTGAGCGAGTCCTGGCTGCTCCTGCGCGGACGATGGCGGCGCCCGATCGCTTTCGTCGAAGATCTGGCCGACGATCTGTTCGAGTACATCCTCAAGAGTGACAACACCGGCCGTATCCCCCGAGTCATCGACGACGATCGCCAAGTGCACGCGTTGCTCCTTAAATCGCTGGAGCAGATCGTGAAGGCGCAACGACTCGGAGATAAACACCGGGGTGCGAATGATGCGTTCGACCGTGCCCGAATCTGGCTCTCCGACCAGCTGCTTGATATGGAGAATGCCGACGATGTTGTTGAGATCGCCGTCGAAGACCGGCATCCGGCTGTGCCCACTGCGCATCGCGATCTCGCGGATCCGGCCGACCTGCCAGCTGAGGTTGACCGCAGTCACCCGATCGCTCGGCACCATGATGTCGCGGACGATCTTGTCCTCAAAGCGAATGATGCCCTGGAGGAGCGCAGCTTGGCCGGCGCGGATCGATCCCTCGCGGTGGCCAACATCGACGAGGTAACCGATCTCGTCAGCGGTCACCCGGTTGATCACATCGGTGCCAGAGCTGGTGATCAGGCGATTGATCATCACGTTGGTGAGCCGCGTGACGATCCAAAGAACCGGCCAGATCAGCTTGGAGAGCAGGCCGATAAGCCACAGCGCCGGCACCGAGACCCGCTCGGCAAAGACCCGCCCGATCGCCTTGGGCGTGATCTCACCGAAGATCAGGAGCAGCGCCGTCGTCACAGTGACCGCCCAAGCGACCGCGTAATCTGAGTTTGGCCCGTCGCCGAGATGGCGGATCGCGATCGCGGTCACCACCGCGCCCATCAACGTATTTGTGATGTTGTTGCCGATCAGGATCGTCGACAGCACGCGTACCGGATGCTCGACCCAGGCGCTCAGGACACGACCGCGAAAGCCGCCCTCCTCGACTATCCGCTGGGTGCGACGGTCATCGAGCGAGGTGATCGCGGTCTCTGATCCGGAGAAGAACATACTGCCAATAAGGCAGAGAACTGCGGTCAGCACCCCAAGGGTGTCAGCGTCACTCATCTTCTACGCTAGTTCTTCGCACGCCCAGAGGTCCGCCCGCAAGTCGCGAGCGCTATTGGTGCACCGATTCGGGATTCTCAAACGCAAGGAAGAGCGCCAGCGCCTGGGTGCGGCGCCGCAGACTATCCAGGCTGCTCCACTCCTCGACTCGGTGATAGAAGCGCCCGGCAGGCCCCAGACCATCGATGCAGGGCACGCCCCGAGCCGCCCAGAGGTTCGCGTCGGAACCCCCCCCTTGCAACGGCGCCTCGCCCACCTGCAAGCCAACTGCGGCCGCGTGTCGCTCATAAAACTCGCGCAGACGCTGGATCTCTGGGGTCGCCTCCATCGGCGGCCGGCTGATGCCCCCCGAGACCTCGATCGTCACCTCACGGAGCTTCTCCGGCACGGATTCAATCCCGGCGAAGGGATCGTCCGCAAGAGCGTGCAACGCTTGCGCCACTGCGTCGGCATCGGCGACGGTCTCGAAGCGCGTATCGATCGAGCAGGTCGCATGGTCCGGGACAGTATTCTTTGCGCTGCCGCCTTCGATCAGGCCGACATTAACGGTGATGCCGCGCTCGTAGCGGGTGATCGCCTCGATCTTCGGGATCAACAGGGAGAGCGCGTGGATCGCGTTTCGCCCCGATTTGTGGTCATTGCCGGCATGAGCCGCCCGGCCGCGTGCCGTCACCGTAAAGGCGCCGCCGCCCTTGCGCCGAGTGACGATCTTGTCCTCTGTACGACCTGCCTCAAAGACCATCACCGCGGAGGTCTTGTGCGCAAGTGCGTCGAGGATCAGGGCCCCCGAACTCGGCGACCCGACCTCTTCGTCGGAGACACAGACAAAGCGCAGCGGCAGGCTCTCGAAGAGCGAAGCATTAACCTCTCGAATCGCCCGCAATGCGTAGATGATCACGCTGAGCCCCGACTTCATGTCGAGCACACCCGGCCCGCGAATGACGTCGCCATCGACGGGCTCGCGGGAAAATTTTAAGAATCCAATCGAACGCGGAAAAACCGTATCGATGTGCCCGACCAACACCAATGCCCGGCGATCGCCAGCGGCTGCCGGAGTGCTGTAAATCCGGTGGTCGGCGAATCGTGCCCCTGGATCGGCGATCCGTTGGACCGCGAGACCG
Source organism: uncultured Nannocystis sp. (assembly GCA_964474905.1). Classification (GTDB taxonomy): domain Bacteria; phylum Myxococcota_A; class Polyangia; order Nannocystales; family Nannocystaceae; genus JADJRG01. Next base: position 70,507 of record CAYYUP010000004.1, on the reverse strand, counting down.
AGCTCCGTCGCCGCAGCATCGAGCCTACACGCGGCCGCCTCGACATCATCCTTGGCGTAGGTGTGACTCGGCTGATCGACGAGATTTTGGACCCAAGGGACCTGTTCACGCTCAAATGCTGCATCAACCGCGGCCCGAAGCGCGGCTCCCAGATCTTTGCTTCGATCCATGGACAATCTTGTAACACGCAGAGCAGCGCAAACCTGCGGGAAGCTGCGCCGACGATGCACCTACACGAGCAGCACAGTGCCGCGACTGCCGGGCGACATCGCCTCGTCGACCAAAACACCTGCGCCGACCCCGAGGATGTGAACCGCTCCGATGCCTCGACTCAGGTTCCGCAGCGCCTCCTCGATCTTCGGGATCATGCCGCCGACGATGATGCCATCGGCGATCGCCTTGCGAGCCTCGCTCGCAGTCAAGCGCGGGATCCGAGTCGAGACATCGTCCTTGTCCCGGAGCACGCCCGGCACGTTGGTCAAGGCGAAGAGATGATCGGCCCCGAGCTCTGCAGCGATCGCCGCCGACACCGTATCCGCGTTGATATTGAAAACCGGAGCACTGACCCCAGAAGCACTGGTATCGACTCCTAGCGTATTGATCACGGGGACAAGACCGCCCGCCCAGAGATGCTCAAGAAGGCCGGTTCGAATGCCTACGACAGTACCGACATGACCAAAGTCGATCGCTGCATCGCCGCCACCACTCACCACGAGCGGCGGTCGTCGACGAGCCTGTACCAAGCCGCCGCTGACCCCCGAGATGCCGATCGCATCGATGCCCGCTGCAAGGGCGCTGGCGACCAGGTCGATGTTGACCTCGCCCGCGAGCACCTGCTTCATCACACGAAGCGTCGCCGCGTCGGTGATCCTGCGACCGCCAACCTTGCGCGCCGGCAAACCCAGGCGCCCCTGCAAATCGCTCGCCTGGGGCCCACCGCCATGGCAGATGACAAAGCGCCAGCCCTTCGCGATCAGCGCTCTGACATCGCCAAGAACCCCGGCAAGCGCATCTGGCTCAGAGACCAGATCACCGCCGATTTTGAGTACGGCACGTGTGCTCACGGCCAGACCCCCGGAAGATCAACACCGGCCGTTTCGTCGAGACCGAGCATCAGGTTCATCGACTGCACTGCCTGCCCAGCACCCCCCTTGACCAGGTTGTCCAGCGCCGTTGTGACGAGGAGTTGACGGCGACCGCTGGCCGGGTCGACCTCGCCGAGGGTCCAGGAGACATCGCTCCAGATCGTGCCTTTGACCGCCACGACCTCCGCCTGCTGACCACCGCTTCGGATCCGAACGACTGGCGAGTCGCGGAAGAAATCGCGGAAGATCTGGTCGACGCGCTCGCCGTCGATCTCCGCCGGCACCTCGACAAAGGAGTTGGCGAGGATGCCCCGGACGAGCGGCGCCGAGACAGGCACAAACGAGAGGGAGAAGCTCGCCTCATGGCCGCCAAGAGCACATGCATCCGCGAGCGTTTGCTCGATCTCCGGCGTGTGCTGATGGACCAGAGGTTTGTAGATCTTGAGGTTGCCGGCGCGTACCGGGTGATGCGTGCCGGCACTCGCGTAGGCACCAGAGCCCGAAGAGCCAGTGCACGCGACCGTGTGGATCGGCCCCCGCAACAGACCCGCCTTCGCGAGTGGCAGGAGCCCGAGAACGATCGTCGTCGCAAAGCAGCCCGGCGAGGCCACTCGAGTTGCCTTGCGAATCGCCTCACGATGAAGCTCTGGCAACCCGTACACAAAGCTACCGAGCTGCTCGGGATGGGGATGTGCACCGCCGTAGAAGCGAGCATAGAGTTCGGCGTCACGAAGCCGGAAATCACCGGAGAGATCGACGATGCGCGCCTCCACATCGGCGAGTTCGGCCGCCATCGTCGCGCTCACCTTATGGGGCAACGCGAGAAAGACGACGTCGACACCGACGGCCGCCTGCTTCGCCGACATCTCTTCAAAAACCAAACCGGTCGCACCAAGGGTTCGATGCACCGCCTCGAGGGGCTCGCCCACGCGATCGATGCTGGTGACCCGTGCGAGCTCTACCTCTGGATGGGTGATCAGGAGTCGAATCAACTCGGCGCCGCCGTAACCGGTACCGCCGATCACAGTCGCGCGAAATCGAGACTTGGGGGTCTTGCCTGTCAGAGCGATCGTCATTGAGTCCTCAGCCGGCTTGTACCACCCGCCACGCGCTGGATTGGGGGCAGTGAGACCCGCATGCCCCACCATGACATTCGTGTCATGGCCCTTCGCCCGTATCACGGAGGGATCATGACATCGGAGTCATACCTAGGGCACATTGTCCGACATATCGCTTCTTTCAAAATATCATCTTCAATAATTTCAACACTTTGCCAAGATGGCACCGGGGCTGCATCCTGGGGGACTGTCCGTCACTGACGGGCCTTACACTTCCAAGAACATTCGTTCGCTAGCTTGGCATTCCCTCTTATTTTCGCCTCCTACGTACTCCTCGACTTGCCTTAGATACCCGCTGCGCTCGCTTATTGCTTGAGCGCCTCTGCTCCTCGCTTCCATTCAGTTCCTTCGATTTCTTCCTTGGCTTAACCCTTTATTGTCCTTGCCTTAGCCACCTTAACTTTCTTGAACATGGTTTATTTGCGCAATAGCGCCTTTGCATGATCGGTGCTGGAACAATTTTAGAACTGGGGGGGAACCCAGGACGACTTGGTCAGTTGTCCTGGGTTCTCGTTTTTAATGGATCCCACATGCCGGCTCTCTGACAGAGGGCGCAGAAATTCTGCAAGAACGGCTGCTACTGCCCTCGACTGCACGACCCGGGCGCCCGTCACGGCAGGAGCGCAGACTCGCGAAGATCCCGCATCGATGCGCGCGCGCTGGCCAGCGCATGACCTAATGCAGGTGATCCTCGGGCTCGCCCACGCGGTCGGTTAGGCGCCAAACACGCTCTGGGGGCACCAGACCCTCCAGGGCCTCCTCTAGATCGCGTCTCCCGGGGTGCTCGACGTCGAGTGGCAACCGCCTGACATCGACGACACAGTGCGCACGCAATGCGCACTCACTGCCACCGGCGAGCGCATGCACGGCCGGCGCGCTGCCGACCTCGCTGACCAAAGCCAGATCTGTGCGTACCCGTCCGTCGCAACGGGCACACCGGACAGACGATGCATCCTGCCCGCGCCAGAGCGTGAAAAGCGGCTCCGCACCGCGATGGCTCGCGCGGACCTCTCGCATCCACTTCGCGTCGTAGGCAAATACGCCCGGCAGCTCCTCCTGCAGAATGCCGGCCGCCCGGAGATAACGCGCCGAGACGTAATACGCCGGGGCCTGGCGATCGTCCTGCTCGCGCGCTTCGACAAAAAGCGGCGGGCTGTCGAAGTGCGGATCGAGGCGCCAGCTCGTCTCGAGAAGCTCCCGCGCAGCCCCAGCGAAACGCGTGAAGCGATGACCGACGACCACCCTAGTCAGGCGATCGACAAAGACCCAAAGTACATTGGAGAGCTTGTGCCAGGGATCGAGCGCGAGGTCGCAAACCTTGAGCTTGTCGCAAACGATACGACCACCACGGCGCCAAACCGTGATGATCTTGAGTTCGATGCGGTCCTCCCAATCGAGCTGCGGCAGGCCGTCGTGGGGATCAAGACCCAGGTGCCACTGCAACGCATTGCCGTAGCGACCCCGAGATCGCTGAGCGGTATAGGCGATCGCTGCAGGTCGCAGCGCGAGACCAAACGCGGCCTCTGCGAGCACCTCGAGGTGGGCACAGCGGAGCCAAGCAGCATCGATCCCCGGCGGGGGGTGGCGAAGAGGTAGTCGCATCGTCCCTGTGCGACGCCCGAAATTGGGCCCCTAAAGGGTCCGGGCGGTTCGTGGAGACGCGTACTCGATCGAGTACACGATGCAGCGGCGCTGCTATTCCTTCTTGACGGCCTCGGCCTTGACCTTCTCGTCCTTCTTGGTGTCGTCCTTCTTGGCGTCGACCTTCTTGACGACGGTATTCTTGTCATCGATCGCCTCACTCTTCTCTTCTTTCTTCTTGCCGGGCTGCTCTGCGCACGCCGACAGGCTGACAAGTGAGGCTCCGAGGATCAGGATTCCGATGATTCGCATGGGTCGTTCTCCGTGCAGGGTTCGCGCCGCCTACCACCGACGGGTGCGGCCAGAGTAGAGACGCTAGAGCCCTTCGCGGGGGCCGTCAAGGCGGCGCTCAGGACTCCGCAGACAAGGCGGTCGGATGCATGTCGCCATCGACATGCACAAAGACAAGCTCAGCAGTCGTCACCTCGACCTCGGTGCGAAGCTGCGGGTGCTGGGCGACCACCCTGACCTCAACGGTGATCGAGGTACGGCCGCGCCGCACGACCGTGCCGTAGCAGGAAACGATGTCGCCGACATGCACAGGATGTTTAAAGACGACCTCGTGGATCGCCACCGTGACGATCTTGCCAGCGCCGGCACCATGGGCAGTGATCGCGCCCGCCTGGTCGATAAGGCTGAGAATCCTCCCGCCAAAGATCGTGCCGTGCGCGTTGGTGTCCCGCGGCATCATCATCACTCGTAGCGAGGGATCCCTGACCATGCGTTAGGGATCGCAGAGTGCACCTGCTCTGTCGAGAAACCCGCGATCGACCCCGTCCTCCGGACTACGACTCGCGCCCTGCGGCCCTCAGGATCGCCTCTCGGATCGTCGCCGCATCTGCGTAATCGGGGCAATACGCGAGCGAAGGATCCTTCGCTGAGAGCGCACGAAAACGACGCTCCTCGCCGCCAAAGTCATAGGACAGAATCACCGGCCCGCGGTAGCCCGCGTCGCGAAGCGCCCTGAGAATAAAGAGCCCCTGGTTGTCCTGCAAAAAGGTGCGCGCCCGACCGACGTCACCATTAAAACGAGCCGTCGCCGCAACCATGTCGCCGAGCAACTCCGCGAAGGGCGTGCGATCGAAGCGCATGTCGAGATAGACAACGTCGGGCCGCTCACGCAGGGCTATCTCACAGGCCGCAGCGCCGCTCTGGACCTGCACGTAACTCATGCCAGCGGCGACAAAGGTGCTGAGATTGGTCAGGTACTCGTTGCCATCCTCGACGATCAGTACCTGGATCTTCTGGGCGTTGACGCTCACGGGCTCTCCTCTACGGTGAAGAAGCGCAACACAACGGCCTTCTCCCACCCGGGCTCGGGCTCGACCGCGATCGCACCATCGTAACGCGAGAGCAGGTCCACCGTAATCCCCATGCCCCTCTCGACGTAGCGTCCGCGCAACATCTCGTTGGAGAGGCGTTCGGTCGATCGATCCTGGATGCGAATCGCCAGCGTTGTGAGGCCGGTAATCTCGTCACACTCGATGTGCAGCGCGACGCCAATTTGCGCCGGAGATGGCCCGTAGAGCACGCTAGAGTGCAGTGAGTTGCGGAGCACGTTGGTCAGGATATCCTCGAGATCGGTGCGGAACACCCGGATTGGCGCGCCCTCCCCGGTCACCGCGATCTCGGCGATCTGCGCCCGGGCGAAGTGGGACTCCGCTGCGACCAAACCAAACACCTCGCGGATCATCGTCGGCGTGACGTCGACAATGCAAAGCGATTGGATGAGCGAACTCAGACGCTCAAAGGCGCGACGGCCGAGCTCGTGTCCAGAGTTGGTCAAGCGCTGGGCGAGGTCGAGCTTTCGCGTGTGATGATCAGAACGCCCCGCCTGCAGATCCGCGAGTCCCCGCAGATCCTCAAAGGCCCGGATCATCGGCGAGAAGATCGGATCCTTGCGGTAGAGATTGAGGGTCACACCGTGGGTCCGAGCGACCTTCTGTAGCTCCTCAACGTACCCAAGAAAACGCCCGTAGATGCCTTGATCGCGGCTCGACGCCACCCGCAGATCGGCAGCCTTGCGCCGGCCCTTGTCGCCCTCTCCAAAGAGCCGGCGGGCGACGATCGCCGCCCGAACCTCGGCATCGGGCTCATCAAACTCGAGCGCGTGACCGACATCGATCAGGAAGGCCGTGTTGTGCTTGAGGATCTCGTGGCGAATGAGCGAGAGGATCCGCGCCACCTCCGGGAAGGACTTCGGCGCCCGCGCCAGCAGCTGCTCGAGCGACGCTCCTCGGAGTCGCCTGAAGACCATGCTCGCCGGGATCAGAAGCACGATCAGCAACCCGCCGCCCGCGATCAGGTAGATCCGAAAAAAGAGTCGATCCATGCGCTCACGAAGGACCTGCGCTCGATCCCAATAGAGGTCGTAGGGTCCCGCCTCGGCGAGGTAGCGATCGAGCACATCGGACGCGTTGAAGAGGTCGTTCTCCTCCCACATCAATGACGCGAGTCGGAAGCGTGCGTTGTTCGAGCCGAGAGCAGCCGCCCGCTCGAGGTGGATCATCGCCTGCTTCGGCTCGTTTTGCAGGAGGATGCCCAGGCGTTCGTGCACGTCCACCTGCTCTGAGTTGATCTTCAGGCTGTCATCCCAAAACCCGCGAGCGTGGCCCGGACGGCCGTCAGCGTAGGCGACCATCGCCAGCTCGTTGAGCACCTGCGGCTCTTCCGGGTACTTGCCCAAGGCCGCCTTCAGAATGCGCTCGGCTTGGATCCAGTCTCCGTCGTCTTCGTAACGGAGATAGGCCTCGTTGATCATGCGCTGCAGGCCCGGATCAAGGCGCCTCAGATCGCGCGGCGCTTGCACCTCGAAAAGCGGCTCTTCCGCCCGCAGTTCGTGGCTGAGGTTTTGCTGGGCAACCTCAGCTCGCCCGCGATCGGGATCGTCAGCGTCAGCACCCTTGAGGAAGAGCTCGTAGTGCTGGCGCGCCCGATCGCGATCACTCCGCGAATAGAGTTCGCCTAGCAGAAGATGAAGATTGTTGAGATCCGGGCGCAGCACCAGCGCTCGCTCGAGGTGCTCGATCGCCGCCGCATCTTCAGCCCCGGAGAACTCCTTTTTGTAGAGCAGACCGAGGGCGATGTACGCCTCGTGATCGTAACGATCCATGCGGACCGCCATCTTCAGCTCCTCGACCGCGTCGGTGAAACGACGACTGCGGGCATGCACAAGGCCGAGCAGGTAATGGGCCTTTGGAAACCAGGGCGATGCCTCGATCGCCTTGCGAAGCTCGGCCTCTGCCTGCACCAATTCACCGCTGCGAAGGGCCCTCGCGGCGATCTGGTAGCTCGCTTCGGAGATCTCGGAGGGGCGTCCTCCCTGTTCCTTCTCGAGGCGAGTCAGCTTGACCTCTAGTTGGAGCTCGGCCACCACATCCTCGGCCGCGCTCGCCTCCGGCAGGCCTGGGTGGGTCGCCACCAACTCTTTGTAGATCGCGATCGCCTCGGCGATGTCGCCGCGATCGCGGTAGAGATCCGCCTGCAAGCTGAGCGCCCCTGCCTTCGGTCTTCGATTGCCGCTGATGCACTCTTCGCGGTAGCGCTCGAGCTGATGCAGCGCCACGTCACGGAGTTCCTGGGCATCGCGCCCAAGAGCCGCTCGCCCGGCCTCTTGGGTCTGCAACGAGGCGACGGTGTAGCGAATGTCGGGCGGTCGATAGGACGCCGCCGGATCATCCTCTGCCAGCGCCAACGCGAGGTCTAACCGCTCACGGCGATAGCGTTCGCCGCAGAGCGCCATCCAGTCGAGGATCGTCGCCCGTTCCTCGTTCCAGGTGCCCGCCGGATCGTAGAGACGGAGGAGACGCAGATCTTCGATCGCCCGCCGCGGGCACTTGCCGTCACGGGTCTTTTTAAAGCGCAGCTTGGCGCGGCCGCGAAGCGCCCCAGGATCCCCAGATTGAAGCTTGAGCGCCGCTGTGAATTCGCGGATCGCATCGTCGACCTTGCCCTCGCTCTCGAAGCGCTGAGCGTGCAAAAGATGGAAGTCGAACTCGAATTGCCGCTGCCTCTGGAGGGCCTCTGGATCGATTTCGATGCCGGTATCAGAATCGAAGTCGACATCGAAATCAGTGTCGGCACCCGGGTCCCCAGGGTCGCCCGAAGGATCACCTGCAGCCGGCGGGCGAGGCAGCGAAAAGCCCGACGTTGGCTCCTGCGCCAGGGCAACCGTGGCGCTTGCAGCAGAACCGAACCAGACGATGCCGGCGACAACCGCCAACGCCCGCGGCATCACTGCCCTCGCCTGCGCTTGAGCCTGCGCAGCTTGATGCCGAGCTGGTTCATGCGCAGCTGCACCTTGCGCCCAGCGCCGTCGTTGCCCAGCAACCACAGGCCCATCGTCCCGAGATCCCCGTTGGCCTCGCCGTAGAGGGCTTCGAGGTATTGGCGCTCAACAGCACAAGAAACGGCGTTTAAGGAGTCTTCTGCGATGACTCGAACGGCGACAGCGTGCCCCGGTCCCTCGTCGACAGCCGGCTCGGGATCACCGCGATGAGCCCGCGCCATCGGCCGCAACAGATCGTTGACGGTCTTCGCCGGGATCGGAACGACATCCGGTCGACTCGCCTGCCCGGGATCCTCAGGCTCGACCTGCGACGCCCGCTCGACCAGCTCGACCAGCGTGAAGGTCACGAGGTTGGAGAGCGTCATCTCGAACTGGCGAAAGTTCCCGGGCCAGTCAAAGGCGCGCAGAAGATTTAGCGAACTCGTATGAAAGAGAAAATGGATCCGAGTGCTGTCAGAACGCGCCGGCACCGACGAGCCAACGCTGACCGGCAAGGGCCCGCTGCCCTGCGGCAACATCAGCCCCCGCTGCTCGGCGTACTGAAGCACAAGATCGCGGTTGTAGGCCTCAGAGGCCACGCGCCGGACAAAGAAGGTGAGCAACTCCTGAAAATCGTCTCGGCGATCGGCCAAGCTCGACAGGGTCACCGCTGTCGCCGGGTTCATGCGCATGTAGAGATCTTCGCGAAAGCGGCCCTCTCGGACCAATGACGCCAGATCTTCGTTGGTCGCGACCACCAACTTGATGTCGACACGGCGCTCCTTAACCGAGCCAACCGGCCGATAGCTACCCTCTTGCAGCACCAAGAGCAGCGACTTTTGCAGCTCGAGGCTGAGGTTGCCGATCTCATCGAGAAAAAGCGTGCCGCCGTCGGCCTGGGCCAGCACACCATCGCGCGAGCTGGTCGCCCCGGTATAAGCGCCCTTGGTCACACCAAAGAGATGTGCGGCCATCAAGTCACTCGGGATCGTCGACAGATCGACCGCGACAAAGGGCCCCGCGCGACGTGAGTGCGGGTGCACATGCTCGCGCACGACGAGGCTCTTGCCGGTCCCCGTCGCCCCTTGGATGATGATCGGCAGGCGCCCTCGCGCGAGGATCGAGAGCCGCCGCCGCAGGTTGAGCATCGCCGGCGTCATGCCCCAATAAAAGGGCCCGCTCTCCTCCGCAGAGGGCCCTTGCCGACGGGCGAGGATGCCCTCGATCTGCAGACGCAACGACCTGGCGTCGAGATAATCGTCGTCGAGGAGGTAGGTGTAGTCCTCCGCGTGCAGGCGCTCAGCATCTGCCTCTAGGGGCAGATCGTCCCGCGAGGTCATGACGATCAGCGGAACGTCCGGGTAATCCCCGCGCAAACGATCGAGGATCAGGAGCCCTTGGGTTCGTCGGAGGCGCTCAATCACCCGCCGCCGCTCCCCCTTGGCGAAGAGCGAAGCCTTGTCCTCCGGCAGCAGATCCTGCTCGTCGATGTTGAAGTGCACATCTAGGAGCACTAGATCGATCTCGCGAACGTGCTTGCGCAGCGTCGCGGCGGCCTCCCGGTAGTTGCGCGCCGGCGGCAAAAAATCGTGCTCCGGCATGAAGCGCCGGCAGAGATCGAGGTAGTTGTCCTCGTCGTCGATGATCAAAATCGAGGACATGAGTCGTCGCGCCTCAGCGTCGAAGCAGCCAGAGTCTACCGTAGGCCGGCGTCGCGATCGTCCGCGCGCAGCCTCCGGTGCAAGTGCAGGAGTTCGCGGCGGATCGTCTGCTGTGCCTCGCGAAGTGCCCCGCTGTGTACCTCTAGGGCTCGTCTATCCGCAGACCGAAGTGCGACTTCAGCCGTCTTGATCTCTGCAACAGCCCGCTCTACGACGACGAGCTCGGGGTCCCCTAAAGGCCTGGGTAAAGCCGCAGAGAGCCGCTCCCAGACTTGCCATGCGCTCTCCGTCGACCCGTCCCGTCGGGTTCTTGTGCACAGGAGATCACGACGAAGCGCGTCGACGCACCGATCCGAGAGAGGGCTCCGCCATTCGCCATCTTCGAGGTTCGCTGAAATCCACGAGGAATACTTGCCGAGATCATGCTTGAGCGCGGCGACGATCTCGGAAAGGTCTGACCTGGTCATTGGCCAACGTGCCAGAAAACGACGGCAACATCAGGCTGGGACTAAAGAATAACGGGTCGCCCGCGCGCGACCAAAGCTCGCGATACGGCCGTTTTTCTTCATCCAGGTCAGGTATCCGCGTAATTCTGTGGTGTCGACGACAATCTGTTTTGCCAGCTGACCTATGGTCAGGGGTCGTTCAGCGACCGCCGCCAGGATCTGCCGGAAAACCCGCGCCTCATGCCCCTCATCGGGCTCTGACACCGGCTCTACGGGCTCTTGGGCGCTTACTGGAGGCCGGCGATGAGGATCGACGACAGAGACCAACGCCTCACTGAACTCGCGTATTGAGAGTTCGCGGATCGACGCTCCAGCCTCGCTTTGGAGGAGTTCGTGGAGGGTCATTGTAGGGGGCATACGAGCAACTGTATTGAGTGCGGCCTTTCGTAACAGGCCTGCACGATTTTGCTGCAGCGCAGACTCAAAGAGCTGGGCAATCTCAGTCATATGACTCTTTCAGCGGTAACCCATCGCCGCAAAGATCGCGACGTCGGACATGATGTGACTATGCCACCCGCGTTGGTGTGTGACAAGCGGTCGAAATGCACGAATGATGACGCCTACAGAGCGCAGGTCATCAAGACAGCGGCGGGATACCGCAATTTAGGCCCCATGACCAGGAACAACTGATGGAAGGTCTGCAAATCCCAAAACTGACGCATCCACTCCTGGTCGAAGCGGCCTCAATGGCGACCTATTGCCGCCTTCGACCATTTTTTCGTGATTTTGCCGCGATTCGCGATCGGACCAAGAGCACCAGTCCGACACCACTAACTGCAAATTAAGTAAGGAACCAGGGCTGTGATGCTGTCGCACTGCCAACAGCAATCCTCACAATCCCCGAGCCCATCGAGGCCAATGCCCCAGGTTTGCTCGCCGGCCCCCGCACCGAAGCAGATCGATTCGCCCAGGGAGCACTCAATCGTCGCGATCACCTCGACATCGAGCCCCTCCGTCCAAAAAACGTCGTCGTCGGCGGGCCAGATCCAGTCGCGATCGCTGGAGAAGAGCCGCCACTCGCTGTCAAGACCGTCTGAACAGCTGTCGATCACCGACCAATTCATCTCCACGGTCGGGTTGCAGATCTCAATCGCCTCGTCAGCGCCGTCTTGGCAGTTAAGTTCGCCATCGCAAACCTGATCGAGCGGCAAACAACCACCGTTGCCGCAGACCGAGACCGAACCCGCCTGGCAGTAACACAGGTCATCTGAGCAGTAGGCGTTGGTGCCACAGCCGAGCTCGCAAGCGGTGGTCTCCGGCGGTGGCTGGGTGGGCATGCAGCCCTTCATCATCTCTGGGTAACCGTCATAGCCCGGGTCGCAGACGCAGACGCCCTGCTTGCAGGAGGCATGATCACCACAGATGTCATCGCAGGAGCCCTCCCCACCGGGATCGACATAGATGGCGCAACCGAGAAAGAGGCCCACCAGGGCCGTCAATGCCAAGGACAGGACTCTGTGTGGACCGTGCATGCAGGATCAAGTGTAGCGCCTGCCAGCGCGCCGGGGGTGACCCGTCGCACGAGAGAGAGCGACGTCTCACCATCAAGGCGCCGTCGCGCGCCTACTGATAGGCTCACACATATGCAGAGCTTGGTCGAACGCGACCTTCGGATCATCTGGCACCCCGCGACTCACTTCGACGATCACCAGCGCCTGCCGCCGATCGCGATCTCGCGAGCCGCGGGCTGCTGGCTCTACGATGAGCACGAGCGACCGATCCTCGACGCGATCGCGTCTTGGTGGACCTCGGTGCACGGCCACTGCGATCCGCGGATCACAGCTGCGATCGTCGAGGCCGCTGGCCGCCTCGACCACGTCATGTTTGCGGGCTTCACCCACAACGCGGCGGTCGATCTCGCCGAAGCGCTCGTCGCCTCCGCACCACCTGGTTACGGCCGGGTCTTCTTCGCCGACTGCGGCTCCGCGGCCATCGAGGTCGCGCTCAAAATCAGCTTCCAAACCCGCCTGCTCGCCGGTAACAGCGCGCGCAAGCGCTTCGCGACCCTCGACAACAGCTACCACGGCGAGACCCTCGGCGCCCTCGCCCTCTGCGGCTCCGCGGCCTATCGATCGACCTTCGCCCCGCTCCTGATGCCGGCACTCCGCCTGCCAACGCCGAGCTTCCCCGACCATCGCCTCAGCGATACCCACACCGCCCTGGGCGCCGACTGCCCCGAAGCAGATCGCGCCGTCGCCAGCCTCGAAGAGCACGCCGCCGAACTCTCGGCGCTCGTCGTCGAACCCCTGGTCCAATGCGCCGGCAAAATGCGCATGACCGGCACAGGTTTCTATCGCCGGATCGTCGGGGCGGCAAAGCGCCTCGGCATCCACGTGATCGCCGACGAGATCGCGGTCGGCTTTGGCCGCACAGGTCGCCTCTTCGCCAGCGAGTGGGCCGGTGTGAGCCCCGACTTCCTCTGCCTCAGCAAGGGCCTCTCCGGCGGCATCCTGCCGATCTCCGCGGTACTGCTGGGCGAGGGCCTGGACCTGCCTTTCCACGGCGGGCCCGAGCGATCCTTCGCCCATTCGCACACGTTTACGGGCAACCCGATCGCCTGCGCGGCCGGCCTCGCGAGCCTCCGCGCCCTCCTCGACGACGGGGTCATCAACGCCCTGCCGGAGCGAACGCAATCACTAGAGCGAGCGGCCTGCAGAGTCAGCGAGGCGATCCCGGAGATCCGCCACCGACGTCAGTGCGGCACCATCACCGCCTTCGAACTCGACATCAGCCCAGAGCACCCCGCAGCAAAACGCCTCGGTCTCGAGCTGCGCACAGCCGCGCTCCGCCACGGGGTGCTCCTTCGACCGCTCCATGACACCATCTACTGGATGCCGCCGCTGTCGATCACCGACGCCGAGATCCAACTCCTCAGCGACCGCACCATCGCCGCGATCAAAGACGTACTGAGCGGCGTGCCCTCCGACCGATGATCCGATCCTCCGTAGCGCTCGCCGCCCTCTCGCTCGCCGCCTGTGTCGGCGCGAGCCAGCCCGATGTCGCCATCGACTTCGCCGGTGTCTGCTACGCCCTCGATCTCGCCCTCATCGACCCCGAGGGCGAACTCTCGAACTCCGAGGTGCACGCCTTCGCTGCAAGCGATCCAAGCGGCGCCGGCTGGGCCCTGATCACCCTGGACACGGACCTCCTCGCTCTCGAAGCCGTGCCTGCCGATCCGTCCAAACCACTGATCCCGCTGGGGCTGCCGGTCGAGGCGGCCGTCGATATAGACCTGCTCTCGGGGCCAGATCTCGGCGAAGTTTGGGTCAGCCACACGGACGGCGGCCAGATCCATATCTGGAGGATCAACGACGACGGCCTGGTCGCCGAGCGCAACTACGGATCGAGCTTTCCCGGCATAATTGGACCCTGGGAGCGACGGCTCATCTTCTTGGGTCGGCGACCAATGCTGCTCGCCGCGCCGCGATCGAGTGCCAGCAAGAGCCTCGAATTCATGCTCGCGCGCCTCGCCGATGACCTCACCGTCAATATGCTGTGGGGGCTGCCCTTCGGCACCGAGTGCGTCGACATGGAGGGCTGCGTGCCCGGCAGCTACCCGACGATCCACATCCTGGACGTCGCCGACGCCGATACCAGTGCCGACTCCCCAGCTCTGGTCCTCTTCGAGTTTGAGCGAATCTACGACGAGATCAGCACCCGGACCACAGGCGTCGCGACCCTGCAAATCAGCCTCAGCCCGAGCAACTTACCGCTGGCGATCAAGCGCGAGTACTTCGACCTGCTCTGGGGACACAGCACGAACTTGGTGCGGGTGAGCCCTGGACAGATCGCCCGCGACAATGCGGGCTACTACATTCTCGCCGGTATCACAGACGACGGCATCGCAGATCCCGAACTCTCGGCCAACGATATCCAAAACGATCGCTTGGTCCACCACGACAGGCTCACCTCGACCTCGCAGGTCATCGCCCGCTTCCCCAAGTACACCCAGTCGCACCTCCTCCAGCTGACCAACCAAGTCGGCCTGGGCCAGATCCTCGATCGTTTTTGGTACGCGGCGCGGGTGGTGGGATCGAGGGTCGACACCGGTACGATCGACGACATCGACCTCAGCGCAAGTGCCACGATTTCGCGGGCGGGACACCATCACGTGCTCATCCAAGGCGAGACCACCCGCCGCGGCCAGATCGTCTGCGCCGAACAATAAATCCAGGCAAAACGCGAGAGAGGCGGCCAGAGCCCAGCTCTGACCGCCTCATTTGCGAGCTACCGCAGAGGGTGCTCTTGATGTGATTACTTCACGAGATCATCCGCGCCCTCAGGCTTGAAGAGCGCGTCGTTTGGCACGACCTCCGCACCGGCACCGCCGAGATCCCAGGTCAGCTTGAGCTCCCGCGGATCGTTGACGTTGAAGTAGATGACCGTGAGCTCGTACTCACCGGGATCCATGTAGACCAGCTCACACTTCTGCTCGGAGCCGTGCACCCCGTCGTTGTCGACGATCAGGTTGCCGTCGAGGGCGAGCATCGATCCGTCGCTGCTGGTCAGGCAAAGGTTGTACTCGCCGCCAGAGGTCACGTTGACGGACCCCATGAACTTCGCAGCAAAGCCCTTGGCCAGCGAATCGGGGAGACCGGGAAAGTCGCCGCTGAGATCAATGGTGTCGACGATCGCGAGCCCGGCGGCATCACCGATGGTGGAGAAATCAGGGAGCGCTTCGGCCGATCCGTCGATCGGGTAGTACGCGGCGAGCAGGCCGTTTGGCGAGGCCTCTGCGGCCGGCGTAGTGTCTTCGTCGTCGCGCGGGGGCTTCTTGGCAGCGATCTTTTTGACCGCCTTATTCGGGATACCGACGCCA
The DNA here is from genome assembly GCA_964474905.1 of uncultured Nannocystis sp. Lineage (GTDB taxonomy): Bacteria > Myxococcota_A > Polyangia > Nannocystales > Nannocystaceae > JADJRG01. Next base: position 55,410 of record CAYYUP010000004.1, on the reverse strand, counting down.
CGTACGCCGGTCTGGTCCTTGCCTTTGCGGGCTTCTGAACCCTCGGCACCGGCCTCCCCCTCTGCTGCCTCGGAGTCGACCGCGGCAGAGTCAGGATTTTCCGCTCCGGCTTGATTGTTGGAGTTTGCGCAGCCGAACGAGAGCGCGACCATGGCGAGAAGAGTGATTGGGGTACGACGCATGATTTCCTCGGGGGTGGAGGGTAATGTGGGGCCTCAGACGGCCGCAATGTTCAGGAGATTCAGCGCCGTGAACCGCGATGCTCGTATTCGCACAAAGGCAGTGCCTTTCGGTGATATCTCCCACAGTTTTCGCTTTTCGGCCCTAAGCCCGTGCGCGGGCATGAGCCCGTGACCCTGCCCAACCTGATCACGAGCTTGGATCCGAGGGCCCAGGTCGAGTATCCATCGCACAGGATGTTGGGACCCATCGCAGACGCGAGCACCGATCGACTCGCCGGAGGCGACGCGTAGTGCAACTGCTCGCCTTCATCCTTCTGATAGGTCCATTGATCTTCTTTCACGAGCTCGGCCACCTGCTCGCCGCCAAGCTCGTGAACGTCAAGGTGCTGCGCTTCTCCCTGGGATTCGGCAAACCGCTTGCCCGTATCCGCATCGGCGAGACCGAATACTGCCTGGCACCGATCCCTCTCGGCGGTTACGTGAAGCTTCTAGGCCACGGCGCGGACGAAGAGATCCCCCCCCAAGAAGCGAGCCGCGCCCTGCGAAACAAGCCCCTTTGGGCGCGATTCTTCGTTCTCGGCGCGGGCCCGGTGGTCAATCTCGCCCTGCCCCTGCTGCTCTACTTCGCGTTTTTCCTCAGCCATTCGGTGGTCGGTCCACCTGTGGTTGGCACCGTGCTCGACGACTCAGCTGCAGCCGCCGCGGAGATCCAAGCCGGCGATCGCGTCGTCGAGATCGACGGCGACGACGTGAACTCCTGGCACGACATGCAGACCCGCGTCCGGGTCGCCCCAGAACGCGAACTCCGGCTGCAAATCGAACGCGACGGTGTGCACTTCGATCGCTTCGTCACACCGCGGCGCAGCGTCACCCACGACGCCCTCGGCGAGAGCCACACAATCGGCCTCCTGGGGGTCTATCCCTGGATCTACGCCCCCCAAATCGGTATCGCCGACCCGACGTCTCCGGCCTTTGAGGAGGGCCTGCGCACCGGCGACATCATCACCTCGATCAACGGCGAACCCATCCGCACCGTCGAGCAGCTCGAGCGCGAACTCGCCAAGACCCGCGACACCTCCCTCCGCCTCACGTTTCTCAGGGGCAAGCCTGCGCGGGCTGAAATCGGCACTTTCCTCTGGTTCGAGTCTGCACACGCAAAGCTCCTGCCGCGCGCCGAGACAAAATTTTCGACCGGCATCCTGCCCGCGAATACCTTCATTCGCTCAGTCGAGCCCTCGTCGCCAGCCGCCCGCGCAGGGCTCAGCCCCGGCGATCGCATTCTCTCGGTCGACGGGCGATCGATCTCCCGCTGGGAGACACTCGCGACGATCCTCGACCGTCAAGGAGAAGCTCCGGTCGAACTCCGAGTCCGCTCGCTGGGCGAGGCCCCTCGTATCGTAAAGCTGACCCAAGAGACACGCTCGTGGCGCGACGTCTACCGCCAGGATCACAGCTATCTGTGGTTTGGCGCCAACCCCTATCAAAGCCGCGCGCTCCCCCCCGCAGAGCCTATTCGGGGTCGTTTTACCTACGCCGCCCGGGCTTCTCTCGACGAGACGCTGTCGCTGCTGCGCATGATGTGGACCAGCCTCCGCCAGCTCGTCACCCTTCAGCGCAGCGTCGACGAACTCTCATCGGTCATCGGCATTTTTAACATCGCCGGCACCGCAGCCGAACGCGGTCCCGGTGAGTTCCTCCTGCTGATGGCGCTGATCAGCATGAACCTCGGCTTCGTCAACCTGCTGCCGATCCCGATCCTCGACGGCGGCCATCTGATGTTCTTCACGATCGAGGCCGTGCGCCGTCGACCGCTCAGCCAACGCGCCCGCGAGATCACCAGCGCGGTCGGCCTCATCATCATCCTCACCCTCCTCCTGATCGCTCTCCGCAATGACGTCATCCGCTTCTGGCTCTCCCCCTGAGTCCGCGCCCGCGTGGATCCTCGCCCTCGACGCTTCGACACCGCGAACCGCGATCGCCCTCGGTACGGTCTCTCGCGAGCCCGACAGCGCCCAACTCGTCAGCGCCTTCGAAGCCGAGGATCGGGCCAATCAAGCGTCACACTGGCTGCTTTCGGAGCTCCAGCGGCTGCTCTCCGAAGCCGGCATCGTCCTCGGCGATCTGGCGGGCATCGCCTGCGGCTGCGGGCCGGGTACCTTCACCGGCACACGTGTCGCTATCGCCACCTGTCAGGGCCTCGCCTTCGGCCTAGGGCTGCCCTGTTACCGACTTAGTACCCTCGCAGCCCTCGCCGGCGAAGGCACGCCTGGAGAGCCCGTGCTAGCGCTGCTCGATGCCCGCCGAGGCGAGGTCTACGCGGGACGTTACGACCTGGAGACTCACGATCAGGACCTCGTCCTGGTCCGCCAACGCGCCGAGGATCGCTGTGCCCCGCTCGCAGAGATCCTCAAGACCACAGACGGCGCCCGAGCGATCGGCCCCGGCGTGGCCCCCTACCGCGCTCTCTTGCCCACCGATGCTCAACCAAACTCGGGAATCAGCGCCAAGGGCCTCTGGCGTGCCGCGGTCTCGACCGTTCTCCACGGTACAAGCGTGCACCCCCGGGCGCTGGCGGCCAACTACCTCCGCCAGAGCTACGCCGAACTCGGCATCAACCGGCCCAAGCGACCGATGATCCGCTCTCCCTTCGCCGACTAGCGCGAGCCCGACAGGGACTCGGCGAGCAGCCCCAAATCGACGTTGGCGCCATCACGCGAAACAACAAAGGGCCGCTGGTCAAAGGTCAACGAGCCCCTCCCATCGTGCTGGATAATCTCGACCTTGCCCATGCCGTAGCCGAGCAGCGGGTCGAGGGTGAAGTAGTCGATCTGAAGGTTGTACGGGTAAGCTTTGGGCTCGCCGTCGATCACAAAGGCCTCGATACCTCGGCCGGCCGCGACATCCCCGTAGAGCTGACCGCCCGACGCCAAGCTCCTTTGCTTGTAAAACGCGTGGCGCCCATCGCCATCGCGCACATGCAGATCGACGTCGCTTATCGGCGTATCCCAGGTCAAGACAAAACGCAGCGACGGCTCACTCGCGAGTTCGACGCCCTGCACCTCGAGCGCGCGGCGGACAAACTCTTCGTCCGCCGGCCGAGCCGCGATCCAGGCGGCCGCGACCAGCCCGATATCCTCGTAGAGAACCCGCGCCATCGTCTGTGAGCGGGCATTCGCCTGGGCCCACGCGAAGCCCGAGACCATGGTCTCAAAGGCCTCTCGGAAGTGGCCGCCGCGGAGCAGCGCGTAGCCGAAAAGGCGATGAATCGACGGATCGCCGGCCTGCTTTCGCAGCGCCTTCCCGTAGCTATCGAGCACCAACCAGCGGGTCATCGGACCCAGCCGCTCGAGACGAGCCGCCGCGAGCCGCCGCATCTCGGGACGCATCGGATAGAGGTCAACGATCGACCCGTAAGCGCGGGCCGCCTCCTCTTTGTGACCGTGGGCCTCGAGCACCTCCCCCAGGGCGACCAGCGCGAGGATGTTCGCGGGCTCGTGCTCACGCCAGTCCTCGGCGAGGGTCCTGGCGATCGGTCGGTGGCCGAGTCGAAGGCTGTCCATGACCGCAAGCAGGAGGCCGTCGTAGGCATCCTTGGGCCGGCGCAGGGGTCCGAGTTGGGGTTTGTCTTTAACCTCGTCGGCGGGCCCCTGCCAGCGACCTTCGGCGATCGCAGAGCCGCTTAGCCGCGGCTTAGGGCTGATGTCGGGGCGGCTCGTCAGAGCCCGATCTGCACCCGGCGGCGCCGTCGGCCGTCCACTGTCGACCCCCACAGCGCTCGCCGTTCCGCTCGCGCGGATCTCCGGCAGCACCGGCTCTGGAATGATCGCGTGCGCCTGGGATCGACCCCTACGGTTCTCAGCCGGAGCCTCACGCGAGCGACGGATCGACCCTGCGCGGCCGAGCGCGAGCAGCTTCACCGGCGACTCTGGATCGAGGCCAAAACGCCCCTCGTCGCCTTCCTCGAGCATCACCAGCGCCGTCGAACGATTGACAATGCGATGGCGAGTCGAAGCCTCGCTAACCAGCCGACGCCAGGTGCTGCAAAACTCCGCCTCGCAAACGCGCAGCTGATCTTCCATCCAATGCACATGGGCCGCTCGCCAGGCGTTCTCGAGCAGCGGCGACGGCGAACGCTCGACCGTCGTGATCGGCGGCTTGCCGTGAAGCGAGCCGTTAAAAACGACCTCGAAGGGCGTATCCCTGGCGAGCGCCGCGTACACCAAGACGGTGTCATCGGCCTGCACACCGTCGATCATCTCGGGGTACACCCACTTGCTGCCAGGTACTGAAAGACGCACCCCAGAGACCACTTGATGACGGAGCTTGCGCAGAGCAATCGCCGGTGCGATGTCGGCCCGCAGCACCAGTCCATCCCGCTCGAGGCCGTTGCGCTTGAGACCCGATCGACTGAGTGCGGCGAGGATCGATTCGCGCCCGCCTGCCCCGAGATCAAAGACATCGACACGCTCGACGCCAACGGCTGCGAGCCGCGAGACCTCTGCCCGCAACACCTCTGCATGCCCTGCACCGGCCGTCACAATGCCATCTGTGAATACCAGCAGGCGTTTGTAACTCCGCGAAGGCTGGGACCCGGCGAAGCGCAGAGCTCCGACCAAGTCGGAGGCACCGAGCGCCCCGCGTCGGCGAATCGTCTCTAGATGTCGTTCACCAAAATCAGAGATCCTGCCCTCAAAGACAGTTTCGGCCCCCTGATCAAAGCAGATCACCCGAAGCGGAATATCCTCAGCCGTCCACCCTTGCAGCTCAGCCAGGAGCCCGTCGAGACGATCGACCTCGGCGTCAAAACCCACCGCCTGCGAAGCACTCGTATCAAAGAGCACCGTCAGGCTTTCGATCGGATCGCTGTGATCGTGGGGCACCGGAGCGATGCGTGCGATGACCTGATCATCGTGGCGAAGTCCGAGGCCGCGCAGCTCTGGACCCTGCAGCACGATGTCGGCGTCGACCTGGCCGCGACCGCGAAATTCGTAGACAGAGCGGCCGTCGGCGAGCGTTCGAAGATCGCCTGGACCGCGGCCGTTGATACCCGCACCGATGATCCGAACGTCGAGTTCGTCGAGGCGAGTGAGGCCCGAGAGCGCCAGGCGGTAGGGCTTTTCGCGACCCCGAAGCTCCTCGACATAGCCGACCACAACCCGCAACTCGCCGGCGGGGATCCGCGGCAAGCGAGCGCGCAGACGATCGCCATCGGCTCCGTCGGCGAGCAGGGCCGGCTCGATGTCGTTGTCGACCAGCGAGTCGTAGGCTGCCCGTCGCGGCACAACCTCGGCCTCGTGCCAACGGTTGCCCTCGCGCACGGCAAAGCGAACGACACGCGCGCCCGCGGGCAGGTTGAGCGCCATACGTCCGTCGAGCACCCGCCCCTCGGGGTTCTCAAAGACCATGTCGAGTTCGGTCATCGCGAAGAAACCGTCGACCTGCCCGCGGACAGCGAGGCGACGGAGGCGGAAGGGCGTGCCATCATCGGCGCGCAGAGAGATCGGCGCCTCGCCGCGCGCGAGCGTCGAGACCAGCGGAGCTACGGCGGCTGCGGCTGGGGGCTGCGTAGGTGCCCCTGAGCACGCGGCCACCATGACGCCTAGGAGACCACTCGCCATGGCGACGCGGATCGAATATGTCGCCGTTGCCATCGAGGTTCTACACTGTGCCAGCAAATCTCAACACAGTGCGGAACGATCGTTACACGCCCCAGGATCGCCGTGCAACCGCTTTGTCCCTCCTCTAATCGAGCGGGCGACGTGGGTCTCCGACACACACCATCGCCGCGATCCACGGGCGGGCCCAATGGCCGCGTGCACCTGCGCGACTACCGGGCGGAGGGCTCGATCGGCAGACGGATCACAATCGCCGCACCTCCGAGCTCGCTCGACTCAACACGGACCTCACCGTGATGATCGAGGATGATCTTCTTGACGATCGCTAGGCCTAGGCCAGTGCCCTCTTCACGCGATGACTCGTAGGGCTCGAAGACCCGCTCGCGCCGCGCCGGCACAATGCCCGGTCCGTTGTCCTCGATCCAAAGCTCGATCTCTTCGTCAAAGACCACCGCTCGGATCCGGACGTGCACCGGTTCCGGCCCCGCGTCATGACAGGAGAGCACCGCGTTTTCGACGAGGTTAACCAGACACTGCTTGAGCAGCTGACGATCACCGAAGAGCTCGATCGCCGGCGCCTCAGAGACCTCCAGACGATCGCTGGAGTGATCTGTGAGATGCCCGTAAGCCCGTTCGAACTCAGTGAGGATGCGGTCGAGACGGACCTTCGCGAGCTGGGCCTCGGGAACCTTCGCGAGCTGGGAGAACGTGCCGACCATGCGGCGCAGTGCCTCGATTTCATCTTCGACGATCTCTACCGAGGTCTCGAGGAGCGCGCTGAAGCGTGTGCTGACCTTTGGGTCCTTGTCGCGGAGATTTTGCACCGCCAGCTGGATCGGCGTCAGCGGGTTCTTGATCTCGTGGGCGATGCGCCGCGCCATCTCCTGCCAAGCGCCAACCCGCTCGAGGTAGGCGACCTTTCCCTGCGCCGTCGCGAGTTCGTCGAGCATGCGGTTGAAGGCCGCCCCAAGGATCCCCAGTTCGTCCTTGCCGAGCGCCCGCACCCGCACCGACAGATCGCCACTAGTGACCTCTCGCATCACCCGGGAGAGCTCTGAGACCTTGCGGGTCATCGATCTCGCGAGCAGAAAACCGGCGATGAAGGCGATCATCAAAACCAGGGCAGAGGCCGCCGCGATCGCCCGGACGACCGCGTTCTCGAGTTCGTCACGGGCGACGATCGCCCGTGGGCCGACGGCGACATGCTCCCCCTGCCGCTTGATCCGACCGAGCGCTTGATGCCTGCGCTCGATCGCCGGATCGAGGGCAAAGAGCACCGAGAGATCGAGGCCCTCGGCAACAAAAAGCGGACCGCGTAATTCGACCGGCTCAGCCGCAACCCAGATCCAGGCGCCGCTCTCCTCAGGCAGGAGGCCCCGACGCTCGGCTTCGACGACGACCGTGTCGCCGCGGGTTAAGGCGATCGAAACGATGTCGTCCTCGGCCTCGAGCGCCCGCCCCAGCACCAGGGGCGTGTCGTCGAGTGCGGCCCCCCCGAGTTCCGCTTCGAGTTCGCGAGCCAGCGCCCGTGCCCGTGCTCGGTAGGCCTTCTTCGTCGCCAAAACCAGATCGCCGTAGTGGGCCGCGGCGATATCAGTCGCCTCGTCGCTGCGCTCGATCGCTGCGCCGACCAGGCCGTCAAAATAGACCACCGTGAGCTTCACCAGATAGGCAGAGGCACCCACACAAAGAATTCCGAGGGCGACAAGCGCAGTGATCACCCGCGACTCGAGGCGGCCCCACCAGGGGACACGGAGCGCCGTTCGCGGCCTGCGTAGGGTCGGGATACTCATCAGGGCACGAGGTAAAAAGCGGGGGTCGTCCGGATCGCGAAGGTCTTCTCCGCCGCTGGTGTGTCGCGGATGAAAATCCCGATCCACCGAGAAAACGCCGAGAGGTCGCTGCTCTGCCCCTGGCCGCCGACGGTGACCTCCTCGGGCAGAAGCGCCGCCGTGATCGGGTTGCGTTGGCCGACCACGGTGACGAAGTAGGTAGAGTCACGGCCGCGCTGGAGGTCGCCGCTCTTGGCGACCAGCACTCGATCAAGACCGACGGCGCGGGCGATCGCTCGGTTGCGGTAGCGAAAATAAGCCGTGCGTGTACCGCTCCCAGGATCGCTTGTTTGCACGCCAAAGCGCTCTTTCCACGGGTTCCACTGGATCTTGACCCGCCGTCGGCGAGCGCTGATCGGCCGCGATGTGCCACTTTGGTAGAGCTTGATCTCGAAGACCAGAGTCGTTGTAAAGGCCGACTCGATCGACGCCATCGCGTCGCGATCGCGGGTCGACAGCAGCTCTGGCAAGCTGACAGTCATCAACACCGAGTCGCCGACCTCGACGAAGGCCGCCCGCCTCGCCCGCAGGAGTTCACGGCCGCCGGCACCGACAAGCGGCAAGCCCAAACCCGCGATCATGAAAGAGCGGCGCCTCAAATCGGCGACCTCCGCAGGGCATTGCCAACCGACAGATCGAGGGTACCAAGGGCTGTCTCGAGACGGAGCCCAAAGTTGAGGTTTAGCCCGAGTGGCGCCGCCAGTTGGCCGCTCGATCGCCACCCACGACGCTCGTCTGCACCACCGGTGATCGTGAAAATCCCGGCTCCAAGAAAGAGGTGTCCACCCTCGAGGCCGCGCAGTCGTGAACGCCTAAAAAGCGGCCAAATGTACTCTAAGTCGCCACGCACAAAGAGTTCACCGAAGGTCCGCGTGTCGATGCCTGTGCCCAGAAGATCGAAGGGATTGCGCGTCGAGTAAAGCAACCCGAGCTCACGCCCTGGGGTCAGTTCGCTGAGATCACCGGCGTAGAAGCGCTCGAATCGCGGCGCCTCGCCGGCAACCTGACCGGCGAGGATGCTTGGCGTGATCCAATGACGCCACGGCAAGCGGAATGTATAACCTGCCCCTGCGACCAGGCGGATAAATTCGTACTCGCTGCCGACCAAAGGCGAGGAGAGGTGGAGGTCGAGGGCAAAACGCCCGCCCTGCCCAAAGTGGGCCGCCCGATCGCGACCGTCCCAGCTGATCGAAAAATTCGTCGAGGTCAGGCGCCGCGATCCCGGCAAAAGACCGAGCTCTAGCGCCGTCGTGCCGCCATCGGGAGCGACGTAAATCGGATCGTCCGGCGGCGTCGCGTTCACCTGCTCAAAGCGGTAGTCGATCCCAAAACCAAAGCGCGAGGTAATCGGAAAGGAGGCCCCCAAGATGCCGCCGACGCGGGTGTATTCGAGGGTGCGAAAAAGGCGCGGAGCGGGGTCGTTGAGGGCCCCTGCGACCCGATAGGCCTCACTCGCGGAAAGCGCATAAAAGGTGCCGCGAAGGCCAACCCGAGTGCCCGGCAGGCGCGGCGCCATGACAAAGAGTCGGCCCCCCTGCTGTCGCCGCGCCTTTGCCAATTGCCGCGGCTGCGAGCCCCACACAAAACCCCCGCCGAGGTGGATCGCACGGCCAAGAAAATTGCGCTCGACGAGCTGAAGACCGCCGTGAAACGCCGTCAATTTTGACGACCCAAGGAAGACATCCGTCACCGTCAACGAGGCGCGCTCATCGACGTCTACGATCAGTATGGCACTCTCATCGTCGCCGGCGACGGGCCGCAGTTTGAGGGTCACACGGCTGAAGTAGCCGGTCATTAAGAGGCGCGAGCGGGCCCTTTGGACCCGCGGATCCTCGGGCCAGACGATCGGCGCACCGACGGTCAACGCCTCACTCTCCAGAGCCTTAACGATCTGCGAATCAGAGACCTGCTCGGCGCCGACGATCGACACATCGATGATCCTCAGAAGACGCTGAGAGATGCCCGGATCAGAGCCCCCTTGAGCGCCGGCTGAGTCGACGTCCGTGGTCGTCGCCGGCGGAGTTGCAGGCGCCGCGTGCAGCATCAGCGGGCGCAATCCGAGCCATACGACCAGCAACGCGCAGATCCAGCCGAAAGCAGCGCGGAGCTGCACTCGGCCGGACAGGGCGCGGTCGCGATCGGACATCGACAGCAGTGTACTTCAGCGCCTGTCAAGCGGACTGCACTGCTACTCTCGACCTGTGCCCACGCCCAAGCTCGTGCTCTATGTCGAGGACGAGCCCAGTCACGTGCAGCTCGCCCAGCGGATCCTCGAGCTTAAGGGCATCGAAGTAGAGGCCGCTAGCGACGGCCCAAACGCGCTTCGCTACCTCAGTGCCCGGCTCCCAGATCTTCTGCTCGTCGACCTCGGAATCCCCGGTCGCGGCGGCCTCGCCCTGATCCGCACCATCCGCGAGCAAGAGGCCCTGCGCGACCTGCCGATCATCGCTGTATCTGCGAGCACCGCCCGCGGCGAGGCCCGCCAGTCACTCGCAGCCGGAGCCGACGCCTTCCTCGAAAAGCCCTACACGATCAACGCGCTGCTCGCCGAGCTCAAATCGGTTAGTGGTCGATCTCGCGGCTGAGCTTGCGCAGACGGGCATCGACTTGGGCGAGTTGCTCGGGTGTATTGATCCCGGCAACCTCATCTGCGGATACCGCGACCACCGCGACCTGCCCGCGCTTAGCCGCCTCCGCGATCAAATCCGTGAGGTAGATCTCCCCCTGAGCGTTGTCACTCCCGAGCTTCGGCAGGATCTCGCGGAGGAGCGCCAACTCAGCGCAGTAGACCCCTGCGTTGCACTCACGCAGCTCCCGTTCGGCGGGCGTCGCATCGCCCTCCTCCCGGATCCCGACGACCCGCCCCCCCTGCCTGAGAATCCTCCCGTAACCAGCGGGATGCACGGGCTCAAACGCAGTCAGAGCGACCCCAGCAGAGGAAGCAGTGGCCGCTCTGAGCAGCTCTCGCAAGGTCTGCTCACGCAGCATCGGCACATCCCCGCTGAGGATCAGGACCTGCCCAGAATCGCCTCTAACCGCCTCTAGGGCGCAACAAACGGCATGACCCGTCCCCCGCTGCTGACGCTGCTCGGCGAAGCGCACGGTCGGGAACGCCTCGGTGACCGCAGCCTCGACTGTCGACGCCTGATGGCCCACGACCACGACCACATCACCCACACCGGCCGCGAGAGCCGCTCGGATCGGAAAATACACCATCGGCGCGTCGGCGACGCGGTGGAGGACCTTGGCCAGATCAGACCCCATCCGCGTGCCTTTTCCCGCCGCCAAGACCACTGCCACTGGCGTTTGCACGGCCGAATCCTACCCGGCATCGCAGCCGAGAGCGACAAAGCGACGCCTCTGAGCCCCTTCGCACCTCGTATTGCCAAGGGCCAAAGGCCGCAGAGCGCGCCTTCCCCGCTCCGACGGCCGCGATATCCTCTTGGCGCTAGCATGGCCGCTGTGCCAGCCTGCCCTCAGCGCATCCGTCACCGGCAGCGTGACATCGTCGAGTGATCCATGACCGAGCATGCCGACACCGAAACTGGGTTCCCGACCAAGGGGTCGCTCAAGCGCATCCCCTTTCCGCAGCTGCTTCGGCAGATCGCCCGCGCCGCGGTGACCGGCAGCCTCTACCTGCTCAACGGGCAGACCAAAAAGGTCGTCTTCTTCCGCGCCGGCAAACCGGTCTCGGTCCGCTCTAACGTGATCACGGAGTGCCTGGGTCAGGTGCTCGCCTCGGTCGGCGTGATCACGCAGGAGCAGAGCGATAACTCGCTAGAGGCCGTCCGCCGCACCGGCAAGAAACAAGGCGAACATCTCATCGAGATGGGACTCATCTCCGAGGGCAACCTCCAGTACGGCCTTGAGGCCCAGTTCCGCGGCAAGATCGGCGACATCTTCTCTTGGGAGGAGGGCCGCTTTCAGTTCAAACCCGGAGGCGACGACACCGGTGAGGCCCCGCCAAGCGAGTGCAACGAGAACATCATCCTCTCGGCGATCCAAGCCCGTTACTCCAATGACCGGGCCCGCCACGCGCTCCGTCCCTTCGCCAGCAAATACCCGATCACACAACAGACCTGGTCCAAGAACCCAGAGTCACTGCATCTGATCCCCGAAGAAGTCTATATGCTCCGCTGCCTCGACGGCAGCCGCAGCGTCGACGATCTGCTCAGCCAACCTCTCGACCTCCCGGTGCCCCGCACGACGACCCTGCTCTACGGGCTCATCGCCGCCGGCATCGTCGACCTCAAGGAGCGCCGCTTGCTGGCCAGGCCGCGGCCCAAAAAGCCGCTCCTCCAGCCCAAAGATCAGAGCGACGCCGACCTGACACCCGACTTCGAGCCCGCCAGCGTCATCGGCGAATACGAGGACACGCCGCTGCCAAATCGCCTGCCCCAGGCGGCCCAGTCGACCTCGCGCATGCCCGCCCTGCGCACCGAGGACGAGGAGATGTTCGCCGGCGTCGCCGCCCTCGACGAAGACGAGAGCGTCGTCCTCAATACCCGCGACTTCCAGGCAAGAATCCGCTCCGAGATCATCGACACCAACGACGAGGCCGACTTCAGCGACCTCGACGACGACCCGCCGATCCGCGAAGAGAACGACATCGCAGGCTCACTGCTCGACGAAGAGACCTTCGACGACGAGGTCGAACTCTTGGCCGACGACGAGATGCTCGAGATGATCGAAGAGGACGATCCCGTGGAGGACGACCTCGACCTCGGCGACATCGATGCCCTCCCGGATCTCGACGATCTCGATCTCGGCGATCTCGACGATCTCGGCGATCTCGACGAGTTCGGCGACATCGAGCTAGAGACCACGGCACCCCGCGCCGATCAATCATCCGAAGCAACCCCTCTGGAGGAACTCTCCGGCCTCGAGGAGGTTGAGGCCCTCGAGATCGACGAACTCTCCGGCCTCGAGGAGCTCCCCGAGCTCGAGGGCTCCGGCTTCCAAGAGGTCAGCATGATCGAGGAAATCGAGGACGTCGACGACCTCGACGACATCGACCTCGGCGACATCGATGGTGACCTCGACGAACTCGCCGACGAGCTTGGCGACCTCGATGAGATCGACCTCGGCGACATCGACCTCGGCAACATCGAGGATCTTGACGACATCGATCTCGGTGACCTCGACGACATCGATCTCAGCGCCGACGATGCCTCGAGTTCACTCGATGATCTCGCCGACCTCGCCGATGACCTGCCTCTCGGCGAGGAGCACGGGGACATCGGCGGTGCCCGCTATCAAGATGCGGTCGCAGCCATGAACGAGGGCGACTATGCGGCCGCCTGCGCCCTCTTCGAAGAGGCCTACCAAAATGGCTACGACGTCGCGGTGCTGCACGCTGCGCTGGCATTCTCCCGCTACCGCGCCGCCGGAGGCAACCCGGCCGCGGCCCAAGACGCCCTCGAGCTGCTCGACTACGCGGAGCAACGAGAGCCCGATCTAGACCTCGTGCACGCCTACCGCGGCGCAGTCCTGCTCGGCCTCGGTGCGACCGACAACGCCCGAGAGAGTTTTGATCGCGCCCTCGAGGTCAATCCCTACTGCGAGATCGCCATCCAGTACATCAACAATATGTGAGCCCTAACGGGCGTCGAGGCGACCGAAGTTCAAGTGGCCGGCTTCGCGCAGCAGGTCGTTAAATTCATCGACCACAGCGCCGACCTCCTCGGCCCCGACACCGCTCGCGCGCACCTTCTCGAGCAACGCCCGTGCAACTTCGTAGTACTGGTCGGCGCTCGCCACAAATTGATCGAGCCAGAAGACCTTCGCGGCCTCCTCGGGGTGCACCTCGAGATAGCCGTGCAACTCACCGTGCGCCTGCTCGAGCGCGAAGAAGGCCGACTCACAGGCGACACCTGGCTCTGAGGTCAGGCAGCGGACCAGCGGCCGCGAAGCGATGACAAAGGCCCGTGTGTGGAACTCGGCGCCCTTGCCCACGCGCTCTTCGATCCGCGTGAGCACAGCTGCATCGACACGCGCTTGAGTGCCGTTGATCTCCACCGTGAATACCTTTGAGGCGTCCAGCCAGGCGTTGTAGGCCGCGTCCAGGCTCGGCGCGAGTTCGTGGATCGTCAAGGTCGCCACCGGATCAACCTTCTTGCCGACAACCGCAGTCCCGAGAATGCCGACGACCTCCTCTAGACGTGTCGAGTAGCTTCGGAGCGCTTCGACGTAGGCGACCGTGGCCGCTTCGAGCTCTGGTTGGGGCGGCTGCAGATGCCGACCAGTCTTCGCCGCCGATTCGCAGCTCGCGATCGCCGTGTCAGACACCAGGGGCACAGCCACCGCAGCAGCTCGCAACTCACCGTCCTTGCCGATCCACTCGCGATAGGAGCGGTAGCTCTCGCGCACCAGCCCTTGAGTGGCACGACCGCAATCGAGATAGAGGTTGAGCTTGTTCGCCAGCAACTCGGGCTGGGCACTCACGCCCTCAGCCCCCCCAGCGCGTTTTTCCTGGGCCAAGCGCTCTCGCAACTCCTCCTCGATCGCGCCCTTGAGCTGCTCAGAGGTGTCCTGAGTGCAACCAAGCGCGCTTCCCAGAGCCAACACCAGAATCGAGCAAACAGCGCAGTGGAAGTTTTTTAGGCGTCTGGTGGTCATCTGGACATCTGGCTCAGATCCAATGCGGATCCATGGGAACGATGATCCGAAGGTAGTGGAAGAGGTTCTCGATCCGATAATGATCGCAGTAGAACAGCTCTTCGCCGTCGAGTTGTGCGTAGAGCTTGCGATGTCGCGGCGGTCGGAAGATCTGAATTTCGATGTCTTTGCCGCTCGGGATCTCTGCACGCCGCAGACCAAGCACCGCGAGATCATCCGCGGTCACCGGATTACGCTTGTGCGCGGTGATCGTCGCCGCCACCCAATCCGCGTGTCGCTTCATGATGATGACCTCAAATTTGCCGTCATCGGGCTTGCCCTCCGGGGCAAAGATCCAATCACCACCGTAGAGCATCGTGCCCTTAACGACGATGTCTGTGCAGCCCTTGTACTCATGGCAAACGCCGTCGACTGTCACCGCCGCGGCAAATCGCGAGCGACCGAGGAGGCTGCGAAAATAGCTAGCGAAGGCCGCCCGAGCGTAGACCGCCTTGTCGCGGTAGATCTGGCGGAGCATCGGCACCTTGGCCACACGCTCGCGATCGCGGTTGCGCCTGGCGAGGATCTGCGCCGAAAGACCGACGCCCCAGCTGTCGAACCAAAGATCCTGAAGCACCACCTCACCAGAGCTGTCGATGGCGCTGACGCGGCCGACGTCGAGCCATTGTTCGATGCCCTCGGCGATGATCTCGACATTGCGCTCGATCGCCTTGATGCCTGCGTGCACCCCAAACGATCGCCCCTGATCGTTGGCGGTCCCCATCGGCAACATGCCCATCGGTACATCTACACCGTGGCGCTCGCGGGCGAGGATGATGCCCTTTGCGGTGTCCGCGAAGGTCCCATCACCTCCGAGGTAAATCACCCGCGCGACATCGTCGGTCTCGAGCCTGTCGGCCAACGCCGGCACCGTCGCCCCGTCGGGAAGGGTCGCGAACAGTTCGGGGTCGAGACGCCGGCGATCGAGCGCCTCCATCGCGTGCTGGATGGCACGGGCGGCCCTGCCAGTACGTGCGCTTGGGTTGCCAACGAGTAGGGAGACGCGGGGCCTCGACACGGCTTGCTAGGGTATCACCGCGAGCCCCCAATCACGCCACTTGATGACCGTGCCCTTCGCAAAAATCGCGCTAGTGCGCGGTCCCCCTATGCGTACCCCACCATGGGCTCGGATCTGCTACGTCTTCAGGCCATGCGCGGCTCGACCCACCACCGAACGCTCCCCCAACTCCCAGTGCTCGCCGCCCTCGTGCTCGCTGCTCTCCCGCTTGCCCCGCCCGTGCTCGGGCTCGGGTGCGTAACCGGCAGCGCCGAGCCCGTGGAGACCCCGGCGACGAGCGCCGAGACGGCGACAGGCGGGACTCCTGGGAGCACCGCGAGCACCTTCGAGAACCCCGGCGGCATGTGGATGCCAACCCAGCTCGCCAGCCATACAGAGTCGCTCAAGAGGGCCGGCTTTGAGCTCGACCCCGCCCAGCTCACGGACCCGACGGCCTTCCCGCTCGCCGCCGTGGTCAGCCTCGGCGGCTGCTCGGCCTCCTTTGTCTCCCCCGAAGGTTTGATCATCACCAACCACCACTGCGTCACCGGCTACCTGCAGCACAATTCCACCCCCGACTCCAACCTGCTGGTCCATGGTTACCTGGCCAAAACCCGCGCAGACGAGAAGAGGGGCAGTGCGACACAGCGCGTGTACGTGACCCGCGCCTTCGCACGCGTCACTGATCGAGTGCTCAACGGTCTCGACAAGGTCAGCGACACAGAGCGCTTCAAGTCGATTCAGCAACGCCGCAAGGACATCGTCGGCGAGTGCGAAGCGGCCACCCCCCATACGCGCTGCCGGGTCGCCAGCTACTACTCGGGCGCCGAATTCTATCAAATCGAGCAGCTCGAAATCCGCGACGTACGCCTGGTCTACGCCCCCCACGCGGGTGTCGGTGTCTACGGCGGAGAGACCGACAACTGGCGCTGGCCCAGGCATACCGGTGACTTCTCGTTCCTCCGGGCCTACGTCGCCCCCGACGGCACGCCCGCAGACTACTCCCCGAAAAACGTGCCCTTTAAGCCCGAGCACTTTCTCCGCGTCGCCAGCGAGCAGCTCGACGCCGGCGATTTCGCGATGGTCGCCGGGTACCCCGGTCGCACCTCGCGGCTGCTCACTGCAGCCGAGGCCAAAGAGGCCGCAGAGTGGTACTACCCGCGACAGATCGCGCTTTTCGAGGAGTACTTGGCGACCCTCAATGCCGTCAGCCAAGACCGCAAAGACATCGCCATCAAGGCGGCATCGCGTCATCGCGGCCTCAGCAACTACCTGACCAACTATCGCGGTATGCTCGACGGCTTGGTCAAGGGCAAGCTCGCCGACGAACGAGTGCGCATGGAGGGCGAGCTTGCCAACTGGATCGACACCGACCCCGAGCGCAAGGCCAAGTACGGCGGCGTGCTCACTGCGATGGCCGAACTCGACCGGGCCAATCTAGCGACCCGCGAGCGTGACACCGCCGAGGGCGAGCTTCTCCGGAGCTCCCGCCTTCTCGGCGCCGCCCAGACAATCCTCAAGATGGCAGAGGAACGCCGCAAGCCCGACGCAGAGCGGGCCCCGGGCTTCCAAAAACGTGATTTTGCACGCCGCCAGCAGAGGCTCGCCTCCCTCCAAGAGGTCTACGATCCAGACCTCGACCGCGCGATCTTCAAGCTCTTCCTGACCCGTGCGGCGCGTCTGCCCGAAGCAAACAGACCCCCCGCGCTCGCGACGATCGTCGGCGACGGGCCCTACGACGAGGCAGCGATCAACAGCACCCTCGATCGCCTCTACAAGTCGACCAAGCTCGGTAACAAGAAAAACCGCCTCCGTCTGCTCAAGCGGGCCAAGCCCTCCTCCCTCAAGCGCAACCGCGATCCCTTTATCCGCCTCGCCCTCGCCCTCGAACCACAGGTCAAGGAGCGAGAGCAGCGAAACGAGCGCACATCGGGAGCGATGGCTGCCCTCCGACCGCGCTACATCCAGGCCCTCCGCGAGTTCAACGGCAAAGAGCTCGCCCCCGACGCAAACAGCACCCTGCGCGTCACCTACGGCACTGTTCGCGGCTACCGACCCCGTCCCGACGCGCCGCTCTACCGCCCCTTCACGGTGCTCTCCGAGATGGTCGCCAAGCACACCGGCGAGGAGCCCTTCATCGCGCCCGCGGCGGTGCTCGACGCCTTCAAGGCCCGTAAGTTCGGCTCCTACGTCGACGACGACCTCGCCGAAATCCCGATCGACTTCCTCGCCGATCTCGACATCACCGGCGGTAACTCTGGCTCCTCAACCCTCAACGCCCGCGGCGAACTCATCGGTCTCGTCTTCGACGGCAACTACGAGGCGATGGCCAGCGATTGGATCTTCATGCCTGAGATCACCCGCTCGATCCACGTCGATATCCGCTACGTGCTCTGGATCATGGATGCAGTCGATCACGCAGAGCATCTGATGACCGAGATGGGTGTCACGCCGACGATCGACTGATCGACTCTGCAGACACAAAAAGCCCGCTCGCCAACCGGCGCGCGGGCTCTTTGTTGCTCTTAGGATCCGAAGCGACGGCGCCGGGCAAAGCCCCAGAGCCCAGCGAACAGGCCGATCGCCAAGGTCCCGTCGTACTCATTCGCGACCGCGCAGCCCTTGGCGCTCGCGCCCGGCGTGCCCTCGACCTCGCTCGGGCCCTCGGCGCCCTCGTACGAGTCATCGTCGTATCCGTCACTGCCGGCGGAGTAGCTGAAGTCGTCGTCGTCGTCGCTCGGAGCGGTCCCTGATCCGCCACCGGATCCACCGGATCCAGCCGAGCTGCCAGAGCTGCCAGAGCTACCGCCCTTGGTCCCAAATTTCCGCTTGTCGCGATCCTCGCGGTACTTCTCTGGATACGGAGGAAGCTCGCCAGAGGGCCTTGAGCTGGCATCTGCGGCCTTTTTCCATTTCGACGGGATGGGCCCGCCCGCGGCCGGTTTTTGTGGACCCATGATGTACGCAGCCCGGCGGTTGCGCTCTTCGTCGACATTGTCGCCGGTCTTCACCAGGAGCCCCGACTCACCCATGCCGGCGTAGTAAATCTCGCACCACACGCCTTTTTTCTTGAAGTACTCGGCGATCGCCTTGGCCCTGGCGTTGCTGAGCTTTTTGTTTTTACCGGCCTTGCCGACGGTATCGGTGTAGCCGACGATGTAGAGCTGCGCCCTAAGGTCCGCGCCGACCACCTTGTTGGTCTTCTCTAGGCCTGCAAGCTCGTACATCGCGATGATCGCAGCCTCCTCGACGAACTTTTCTTGGTCGCCGCGGATCTGGGCCTTGCCGCTATCGAACTTGATGTTGGTATGGGGGATATCGACCGACCAGGTGACCTTAATATCCTCGGCGGTCTGCCCCCCCGTACCGACAGCCGAGAGCTTGAGCATGAAGACCTCAGCGTCGTTCTCCCAGCGCAGAGAGAGACGATCGCCGGCCTTGCCCGCCGCCCCACCGGACTCCTCGTGCATCGTATTGCCGTCGGTATCGATGACCTTAAAGGTGTAGCTCTCGACATCAAAGGGCAGCCGGTAGGCGACGTTGCGCTCGCGAACGTCGTTGATCCCAAAGAGCGCTTCGATCTTGCCACCACCGACCACTGTCGCCGCCGACGGGCGACTGACCTCAAACTGGCCACTCCCCGAGATCGCACCTTCGATCTGCATGTCGTAGGCGACCCGCTCGGCCCCCTGAACCCAATGGATCTTGTAGGTTTGCCCCGCCTTAAGGCTGGCTACGGACTTTTTAACGACCTTCTTGCCGCCGCGGATCGTGACATCAAAAGCCCCGATGTTCTCATTGGCGGTGAGCACGATCTCGGCTTCGCCGTTGGCCGCGGTCTGGCTGTTGTAGGAGTAGCTGAAGGGATCCGCGATCCAGAGGGCGAGGAGGAGACCTGAGAGGGTTGACAAGGGCATGAGAATCGGCTCCAGGCTCGGTGTTGAGCAGGTCGCAAGGTACCACGTCAACCTGCGAGCAGGGAGCGTGTGCGACTCACAGCTCATCGCCTTGACAGCGGCTCACCGCCCTCCTATCAGCGGAGTGATGGGAAAATTGGTCGCCGGAGCCCTCGTCGCCTCCCTCGCTTGGGGCGCAGCCTGGTGGCTACTCTGCCCGATTCAAACCGCCGAGCCCACAGCATGCGATGATCGTTGCGGCACCGGCACCCGATGCGAAGACGGGCTCTGCGTAGTCGAAGCCCAAGAGGTCGCCGAAGAACCGACTCGCAAACGAAAGCGCCGACGCAAGCGAAAGAAACGGCGGGGCGGTGGAGCCAACGACATCGGGGCCGACAGCGACGCCGACGCCCAGGCCCAGGCGCCACGGGTCGATGACAGCCACATCCCAGCGTTCTCAAACGGCGCCCAGGCCCTCGATCTCAACGGGGGTTCCGAGCGACTCACAGACAGCCAAGTCGGCAGCGAAGTGCGCAAGCTAACCCCTCGCTTTCAGCGTTGCATCGCCAACGCATCCGTCGGCGACGCGGTGCTCCGCGGCAAGGTCAAGATCAAGGCACGCATCGGCGGTAACGGCAAAGTCTCTCAGGTCTCGGCCAGCGCGCCCTCCGTGATCCGCGAGAGCGGCGCAATCCCCTGTATCCGCAAGGCGGTCTACGACCATCGCTTCCCGAGCTACGACGGCCCCTCGATGGGTGTCGACCTGAGCTTTGAGGTCGACTAGCAACCCCCGCACGCAGCCGATCTCTTCAACCTGACTATTTGGGCAGGTTGAAATGCTCGCTCGCGGCCCGCGGCAGATCAGTCGAGCGGGAAGCTCGATGCGCTCTTCGTCTTCGCCCGCTTGCCATTCTGGGGTGATGTCATCTTGGCTCGCTCGGCCTCGATCAGCGGATCCAATGCGGGGTTTATCGACTTGGCCCGCCGGAAATAGCCTTCAGCCCCGGCGACATCACCCGCAGCCTCGGCGCAGAGCCCAAGACCCATCAGCGCCCGCGCCTCTTCGTTGCCCTTGACCCCCATGAGCTGCGAATACGCCTTGATCGCCGCAGCGCAGCGACCTCGCCGACGATCGCTGTCAGCTCCCTGCAGCAATCCACGGAGTGCGTCTTTATCCTCAGCGTCGACGTTCATGTCACCAAAGTTTGCGTCGCTCTTTGCGGGCTCTACGTAGTCTGCAGGCACCGAGGCTCCGCCACTCGCTCGCTTCGCCGCCTTTTTGTTCTTCGCGGGGCGCCTCTTGAGTTCGTCGTAGGACTTTGGCGAGAGTTCTTCGGCGGCCACCGAAACCTCTTCATCGAAGTCTTCCGGTGCCAACGCCGGATCTTCCATGTGCTCGACGCTCGGCGCAGCTGCGGGCACAACCATCGGTCCAGCCTCGGCGTCTGAAACCGCGGCAGACTGGGGCGCGAGCGCTTCGTCCCTCCCAGCCGCCATCGCCGCAGGCATTGATTTACTAGATGCTCCTTCGGACAGGTCCGAAAGGTCAGATCCATCGGGTTTGAGCACGATCACCAGGAGCGCCGCAGTCGCAGCCAAGGCGACGCCAGGCAGCAGCAACGAGCGTCGCAGGCGCTGCCAGAGACCGACATCTGAAGCCGCGACGTTCGCCGCGGCAGGCGAGAGATCGACCGCCGGTGAACTCCGCGCCTCCGCGAGCACACTGTCCAAGAGCCCCTCGGGTACCTCGATCGCCGGCAATGCTCCCTCTGCCAGAGTGAGAAGCTCGCGAAAGGATTCGAGACGCCCGCGCACCTTCGAAGGCGCATCGATGACGAGCGCCGGATCGTCCAACGCATCCTCCAGGAGGTCTAGCTCGGCCGACGTGAACTCGGCGACATGATCGACCTCAGCCATCGCTCACCTCGGCCCTAGACCTACTGCAAGTGGACACGCACGCTCCGATCGCGCGACCAATGTGCACTGGGGAATGCTTTGACAGCAAGCCCGACCCGATGCGGTCGCGGACGCAGAGCTCAGGTCGTTCGACATCACCAGCTGCCAACGCCCGAAGGCTGCGGATGGTCTCCCCTGAGCGGCGTGGCGAATCACACATTTTGTGTCCTGGGGGCCGGAGGCGCCCAGATCCACCCGTCGTCGACCCAATCGAGCCCAAGGCCCTCGATCGCTGCAGTGACGGCCTTTGGAGCCCCCTCGTCGAGCATATCGGTCGGCCCTTGCCAGCCCTCGAGTGCCCACAGAAAGCCCGTAAAGCCGCTGATCACAGCATCGAACACATGGGGGCTTCTGACCACAACTTCGGGCCAGACGTAGTCAAATCGCAACCATCGCTCGAGCCGCACAAAGGTCTCCTTGCGCTGGCTCCAGAGGCGTGCGGTCTCGCCCCGACGTAGACGCCGCTCGAACTCAGCCCCACAGAGCCGCACGATCGTCGCCGGCGGATGCACCTCGAGAAGGTTTTCGTGCAGGCGCAGATCGGGAGCAAGCGCCCGCCGCAGATAGGTTGCCCGCGCCGCCAGAGGCCCCATTCCCTGCCCCAAAGACTCTCGCGGCTGAAGCTGAGCATGGCTGTAGAGCACATCGACAGCTCGCTGGGTATAGGGGGTCACCGCGGGTTTTTTGCGATCGCTGCGACCCCGCCTCGCCAACAGCGCAGGCGCATGCGACCGCATCCATACCACCGAGGGCACAACGCAGGATCCGAGCCCCGGACACGGCAGCTGGCAGCGGATGCACGGCGGCAAGGTCAGCGGCGAATTGATCGCGACGACGGTCTCGTCGTCGAGCCAGCGACGGATGTAATCGACGAGCACTTCGTCACGGAAGAGCGCGTCACCGCCGAGCCCACCTTCGTCACCACCGCCGCGATGTCCCTGACGCAGACGCGCCTCAACCACCCGCACACGTCCCTCAGACTCACGCTCGAGGCGAGCGACCGCGGTCGTCTTGCCCCGACCGCCGCCGAGATTCACACCGATAAAGCGTCGAAAGGCACGTGCCCCAGCGCTCGTACGCCTAGCCTCGCTGCTCGCCAAGCGAGAGGCTCACTCGCTGATCGTCGGCTTCCGCTCGATCAGAAAGAGCAGATAGGCGATCGCCGCCGGCAATTCGAGGGCAGGCATTTGCTCGATCAGCTCGCGAGCCTCGCTGCGAAGGGTCTCTGTCGGGCCTTCGCCTCGCTCACCGAGGGGTTTTTCTAGAGGCACGTCGGGCTCCGCGGGCGGCTGGGGCTCGCCCCACGGCGGATTCTCGCCGAGAGCAACATCGCGGGGGTCCAGCCAGGAATCGATGTAGATGTGGAGGAGATTCGCCCGGTAGGCGAACCACCGGTCGCGCTCGACCGGGTACGACAGAAGCACGTCTTTAAAGCGACGAAAGGCGCCCTTGCCATCGATCGCGAGGATCAGGCGCTCTTTGAGGGTGCCGTCCTCGACAGAGGCGACAAAACGCTCCATCCACCGGTACTGCTCGCGAGAGGACGCAGGATCCAGATGAACGTAACGACTCCCTTGAAGGCGGATCGCGGTCCGCTTCTCCTCGTCCTCAGGTCGTGAATCCACGACTGTGACGACCTGACCTGTCTCGAGGTCCAGGTAGGAGTGGGTGTCAGGGGCGTTGTGCTCGAAAGCAGTTTCAAGCGCCGCCCAGTCGGGGATCGGCGCACCGGAAACAACTCGCATGGATTAACTCACTTCCGCAGATCAAGGGACACGGGCAACCACTGGTCAGGGGGTCTTTGCCGTATCGGGTGCTGAACAAATGGGCTGCAACTGGGGGCCGCAGCCGAGCCCCAGCATAAGCCGGCCGATCAAAGCCCGCAACAACTGCAATCCACGAGTCGACCCCGTGCCTATACAGTCCCTCAAACGCCGTCAGAGCCCGCCACGAGCAACGAGGCGACCTCGCTGAGCTTTCGCCGGAGCTCCCGCTGGCCGATACCGCCGCGATCGAGTCGCCGCAGCAAGATATCGACGGCAGCCTGCGCTCGCTCGATCCCCGCCACTGTCGGCCCCCCCGAGCCCTCGCTCCCGATCGCCGGGGCTTGGCCACGCCCCGGATCTCCCCCCGAGCCCTCCTCGAGCGCAGCCCGAAGGCTCGCGACCTCAGCCTCGAGCACTCCTACGGGCCGCTCCGCCAGACGACCTCGCTCGTCTTCGGATTTTTCGAGTTGCCAGCGGAGGCTCGTCACCAACGCCTGCAAAGCCGCGTAGCCCTCGACCTCGTCGGGCGCATCCTCGCGCCTCGCTTCGCCTGGACCCCACGCGGCCTCCGCAAGTCGAGCCTCGAGGGCCGTGCAGCGCTCCTCTAGGGCCCCCGCTCGCGACTGTGCCGCGTCGAGCTGCTCCACCAACGACTCACGTGCAGCTGCTGCGAGCTCCAATTGGCGCCGAGCTTGAGACATCTGGATCCGCAGGGTGTCGGCCCCCTCACGGTTGAACGTCGCCTTCGCCGGCTGGGGGATCTCAAAAAGCGTCAGCCCTCCGGCGAGCTGCTGGCCGACCACCGCGACGTACTCGAGAAACTTCGGTTCCGCCCCGAGGCTGTTGTCAAAGGCGATCCCGACGTCCTCATCGCCACCTCCGCGACCGTCGTCATCGCGATCAACGACGCCAAAATCGACCGCGGCCATCACCGGCAGGGGCGCAATGCCCAGAAGATGCGCGCGCTCGAAGCAGGCCTCGATGAGCGCCTGAAACTCGGGAACCTTTACCTGCGCGGCCGAGACCGTGACGATCACAACCCGGCCCTGAGCAGCCCCGTCGGCGAGCACGTCGAGGAGAGCGATCGCCCGCCTGTCGAGGCGACGCGCGAGCCCGGGCAGATCGCGCCGCAACATCCGCGAAGGGCTGGCATCGGCACCTAGATAACGACCGAGATCGACGAGCGCCACCTGCCAGGGCGCGCTGTCGAGGATCGCTGCGCTCGCATCCGCGTCGGCGACCTCGAGGCCAGGATAACGACGAGCACCGGGAAGCGAGCGCGGATCCTCAGCGAGCAGACGCACCCGACCGCCGCCGCTGAGCAACGCACTGACCACCTCGGCGCAGGCTCCACTGCGTCGACGCGCGCCGGCACCTCCCGAGGCCAGCAGTCGCTCCAAGACCGGATCGATGATGATCCGGTCGCGGCCCTGCCAAAGCTCCCGCAGGAGCTGAGTTCGCGCGGCCCATCGCGGCTCGATCGGCATGTGGCAGACATAGCCCGGGGCTGTCTCGCTCCGCAACGACAAGGGAGCGGCAGCCCGGCCCTCGTTGCCGCTTTTTGACACCGATGCTAGGGTCGCGCGCCTCTTTGCACAGGGGCATAAGGTCCCTGTGCACGCGTCTTAAGTGAGATCTGCGCCATGAACTCAAGCCTCCGCGCCAAGCTCGAGAGCATCGGCGAGCGCCACGAAGAGCTCGCCGAGATGCTCTGTGATCAAGAGATCGCCGCCGACAAGGCCCGCTTCCTCCAGCTCTCCCGCGAGCACGCCGATCTCAGCCCGGTCGCCGAGGCCTACCGCGAACTCGTCCTATTAATGACAGAGCTCGCCGAGGCCGAGGAGCTGCTCCAAGATCCCGACATGCGCGAGCTCGCCGAAGCCGATGCCTTGCGCCTGCGCGGTGCGGTCGCGGCCCGCAA
This sequence comes from uncultured Nannocystis sp., assembly GCA_964474905.1. Classification (GTDB taxonomy): domain Bacteria; phylum Myxococcota_A; class Polyangia; order Nannocystales; family Nannocystaceae; genus JADJRG01. The sequence continues at coordinate 30,588 of CAYYUP010000004.1, read as the reverse complement.
TAGCGAGATCCAGCGGCTGCTCCTGCCCAAGGATCCAAACGACGACAAAGACATCATCCTCGAGATCCGCGCCGGTGCGGGCGGCGAGGAGGCAGCGCTCTTCGCCGCCGACCTCTGGAGAATGTACAGCCGCTTCGCCGAGACCCGGGGCTGGACCATCGAGATGATGAACGTCAGTGCGGCCAATGCCGGTGGTTACAAGGAGATCTCGGGCACCATCCGCGGCAAAAACGTCTACGCCCTGCTCAAGTTTGAGAGCGGCGTGCACCGAGTTCAGCGGGTCCCGGCAACCGAATCCCAAGGCCGGATCCACACCTCCACGGCGACCGTCGCGGTGATGCCCGAGGCCGAAGACATCGACATCGAGATCAACCCCAAGGACCTCGTGATCCAGACCATGCGGGCCAGTGGCGCCGGCGGACAGCACGTCAATACGACCGACTCTGCCGTCAGGATCACCCACGTGCCCACCGGCACTGCGGTGCACTGCAGGCAAGAAAAGTCGCAGGTCAAAAACCGCGAGATCGCCTTCCGTCTCCTGCGATCGCGCCTGCTCGACCTCGAGATCCAAAAATACCAAACCGAGCGCGCCGCCCATCGTCGGGGTCAAATCGGCACCGGTGATCGATCCGAAAAAATCCGCACCTACAACTTTCCCCAAGATCGGATCAGCGATCACCGCATCGGCCTGACGCGCCACGGGATCAGCGACTTCATGAACGGCAGCATCGACGATCTCGTCGACGCCCTCCGCACCAGCGACGAGGCCGACCGTCTCGCCGAAGCTCAGGGGCAGTGATCCGTGCGGCGGGCGATCGAGGTCGAGGTCGCCGGCCAACACCTGGTGATCCGCAGCGATGAGGGTCCCGAGTACGTGCACGAACTCGCGGCTCTGGTCACAGCTCAGGTCCACGAACTCACCGGACCGCGGCGCGGCAACCTGACGCGGGCTCTCGCGTTGGTCGCGATCCAACTCGCCGACCAACTCCTCCGTGAGCAGGATCTTCACGGACGCTTGCGCAGCGAACTCCAAGCCCAGCTCGATCGCATCGATGCGGCCTTTCGCGCCCTCCAGGGGCACCTGGGCGGCGCCCAAGAGCAGCCCTCCGGCCCGCCCGAAGAGTCCTCCGCCGGCTAGTCGTCCCGGTCGACCCTCGGGGCGGATGGTCCTATGCTCGCGCCCATGGCAAGCCAGCCCCCCGCCTACGAGCCGACATCGCCGGCACTCCGCGCCCTCGTCGAGCGCGGCTATTTCGAGCAGTTCTCCGACTTTAAGGCGATCGATGCGGCCCTGAGCGCGGGCATGGTCACCTTTTACATCGGCTTTGATCCGACGGCCTCGTCGCTGCACGCGGGCTCGCTTCTCCAGCTGATGGCGATGCGCCTGCTGCAAAAGCACGGCCACCGACCCATCGCGATCCTAGGCGGCGGCACAGCGATGATCGGCGATCCCTCGGGCAAGACCGAGATGCGCAAGATCCTGAGCGCCGATGAGATCAGCCAAAACGGCAGCTCGATCATCGAACAGTTCTCGACCCTGCTGCACAGCGACAGCAACAGGGCCAACGATGCGCTCTTCCTCGACAACCGCAGCTGGCTCAGCGGCCTCCGCTACATCGAGTTTCTCCGCGACATCGGTCGCCACTTCACCGTCAACCGGATGGTCACGGTCAAGACTTACCGCGAGCGCCTGGACGCCGAGATCCCGCTCTCCTTCCTCGAGTTCAACTACCAGCTCCTGCAGGCCTACGACTTTCTCGAGCTCTACAGAGCCCACGGCTGCACCCTGCAGATCGGCGGCAGCGATCAGTGGGGCAACATCGTCGCCGGCATCGAGCTTATCCGCCGGGTGACCAGCGAATCCGACGATAAGGGCGCGGCCTACGGGCTGACCCTGCCGCTGCTGACCACCGCCGACGGCAAAAAAATGGGAAAGACCGAGCGCGGCGCAGTCTGGCTCGCCGCCGATCGCCTCTCGCCCTTCGACTACTACCAATTTTGGATCTCCTGCGATGACCGCGACGTCGGCAAACTGCTGCGCCTCTACACCGAGCTGTCCATCGCCGAGATCGACTCGTTGACAGCGACCGGCGGCATCGCCCTCAACGCCGCGAAGGCCCGCCTGGCCCTCGAGACAACTCAACTCTTGCACGGCAAAGAGGCCGCAAAAAAGGCCGCAGAGGCCTCCAAGCAAGCTTTTGGCGGTGGTGGTGATTGGAGCGCAGTGCCCTGCATAACCCTCGAACCCGGCTCCCTCCGCCTCGTCGATTTGGTCACCCACCCGCTCATCGCCGCCTTCAAAAGCAAACGCGAGGCCCGTCAGCGAATCGAAGGCGGCGCCGTCAAGATCGACGGCCAAGCCTGCACCGATCCTAAAACCATTGTCGGCAGCGACGGTCCGATCCGCCTGCAAGCAGGTAAAAAAATCCGCCTGCGAATCGACTTCTCGGCCTAGCCCGGCCGCTCGATCGACAACCGCCTGACCGATGCCGCGGGGTCACGGATCGGTCAAGCGGCAGCACCCATCAACCGGAGCTACTCAAAGACTACGGGAAAGACAACTCGGGTCTGGATTCGCTGCTCGCGGAGACTCGCGAGCATCTCAAAGGTCTCGGCGACAACCCTCGCGGTCGGCCTGCCCGCGCTCATCTCGATCTCGGCCAGCATCGCCTGCACACCGAAGGGCGCCGACACCGGACCAAAGCTCTTCAGGATGTCCTTAAGAGTCGGCTCGGGTGGGTAGATCTCGAGGGCGACATCATCCGCGATCTTGGCGAGACTGCGGGCCTCGGCCAGCGCCTCGTCGAGACCGCCGAGCTTGTCGACAAGACCTCGCTCCTTGGCCGCAATGCCCGTCCAAACCCTGCCCTGAGCGATCGCGTGGATCTCTTCGGTGCTCTTGCCACGACCCTCCGCAACCCGGCTGAGGAAGAGCTTGTACACGTCCTCCATCATCGCCCGGATCGCCACCCGATCGCTCTCGGTCCAGGGCGTCGCCAGGGACCAGACCGCCGAACGTGCACCACGACCGATGTGATAGGTCTGGATGCCGATTTTCTCGAGACCCTTGCCAACCGTGATCTTGCCGCCAACCACACCGATCGAGCCAGTGAGAGTATCGGGCAAGGCGTAGATCGTCGTCGCGTTGGACGAGATGTAATAGCCACCCGAGGCCGCAACCCGGCCCATCGAGACGATCACTGGCTTCTTGGCCTTGGCCTCGATCAACGCCTGCGTGATCTGCTCGGAGGCGATCGCCGAACCGCCGCCAGAGTTTACCCGGAGCACGATCGCGGCGATGTTCTCGTCGGCTGTCATGCGCCTGATCGCGGTCCCGAGTGTGTGCCCGGCGATCTGCCCCCGCGCCCCGAGAATGCCCTCGCCTTGACCATCGATGATACTGCCCAAGGCGTACACAAGGGCGATATGCGGGACTTTTGGGGTCTTTGGCGGCATCAGACCGAGGAAGGTCTGCAGCTTGCTGAGATCAAAGCCGCCCCCGCTCTCGCGGAGTTTTAGCGTCGTCCATTCGGCGCCGCCGAGCACCTCCTCGCGAAAGCTCTCAAAGACCGCGACATCATCGATGAGCTTGGCCTCTACGGCTGTGTTTGCAGTGAAGATCGCGACGTCGATCAGCCGCGTCGCCTCCTCGTCGCTGAGCTTGCGGCCGTCGATCAGCCCCTGCCGCTGAGTCGCGTAAAATTGATCGACGATCGCCCCGAGCGTCTCGCGCATCGCCTTGGACGGCTCGCTCAACATGAGCGGCTCCCCTGCCCCCTTGTAGTCGCCGACGTGCACGATGTCGGCCACCAAGCCGAGCCGGTCGAGCAAGCCCTTGAGGTGGATCGGGGTCGCGGCGGCCCCTGAGATCGTGACGCCACCGTGGGGACTCACGCCGATTCGATCGCAGGCAGTCGCCACGTGATAGGCCTGGTTGGCGCTGTTGTTGAAGTGACAGGCGATCGTACGCTCGCCCCCGCCCTTGAAGCGCTCGAGACCCGCACGTAGCTCCTCGGCGGCGGACCAATCGGCCTCGAGCCCGTCCAAGGTGAGCAGCAAACCCTTGACCTGCGGATCGGCGGCCGCCTTGTCGAGGCGCCTGAGCAGGGGCTCGATCTCCAGAGTCGGCGGCGGCCCTCCGCTGAGCGACAACGAGATCTCTTTCATCTCTGTGACCTGACCGCGAAGCGCCATGCTCAACCAATGCGGCTTGTCCTTGGAGAAGCCCGGAGATGATCGCAACGCGTCGTAGGGGCCTGGTTCGTCGAGCTTCGACGCCATCATCGCCCCCAAGGGCGCCAGCTTGCCGAGGTCACCCATGGCCGAGGCAGAGCTTTGGTTCTCGTCTTTGGCCTCCGTTCGCTCCGCGTTCGCGGGCTGCTCGTTGCCCCCCTTCGCCGTGTTCTTGGGCGTTTGACAGGCCGCCAGGAGGAGGACGGAGGTGAGGAGAGTGCTGCGTTTTGTCATGAGATCGGGCGCCAGCGTAATCGCAAGCCGCTCTTCATGCGACCCAATGCACAGGTCCTTGGTTTCCGGACATCGACAGGAGCATGTATGCTTCCGCGCATCGTGCCTCAACAACGCCGAGAACCGCACGCCGTCGCCTGCCTCGATGAGGTCTCACCCGACCCTGATCAGCTCGTCGCAGCCTTCGCCTCGCTGCTCGCGATCAAGAGCGGCAAGACCAAGAGCGGCCGCCCTTTCTTCGACCTCCGACTCGGAGATACGACGCGCACACTCGCCGCCAAGATCTGGGACGACTCGGGCGAGGCCATGCAGATCGCGAGCGAACTCGAGGTCGGCCAAGCGCTGCGGGTTCTCGCCCGCGCCGACGTCTACCAGGGCGCTGTGCAGCTCAACATCCGTCGACTTCGGCGCATCGATCCAGAGCATCCCGAGCCCGGCTACGACCCGGCGCTGCTCTACGGCGACGGCCATCTGCACGTCGGTGATCGTCTCTGCAAGAGCCTCGTCGTCGACATCGAAACCGTGCCCGCACATCCTAGCGACTCGCTACCGAGCGGCGTCTCCAAGGCAGTCGATCGCTTCGCCAGCCGCGACGGCGTCGACGAGTCGCTGATCATGAGTATCTCGCCGATGCTCGGCAAAATCGTCTCGCTCGCGTTCGGCGAAGGTGAAGTCGGCGACGTCGCAGACCAGGAGGTCACGGTGCTCGTCGTGCCCCATCCCGAGCATCCGATCGACGATCCGCCCCCCTGGCTACTGCCGATGAGCGAGGCTGATCTGCTGAGTTCTTTTTGGACGCTGGCCGCAGCCGCCGATGTCGTCGTCACCTACAACGGTCGCAACTTCGACGTGCCTTTTTTGGTCGGCCGCTCGCTTATCCACGGCATCAACGCCCGCGCCGATCTGCTCGGTAGCCCCTACAACCTGCGACCGCACCTCGACCTCTACCGGGTGCTCACCGGCGGCGGTCGAGCCCAGGGACCCACCGGGCTCGATGTCGTCTGCTGGGCCCTCGGCGTCGAATCTCCAAAGGGCGCGATGGACGGATCAAAGGTCGCGGATGCCTACGCGGCAGGTGATCTACAGGCGATCGCCGAGTACAACCGCGGCGACATCCGGGCAACGACCTCCGTCTTCCACCGGATCCGTGATCAGATTCTGCGCTTCCGCGACAACTGGTAGACGGCTCCCATCTCGATAGCCTTGAACGAAAAAAGCGTCGACCCCGATGGGGACGACGCTTCTTTCACTCGAGCTAACGCTTAAGAGGCAGCAGCTCTGATCTGCGCCTCGAGCCACATTTGCTCGGTCGCCAGCTTGCGATGATCGATCGCGTCGATCGGACCGTAATCCTCGGAGAGCGTCGCGATGACGACCTTCAGGCGATTGTGGGCAGCCGCAATGTCGACCTCGTCGGCGAAGAGCGCCCGCTCGGTCAGGATTGAAACCCGACCGACCTCAGAGATCTCGAGCAAACCAGCGCCGATCGCCAAGCGCTTGGAGGTCTCGCCCTCGAGGTAGCGGACAACACCCGGCACCAACGGAGTCACAAAGGGAACGTGCTCCGGCAATACCCCCATCTCGCCCTCGAGACCTGGGACTTCTACCCCGGGGACCTCAAGATCGCTCTGCTTCGCCCCCATGGGGGTCAGGATATCGAGGGTGATGTTGTTCACTGCCACCGCTACTTCTCCGCCAGACGCTTGGCCTTGGCCCTCGCATGCGAGATGCCACCGACCATGTAGAACGCCTCCTCCGGGAGGTCGTCGTGCTTGCCCTCGAGGATCTCGCGGAAGCTGTTGATCGTATCCTCGAGAGCGACCTGAACGCCGTCGGAGCCGGTGAAGACCTTGGCGACGTCGAAGGGCTGGCTGAGGAACTTTTGGATCTTCCGCGCCCGACCGACCGTCAGCTTGTCCTCTTCGGAGAGCTCGTCCATTCCGAGGATTTTGATGATGTCCTGGAGCTCCTTGTACTTTTGCAGGATCTCCTGAACACCGCGGGCGGTATTGTAGTGATCCCAGCCGACAACCTCGGGGGTGAGGATGGTCGACGAGGAGTCCAAAGGGTCCACCGCCGGGTAAATGCCGATCTCGGTGAGCGCACGGTTGAGCACCGTGGTCGCATCCAGGTGGGCAAAGGCGGTCGCCGGCGCCGGGTCGGTGAGGTCGTCCGCGGGCACGTAGATCGCCTGCACTGAGGTGATCGAGCCCTTGGTGGTCGTCGTGATCCGCTCCTGCAGGCCGCCCATTTCGGTGGCCAGCGTCGGCTGATAACCGACGGCGGAGGGGATCCGACCGAGCAGCGCCGACACCTCAGAGCCCGCCTGCGTGAAGCGGAAGATGTTGTCGACGAAGAGCATCACGTCCTGGCCCATCTCGTCGCGGAAGTACTCGGCGACAGTGAGACCCGAGAGTGCGACCCGAGCACGGGCGCCAGGCGGCTCGTTCATCTGTCCGTAGATCAGCGCGACCTTCGAGTTCTCGGAGTCGATGCTGTGAACAGTGCGGTCGTGCTCGTTCCAGTCAGCCTGGATGACACCCGACTCCATCATCTCGAAGTAGAGGTCGTTGCCCTCGCGGGAGCGCTCGCCAACGCCGACGAAGACGGAGTAACCACCGTGCTTCTTGCCGACGTTGTTGATCAGCTCCTGAAGGAGCACCGTCTTGCCGACCCCAGCACCGCCGAAGAGGCCAATTTTTCCACCTCGTCGGTAGGGCGCCAGCAGGTCGATGACCTTGATGCCGGTGACGAAGGTCTCGACCTTGGTCGACTGCTCGACGAAGGGCGGCGCCGCGCGGTGGATCGAGCGGTACTCGGTGGTCTCGATCGGACCCTGCTCGTCGACGGGTGTGCCGATGACGTTCATGATCCGGCCGAGCGTGCCCTTGCCGACGGGCATCATGATCGCACTGCCGGTGTCGTGGACCTTCATGCCGCGGACCAGACCGTCGGTCGTATCCATGGCGATCGCCCGAACAGAGCGCTCACCCAGGTGAAGTGCGACCTCGAGGGTCAGATTGTCGGCCTCGTCGCTGATCCCGGGATTGGTGACCCTGAGCGCATTTTGAACCTCGGGCAAGTTGCCCAAAAATTCGATGTCGACGACCGGTCCGATCACTTGGGTGATCCGGCCGAACTCGGGGCTCGGCTCGGCGGCGGTGGCCTGCTTGCTTGCGACCTTCGAGCCGAGCAGCGAACCACCGGGGGGACCAAAGAGCGAGCCAGACTTTTGGGGCGGCTGAGTGGTGGACATGGTGAGAGTGCTCCAGGAGTGCGGGGGACTAGCCCTTGAGGGCTTCGGATCCGCCGATGATTTCCATAAGTTCGGTGGTGATGGCCGCCTGCCGCTCGCGGTTAAATTGGAGCGTCAGGTCGGTGATCATTTCGGAGGCGTTATCGGTCGCAGAATTCATCGCAGCCCGCCTCGCAGCGAGCTCCGAAGAGATCGAGTTGAGCAACGCGGTCTGGATCTGCGACTCCAAGGCCACCGGTAGAAGGTGAGCCAGAAGGTCGACCCGATTGGGCTCAAAGACCGGCTCAACCGGTGCCGAGTCGGGATCGGACTCGCCTGGCGCAAAGGGCAGGAGTTGGACCTCCGTGACCTCTTGCGTCAAAGCGTTCTTGAAGAAGTTAAAGAGCATGTAGACGACGTCGACCTTGGGCTCGGAGCCGTCTGGGGGCAGAAAAAGCCCCGTAGCCTCAGCGGCGACCGCCTTGACCGTGTCGGTGACATCATCGTGGCTCGGCACCACATGCTTGTAATCGACGTCGATATTGTTGTAGCCGAGCGACGCACCGCCCCGCTTGCCGATCGCGATCACCGAGATGTTGCGGTCTTCGGCTTTTTCACGGGCAATCAGCGAGAGTGCGGCCTTGGTGACGTTGGCGTTAAAACCACCGCAGAGACCCCTGTCTGCCGAGACCAGGATAAGGCCGACACCGCGGATCTGTTGGCGCGCTGTCATCAGCGGGTCAACCGTATCGTCGACCGAAGCGGTCAGAGCCTGCATCACGTCCGCAAGCCGAGCCGCGTAGGGACGCGCCGCGATCACAGCCTGTTGCGCCTTAAAAAGGCGTGCCGAGGCGATCCTGCCCATGGCCTGGGTGATCTTGCGGGTGTTCTTGATCGAACCGATGCGGTTGCGAATCTCTTTAAGATTACCCATCGCGTCCTCCGGTAGAGCTAGGCCTTAGGCCTAGGCCGTCTCCTTGGCCCACACCTCAGCGAAGGCGATGCACGCGGACTCTAGGCCCTCTTCGCACTTCTTGATCTCGGGCTTTTTCCGGGCGCTGGCGATTTCGTCGAGCAAGTGCGCACGGTTGTCCGAGAGCCAGGTGTGAAACTTGGCCTCGTAGTTTTTGACGTTCTTGCGATCGACCCCGTCGAGGTGACCGCGAATACCGGCGAAGATCGACGCGACCTGCAGCGACACCGACACCGGCGCGTACTGAGCCTGCTTGAGCAGCTCGACCAGCTTGGAGCCTCGGTTGAGGGTGTCGCGGGTGCTCTGATCAAGATCAGAGGCGAACTGCGCAAAGGCCTCGAGCTCGCGGTACTGGGCGAGCCAGGTGCGCAGCGGCCCGGCGAACTTTCGCATCGCCTGGATCTGCGCGGCACCACCGACCCGGGAGACCGAGATACCGACGTTGAGCGCCGGCCGAATGCCGCTGTTGAAGAGGTCGCTCTCGAGGAAAATCTGACCGTCGGTGATCGAGATGACGTTGGTCGGGATGTACGCCGAGACGTCACCGGCCTGGGTCTCGATGATCGGCAGCGCCGTCAGCGAACCGCCACCGAGCTTGTCGGAGAGCTTGCAGGCGCGCTCTAGCAGGCGAGAGTGGATGTAGAACACATCGCCCGGATAGGCCTCGCGACCCGGCGGGCGGCGGAGCAGCAGCGAGAGCTGGCGGTAGGCGACAGCTTGCTTCGAGAGGTCGTCGTAGACCACCAGCACGTGACCGCCGCGGTCGCGGAAGTACTCGCCCATGGTGACGCCGGTGTAGGGCGCGATGAACTGCAGCGGCGCGGACTCGGCCGAGGTCGCGGCGACGACGAAGCTGTATTCCATCGCGCCCTCGCGGCGGAGACGCTCGACCACCGTGGCGACGGTCGAGGTCTTCTGACCGATCGCCACGTAGACGCAGATCATGTTCTGCCCCTTTTGGTTGATGATCGTGTCGATCGCGATCGCGGTCTTGCCGGTCTGGCGGTCGCCGATGATCAGCTCTCGCTGGCCGCGACCGATCGGGATCATCGAGTCGATCGCCTTGATGCCGGTCTGCAACGGCTGGTCGACACTCTTACGGGCGATGATGCCGGGTGCCTTGAGTTCGACAACACGGCTCTCGCTGGTCGCGAGTGGACCAGCACCGTCGATCGGCTGGCCAAGCGAGTTGACGACGCGACCGATCAGAGCCTCGCCGACAGGCACGCTCATGATCTTGCCGGTGCGCTTGACCAGGTCGCCCTCCTTGATCAGCTGATCGCTGCCCAGGAGCGCGACGCCGACGTTGCCCTCCTCGAGGTTGAGCACCATGCCGCGGACGTCGTGGGGGAACTCTAGGAGCTCGCCCGACATCGCGTTGTTGAGGCCGTAGACCCGGGCGATACCGTCGCCCACGGTGAGGACGGTACCCGTCTCCTCGACCGAGACTTTGGTCTCGTAGCCCTGGATCTGCTCCTTGATGATCCGGCTAATTTCGTCGGCTCTGATCTCCATACGAGGCTCGCTTGCGTCTGATGCGCTAAAGGTCCGTGCGGCGCGGGGCACCGCTTATTTTTGAAGGTACGGCGAGAGTCGCCGCAGAAAACCCGGCGGGGTTAATCGCTGAGTGTGGAACGAAGGTTCTCGAGTTGAGTTTTGATGCTGCCGTCGACGACCAGGCTTCCGACCTGGGCAACGACCCCGCCGATCAGCTCTGGATCGACGACCTTCTCGACGACGACCTTCTTGCCGGTCGCGCTCTCGAGGGCTGCTTTGAGCTTGTGCGACGCATCTGGCGTCAGCGGCCGCGCCGAGCGCAACGTCGCATGAATGCGCCCCGCGATCTCGTCGGCCATATCGTTGTAGAAGCGGGTGATCTGAGCGATGCCGGCGATCCTGTCGCGACCGAGCACGTAGACCAGGAAGGCCATCACGTTGCTGTCGACACCCAGGCGACGACAGACCGATTCGATGATGCCGCGACGCTCGCTCAACAGGTAGCGCTGTGACTCGACGACCACGCCTAGCGTGGTCTCGCCATCGACGACCACCGACAGCGCCTTGTTGAAGGAATTGAGACCGCGACCGTAGGTCTCACGCTGTACTGGCGTCTCCGCCATCAACATCAGCGCGCGAGCGTATCGCTTTGCCAGGCTGCCGGGGATCATCAGGCGCCTCCCTTGAGCGAAGTAGTGGCCACATCAGCGGCGTAGGCGTCGACCAAGCGGCGCTGGTCGGCATCGTTGAAGGTGGTTAGAAGTAGCTCTCGAGCCCGCTCGATCGCCTTGCCGACGATCTCGGACTCGACCTCAGAACGTCGCAGATCGGCCTCGCGCTCGGCGACCGCAGTCGCGGCCTCGACGATCTTCGCAGCCTCGTCCTCGGCCTCAGCGACGATCCGCTTGTGATCCGCATCGGCGGCCGTGCGAGCAGCTTCGATGAGACCTTGTCGCTCGCTCTCAAAGCTCTCGATCTTCGCCTTGAACTCGCGGACAACGCCCTCGGCGGTCTCGCGAGCGCGGGTCGCATCTTCGAGTTCGCGTTTGATCGTGTCGTGGCGAACGTGGTTGCTCGCGACCAGATTGCGCCAGAGCAGCTTGTGGATAAGCACAAGCAACACCGCGAAGTTGATCAGCAGCCAGACGAGGCCGATCCGCGGGTCCGCGTCGCTCGGCCAGTTGAAGAGGGTGATGCCCTCATGACCGCCTCCGTGCCCACCCTCCGCCGGGGATGCCCACGCATTAGTGGCGAGCATCATCGATACGAGGATCGGAGCTGTGCCCCAAAGCAACCGGTGAATTCGTGGCGTCAACATCAGATCGCCCTCCCGAGGATCTTGCTGGCGAGAGCGTTGGCGATGCTGTCGATCTCGCCCTGGAGCGACCCGCGGGCGGCGGTCGCCTCCTGGCTGGCGCGCAGCCTCGCCTCTTCGAGTTTACGACCCGACTTCGCGCGGGTCGCCGAGATGAGGTCCAGGCGTGAGGCCTCGACCGACTTGCGGGAGGCGCTGCGGATGCCCTGGGCCTCTTCGCGCGCAGCCTTGAGACGCAGGTCGTAGCTCGCCCCGGTTTCATCGGCCTCCTTGCGGAGGCGCTCGGCCTCACCGACGGCCCCGGCGATCGAGGTTTCACGGCGCTCACGGGTCTCCAGCCACGGCTTAAAGAGCAGTGGGTGGAGGATCAGCATCAAGAGCAGAAAGAGGCCTAGCTGCAGATATGCAGTGCCGTCAAAGTCGATGACCGGCGCAGACGAGGCGACGAGGAGAGGTGCTAGGAGCTGCATGGTCCGTGGCTCGTGGTCCGACCTGCGGGGTCGGATCCGGGACTTCTGTCAGGCCATTACCGCAATCCCGGTAAGGCGGCGCGCTCGTACCACGCGTGTTCCCGGCCGTCAACGCCCCGCGGCTCGGGCTCGTGTGCCGCTTCGGCCGCGTCCTAATGGCCCGCTGCGCACAGACCTGCCGCTCGCTGCACACACGTACATCAGCCCCACATCACAGAGCGGGATGGCTCACGTGACCCCAGGTCGCAGGGAGAAAGGTCCGCGCAAACGCAACGGAGAACCACGCAAAGAGACCCTAGAGCGTACCCACAGGCGCACTCTGGACCTCCTCATAAGGAGCACCTCGCCGATCTTGCGGCCGCTCAGGCGTCCGCGTCGGCGAGCGAGATCACCGGCTCGGGCGGACGCACGTCGGCGCCTTCGGAGCCTTCGGAGCCTTCGGAGCCCGCGACGGCGCTCTCCATCCGGCATGTGCCCTCGAAGATCGCGCCCTTTTGGATCATCAAGCTCGGGCAGAGCAGGTTGCCGTACACCCTCGCCGAGTCGTGAATTTCGAGGGAATTCGAGGCGATGATCTCACCTCGAATAAGCCCCTCGATGATGATCTGAGAGGCGTGAATCTTCGCCTTTACCTCGGCGGTCTCGCCGATCATCAGAGTCCCTTGGGTCTCGATTTCGCCTGAAAACACGCCGTCAATTCGGACCGCGCCCTCAAATGTGAGCTTGCCGTCAAAGCTGCTGCCCTTGCCGAGAATGGTTGTGATCTCGTTGCTCGCCATCGATCATCCTCCCAAGTCGGCGTAAGCGCGTTCCCAGCCGACCTGAATGGGCGCAGCCTAGCTGGATCAGGCTCACGATCGATACTGCTCGCATGCGCAGATACCCGCGCGGCCTCGCCCTCTCTAACAAAGCCGTAGCGCAGGGAGCCGCACTGGCATAGTCTGCCGATCCGTGAGTTCAAACCCGGAAGATCCGTTGGCTCACCGGCCCGATTCGTCAGAGGATGAAGCGAGCATGAACGACGATGCGCGTGATGCCCGCAGCAACAGCGGTCGGTCGGTGGACCTGCTGCAGGCGTTCATACGTGCACAGGCGGTCCTCCAAGCTCTTGTGGGCAATACGCGCGAGGGCGAGACGCTGATCGTCGCCACCGATGCAAAGGGTTTCCCGGTCGCCCAGCGTGTGGTCCGCAAGCCCGACGGCCTGCCCCACGCGATCGTTGTCGGTCGCCACAATCGGTGCACGCTCAACATCCCGAGCGACAACCGCGTCAGCCTGCGTCACATCCTCCTGACCGCTTGGCCAGGTCAGGGCACGCTGCGACTCCGCGGCTACGACCTAGGCGGCCGCGCGGGCATCGTGCTCGCCGACGATAAGCGTGTGCCTGGGTTTAGCGCCCTCGGTCACGTCGGCCTCTCGTTTGGCCGCACGGCGATGGTCGTGATCCCCGGCGGTCCCTCCGGTGTCGCACTGCTCGAAGGCGACGCGCAGGATGCCTTTCACCGGCTCACTGGGCTCGATGCCCGCGGTGGAGGGGTCCGCCTCGCACTGTCGGCGATGGCCGAGCCGAGCGTCGCCCAGCTCGGCGGCTACCGGCCGATCAACGTCGATCAAAAGCCGGCCTCGCGGGGCCTACTCCGGCTCCGCTCACTGCAGTCGCGGGCCAGCAAAGACAACACCAAAGAGCTCGACGTCGACTCCGAGCAGCTCCAACGCGGGCTCCTCATCGGTCGCTACAGCGATCGTTGCTCACTCGCCGGCTCCGGTCGCAACCTCTCGCGAGTGCACGCGCTGGTCGCCGAAGAGGGCCCGACCTCGCTGTTGGTCTACGATCTCGCGAGTACCAACGGGGTCCGCCCAGGGCACGAGACCGACGGCCCCTCACACCCGGTCGTCCGCCTGCGCGCCGACGAACCAGTGATGCTCGGTCACTTCGAGCTGAGCTGGGAGCCCCCCCTCGGTGTCAAAGTTCATTAGCTCGAAATTCTAATAAATGATCTAGGTCCTCGCGCAACCTGCGCGATGGCTGTCATTGGCTTTTCGTGGGTTCTATTGCCTCTAATTCGGGATCACAACGCAAGCTTCGCGTAGTCATCCCATTTCTCAGAAAATGTGCTAGGAGCCCAATGAGGTCGCAACGAGCGATCCCCATGGAAGTGTTATGAGCGCACCGAGCCAACCCCAAAAGCGCGGCATTTCAGGTCTGATGAGTTCGACGATCGGCGCCAAAATTGTGATGGCGCTTACGGGCGTCATCCTCGTCGGATTTGTCGTCCAGCATATGATCATGAACCTCCAGCTCTTCGCTGGACCCGAAGCCATCAACGCCTACGCCCACGGCCTCAAGGGGCTGATGGGCGGTAACCTCGTCTGGATCGCCCGCGCCTTCCTGCTCGCCTGCATCGGCCTGCACATCATGGCGGCGATGCGTCTCTCGGGCCGCAACCGGGAGGCTCGAAAGAGCCGCTACGTCGCCGGCCTCAAGACGCCAACGACCTCCTACGCCGCCCAGTTCATGCTCGGCACCGGCATCGTCACCCTGCTCTTCCTCGTCTATCACATCCTCCATTTCACCGGCGGCGTGATCGAGCCTGAGTACTTCCACTTCATCGACAGCGAGGGCCGTCCCGACGTCTGGCGAATGGTCGTCTCGTCCTTCAAAAACCCCACGGTCGCCGTCACCTACGTCATCGCCAACATCGCTCTGGCCCTCCACCTGAGCCACTCGGTGACCTCGATGTTCGCCACCCTCGGCCTCCAAAGCGGCCGCTACCGGCCGCTCATCGACAAGATCGGCCCCACCGTGGCGGCCGTCGTTCTTCTCGGCAACGTCGCGCTGGCGGTCAGCGTCATCGCCGGTCTCATCCACATCTAAGGAGCCTCTGCTATGGACCTCAACGCTCGCATCCCTGAGGGTCCGATCAGCGAGAAGTGGGACAAGCACCGCTTCGACCTCAAGCTGGTCAACCCCTCGAACAAGCGCAAGTTCAAGGTGATCGTCGTCGGCAGCGGACTCGCCGGTGCCTCGGCAGCCGCGACGCTCGCAGAGCTCGGCTACCGCGTCGAATGCTTCTGCTTTCAAGACAGCCCGCGCCGCGCCCACTCGATCGCAGCCCAGGGCGGTATCAATGCCGCCAAAAACTACCCGACCGACGGCGACAGCATCTATCGCCTCTTCTACGACACGGTCAAGGGCGGCGACTACCGGGCCCGCGAGGCCAACGTCTACCGCCTCGCTCAGATCTCCAACCAGATCATCGACCAGTGCGTCGCCCAGGGCGTGCCCTTCGCCCGTGAGTACGGCGGCACCCTGACCAACCGCTCCTTCGGCGGCGCCCAGGTCTCGCGCACCTTCTACGCCCGCGGCCAAACCGGTCAACAGCTGCTGCTTGGCGCCTACTCGGCCCTAGAGCGCATGATCGGCGCCAAAAAAATCACGATGCACACGCGCACCGAGATGCTCGACCTAGTCGTCATCGACGGTCACGCCCGCGGCATCGTCACCCGCCACCTGCTCACCGGAGACATCCGCTCGCACACCGCCGACGCGGTGGTGCTGGCCACCGGCGGCTACGGCAACGTCTTCTTCCTCTCGACCAACGCGATGGCCTCCAATGTCACCGCGGCCTATCGCTGCTACAAGCGGGGCGCCGGCTTTGCCAACCCCTGCTTCACGCAGATCCACCCGACCTGCATCCCGGTCAGCGGCGACTACCAGTCCAAGCTCACCCTGATGAGCGAGTCTCTGCGCAACGACGGCCGGGTCTGGGTCCCCAAAAACAAGGCCGACTGCGGCAAGTCCCCCAAGGACATCCCCGAGGCCGACCGCGACTACTACCTCGAGCGCAAGTACCCGGCCTTCGGCAACCTCGTGCCGCGCGACGTCGCCTCGCGGGCCGCCAAAGAGGCCATCGACAGCGGCCGAAGTGTTCTCGGCAACAGCTCCGCCGTCTACCTCGACTTCAAAAGAGCCATCGAACGCGACGGCAAGCCGGCCATCGAGGACCGCTACGGCAACCTCTTTGACATGTACGCGCGGATCTCCGGCGAAAACCCCTACAGCACGCCGATGCGGATCTACCCGGCCGTGCACTACACAATGGGCGGGCTCTGGGTCGACTACAACCTGATGAGCACGATCCCCGGGCTGCACGTACTTGGCGAGGCAAACTTCTCCGACCACGGCGCCAACCGCCTCGGCGCCTCGGCGTTGATGCAGGGCCTGGCCGACGGCTACTTCGTCATCCCCTACACGCTCGGCAATTACCTCGCGACCGCCAAGCAACCGGCTGTCACCACCGACCATCCGGCCTTCAAGGCCGCCGAACAAGCAGCCACGGCCAAGCTCGACCGTCTGCTCAGCGTCGGCGGCGACAAGAGCGTCGATTACTTCCACCGCAAGCTCGGCGTCGACATTCTCTGGGAGCACTGCGGCATGGCCCGCGACAAGAAAGGGCTGGAGACCGCCCTACAAAAGATCCCCGAGCTCCGCGAGCGCTTCTGGAAAGAGATCCGGGTCCCCGGAGCCAAGGGCGAACTCAACCTCTGGCTAGAAAAAGCCAACCGCGTCGCCGACTTCCTCGAGTTCGCAGAGATCATGTGTATCGACGCGCTAAGCCGCGAAGAATCGGCCGGAGGCCACTTCCGACTCGAGCACCAGACGGCCGGCGGCGAAGCTAAACGCGACGACGAGAACTACGCCTACGGCGCGATCTGGGAGTACAAGGGCGAGAACCAAGCTCCAGCCCTCCACAAAGAACACTACACCTTCGACTACGTCAAGCTCGCGACCAGGAACTACGCGTAATGAGCGACGGCAACATGAAGATCACCCTGCATGTGTGGCGCCAAAAGGGTCGCAAAGACCCCAAGGATCCGGGCGCGCTCAAGACCTACAAGGTCGAGGCAAACCCGCACATGTCCTTCCTCGAGATGCTCGATGTTCTCAACGAGCAGCTGCTCGCCAACAACGAGGATCCCGTCGCCTTCGATCACGACTGCCGCGAGGGCATCTGCGGCATGTGTTCGATGGTCATCAACGGTCGCCCGCACGGCCCGCAAAAGGGCACGACGACCTGCCAGCTCCACATGCGGAGCTTCCGCGACGGCGACGAGATCACCATCGAGCCCTGGCGCGCAAAGGCCTTCCCGATCATCAAAGACTTGATGGTCGAGCGCACCGCCTTCGATCGGGTGATCGCCTCCGGTGGTTACATCTCGATCGGCACCGGTGGCACCCCCGACGCCAACGCCACGCCGATCGGCAAAAAAGAGTCCGACGCGGCTATGGATTACGCCTCCTGTATCGGCTGCGGTGGCTGTGTGGCGGCCTGTCCAAATGCCTCGGCGATGCTCTTTGTCGGCGCAAAGGTGGCCCACTTGGTCAAGCTCCCCCAGGGGCAAGTCGAGCGCACGACACGGGTCCTGAACATGGTCGAGGCCATGGACACCGAGGGTTTTGGCGCCTGCACAAACCACGGCGAATGTGCAGCGGCCTGTCCCAAGGAGATCCCGATCGAGGCCGTGATGGTGCTCAACCGCGAGTACGCACGGGCACAGCTTCGTAACGACGACTAGCTGCGCTCCTGCTGCAAGATCACTCGAGGACTCCGCCTGGCGCGGAGTCCTCTTTTTTTGCTCAGGCTTTCAGTTAGCGCACAGAACCACATCATCAGGGCATGCGTTGGCGCGAGCGCGGAGGTGGCCGCGGAGGCGCTGGGATCCGATGATCTGAGTTGTAAAAGAGGGTGATCGTCAGGCAGTGGAACTCGCTGTCCGAACTCTGCGTGATGACCTTGTCGACGATCTCAACCCCTGGGTTGACCTCGAGAAAATCGTTGATCCGCTCGCTGATCTGCTCGCGCTCCCAGGCCTTCGTCGCCGAAAAAACCTTAACTCCTGTGAATGCCACCATGTGCCTCCCATTCGAGCGACGTATGCGACGCCTGCTCTGGCTGTTTATTGGAGCGTTTTTACACCATCAACAAGATTTATCCAGCTAAAATCGAGCCTCGTAACGCGCTGTTCTCAGAACGCCGCTCCCAACAGAAAATCGTGTAGTCAGAGCCTCCAATTATGCAAGTCCAATGGGCCACATTAACCCTCGATCTGCACCCCACGACCCACAGCGGCGGCTCTGAGCTCCGCGAGACGCTCGCGGCGCTGCTCGCCGAAGAAGACGAAGTGAGCGGAGTTGAGGTCCGAGATGGGACAACGCTGGGGGGAAGTGACACCACCCCGCAGCTGATCGTCTACACAGAGCCCGCGGCCCTCGAATCTCTGCGGCCGCGGATCACTCGCCTCGCCCACGCTCTCGGTCTCGATCTTCAAATCGAAGCCGCGATCCGCGACGACGACGACTGGCGCGACTCGTGGAAACAGTTTTACGCGCCGATCATCTTTGGTGCAGGCGCACTCCTGCTGCGCCCGAGCTGGATCCCCAGACGACCCGGAGATCCGACCCGCGAACTCATCCTCGATCCCGGTCGGGCCTTTGGCACAGGTCAGCACGAGAGCACCCGCCTCTGCCTCGATCTCGTCTGCGAGCTCGCGCCGCTCCGCGCTCCGCTGCGGGTTCTCGATCTCGGTTGCGGCTCCGGCATCCTGGCCCTTGCAGCAGCTCGCCTCTTCCCGGGAATCGAGCAACTTGTGGCGATCGACATCGATGCCGAGGCGACCGCAACAACCTCTGAAAACGCCGAGCTCAACGAGATCTCGGCGATCAACATTCACACCGGCACAGTCGACCAGGCCGAGGGCCGCTTCGATCTCATCTTCGCCAACATCCGGCCCTCCGTGCTGATCCCGTCAGCACAAGCGATCAGCGAGCGACTCGATCCTGCGGGCGATCTGCTGGTGAGCGGGGTGCTGATCGAGGAGGGCGACGAGGTCACTGCGGCCTATGTCGCGCTCGGTTTGCAACTCGCCGGCAGCCGCATCGCCGGAGATTGGATCGCCCTGCACCTTCGGAGAGCACCTTGAACTCCAAACTTCATCGGGTCGTTCCGCACCTCCGGAGCACGCCTTGAGCCTGCGAGTCTTCGCTCCCGCCGGCAGCGCGCCCTGCCCCGGCGATCGCCTGCTCCTAGACAGAGACGAATCTCGCTACCTACGACGGGTCCGCCGAGCCCGAGACGGCGCGAGCATCGAGCTACTCGACGGCTGTGGAGGTCTCTGGTCGGCGACCGTCGAAGCCGACGACGGCCGCTGCACAACGATCCTAGTCGGCAAAACGGTGGCGATCGCGGGCCCGAGTCGGCGGCTCACGCTGCTCTTGGGTCTGCCCGAAGCGGCCGCGACTCTGCAGACGATCACCCAGGCAACCGAGCTCGGCGTCGCGACGATCGTGCTCGTCCGCTGCGCCCGATCCCAAGGTCGCGCGCCCTCCCGCGATCGCATCGACCGAGTCCTGCGATCAACCCTGCGCCAGTGCGGCCGCCCCCGCCCGCCAGAGATCATCGAGACCCTGTCCCTCCGCGAAGCCCTGACGGTCGCTCCAAAGGCCCCCGGTTTCTTCGCCGACACGGCCCTGCGCGGCCAAGCAGATGGGCAAACGACCTTGGGCAGCGCCGCCCGCTTGCTGGTCGGCCCAGAGGGCGGCCTCGCCGAGCACGAGACCCTAACCACCCGTGAACACGGCTGGACCGCGCTTGCTCTCGGCCCCTGGACCCTGCGCAGCGAAACAGCCGCCCTGATAGGGCTCTCTCGCCTGCTCTTTGCGGACCCCGTACACCCTGTTGACCGCGAAGCGAGCTGAGTCGACACCGGTGGTTTCATGCTAGGCTCGCGCTCGATGCCGCTGTGGTCGACCGCGCTGCGTCCAGGCCCCTGCCCGGCCTGTGATGGCCCCCTGTCGGCCGATCTGGCCGGCACCGAGACACGACCCGCGTGCCAGCATTGCGGCGTCGATCTCTACCCGCTCAAGGTCGCTGGTTTTTGGCGCCGCCTACTCGCCTGCGTGCTCGATCTGATGGTGTTGATGCTGACCGCCGCACCACTGCAATTCGCCCTGCACAGAGCACTCAAAATCGCCGCGCCCGTACACGGCGACCTCTCTCTCGACACCGGGCTGCGCTGGCTCGCCCTGCCGCCAACCACCGTGCTCCTCTGGATCATCCCCTTTCTCGGGATCTCCATCGCCTACGTCGTCATCTTTACGGCGCTCTCCGGTGCGACGCCCGGCCAGCGCGCGATCGGGCTCCGGGTGGTCAGCAACAGGGGCCAGCGCCCCGGCTTTGGGCGCGCTTTGGTCCGCGCTCTCGGCCTCATCGTCGGCCTCGCGCCGGGCGGTCTAGGAGCGCTTTGGATCGCCTTTGATCGCGAAAAACGCGGGTTCCACGACCATCTAGCGCGCACTCTAGTGGTTAGGGGGGCACGATGACACTGCAGGATTACCTCGAAGAGCGCGACCAGGTCTGCGCTCGCGACCTCGCCGATGCGGAGCGCCGGGCGATCATCTACGGCGGCAGCATCGACACCGCCCTTTTGGAGCTCGAGGTCATCGATGCCGCAGCCTTAAGCGACGCGCTGACCGGTGCCCGCGGCCTGCCAGCGAGCCCCGCCGAGCTGCTCACCCAACCGTCCCGGCAACGCCCGTGGAATCAGCTGCCAGAGGCTTGGATCGACGGGCACAGTGCAGTGCCGCTAGCCCTTATCGACGACACGCTCTGGGTCGCTCTGCACCCCGAGATCTCGGACGAGATGCTCGCCAAAATCCAGCTCCAGCTCCCAGACGCAACCCTGACGATCACCGCCGAATCCTGGATCCGCATGATCGCCGATCAGCGGCGGCAACTGGCCACGCCGCCCCGTTACGCAGCCCTAGCCGCACGCTACCTGCACGCGCTCCGCGGGTTCCACAGCGAAGACTCCAACCACCGCGGCGTCACTGAGATCCGCGGAGCCTTCATCAACGAGGGCAGCGGCCTGCTGATGCCGCCGACCGACGATGACGAAACGCCGACCCCAAAGGCGCAGTCGGCAGACAGTGACGAACAAGGGCCGCCCCGCGAGACAGCCGAGGCCGAAGCACAGACCGCAAATACCGGAGACGCGCATGATCTGTCTACAGAGACAGATACTCGACAAGCGCCGGACCAAAGCTCCGACGCAGCTTCCCGAGAGACCGAGCACCAAGCGGATCCCAAAGGCCCCGCCGAGACCCAAGGTCTGTCTATTGGGACAGATCTGAATGTTCAGGCCAATACTACCGCCGAAGAACAGGCGCCGATCATCCCCACCCTGCTCGCCTCTTCAGGCCCGAGACCCGCGTCCGGCCCCCAGCCCGCGGCCGCGCCGAGCACTGCACAAAGCACCGCACAAAGCACCGCGCAAAGCCCAACACCCGCGCAAGACCCCGTCCAACCGACGAGTGTCGATGCTTTCGAGCAGGCCATCTCGCCGTCCGAAAGCGCCGCCGAAAGCTCGACGATGTTGCCCGCCCTGCGCCGGAGCCAGGTCGATGCGGCCGTGATCCCAGACCTCCAACGCCCGGTCGCCGCGAGCGCTCAGATCCCGTCGTTGACCCGAGATCGCGAGACGCAAGAGAACCCGGAGAACCCAGAGAACCGGCCGGTGCCGACGATCCCCACGCTCACGGATCGCCCGAGCACACCGACGCCGGGGGCCAGCGCGATCATCCCGACGCTGAAGCGACCGACCGCACCCGAGCCCACGCCCACACCCGATCCTGATGCACCCGCCAGACGTCCGCGCCGTGAACGATCGAGCGGCTATGTGCCGGCAACCTTGGTGCATCGACAGGCTCAGGTACCGAGCAGCTTGGACGCTCTCCTCGAGTCAGCGATCGCCGCAGGAGGATCCGATGTCGGCCTTCTGAGCCAGGTTCAAGAGGCCGGAGAGCAGGCATTTGTCGGGATCGCGCAGCTCTTCCCAGGGCCTATTGACCTGCCCCACAGCGATCTCAAGAGCCTGCCCACAGCCTCGGCACACGGCCCGCTGCTGCGCCTCTGCATCGCTCTGGGCGCACCGATCACCCCCTTCGTGCTCGCTCGTATCGGCGATCCCGACGCCAACGTGCGCTTCTATGTGGCGCTCGTCTTCCAGGAGCTGCGGGCACCCGAGGCGATAGGCCCCCTCGCTCGCCTAGCCTTCGATGACGGCCGCGACGTCCGCACGATCGCGATGCGCGTGCTCGAGACCTATCACGACGATCCTAGCTACACACGGGCCGTGCAGGCGCTGCGCCGCGAGCTGGCGAGCGCCGATGCGACACGCCGGCAACGGGCGATCCAGGCGATGGGCATGCTGCGCGACGTCGGCTCCCTCGACAAGCTCACCGCAGCCCTCAACGACGACCTCGAAACTTCGGCCGCCGCCCTCCGGGCCCTCTGCACGATCTCGGGGCAACACCTCGGTATGTCGAGCGACGCCTGGAACCTCTGGCTGCAAGACAACCGCGACCGCGGCCGCATCGAGTGGATGATCGACAGCCTGGGGCACACCAACACTGCCGTGCGCCGCTGGGCCTACGAGGAACTCATAAGGATCACGACCATCGATCTGCCCTTTGATCCCCGCGGTGACGCAGCCGAACGCGCCGACGATGTCGCCTGTTGGCGCGCCTGGTCCGCGAACGCCCACTAGGAGGACAGAGCACGCGTGTTTTCGCGCGAATGGTACTCTGCTGGACGCGTCGCAAGCGAGAGCCCCAAGCGGGGCTCACACGGTGCGCGCCAGGCAGGACTCGAACCTGCGACATTCGGCTTAGAAGGCCGACGCTCTATCCAGCTGAGCTACTAGCGCAGAGTCGGGGCGAGAGGATTCGAACCTCCGGCATCCTGCTCCCAAAGCAGGCGCGCTACCAGACTGCGCCACGCCCCGATGATAAGGTCCGGGAAGATACCCGAGGCCCCGAGCGACGTCTAGACCCCCGGCAAAAGTCTCGCAGGCCCCCCCTTGCACGCCCCCTAGCCGCCCCCTAGCCCGCCCTAGCCCGCCAAGATCGCGGGCAACGCAGCCTGAAGGCCGACAATCGCGATGCCCCGATGGGACCGCGCGCTCTTCTGCTCGGGCGGCAGCTCAGCGACGGTGCGACGACCGTCATCGAGCCACACATAGGGATCGTAGCCAAAGCCGCCGCTGCCCCGCGGCGTGACACGAGCCTCGCCGTGCCACCTCCCTGTGAAGATGCACACGCCTTCCTGGTTCGAGCCCGGCAGTGGATCCCCATCGACCCGCGCAAGCGCCAGGGCACAGACGTAGTGGGCCGGCGAGGCCTCGATTCCCAGAGTTCGCAGAGCCTCCACGAGAGCCCGGTTGTTGTCGACGTCCGCAGCATGCTCACCGGCAAAGCGCGCAGATCGGATCCCCGGAGCCCCCCCCAGCGCATCGACACAGAGCCCCGAATCATCGGCGAGCACCAACGCCGCGCCCTGCTCCCCGCGCTCGCGAAGCCAGGCCGCGAAGCCCAACGCCTTGATTGTCGCGTTACCGGCGAAGGTCTCTCGATCCTCGACGATCGTCGGCAACTCACCGTGCTCACTCGCGCAGATCACCTCGATCGCCGTTGCGGCCTGCACTGCGGCGATCGCTCGCTCGAGTTCGGCGACCTTATGCCGATTGCCGGAGGCGATCACGAGCCGCCGCACACTAGACAAGTGCCTGCTCCAAAACCTCCGCCTGCAGAGCAAAGAGCTGGCGACAGCCGACCTCCGCCAGATCGAGCATGCGCGCGAGATCGGGCCGCGAGAAGACCCCCTGCTCGCCGGTGCCCTGAACCTCGACAAAGCCCCCATCACCGAGCATCACGACGTTCAGATCGACCTCGGCCCGACTGTCCTCTTCGTAGGGCAGGTCGAGCACGGCCCTCGACGTTGGCGGCTCACCAACCGCGACCATACCGACCGAAACCGCAGCTAGGGGCCCACGCAGAGGCAATTCGGCGAGCACACCCTCGCTCTGCAGACGTCGCAGCGCGAGCACCAGAGCGACATAGGCGCCGGTGATCGAGGCCGTGCGAGTGCCGCCATCCGCCTCGATGACATCGCAGTCACAGACCATCGACAGCGGCCGATCGCGACCGACCAGGCGGGGCAGATCAACACAGGCCCGCAGCGAGCGGCCGATGAGTCGCTGGATCTCCTTGCCGCGACCACCCGGATCGCGACGACCTCGAGGGCGGGTCGCACCCGGCAACATCGAATACTCGGCCGTGACCCAGCCACCGTTCTTCAACCATTTTGGCGTCTGTGGCTCTAGGCTCGCGGTGCAGATCACCCGGGTCCGGCCGGCGCTTATCAAGGCCGAGCCGAGGGCCTGGCCGATAAAACCAGGGCTGATCGAATAGGGACGGAGCTCTTCGGGACGACGACCATCTGCACGCATCGGCCGCAGGCTATCGAGCTGGGCACAAAAAACAAGCGCCCTTGTGGGCGCTTGGTTTGGGTGCAGCGAGGTGCCGCACATCCAGGAGAAACGAGCCTACTCGGGCTTGGCCTCTTCCTTCTTCTCGGCGTCGCCCTCGGGCTTGGCCTCCTCGGCGGGCTTGGCCTCCTCCTTCTTCTCTTCGGGCTTGGCCTCTTCCTTCTTCTCGTCCTTCGCCTCGTCCTTCTTGGCGTCTTCCTTCTTGGCGTCCTCCTTTTTGGCGTCGCCGCCACAGGCAGGAGCAAAGAAAGAAAGCGCTGTAAGGGCCGTAACGAGGAATTTGCTGTTGAACTTCATGGGTAGATCTCCCTGCACTTGATCGATAGATCGGTTGATCGGGTCGTGATGGCGACTCTACGCCATGAGGCAACATCCCAGCAATGATCGCGTATTTTCCTGCACGGACTCCTCATATGATGGGGCAATAATCGCATAATCGATTCCCAATGCTCAGTGCCGCGCTGTTAATAGCTAACATTCCAGCCCTTCACTCTGTGGGGAAGCTCAAGCCGTGCGCCATGGCGAGCGCCCGAGCCGCCCCCCTATCCTCCCGGCCATGGAGCAGCAACAGATCAGCGACCCTGCGGTACGAGCGATCTTCCAGCCCGACCCCCAAGGCCCGCCGCGCGCACTCGTCGTCGCTGGCTGCTGCGGCAATGTCGGGTTCGGCAAGCTCGGCCAACTAGCCCGCCTCCTTGGCCGCTACGGCGTTCCGGTGATCGCCCTAGATCTCGCACCGGCAGTCCAAGAGGTGAAACTCCGGCTCCAAGAGGCCTTTAAAACCCGATTCTTGCCCGACCAAATCGCGGCGATCACAGAGGGCATCACGATCGTGCAGGGAGGCATCGACGACCTGCCCGAAGGGCTGAAGGTCGGCCTGGTCTTCGAGGCGATCCCCGAGCGCCTCGACCTCAAGCGCTCCTTTTATACGGCGATCCGAGCCCGCGACCCCGAGGCTTACATCTTCTCGGCGACCAGCGGCCTCACCACCAAAAAGCTCTTCGAGGGCATCCCTGGCAGCGAGCGCTGCGGCGTGCTGCACCCCTTCTTTCCCCATCTGACCAACAAGCTCTTCGAGATGCCCACCAAGGGGGCGCTCACCGGCAAGGCTGAGGTCAAAGCGATCCGCCGGCTCTTCGGCGCGATCGGCATGAACCTGATCACGGTCGGCGATGTGCCCAGTTTCGCGGCCGACCGCCTCTTCTGCGGCATGATGCTCGAGGCTGTGCGGATCCACGCCGACCTCGGCCTCTCGCCAGCCCAGGTCGACGATGTCTGCAAGCAGCTCTTTGGCACCTCGCCCTTTTACGTGCACAACCTGATCCGCGGCGCGAACGGCCTTTCGGCCCACTGCATGCAGCTCATGCAGGAGGAGATCGACTCGACGCTCTACGCGATCCCGACGGCCTGGCAGCCCTACATCGACGACCCCGATCTCAAGTGGCCCTACGAGCGCGGCCAACGCTGTCCCAAAGAGCACCTCCAGGTCGCCCGCGAGCGTATGCAGGGCATGCTCTTCGCGCTCACGGCCTACATGCTCGAGCACAACATCGTCGGCATCGACGCCCTGAACTACCTCGCCGAAAAGGCGCTGGCGTTCCGCAAGGGCCCGCCCGCGCAGATCGAAGCCATGGGTGCCAAAGCTGCCTCGGCGATCACCCGCTCGTTCCTCAGCAACCAGTCGATCACCCAGGCCGAGGCCGTTGCGCCGCTCGGCGCCCTTGACCCCGCCTCTGGCAAGGCCGCCTGGGGCCAGATCTACGTCGGTATCAGCCGCCACGGTGAGATCGGCATGATCTCGCTGAAGCGCACCACGGTAAATCACACCTTTGTCGCCGAACTCGACGCGGCCTACGAAGAGCTCGCTGCAGACGACACCATCAAGGCGATCGTGCTCGCGCCCGACGGCCAGTACAGCCGTGAATTCGGCCACGGAGCAGACCTCGCCTGCTTTGTACCGGTACTCGGCGATCGCGACGCAGCTCTGGCGCTGATCAATGGCTGGAAAGCGACGCTTTGCAAGCTGCGATCGGGCAAGCCAACCGTCGCGGCGCTCGTCGGTCGGGTCCTGGGTGGCGGTCTCGAGCTGGCGACCTCCTGCCACGCCCGGATCGCCGGCCAAAAAACCGTTCTGGGCCAACCAGAGACCACCGTCGGGGTTTTGCCAGGGCTCGGTGGTTGCCACCAAATCCACCGTCTCTGCGACCCTTCGCACTACGCCCAGATCGACGAGGCGCTGCTCACCGGCCACGCTTTTACGGTCGAGGAGGCGCTCACTTGGGGCTTTGTCTCTGCGGTGGTCCCGATCGCCGATCTACCCAAGGAGAGCTTTGCCTTCGCCGCCAAGATCGCTTCCAGTGGCGAACTCCCGCCCTTCCGCGACGGCGCCCTCGAGATCACCGTCGACCGCAACGCCAGCCCGCGCAACGATCAGGGCATCCCCCTCGACTCCGAGCTCCGCGAACTCCTGGCGGCGACCATCGAGGAATGCAACAACTTGCCCTGGACCCAGGCCTGCGCCCTCGAGGGCGAGCGCGCCGCTCAAAGCCTGACGATGTCGACCTCGCGGATCGGCGTTAAAGCGATGATGCGCGGCAAACCGCCGACCTTTGAAAAACCGCTGGCCTGACCGCAACAACTCGAGCTTACGAGAGTCCGCGTCGCCGCTGCGATGCGGACTCTCAGTCGTTTGGGCCTTGCTCGCGGATCGATGCAGCAGTTGATCAATGGATTGATCAACTGAGGGTCATTTGTTGGGCCAATTGCCACATCGACAATTGCCCAGTCGACAATTGCCCTGCCAATCGATGCGAACTCAGGAGGCGCCCAGCTCGGGCGCAGGCGATCTCAACGTCCGCACCGGGATCGGACGCAGCAGATGCGGACCAACGCTTCGGGTCGTGACAAAGCCGTCATCGACGGCGATAAGCAGGCGCTCGCGGCAGAAGCGATGATCGGCGATGGGCTCCCCCAGCAAGGCTTCGACGACCTCACGCGGCCGCGCCCCTCCCTGTGAACCCATGCGCAGCCGCAACCGCAGGAGGCTCGCTTCGGCGTCGACGCTCGCCTCAATGATCCGCGGTCTCGCGTCCAACTCACGCACCCCGGGCGGCGCCGGAGCCCGGTTCCGTCCGCCGCCGCGATGGTTTTTCTTGCGCCGCTTTTTCTTGCGCTCGATTCGCGTCACCGGCAGCGATGCCGCGGCCAACTTGCTCGGGAGTTGGTCCTGCAACGCGGCCAATTGGCCCTCTTCGAGGGCGATCGCGTAGTCGGCCGCGGCGATCAGCTGCCCCAACCGGCGCTCATCTGGGGCGGTCACCCGAACATCGACGATGCCAAGCCCCGGCGGCGCAACCTGCAGGAGTCTGCGCTCGATCATCGCTGCGACCTCCTGCCGCCGAGCATCACTCCACTCCCCCGCCATATCTGCAGCCGAACCATCGAGGATCAGATCGACGTCGACCACCTCCTCGCGAGCAGCACTGCCAAGCGGCAACGCCGGTCCAAAGCTCATCCGCGGAATCGGATTAAACCCTCGGCTAAATGCGAGCTCAAGACGGGCCCGGCGGAGCATCCGCGGGATCATGCGCAACAGGTCAAGATGACCCATGTAACGCATCGCTCCCGACTTGCCGAAGTGAATGCGGACCCGGGTAAAGGCCGCCTCCGCCGCCTGTTTAAACGCCGAAGTCTCGTCGAGCTGGCTCACCCCTGCGAGGCTCTGGAGATGCGAGGTCAGGCGCGTCGCCGGGATCATGTCGGCCGCGGCAGCCTCCTCCGAAGCCGCAGCGACCCGCTGCTCGCGAATGCCACCGAGATCCACCAGGGCGTCGATACGCTCGCTGCGCATCTCGGACATGTCGCAGGCGATCCCGCAATCGTAACAGACCAAACGCCGCTGATCGGCGGTCGCATCTTCGACGTTGGTGGCGTGCACCTGAGCCCCCGCGGGCTTGCCACAGGGCGGCGAGACTCGGCCTTTAAGGGCCTTGCGGTACTCCCCGGCCAAGAATCCCGGATCCAACCCGATATCCATATGATCCCAAGGCAGACGCGCGTCCACGGGAATCGTGCGTGTGTACAATTCGGGCTGAATGCCCGCCTGCTCCAGGGCCAAAACCCAGCGATCAAAAGAGAAGTACTCCTTCCAACCGTCGAAGCGGGCGCCGCTGCGATAGGCCAACTCTAAGGCCTCGCCCATCCGTCGATCGCCGCGGGCAAAAAGACACTCGAGCCAACTCTCGCGGGGACTATGTGTCTTTAAAGACAGCTTGTAGCGAGATGTCAAACGCTTGAGCAGATCGATCTTGCCGTAGTTATCTTCGATCGAATCCATCGCCGCCCACTGAAAGGGCGTATGCGGCTTGGGCACGTGCTGGGAGACCGAGCAGGTCACCGTCGGCATGCGCGTGAGACCGAGTTCGCGGGCGACCTCGCGGACCCGATGACCGGTCTCGGCGATGCCGACCAAGTCCTCCTCGGTCTCGCTCGGCAGACCCATGATGAAGTACATCTTCATGCGATCGTAGCCGCGCTCAAAGATCCGTCGCGCCGACGCCAGGATGTCGTCGTCGCTGACGTTTTTGTTGATGACGTTGCGCATGCGCTGAGTGCCGGCTTCGGGCGCAAACGTCAGCCCCGAGATACCGACGCTCTTGATGCCATCCAAGAGTTCCTCGCTGAGCCCGTAGGCCCGCAACGAAGCGATGCCAAGCTTGACCTTGCGGCGCTTGAGCTCCGGCACCAGCTCCTGGATCAGCGGGTCGATGCAGGAGACATCCGCAGTGCTGAGCGCGGTCAGGCTAGTCTCGCTAAAACCAGCCCGGTCGACGCCCTCGAGCACCGCCTGGATGACCTGCTTGGGGTCGCGCTCACGGACCGGCCGATAGATGATGCCCGCCTGGCAAAATCGACAGCCCTCGGTGCAGCCGCGGGTGATCTCGACCGAAGCCCGATCGAAGATCGCCTCGGCATAGGGCACCGGAAAATCGGTCGGAAAGGGATAGGCATCGAGGTCCCGAACCCAGACCCGCTCGACCCGCTCGGGCGCCCCTGCCCGCTCCCCCGCTGGGGTCAGGCCGACGACGACCTCGAGTTCGGAGCGCGGATCCACAGCGACCCGGTAGTACTCGGGCACGTAGATCCCGGTGAATTGCACCGCCGCCGCGAGCACCTCCGCACGCGTCGCCCCTGCCCGACGCAGACGACCGATCGTCCGCAACAGATCGGGCAGCAGCTCCTCCGCCTCGCCCACCAAGAAGATGTCGATGAAGTTGGCGAGCGGCTCTGGGTGGGTCGCTGTCGGCCCGCCAGCGATGACGATCGGATGCTCGTCACCGCGATCACAGGCCCGCAATGGGATCCCACCGAGTTCGAGGTTGAGCAGCACGTTGCTGTAGCTCAGCTCGTACTGCAGGCTGACGCCGACAACATCGAAGTCGGCGAGCGAGCGCTGGTTCTCGAGGCTTATCAGCGGCAAGCCCGAACTGCGCAGCTCTGCCTCTAGATCCTTCCAGGGGCTAAACGCGCGCTCACAGGAGAGATCCGGAGACTTGTTGATCAGGTTGTAGAGGATGCGCGTGCCCAGGTGGCTCATGCCGATCTCGTAGAGATCCGGAAACGCGAGCACAAAACGACAGAGCAGGTCGGCTTCCCAGGGCTTGCGGATCTGCTGCTCCTCGCCGCCGATGTAACGACCCGGCTTGCTGACCCGGGATAGCAGCGCTGCGTAGGGGTGCTCGCCCAGATCGAGATCGCTCGGGTGGACAGAAACACGGTCGGAAACACGGTCTTCGCTAAACATGACGCTACGTCAGGACTGAGAAACCTTGTGCCATACATACGCCCGCAGACCCAAGGAGGACCTAGCCCTTGCGAGCCTGCAACGTCGACTTAAGATGGCGCGCTAGTGAAGGACTTGTACGACGTTCTTGGTGTCCCTCGAAGCGCAGACACCAAAGAGATCAAGCGGGCATTCCGCAAGCTCACGCAGAAGTATCACCCTGACCTCAATCAGGGCGATTCGGCCGCAGAGGATCGCTTTAAGGAGGTCTCAACGGCCTACGAAGTGCTCGGCGACGGCGACAAACGCGGGCTCTACGACGAATTCGGCGAGATGAGCCTCACGCAGGGCTTTGATGCCGAACGCGCGCGAGCCTACAAGCAGGCTGGGGCCGGCCGCGGTTTCCCGAGTGGTGGCGGCTTCCCTGGCGGCGGTGGCGGCTTCCCTGGCGGCGGGTTCTCAAAC
>CAYYUP010000003.1:183626-192035 GCA_964474905.1 uncultured Nannocystis sp. | reverse complement strand
TGGGGCTTGTCACGAACGAACTTTTCTTTGGCCATGATGGGGATCTCTTTCTCTCTGGTGGCCTCTGTCGGGCCTTCCCTCTGTCTACGGGGAATTGTCTACGGGGAATTGTCTCGAGAGCCCACAAGCGGACTCGAACCGCTGACCTCATCCTTACCAAGGATGTGCTCTACCAACTGAGCTATGTGGGCGTAGGGTGGAAAGCGGGAGACGAGGTTCGAACTCGCGACGTTCAGCTTGGAAGGCTGACGCTCTACCAACTGAGCTACTCCCGCGGTTGGAAGAGAGATGAAAATGGATGGGGAAGGATTCGAACCTTCGAAGCGATAACGCGGCGGATTTACAGTCCGCTCCCTTTGGCCAACTCGGGCACCCATCCAGAAAGGCATGCGCCTTGATATGTCGTTTGTCTTAGATTCGAGAGCTGGCGATGGGACTCGAACCCGCAACCACCTGATTACAAATCAGGAGCTCTACCAATTGAGCTACGCCAGCGTGTTTGCGGTTCGCGTGACTTGCGCTTTGCGCTCGTCCGTATCTGTTTCGTCGTGTTTGTGAAAAGGTTCAAGATCGATTGAAACCGCACTCAGAGCACAACCACGGCTTCGGACGCGCTGTATAAACCTGCTTCGCCGAGGGTGTCAAGGTACACAGAACCCCCGAGAGGACGTGGATCAACTGATAAATGACCCCCCCTACGTGGCCCTGCTCACAAAACGCGGCCTAGAGCGGGCTCGGGACGGGCACAAAGAGCTTCCGATCGACCGCTGCGGGCAGTTCTTCGCTGTTTGACCCGCTCGGCAGGGTAGCGATCTCCCTCGCCTCCGGCGCCAACCTCGGATGTGGTTTGCCCCATGCGGTATCACCGGCGAGCAAGATCCCCTGGAGTTCGCCGAGCTTGCCCTCGGTCCTGTCGATGAACTCGCTGTCGTAACCCAGCCCGCGGGCTGTTTCGAGGTTCTTCTCGAAAACCCAGATCGCCTTGTTGACCACCGGCCGGAGCTGATCCTTGAGTTCTTCGTAGTAGACCTGGCGCTGCTTGTCGTCGAGCCACTCGGGCACCGGCGCGTACATCAGCGCATCGTAAAACTCCTCGAAGAGCGACCCAAGCTGGTAACCGGCGGCCGAGACCCAGTACATATGCTTGGCCTTGATCGTGTGGTTGTAGGCCTCCTGCGCCTTTGACAGGAGCTCAAACTTGCGGGCGAAGTCCTCGGCCATTGTCTTTTCGGGGAGACGGATCGCCACATCGCGAAAGCCGCGGTGGAGGATCGCGCCCAAATAAAAGCGGCTCATGCCGACGAAGTAGTAGGTGGTGAAGCGCTCGCTGCCCGCCTCCTGGGCCGCGACAAAGATCGCATCGGCCTCTTTTAAAAGCTTCTCGGCGTCCTCGAAATCGCCTCGCTGGAAGCGGGCAAAACCCTCACGCGCGGCGAACTCAACCCGAACGCTGGGCAGCGCATCGGCGGTACGCGCCCGCGCCTGGTGGTAGCTCGCTGCCGAACGCTGCCACTGCTCGAGCTCCGCATGGCACGCCCCCCGACGAGCGTAAACCTGTGCGAGCCCCTCACTCTCTGGGAAACGCTCGAGGTACGCGTCGTAGGTCCGGATGGCCGCAGCACAGTCCCGAAGCGCCTCGTGGGACCGCGAGAGCCCGAGGTAGGCCTGCCGAGCAGAGTCAGGCGCCGGCTGCCCCGCAAGATAGCGAGCGAAGAGCGCGACCGCCCGCGCCGGCTCATCCGCAGCCAAAGCGGACTCAGCCCCGCGCAGGAGCGCCTCACCGACAAGCGGAGCGGACTCGACACTCTGCCGAGCCCCGGCCCGATCCGATACCGACTCATCGGCGCCCACAGAAGAGACGGCGGGCACCTCCACTTGGACCCCAGCACTGCGCCCCGCACAGCCGCCTAAAAGAGCGACCAGGGCGTACACCTCGAGGAAAAAACCAGCCGAGCGCGGCATCACGGAGATGATGACACAGGGGCGAGCCCGAAGTTCCCAGGCCCATGCGCTGTGCGCCCTCGCGCGATCACCTTAGAAGAAACGGTAGACGAGGTTGATCGCGGTGATCGTGTCGAGTTTTTTATTAACGATCGCAGCGTTCTCGTAGCGCAGCGTGAAGGTCCCGGAAATCGCGAGGTTCTTCACCAGCTGAGCGGTCAAGGCGTTGTCCCAGTTGAAGCGGAAGGTCTCACCGCTCGTGACGCTCTGCAGATACTCGAGGCCGGTATCAAAGCTGACCTTCTCGCTGAGGTGGTTTGAGTAACCGACGAAGAGCCGGGCCGCGTGCACGGTGTTGGTCTTTTCGATCTCGTTGCCCGAATCATCGGTGAGCGGGTTGCCCATGTCATCGTAAACCGCATCGCGGTTGCGAATCGCATGCTGAAAATCGTAGCCGGCCTCAACCCAAAGACGATGTGTCTTCTTGGTCAGGATATGAAACGCAACTCCAGGGTCGATGTTGATCCGGAGATCGAGGCCCTGAAAGTAGTCATTTCGGGCCGTGAACATCAGGAACGCCGACCAACGCTCGGCAAAGAATACGTCGTAGCGAATCCTGCCCTGGAAGTTCTTGACGTTCTCCGCGTAGTCTTCGTCTGGCAGCGCAGCGGAACCGTAGTTGCCGGCGAAAACACTGGTGAACTGGTGACGGTCGCGACGGAGGCGAAAGTTGATGGCACCGGTCGCAGCCACCGCACGGGCATTGCCTGTGGAAAGCAAACCACCAGCGGAGAGCGAGAGCTCCGTCGCATCGGTGCTCTCTTCTTCTTCTTCTTCCTCGGGCAACGCCTCAGCGGTGGCGAAGGTCCCCTCGCCACCGATCTCTGTGGAGCCTGAGGACGCGGGGGCCTGAACGCCGGTCGTACCCGACGGCACCGCCGGCTCTTCGGCTCTTGCGTTGCCGCCGAGAAGAAGAAGAAATGCAGCGATCGGGAGGGCACACGACTTCGTCATAAATGACGTATCGGCGAGCCGCACACGCGAGTCAACTGCGATCGGCCTGGCCGTGTGAAACACGACACAGGCCGACCAGGAGCCAATTCTAGGCACATCGGCACTCGTAGATGCCTGATGTGCCAGCACCTATTTTTCAGCGGGTTTCTCTTCGCCCTTTTCGGCGGGCTTCTCAGCGGGCTTTGCCGCCGCAGGCTTCGCTGCTGCGCCCCGATCAGTGACCTTTGCGATCGTCTGCCGAGCGGTGAGAACCGGGAGCTGCATGGTCGCGTCCATCGTGCCCTTCTCCCCCTGCAGAACGCCGGCAAATGCGTCTGCGCAAGCGTTGCATTTCTTGCCATCGAGAATTCGCGGGACCATCAGCGCCATCGTCACGCGAGCATCCGGGTTGCGCACCTTGAAGGCCTTCGAGACCTCGACCGCGACGTCGACATCACCCTTTGCCAGGCGCACCAGCTCGTAGGCGGCCTTCTCTCGAGCGAACCAATCGGCGTTCTGATCGCTGACCGTTTTGATGTAGCAAGCCTTGTCGGCCTTGCAGCTCTCCAAGAGCTCCATGCCTGCGGTCCACTTCCCGAGTTCGCCTTTGACCTTTTCGTCGCCGTCGTTGCTCGCGAACGCGGCCTTCACCGCGTCGATGTCTTCGGGACCCGCCAGCAGGATCGCGAAACGTGCGGCCTCCCAACGGATCTGCTTGATGAAGTCCGAACTCTCGACGGTATCCGGGTCGTACTCGCCGGTCTTGACCAAGTTGACGAGACAGCTGAGCGAGGCCTCACCGGGCATGCGGCCCAGGGCCTCGGTGATCGGAAACATGTCGCCGGCGTTGTGCGTGGCACTGACGCAGGAACAAAGCGGCACGGCCGCTCGCGCATCACCGATCATGCCAAGAGAGTTGCCGACAAACGCCCGCAAGCTCGCGCTCGCTGGATCGATGACCTCTTCGGCGGACTTTTTCTTCTTTTTCTTTTTCTTCTTCTTTTTCTTGGGCGGCGCGGCGTTTGGATCGATGCATCCGTCCCGCGGCATGAAAGAAAGAAGATCCTCGACCGCAGTCTTCGCGCCCATCGCTCCGAGGATGCCAACCGCGGTCTGCTGCACGATCAGAAGGTCGACACCGTTGTTGGAGGCCAGCTTGTTGACCTCGGTCTGCTCGCCCTTGAGCATCTTGATCACGCCCGGAGCCGCCGGGTCGCCGATCGCGACCAGCGCGAGCTTCGAGCGGTTGCCGATGTCCGTGGTCGAGGGCGAGTCGGGCACGCGAAAGGTGACCGCAAGCAAGGCCTCAACCGCCGACGGATCGCCGATCATGCCCAGCGCCTTGGCGGCCTCGCGGTGCACCGAGACCGGCTGGTTCTCCTTGGTCTGCTCCATCACCTTGATCAGGATCGGTACAGCCTTCGCGTCGCCGAGAACACCGAGCGCCTTGACCATCTCGATCCGCAACTCGCCGCCCTTTGGACCCTTGTCTTTTTTGGGCGAAGCGAGCAGGAGATCGAGCTGGGCGATCAAGGTACCGACGGTCGCGCCAGCCTTCGCCTTGATGATGCCGTCGATCGACGCGAGCACCAGTTTGCGCGAGGCATCCGAGCCGTCAAAGACCAGACCCTTGTCCCAGAGCACCGCGCCCTCGGGGCGACCGATCTGGTAGAGCATCGCCAGCATCTGGTCGCGGTACTCGACGTCCCCGTCCCAACGGCTCTCAAAGACAGGGATCACCTTGGTGACAAATTCGTCGATCCGGGCCGTGTTATCCGCGGATGAGGTGGTGATCGCCTTGACGAGCTTCTCGAGATCGGAGTAGCCGGCGGCTGCCGCCCCCTCCGTTTGGATATTCTCGATGTGGGTCTCAAAGGCGTTCGGATCGGGCTCTTTGCAGGCCCCAGAGGCCAGAACCAGGGTGAACAACGCGGGGACGATGAGCTTACGCATCTGCAGGAACCTCCGTGGCTAGGGGCGAACAACGGTTGTAGCTGCTGGGCATCGGACCCAGAGCACCGCGCCCCTCGGCGAGAGAAGACATAGCCTGCCGACCTTTGTTGTTTCCAGCAAGCTTCCCGCAGATCGCGGAGGTCTCCCGCGATACGCGCGACAGCCATCGCCGCAGGAGCGCGCAGAGCTGACCGGAATCAGGCGTGGTCTACGCTGTGTTTGCCCCGGGCGGGCACCCGCGGACGGGCTGCCCGCTTTTTGGCCCCACCAGCACCGATCACACCGTCATCGACGTCGATGACGCCCTCAGCATCACGAGCCGATACTTCGGGCTCAAGCGATTCGATCGCGACCTGTTTGGGTGCGTTATCGCCTGTTTCTTCACGCCCGATCTCGGGCTCTATCTCGGGCTCTATCTCGCGTCTACCCCGTTTGCGCAGCGGAGGATGGCGCGGCCCGGGCTCTTCGGCCTCGAGCGCTCGGCTCGGACGGGCGAGCACACCCGTCGATTTTGCCGCGGAGCTGCGGCTCACCCGGGCGACCCTCGACGAGCCGCGGCTGCGGGGCGTGCTGCCACGGGCACCCCGCGTCGATCCACTGCCGCTCCGCCAGCGACCGGAGCCGGAGCGGTGACCGCTCTCCTCGTGCTCGCCCTCGTCGCTCGCGACGCCCATCATCACCTGCCCACGAAGCGCCGCCCCGCCGGCGATCGAGATCCGCGGCGCCTTTAAATCGCCGACGACCCGAGCACTCGGCTGAAGCACGATCCGACGATCGGCGACGATGTCACCGACGATAATGCCGTGCACGATCACATCCAACGCGCGCACGTCGGCGACGACGATGCCGCCCTTGTCGACCACCAGACACTCGGTGAGGTGGATCGACCCCTCGACGTAGCCCTGCACGCTGAGATCTTCGCGGCCCTCGATGCGGCCAACAACCTGGATCTCGGGACCGATGATGGTCGCGTTCCCGTCGCTCGGGAGCTTGCTGCTCTGTTGTCGCGTAGCCATACCCGCTAGCCCCCCATGTCGATGTTGCCCTTAAAGGCAGCCCCGTCAGCGATCAAAATTCGCGGCGCCCGCACGTCGCCGATGACCTGGCACTCGGCCCGCAACTCAGCCCGCTCGTCGGCCGTGATGTCGCCGGCGACGGTCCCGTACACAGTCACCACGGGAGCTGCGATCGTCGCTTCGACAACCCCGTCCGCGGCGATCTCAACGCGCTCGCGGATCTCGATTTGCCCCCGCACAGTGCCGTGAATCACCAGAGATTCGTCCCCAGAGATTTCGCCTTCGATGACGATCGTACTGCCGATAACGGTGCTCGCCATAGTCTCTCCTCGCATCCCGACCTAGCGGGAACGGACCCGCGCAAGGCCCTCGGGCAGCTCGACGTCCATGTCGATCGCACCGTGAAAATGGGCGCCATCGTCGATGACGATACGCGGCGCCCGGAGGTTGCCGGAGACACGAGCATCCGGGTGAATCGTGATGGCCTCCGCGGCCACGACATCGCCGACCACGTGACCGTGAATGTCGGCGCTCTCGGCCTCAACGTCGGACTCGACGACGCCGCCCTCGGCGACGACGAGATGACCGGCGATCTGGATGGTCCCCTCGACGCGACCCTCGACGATCAAATCCTCTTCGCCGATGAGGGCGCCGCGGACGGTCATACGAGGGCCGATGAGACACGGCGATGAGCTGATGGCGGATGCAGCCATAGAACCTCAGCGTTTAGCCGAAAACGCCGCCGGAGGCTAGCAATGCCGTGACGATCCGGTCAAGGGGGACTGGCATTGTGCCCGAGCTGCCCCCATACTTCGCCGAACCTGAACCGACTTGGAGCCACCTCACGTGAGCCGTGAATCCCCCGTACAAGGCCCAAGCGCCCCCCTCCTCGATCGCCATCGCCTCATCGAGTGGCACGCCGACGCCGTCAAGCGTGACCTCAATGACCACGTCGTCGGCACCGAACAAGAAAAATTTGGTCTCTGGCTCGGCGCCGCAGATGGCCGACCAACGCCGATCAACTACACGGAGCACATCGCCCCGACGATGGAGGGCTTCATCGAGCTCGGTTGGGCGCCCACCGGCCAACGCGGCCTCGGCGGCGAGGTGCTCGCCCTGGAGCGCGATGGCGCCTCGCTTACCTTAGAGCCAGGCGGGCAGTTCGAACTCAGCGGCAAGCCCCTGCCGACGATCCACGACACCTGCCAAGAGTTCTCCACCCACTTTCGAGAACTCGACAAAATCGCCCGCCGACTCAACATCGCCTGGCTGGCCAGCGGCTTCCACCCCTTCGCGAGCCGCGACGAGATCAACTGGATGCCCAAGCCCCGCTACGCGGTGATGCGGGACTATCTGCCGACCCGCGGCTCGATGGCCCTCGACATGATGCTGCGCACCTGCACAGTGCAAGCGAACTACGACTACGCCTCAGAGCGCCAATGCGGCGAACGCCTCCGCCTGGCGATGGGCGTCACAAGCATCGTCACCGCGATCTTCGCAAATTCGCCCTTCTCCGACGGACTCGATCGCGGCTACGCCTCACTGCGCAGCCGGGTCTGGTCCGACGTCGACCCCGATCGCTGCGGCCTCCTGCCCTTTGCCTTCGAGGAGCCTGCGGGTTTTTCCTACGAACGCTACGTCGACTACGCGCTCGCGGTGCCGATGTTCTTCGTCGATCGGGGCGGCCGCCTCCACCCCGATCACCGCACCTTCGCAGAGTTCATCCGCGACGGCTTCACCGATCCAAACGGTGTCCACCACCGTGCCAATTTTTCCGATTGGCAGACCCACCTGAGCACTCTTTTTCCTGAGGTCCGCCTCAAACCCTACATCGAGGTCCGCGGCGGCGACTCTGTTGGTTCGTCTTTCATCTGCGCTCTACCGGCACTCTGGAAGGGCCTGCTCTACGACGACGACGCCGGCGCGGCCGCCTGGGAGCTGGTCCAAGACCTCAATTTCGGTGCCCGTGATGAGCTCTGGGAGGAGTGTCGCCGAGACGCCATCCGCTCGCCCCGGGTCCAAAGACTCGCGCGCCGTCTGATCGCGATCGCCCGCGAGGGCCTGGACAGGCTCGACGTGCGCGACGACCAAGGACGCTCCGAATCCCGCTTTCTCGATCGCATCGAGGCCCTCGTCGACGCCGGCAAGTCACCCGCCGATGTCGCCCGCGAACTCGTCGGTGATCGTCTAAATCGCGACAAAACGACCCTCAGTGCGTTCATCCAGGCCTTCCACTTTGCAGGCCCAAGCCCCGCAGGCGCCTCAGAGCCCCCCGCCTAGGCACGCACATATTCCGTGGTCCACACGTCCGGGTCGGCTCGGACGACGTTGCTCCCCTCACCCCCGAGCTGGGCACGCCTCAGTCAGTCGTCGATTTCTTCGAGATCGTCTTCGTCGATCTCCTCGAAATCCTCATCGTCGAGTTCGGCGATTTCCTCGGTCTCGCTGACCTCGGCGATTTCCTCGGTCTCGCTGACCTCGGCGATTTCCTCGGTCTCGCTGACCT
>CAYYUP010000003.1:182459-183526 GCA_964474905.1 uncultured Nannocystis sp. | reverse complement strand
CGTCCGAGTCTTCGCTCAGCTCATCAAAATCTTTGATCTCCTCGATCTCTCCGCCTCGACCCCTCGGCTTGGCGAGCAACAACACGGACTGCTCGCTGGCCCGCTTTCGTCGCTTCTTCTCCTTGTGGCGCCGCCGTTTTTCCTTTTTTGAGAGCGTCTTGTCGGCGGCCTCATGCACTGCAGAAGCCGCTTGCGAGCGCGTCGAGGGATCCCGTCGACGCAACAGAGGCACATCGCTCTCTTGCTGCGATGCAGGCTCTGATACCTCAGCCGCAGCCTTCGCGATCGTCTCATCATCGGGAATGCCCAGAAGAAAAGAACGATCAGACCACTCCGGCTGGTCATGCCAACGATCGTCGGGCAACGGAGCAGGCAGACCCATGTCGTAGCTGCCGCTCCCGTAGTCATCGTGCTCCGCAGGATCGCCAACCGCCGCGTCCACCGATTGGAGCACATCGCTGACGCTGTGCTCCAACGTCGCCTCATCAGGTCCGTCCGTGAGGTCGTCGTTGCCCTCCCCCTGGGCCACAACACCGGCCTCGATGACCCCGCGCGTGAGCGTCTCAACCTCGCTCTCGCCGCCGAGATTGAAGGGCGTATCCCCCTCGGAGGCCTCATCGACAAGGCCCGCGAGCGCGTCCTCGTATTCGTCTTCGTCCTCGTCTTCGTCCTTGTCTTCGTCGGCGAGTTCGGCAGGTCCCGCAACACGATCTTCAACCAGACCATCGACACTTTCGACACTGGCAGCCTCGGGCTCGCCATCCGAGCCGAGCCCGGTCTCGCCCTCGCTGTCGGACTCCGCGAGCACATCGACAGCCTGCGAAGCGCTGGTCTCGAGTGCGGATGAACCATCAACCGCCGGCTCCTCAACACCAGCGCTGTCTTCGACCGCGTCGGTGATCTCTTCGAGCTCGGTGATTTCTTCGAACTCCTCGAACTCCTCGAACTCCTCGATTTGCCCGTCGCTCACCGGCGCTAGCTCGGCCGCTTCATCGTCGTCACTCACCGGCACTAGCTCGGCCGCTTCATCGTCGTCACTCACCGGCACTAGCTCGGCCGCTTCATCG
>CAYYUP010000003.1:140475-182359 GCA_964474905.1 uncultured Nannocystis sp. | reverse complement strand
CTTCGCGTGCCGCCTCGGCTTCGCGTGCCGCCTCGGCTTCGCGTGCCGCCTCGGCTTCGCGTGCCGCCTCGGCTTCGACACCTGCAAAACGAGCGAGCAACCCGAGCTCTGCGATCGGCTCTGCGATCGGCTCTGCGATCGGCTCTGCATTCAGCTCTGCGGGCCCTTCGGCGAACTGTTCAGCGCGCTCTTCATCATCCACAGGCACACCGAAGCCGGCGACTTCACCATCTAAACCCGGAGCGTCCGCGTCGGTCAGAGCCGTATCGTCCTCATCATCCGCCCCCGCGATCCAGGGCCCCTCGTCGTCGTCAGTCACACCGAGCTGCCCATCGACGACTGGTTCGGTGACCTCGTCGTCATCATCCGTGGGCAAGCCCAGGCCGACGGCGTCGTCGTCATCATCGTGCAACGCCTCGAGACCGACCGTATTCACCGGAGCAGACTCATCTCCGCGGGTTTCGGCCGACCCCAACTCTGCGGGCTCTTGGTCGTCCAGAGCGTCGACGGTGACCCACTCGTGCAACGCAGTCGTCAAGAGCTGCGAGAGGGCATCATCAATGCCACCGAGCTCCTCAACGATCACGCCTGCGCGCCTCTGAGCCCACGTTAGGAGTTCCGCAGAGAGTCCTTCGTCGCTCGCGAGATCACGCATGCACCGCGACTCTAGCACGGTCCTGATGGGCTTCGGGGCTGCTCCGGGCCGTCTTCGCTAGGCCCCAACCTGATCGCGGAGCGCCGCCTCGGCCCCCCGCAGCGCAGCCTCGAGACCTTCGATCTTGGCACCGCCGGCCTGGGCGAGATCGGGGCGACCCCCTCCTCGACCATCGAGATGATGGGCAAGCGCGCCGACGAGCTTTCCCGCGTGCACCCGCTTGCCGGCGAGGTCTTTGGTGACCGCAACGAGAAGTATCGCCTTGGTCTCTCCGGCGGCCCCCAGCACAACCACACCGCTGCCCAAACGATCCCGGAGCGCATCCGCAGCCTGCCGAAGCGCCTTCGGATCGGCGACCTCAACCGCCTTCGCGAGCAGTTTGATGCCCTCGACCTCGACGATCGTGTCCTCCGTGGCAGCGCCGGTCGTCAGCTTTCGCTGGAGCTCGGCGATCGTGCGATCGCGGGCTTTGAGATCGGCGAAGAGTCGGCGGATTCGCTCCCCGACCTCAGCCTGCCCACCTGCGTGCAGCTCGCTGACAGCCTCGCTCAAGAGATCCTGAACCCGTTGAACACGAGCGATTGCGCCCATTCCAGTCGCGGCTTCGATACGACGCACCCCCTGAGCAATACCGCCCTCGCTGAGAATCGTGAAGAGACCGATGTCACCGGCACGGCTGACATGGATGCCCCCGCAGAGCTCGACGCTCGTCGGGCCGACCGCGACCACGCGGACCACCTCGCCGTATTTTTCGCCGAAGAGCCCGAGTGCCCCGGCCGACTTGGCGTCCTCTAAGCCCATCTCGCGTGTCGTCGTCGGCCGATTGTCGACGACCGCAGCGTTCACCCGACGCTCGATCTCGCGGCGCTGCTCGGCGGTCAACGCTCTGCCGTGGGCAAAGTCAAAGCGCAAGCGATCGGCGGCGACAAGCGAACCCTTTTGCACAACGTGGGGACCCAAAACGTCGCTAAGCGCCCGGTGCAGGAGGTGGGTCGCCGAGTGATTGCGACGGATCGCCGCCCGCCGCTCGCCGTCGACCTCGAGACGATAGACACCGCCAACCCGCAGTGCTCCCTGGCGAACCACGCAGTGATGAACGTGAAGGCCACCGGCGGGCTTTTGGGTGTCGATGATCTCGACCTCGATACCCACGGCCATCAGACGCCCGGCATCTCCGACCTGACCGCCGCTCTCGGCGTAGAACGGAGTCCGGTCGACGATAAACTCGACCCGCTCGCCCTCGCCCGCCGCCACCTCGTCCACCTCTGCACCGTCGACCAAGATCGCCAGCACTCGGCATTCTTCCGCCACCTCAGAGTCGTAGCCGATGAACGTCGACGCAGCAGCATGCGCACCCTGCAACGAAAAATAGACGTCAGCGATGCCCTTGCCTGAACCAAGCCCTGCGCTGCCTCCGGAGAGCTGCCGGCGACGGACTTCGGCGTCGACGGCAGTCTCATCCAAACTCAACCCCTTCTCGCGACATATGACTCCGGTCAGATCGATCGGAAAGCCGTAGGTATCGTAAAGGTCCGCCGCAACTGCCGGCGGGAAGACCTTGATGCCCTCGCGAAGATCGCCGAGCGCCCCCTCCAGACGACGAATGCCGCGACCGAGCGTCCGCCGAAAGGCCTCCTCCTCGGTGCGCACAACTTCGTCGATCGTCGCCGCGCGCTCGCGGATCTCCGGGTAGTCGTCGCCGAAGTCCTCGATCACCTTGGCACAGACTCGATGAAAAAAAGCGCGGTCGAGCCCCGCGGAGGTGCCGTAGCGGATCGCCCGACGCATGATCCGACGGAGCACATAGGAGCGACCCGCACGATCAGGAAAAACGCCGTCGGCGATCAAGAAGGTCGTCGCCCGAGCGTGGTCCGCGATCACCTGAAAGGGGACTTCGCCGCGGCTGAGATTGATCGACGGATCAACACCCGCAAGAGACTTCGCAGTCGCAACCAGGGGCGCGAGCAGGCTGGTCGCGTAGTTGGTGTGCACCCCCTCGACGACCGCCGCCAGGCGCTCGAGACCCGCGCCAGTGTCGACGCTCGGCGAGGGCAAGACGACCATCGAGCCGTCCGTCCGCTTCTCAAACTGCATGAAGACCAGGTTCCACAGCTCGGTGTAGCGGGACTCCTCGTAGGCGGGCCCGTATCGACCCTCGCGGCGAGCATCCCCCGGAGCCCTGTCGCCGTGAAAGATGTGGATCTCAGAGCAGGGACCGCAGGGGCCGGTGTCCCCCATCTGCCAGAAATTCTCCTTGGCGTTCAGGGTGTAGATGCGATCCCGCGGCAGGATCTCCGCCCAGAGATCGTAGGCCTCCTGGTCGAAGGGCGCGTTCTCCCCGTCACCGTTAAACACCGAGACAACCAGGCGATCGGCCGGTATCTGCATCTCCTCTGTCAAAAACTCCCAGGCCCAGCGGATCGCATCGGCCTTGAAGTAATCGCCAAACGAAAAGTTGCCGAGCATCTCAAAAAAAGTGTGATGCCTCGGAGTAAAGCCGACGTTGTCGAGATCGTTGTGCTTGCCACCCGCGCGTAGGCAACGCTGCACGCTGGTCGCCCGTTGATAGGGGCGCGGGTCCCGTCCAGCAAAGACGTCCTTAAATTGGACCATGCCCGCGTTCGTAAAAAGGAGCGTCGGATCGTTCGCCGGGACCAGCGGCGACGAGGGCACGATCGTGTGCTCGCGCTTTGCGAAGAAATCGAGGAAGCGGCGGCGGATCCCGTGGGCGCTTAGCGGCATAACGCCGCGAGCATAGTCGAATTGTGGTGTTCGAGAATCGCTGAATTCGCGGACCTCAAAAGCCCGCCCACAGCCCGCGACCTACCCACAACGCGCCCTCTGCGGACCGCCCGCAACGCCCCCTTGGTGACTGCTGGCAGGCTCCGCTCAGGAAAGCTGCAGCAGCTTTACCTTGAGATAGCGGCCCTCGATAAAGGCCGGCAGCACGGGAAAATCCGAGGGCAGTCCGCACTCGCCGAGCAGGCAGGCAGCGCGACCGGCCGATGCAGCACCCTCGCCGAGTGCCAGCAGGAATTCCTCCTCGCTGAGGCGCACGGCGTTGCACACCGCGAGCACAAATCCCCCCGGAGCGACCACTGGAGCGATCGCTTGGAGCAGATCGCCGTAGTCCCGCAACGCCGAGAATACCGAGCCCTTGACGTTGGAGAAGGGCGGCGGATCGACGATCACCAGATCAAAAACACGATCACGCTGACGAAAACGCTCGAGATGCTTAAACACATCGCCAGTGACCGCTTCGCAGGCCTCCGGTTCGTAGCCA
The DNA here is from genome assembly GCA_964474905.1 of uncultured Nannocystis sp. GTDB lineage: Bacteria > Myxococcota_A > Polyangia > Nannocystales > Nannocystaceae > JADJRG01. The sequence continues at coordinate 178,421 of CAYYUP010000003.1, read as the reverse complement.
GAGGCGACCAAGTTCTTGCGACAGCGCGCGTGTGACCTGGCCGCGGCATCGACGTTGGTGACCGCCCGCGCTCCACCGCGAAGCGCCCGCAGAGCGAAGGCACCGGTAAACGAGAACAGGTTGAGCACCGAGCGACCCTCGCACCACGGCTCGATCATGCGACGCCCCTCGCGAAGGTCGAAGAAGAGCCCCGGCGAGACCGGTGCAGTGACGTCGACGAGGAAGCGCAGGCCGTCCTCATCGACCTCGATCTCGGGCGGAGCCGCCTTGCCAGCGAGATGAAATGCCGGCGGACGACGCTCATCAGGGGTCACCGGGCGGACCCGATCCTGAAGATAGATGCCGCCACCTTCGGGCATCAGTAGCTCCTCCAGAAGCGGCACCAGAGTGTCGAGATAGGTCTCGGCAACCCGGGCGTACTTGTAGATCAGGAGAAAATCACCGAGCAGGTCGACGGCGATTCCCGGAAAGCCGTCGGCCTCGCCGTGGATAAGACGCCGCGTCGATGGCAGCCGAAGCCCCTCGCGGCGGGCCTGCGCGGCCCGGATACGCGTACGCATCTCGGCCGCATCCCAGGTGAAACCGGCGATCACCGAGAGCATTCGGACAGCGATCGCACCATCCGACTCGACCAAGCCCTGACCGACGGTATAGCCGTCGTCATCGATCACGGTGATCACCGCGCCCTCTTCGAGCTCCATCTCCCGCCGGATCGCCGAGCGAAAGACCCACGGGTGACCGCCCCGCAGGATCCGTGCGACCTGGTTCGAGACCTTAACGTTGGGGCCACGGATCGCCGGGCCGCCGTGCTCACGCGCCTTCGCCCGACGCCGCTTCTGTGGTGGCGGACCGCTCTGCCGAACCTCGGGGCGCCTACGTGCGCTCCTGCGATCACCTGAGCTGACCTCAGCGGGCGGTTTACGCGGATGACGAGCGGATCCTGAAGGCGAGGACATGGCGGCGCGCAGCATAGCTCATGCTGGCATCACTCGGAACGCCCCCCCCCGCGATCACACCGCGAAGGCTCACAAAGTCCAGCGCCGACCTGACAAACGGCGCTCTAGGAACTAAAAGGTGATCGCAGGACCGACGTTCAGGTCGATGAGCAGGCTCGATCTCTTTGGAAACCAACCGCCGACCTGGAGCTCGCTGAAGAGTGCGAAGTGCTTGGCCACCTGGTAGTGAAACCCAAAGCTCGCGCCGAGCATGATGTAGCCGATGCCGACCGTATCGAAGCGCGGATCCTTGTTGGCACTCTGAGCCTTAAATTGGGCCTGCAAACGATCGCGATCGCCGATGTTGTTCGTGGGATCGGTGTTGTCGCCTGGCGTGCAGCTACCGTTGTAGGGCCACACAGGCGTGCACGGGTTGGTCATCTCATCGAAGTCGGTCTGATCGTTGGCCAGATCAAAGCCGTACTCCCGATCGTCCGGAATGCTGTTGCCGTTGCGATCGTTCGCGAAGTTCATGTTGACGCGCAGACGCGCTGTCCCGTAGCCACCGAAGCCACCAACAAAGAGCCTGAACTTTTTTGCCGGATCGCCGAGCAGGTACTTGGCCTTAACGCCGACGCTCCAGGCAAAGGCGGGCTTCACCCGAACACCCTCGGGGTTTTGCTGATTTACGTCGTAGACGGTCTTGACGAAGGACTCCGCACTGCCGCTTGGTGCTCCGAGCGGAGCGTCGCGTATCACCTTGGATCCTGAGACCACTTGCAGGCGGGAGAACACAGAGATCACGAGCTTCTCAGTGACCGCAAAGCCGAACTCTGGGGCGATGTGAAAGGGCGCCCACGCCAGCCCGGTTTGTACCGGGTGATGCTCGCTACAGTAATCGGCATTGTACGAAGCGGCGATCGACTGTGGAGTCATGCCCGGACCAAAGAAAGAGGTGCCCGCCGGCAGTCCCCCCTCGAATCCCTGAATCTCGATAAGCCGATCTTGAAAGCTCAGCGGATCACCGGGCAGCTCGTCCTGCGGGTAGGCCCAACGAGCCACCGAACAGGCGTACTCACGGTTGCCGTAGACGAACTGTGCTTTGGTCGACTGGTCACTGTACCGCGGCGAGTACTGGCGATAGCTGAGGTCCGCCGTACCGCTGGCGATGCCGGTACCGGTGCCAAACCCCAGGTTGAAAAAGAAACGGTCGCGCTTGGGCTCGGGCTCGGGCTCGGGCTCAGGCTCGGGCTCGGGCTCGGGCTCGGCGCAGCCCGGCGCGAGGGCCAACGGGTTGTCCTGGTCGCCCTTGTTGGCGAGCTGCTTTTCATCGCCGTCGAACACGTAGACGAAGTACTCGATCGGGCGATCGCCGTGCTCCGTCGCCGGCACCGTCACGGTCGCAACGTTGCCGAAGGTATCCATGCTCACCGGCTGGAATTCACCCTCGCTGCCCGATCGCCAATAAAAGGCGACCTGTCCGCCATCGAGGAGCTTTGAGACGACAACCTCGAACTCTACGTCCTCGCCGCACACACCGGCTGGCGGCTCGTGCAGCATCGACTCCTCGGGGGCCGACCCTGCCGCGCTACGAGCCTCGTCGAGCAGCGCCTGAAATGATTCGCTGCGCAGCTCGATCGGGATCTGTGCGAAGTAATCGACGGCGAGGGCCTCGCTGAGCGCAGCCTTTGTCTGGTCCGCGTCGCCGGTATTCGAGTAGATAATTCCTGCTCGAAGGACCAGTAAAGGTGCAAGTGCAGGATCCTCAGATCTCGCCTCCTTGCCAGCCTTGATCGCCCCGTCGAGCTCCGCCTGGGCAGCGTCGAGTTCGAGTTCGTTGTACTGACCGAGCGCCTTGTTGTAGGCGGTCTTAAGGTCGTCGCGTGAACCCGCGTGAGCGATGCCAGAGGCGATCGGAGCGACCATGAGGGCCACCCCGACAAGGAGCCCCGCGAGACCCGAGATCCGGGAGGAGGCGCGGCCCGTGTTGCGAGCCCTCGATGACCCCCTTGATGACCTGGTGTCCATGCCCTTGCTCCCTGCCCCCGTCCCCAGACGCGCCCAGCGGGGCCTATTCGACCCGCTTCTTGCAGTCCTTGAGGTTGAACTCGACGCGGCGATTCTCGGCACGACCGTCGGCGGTCTTGTTGTTCGCGATCGGCTGCTCTTCGCCGAAGCCGCGGGGATCGAGACGAGTGTCAGGGATGCCCTTGTCGCGGAGGTATTTGGCGACGCTCTCGACTCGCTTCTGCGAGAGCTTTTTGTTGTACCTGTTCGAACCCTTGGAGTCGGTGTGCCCGTCGACCCAGACCTTGATGCTGGGCGCCGCCATCAACGTGTCGTAGACCTCGTCGAGTACAACGTAGGACTTCGGATCGACGTCCCACTTATTGAACTTGAAGAAGACCTTGTCGCTGAGCTTGATCTGGCAGTCGTCGATGAGAAGAACGTCTGGACATCCGTCCTCATCCTTATCGCCGTCCATGTCCTCGGGCAGATCGCGGCAGTCCTTCCAGACGCCGTTCTCTTGCATACCGTCGAGGTTCTTCCACTCGTAGGTGCCGTCCGCGTTGCGGGTGAGTTCGGCGGCGTCGAGCACCCCGTCCTTGTCGTTGTCCTTGTCCGGGCAACCGTCGACGTCCTCGAACTGGTCGAAGTCCTCGGGGTCGTTGGGACAGGTGTCGACGCCGTCGAGGATCGTGTCGCGATCGTTGTCGGGCTCGGGACATCCGTCCTCGTCCTCGAACTGATCCATGTCCTCGGGCTCGTTACGACAGTCGATCTCGCGACCGTTCTCGACCTTTTTGTCGTTGTTGACCCACTGACCGTCGACGAACTCAGCGGCGTCGAGAATCCCGTCACCGTCGTTGTCCTTGTCGGGACAACCGTCGTCATCATCGAAGGAGTCGAAGTCCTCTGGATCGTCCGGGCATGAGTCGACGTCGTCGGCGTAACCATCGCCGTCGCGGTCGCCCTCGCGGACCTCCAGCTCCTGTGGCTTGGCGTCCTTGCAGCGGATCGGATCTGTTTTTTTGCGGGCGAGTGCGGTGTAGATCTCGGCCGTTTCGGCGTGATCCTTACCGCGGTAGTACTCACCCATCGCCAGCGCGTCCTGGGCAAACTTGACGTTTGCTTCGGCGATCGCGGTCTCCTTGGGGGCACAGCCGATGGTCTTAGAGCCATCCTCGATGGCCCCTTGAAGCACGGTCTGGGTGCCGGCGACCTTGCCCAGAAGGGTCTGACCGAGGCACGAGGTGAGCAGGCCAGTGGTCGCAACCACCGTGACGATCGAGAGAGCTTTGCTTGTGCGGCCCTTCATCACTCACCTCCGAGCGAGACACCGGCCTCGGCGCTGCCGCTGGCCTCGCCTCCGCCGAGATCTGCATCGGCGTCTGCTCCGGCATCTGCATCGGCATCTGCATCGGCATCTGCTCCGGCATCTGCCTCACCTGCTGCGCCGTCACCTGCGTCCGAGACGGTCTCGACCATCTCGCCGCGGCGACGCTTCTCTGCCTTGTCCTTCGCTTCTTCGGCGAGCTGCTTGGCCCGCTCGCCGTAGTCAAAGGAGCGCTCGTACTCGCTGTAGCCCATCAAAATCTTGGCTTGCTCGAGATAGGTGACCGCGCCCCAGTACTCGTACGGGGCGTTTTCTTCGGCCCCGGCAGCCTCCGCGTCAGCGACGGCATTACTGGATTCACGGGCTACCTTCTTGAGGTAACCGAAGGGCCCACATCCCGCGACGAGCAAGCCGGCGAGAACTGTGATGTGCACAAATCGAGGACGTGTGCGTCGAGACACGAAAGGCTCCCAGGTTCGAGGTCACCGGAGGCATGAGGCCCCAAGCAACACAGCCGAAATCGGCCGGACGATAGCAGGGCCCTACGCAAGGGGTCAATAAGACGGCCACCTCAGAGAGCCCTCTACCGGCGGCCAATTTCGCGTGCCGAAGAGGGGTCTCTTCGACGTGCGCGCCCCTCGATCGAGGGACCCTGATAGGCTCTAGGCGATGATTTGCTGGCTCTCTCCGCCCCAAGTGCCCCGGAGGGCCCGCGCCCACAGCCTTGTGCGGGTCTCGATCACAGCCTCACTCACAGCCTCGCAGATCTCGGCATGCGCCTGGCCAGACCCAGACGAACGCTTCGCAGGCGAGGACCCTGCGCTGCAGCTACTTGAGACCTACCCCGCAAATGGCGCGGTCTCTATCGACCTGGCGACCCAGATCGATGTTTGCTTCAACACCCGGATCGACCCGCTATCGCTCGGTACTTTCGATGCGCTTCTGGTCTCAGGACTCAGCATTTTCGACACTGAGGTGACCCTCCAGCTCTTCCCCTGGCGACCTCCTGGTGGCCAGGGACCCCTCTCAGAGACCCCCTGGTGCCCCGGTTCGGTGCTGTCGATGCAACCGCGCAGCGAGCTGCGCCCGGGCTCCGTTTACCGCGTACGTCTGCGCCCGTTGATGACGGGCTGGGGGGGCGAAACGGTCGATCTGCTCGCAGGCCCGTGGGAACAGCTCGATGACGGCCGTTGGGCGACATTTGTCGAATTCAGCACACGGCTCGAAGACGAAGAAAAAGAAGAAAAAGAAGAAAAAGAAGAAAAAGAAGACAACGGCGAAGAAGATCCCGCCCCGCCGGCGATCACCCTCAGCGCGCTCTTTGGGGCCGGTGGGCCCTTTGATGTGGACCGCGAGCTCTGCTCCTGCCACAGCGACCCCGACGCTCTCGCGCACCAGCGTCTCGACCTCTCATCGCCATCCATGGCCTTTGAAAGCCTCGTTCTCGACCAAACCATCGCTTCCACCGGCTACCCTCGGGTCACGCCTGCACGGCCGACTGAGAGTTTTCTCATACACAAGCTCCTCCGCGACCGCGATGGCGCCCCCCTGCACGGGGTCCGCGGCGCGGTGATGCCCCCCGAGGAGCCCCTGGAATACCGCGACCTGGTGATGATCGCTCGTTGGATCGAAGACGGCGCGCTTCCCTGATCGCCGAAGATTTTTTCAAAAAAATCCCGCTTTGTGACGATCTCCCCGAGCAGATCTCCCGGCACCATCAGGGCGTTAGGGCGCATCGGAGCGCAACTGCGTCGCCTGCGGAGGCGCCCCTGGATATACCTCGTCGGGGCGCTCGATTTGACGCACGACCTTCAACATCGATCGCAGGTGCTGCTGTCGCTCACGGGCGCGCTCCAGGGTCTTGATGAAGTCGAGATCCTTCAGCCCTTTGGCCTCCGCCTGCTCGTAGAGGACGATCGCATCCTCGGTCTTTTCCAGGCAGGCCTGCACCACATCGCCGTCGAGCACGTGGGTCTTCATGCCCCCGTCAAAAGCCGGCTGACAGGAGCTTCGAGAGGCAACTCCCTCGATCTGCATGCCCTGCATATAGAGTTCGTGCCTGCTCGGACCGCCTTCGCAGGCCGAAATCATCGACACAGCTGCAAAACAAGCGATGAGGAGAGCGCGAGAGCCTGCTTGAACGCGGACTTGGTGACCCGTTTGACGGCGAGTTTGGAGACGAGATCGGGAGGACCGTGGCATCGGCGACCAAGGGTAGCGCAGGCCTAAGCCCACGCCTGTGGCGTCATCGACAGGCGTCGTCGCGACCGCGCTGTGGGGACCGTCACATTGTCGCGCATCCAGCAGGTAACCGGCGCCCTCCGCTGCCCGTGATAGCTTTCGCCGCGCCTCTCCCTCTTTATGAAGGTCCAGCGCCAGCTAGCTGCCCTACCGCGGGGCACCGCCGCCTGTATCGGCGCATTTGACGGCCTTCATCTCGGCCATCAATCGCTCCTTCGCCGGGCCGCGGCTCTGCAGCCGAGGGTCGCGCTCGTCACCTTTGATCCGCATCCCGCGAGGATCCTCGCGCCCGACCGGGCCCCGAGCCTGCTCCAAACTCCGGCCCAACGCGAACGGGTATGCACGGCCTTGGGCATCGATTCCCTGGTGCTGCTGCCCTTCACTCGCGAGATGGCGAGCATGGAACCCAGCCTCTTTGTCGAGCAGATCCTGATCGCCGGCCTGCGCCCAAGTGCTGTCGTCGTCGGCGAAGATTTTCGCTTTGGCGCCGGTCGCCGCGGTGGCACCAAAGAACTCGCCGCACTGCTGCGACCAGCTGGCATCGACCTCGCGATCGCCTCGGAGCTCAAGCTCGACGGGGGCGATGCGGTCACCGCCAACACAGACACACACACAACAGGAATTGGAAAAAGCACGGGGCCGCCGACAAAAATCGGCTCGTCGGCGATCCGCGCGGCCCTCCGGGCTGGACAGGTCGCCGCGATCCCGGCCCACCTCGGCCGAACGTTCGCGATCGAGGGCAAGGTCGTGCGGGGAGCCGGACGCGGGCGCGGGCTCGGAGTTCCGACAGCGAACATCGCCTACGGAGACGTGCTCCTGCCCCGCACAGGGGTCTACGCCGCAGCTCTCCAGGTCGTTGATCGACGCTCTCCTTTATACGGCGACCGCTGGCCCGCCGCCGCCAACCTCGGGACCAACCCTACCCTTCGCGACGACGCAGCTGCAGCGAAGAGCCTCGAGGTGCACGCCCTCGACGTCGATCTCGGGGAACGCCTCTACGGTTTAGAGGTCGAGGTCGGCCTTTTTGAACGTCTTCGCGACGAAGTCAGGTTCGCGGATCTCGATCATTTAAAAACGGCGATCGCCGGCGACCTCAACACCTCGCGCAGACTCGTCGACTTCGCAGCGATGGCGGCATTTTGGCCACCCCCCCCCCTGGTGGCGCTTCGGGATCCCGGCACCCCGGCGACACGGAGAGGACTGCGATGAGCAAGGAACGCGGACGCCTGCGCCTCGCGAGCCCGACGATGGCGCAGATCTACATGCGTCAGGGTCACTTCCACAGGGCCCGCGAAACCCTCGACGCGGTGCTCCGCAACGACCCCACCTCGGGCGCCGCCCACGTGCTCCGCGAGCGCCTCGCCCTCCTCGATGGGGCGACGGTCAGCGGCCGGATCAGCGGCGATACGGGCCACATCGATCTCCGCTGGAAAGCCGCGCCTACCGGCACACACGCGCTCATCGTGCTCTTCCGCGGCCGCGACATCTACGTGACATCGCGAGCCTGCGAGACCGCCGACGGGCGCTGGCGACTCGCCATCGATAGCAGCGCCCGCTCCCACAGCGATACCGCCTCGCCGAGCGCCGCCGCGATCTCCCTGGTCCGCCCGGGTGAGCACGGCGTGGCAACCCCGATCGCCGTCGCCGAGCCGCTCCGCTGGGGCTGAGGGCAACCCGCTAAAATCGACACGGGCACATCGACCCCTGTCATCGGGGCTTTTCTAGGTGCTACCTTCTCTCTCGCACCTATGGCCAAGTTTCGCGGCGCGTTCACAGCCCTGGTAACCCCGATGCGCGGCGGTGAGGTCGACGACGCGGCGCTCCGCGAACTCGTCGAGACTCAGATCACCGCAGGGATCGACGGGCTCGTACCCTGCGGCACCACTGGAGAGGCGGCGACCCTGTCGCTCGCCGAGCAGCTCCACGTCATCGACACTGTGACCAAGGCGACTCGCGGCCGGGTACCCGTGCTCGCAGGCGCCGGCTCCAACAATACCCGGAGCGCGATCGACACAACCCGGGCCTGTCACGAACTCGGCGTCGACGGCACGCTCCAGGTCACCCCCTACTACTCAAAACCCCCTCCTGCGGGGCTCCTCGCTCATTTTCGGGCGATCGCCGACGCGACGCCGCTGCCGGTCGTTCTCTACAACGTGCCCGGAAGGACAGCCTCCGATCTCAGCGCCGATCTGGTTGCCGAGCTCGCCAAACACCCGCGGATTGTCGGCATCAAAGAGGCCACCGGCGACATGGGCCGCGCCTCTCAGATCCGCGAACTCTGCGGCCCCGACTTCGACCTCCTGAGCGGCGATGATTTCTCGCTCCTGCCTTTTTTAGTGGCCGGCGGTGACGGGGTGGTCTCGGTGGTTTCCAACGTACTCCCGGGCACCATCGCCGATCTCTGCCGGGCCGCCCGTGACAACGACTGGCACACCGCCCAGCGCCTGCACACGCTGCATCTACCGCTAACACGCGCGCTCTTCGGGGCCGCAAACCCGATCCCCGTAAAGGCCGCGATGGCGCTGCAAGGTCATTGCACGGCGGACGTCCGTCTCCCCCTAGTCACCCTCCACGACGACTCCCCCGAGGTTTCGGCACTCCGTGTCGCCCTCGATAACCTACGCAAAGAAGAAGCACGATGAGCGAACACCTCACCCCTGTGATCATCGTCGGCGCCCGCGGCCGCATGGGTCGAGTCCTGATCCGCGAAGTCACCCAGAGCGAAGATTACGTGCTCACCGGCGCCGTCGATCGATCGGGCGGACCCGGCCGGGGCATGGATGCTGGCAGGGTCGCCGGCACAGTCGACATCGGTGTCACCGTCAGCGACGAACTCCGGCCCCGACGCGCCGTCGTTGTCGATTTTTCGCTGCCCTCGGCGACCATCGACAACATCCGGCGCTGCGTCGAGGCCAGCGTGCCACTGGTGCTTGGGACCACCGGCATCTGCGACAAAACCCGCGCGGCTCTCTCCGAAGCTGCAAAAACCATCCCGATCGTCAGCGACGCCAACTTCAGCGTCGGCATCAGCCTGCTCACGCGCCTCGCCGGCCTCGCCGCTCGCGCCTTGGGTCAAAGCTGGGACGCCGAACTCCTCGAGATCCACCACAAGCACAAGCGCGACGCCCCCTCTGGCACTGCACTCAGGCTCGGCAAAGCGGTCGCCAAAGCGACCGACCGCAAGCTCGCAGATGTGCTTTGCACCGAGCGATCCGGCAGTGCCGGTGAGCCGCGCAAGGACGGTGAAATCGGCATTGTCGCGCTCCGCGGCGGCGATTCAGTCGGTGAACATACGCTGATGTTCCTCGCCGATGGCGAGCGCATCGAACTCACGCACCGGGCAACTGATCGGGCGATCTTCGCCCGCGGTGCGCTCCGAGCCGCCCGCTGGGTGGAATCCCGCAAGCCCGGCCTCTACTCGATGGCGGATGTACTCGGCCTCGCCGAGCTCCGCTAACAAACGTGGTCGATCACAACTCGATCACGATCTTACCAAAGTGACGACCTGCCCTCATGTGCTCGAGCGCAGGCCGCACTTGGTCAAACGTGAAGGTCGAGTCGACGACCGGATGCATGCCGCTACTGGTGATCGCGCTGCACATCTCCACAAAGGTCGAACGCGAGCCGACAATGATGCCCTGAAGGCGGATCTGCTGCATCAGGATCGGCGTGATCAGCAGCGGCTCCTTGACCCCCGAGAGCACTCCGATCACCGAGATCGAAGCCCCCGGACGGACCGCTCGCAGCGAGTTTTTGAGGGTGCCAGCGCCTCCCACCTCGATGACATGATCGACGCCCTCGCCACCGGCCCACTCGCGCGCTGTCTTTCCCCAGTTGGCATCCTTGCGGTAGTTGATCGTGTGCGCTGCTCCGAGCGCCCGCGCCCGTTCTAGCTTGGCATCGGAGGACGAAGTGATCAGCACTTCAGCGCCAGCTAGCACCGCGAATTGCAGAGCAAATATCGAGACGCCACCAGTACCCTGGAGCAGCACCCTGGCGCCCGGCCGGATTTTTCCGTGGCCGATCAGCGCGCTCCAGGCCGTGACCGCAGCGCAGGGCAAGGTCGCCGCCTCGGCGTCACTCAGATGCGCCGGTGCCCGGACAACGGCAGCCGCTGGCGTGATCCGATATTCGCAGAGCACCCCCGAGAGCGGCCCTCCCAGACTTGTCGCGAGCTTGCGCCGATCGGGCATCCCCTCGAGCCAACCTTCGGCAAAGATCGGCATCACTCGCTCGCCAACCGTCAGCTCCGAGACGCCCTCACCGACCGCAACAACCTCGCCGACCCCGTCCGAGAGCGGCACCAGAGGCAGCGGTTGCCGCGGGTTGTAGTGCCCCTCGATCATCATCAGATCGCGAAAATTAAGCGAGAGCGCCCGCATGCGCAGGAGCACCTCGCCAGGGCCAGGTGAGGCCAACGCTCGCTCGCAGCGAACGAGCTTATCGAGACCGAAGGAGCCCTGGATTTCGTAGGCGCGTGTCGTCGTCGGAGGCATCCCAAACTCCTACCTTGTAACGATCTGAAGCACCACCTAGCACCCCCTTACTCGCGGCTTCGACTCGCGGCTTCGATCCGCTACTCGAGCACACAACCGTCGCGCCGAGAGACGTAGTGGGCGCTGTTCTCCGACCAGAGCGCGCGCACGGTGACGCGTTTTCCCTGAACGTCGAAGTCGCGGCCGTCGATGCCGACGACATCCTGGCGGATAAACGCTTCGCACTGCTCTTGACTGCGACCCTCGACAAAGAGGCAAGAGCACAGCTCCTTGGCCTCGTACGACGAGGGCATCGCCGGGAATGAGGAGAGCGTGCCCCAGTTGAGCAGAACAAATACGGCGGCCACAGCAACCACCAGGCCGACAAGCCCGCCGATGATCTTAAACGCTTTACGCATCGACTCAGCCCCCTCCCCCTGCTCCTGCTCCTGCGCCAACAACATCCGGCAATGCGGCCATCAGCAGCTCGACGTAGTGAATCTTGGAGTAGGCCTTGGTCGGATCCGGCTCGCAATTTTGATCGTGACCCGGGATGTCGCAGGCGTACGCCCGATCGTCGCCCATGCGCACCGCGATCATGTCGAGGCTCGGGAAGACAAAGATCGACTTGCCCCAATGGCCCTGGGCCGCAAAGGTATCCGCGGGCGCAGCTGGCCAAGGCGGAGGCACATCGCGGCTCGGATCGCCGAGGTTGAGGTAGACCTGCGCGCCGGGGTTGTCGTCGACCGTGCCTGGCGTCAGCGTGGTCGTGTAATAGGCGGGCGCCATCGTCAGGGTGTAGCGCACCCAGCCCTCGGGTAGCAGGCGCTGGCCCTCCCAGACGCCGTCGTTGAGCAAAAGAAACGCCCACTTGGCGAGGTCACGCGCACTCGCGTAGAGGTACGAAGAGCCGACAAAGGTGCCCGCAGCATCGTGCTCGAGCACCGCGCTCTTCATGCCGATGCGATCAAAGAGCGCGACCCAGGGGTAGTCCGCGTTGCGCTCATCACCCAGGGCCGCGCGCAGTACCCCCATCAGCAGCGTCGTATCGCCGCTCGAGTAGCTCCAGTGTGTACCTGTCTTATGGGACAGGCCTTGTTCGCTGACAAACCCAGCCATATCCGCCCGGCCGCCGGTGTAGAGCATCGCCATCACCGAGGAGAACACAGGGGAAGTCTCGTAAGTCTCGCTCCAATCGATGCCCGAGCTCATGCGCAGGAGATCCGTGACCCGCACTTGGCCGGTCCCGCCGTCGATCGCCCGCGGATAGTGCTCGCCGATCGTATCGTTGAGACCGAGCACGCCCTCGGCGACCGCCCGGCCGACGATCGTATTGGCGATGCTCTTGGAGACCGACCAGGTGAGCAGCGGCGTCTCTGGCAGATAACCCCGGGCGTAGCGCTCGACAACCAGCTTGCCGTCCTTGATCAACACAAACGCGTTGGTACGTTGGCCCCGTCGATCGGCCTCGTCGCCGTTGCGTGCGAAGAGGTAATCCTCTAGCTGTGCGAGCGCCGCAGCATCCAGCCCGACCTCGGCAGGGGTCGCCCGCGGCCACGCAGTTGTCGGCCACTCTGCCCTTGTCCGAACCTCGAAGGGCGGCGCGCCCTCCAAGTGCACCTCTGCCGGCGCCTCATCGCTCGCCGTCGCCGTTGCCGGACCGCAAGCCGTGGTGCTGATGCCGAGCAGGAGCAGGCCTAGGCCAGCGCGGAGCGAGTTCCGCGCGAAGCAGAGCGCCATTGGGGCGGATTGGTGCGTCGACGAAATACGACGAGCGAAGAACATGCGACCCATGGAGTTTCCTCTTGTACCCCAGGGATCGATCGCTGTGGTCCCTCTTGTCGGTGCAGGGCTCGACGCAAACGAGCGAAAGAATGAAAGACAAAAAACGCGCGCAGCGTTTTGCTTGTCAGGATCATCGTCGCCGTACGAGAACAATTAGGTGTTGGCCTCTCTCTTACCGCGTCCCCCCAACGCTTCGGCACGTCGACACAGCGCAAGTACTCGGCACAGAGGCAGCCCGCGCCAAACTCTACTCTCCCGGATTGGCCCCGCCGCAATCGCTCTCGCCCTCGCTCTCGCCACGCCTGGAATCGTGTCCGCTGCCGAGACACCCCAGGGAGCAGCTTCGCAGGCACCCGTCGAGAATCAACCATCGCCCGCCCCCGCTCCAACGCTCGACAAAGACAGCGATCAAGATCTCGATCAAGATGAAAAAACCCTGAGCCGACGCGAGCGTCGACTCGCCAAAAAAAGAGCCCGCAAGAGCCAGGGCTCCCGGGAAAAACCCCCCGAGCGCCTCGAGTTTGGCGGGCTTCCGGCGACCAACTACGACAGCGACCTCGGCGTTGGGTTTGGTGCGATCGCCTCGCTCGCCAAATTTAAGCCCGGCTACAACCCCTACCGCTGGCGACTTGAGCTGCTCCTCTACGCCACCGCCAAGCGGCGTCCGGGTGGCGGCGTCGAGCTGCCCTACCACGAGGATTACCTGACGATCGACGTGCCCGGCCTGCTCGACAAGCGACTGCGCATCAACGCCAATCTCGGCTTCAAAAAGTTCAGCACTACCGGCTATTACGGGGTCGGCAACGGCAGCAAGAGCCTCGAACCCTGGAGTGCATTCGACCCCAAAACCCAGACCCAAGAGTACGCAAAGGCCCGTCGCTACCACCAGTACGACCGCATATTCCCCGGATTTACCGTAAATGCTCGTATTCGCGCATGGGATCAATCGACCGAAGCTCACCGCCGTCGCCTCGAGTTTTTTGTCGGTACTTATTTTTCGTACAACGTGATCAGGCCCTACGAAGGCTCCAAGCTCAGCGAGGACATCGCCGCCGCCAAGGAAAACACGGTCGACGGTCGCACCCTCGATCGCCTGCTCAACGGCACCGACAACCACGCGCTCTTGCGACTCAACTTGGGTCTTGTCTGGGACACCCGCGACCACGAATTTGTGCCCACCCGCGGCACCTTCACCGAGCTGTCGACGCGGATCTCACCGGGCATCGACGACAGGCTCTACCACGCGGGCTTCACCCTCAATACCAGCTGGTACCGCTCGCTCATCGGCTCGTACTTGGTGCTCGCGACCCGGGCCGTCGGCGATGTGATGATCGGCAATGTGCCCGTGTGGGAGCTGACTCGATTCGGCGCCCTGCTCAGTCGCGACGGCCCCGGTGGCTCGTGGAGCGTGCGCGGAGTCCCGCGTCAGCGCTTCAGCGCTAAGGTCAAATTTGTCAGCAACGTCGAGCTCCGCTCCGAGTTTTTGCCCTTTAAGATCCGCAACCAGCGATTCGTGCTCGGGGCTATCGGTTTTGTCGACAGCGGTCGCGTCTGGGCAGATGTGCGGCGCACGGAGTTTAGCGGGCGCACGGCTGACAACGGCGGCCTGGCGATCGGTGTCGGCGGCGGCGTGCGGCTTCGCTGGGGCGAGACGTTTTTAGTGCGCGTCGATCCCTCGTACTCGCCGACCGAAGAGAACTTCGGGATCTATATCGATATCGGCCACATCTTCTGAGCCGACACCGATCCGGGTTAGCGCGGCTTTATCGAGCAGACCTTTGTACCGGCCGGCACAAAGAGCGATACCAGCATGCCTATCAAGATGCCGTGGGTGACGGCATCGTCCACAGAGGCCCAGGTTTGCAGGGCGAATCCGATGAGACCAGCGAGGACCACGACCGCGATCCGTCTTGGGCTTGAGAGCATTCAAAGCATGACCTGCAAAGGCTACACGAGCCCACCCAAGGCGTCCAGCGAAGTGCCTGATGCCGCGCCCAGAAGCGCCCTGACACCGAAGACTGCGAAGAATGCTATCGTCCCCGGCGATGTCTTCGACTCTGGTCGATGAGACCGGCAAAGCGGCCCTGACGGCGGCGATCAAGGCGGTCGAAAGCCGCTCTTCCGCAGAGGTGGTCGTCACCGTACGCGCCCGCTCTGGGTTCTACCTGCACGCCGACTTGATCGTCGGCGGTGCCGCAGCCGTACTCGCCCTCGCCTTTCTTCTCTTCTCCCACTTCGAGTTCGGGATCCTGTGGTTCATCATCGATCCACTGGTCGTCGCCGTCGCCTGCGGCTGGCTCTGCTCGCGCTCGCCCGGGCTGCGCCGCCTGCTGACCCCAGCCCGCCTGCGGAGGCGCTGGGTCGAGACCTCGGCACACGCAGCCTTCTTC
Organism: uncultured Nannocystis sp.; assembly: GCA_964474905.1. GTDB lineage: Bacteria > Myxococcota_A > Polyangia > Nannocystales > Nannocystaceae > JADJRG01. The sequence continues at coordinate 163,258 of CAYYUP010000003.1, read as the reverse complement.
GCCCGCGGCATCCATCTGACCGCCGAGCGCACCGGCATTCTCGTCTACATTTCCCTGCTCGAAGAGACAGCTGCCGTGATCGGCGATCGCGGGATCGTTACCGTCGTCCCCAACGATCGCTGGCACGCGGCGATCGCCAAGGTCGCCGATCGGGTCACCTCGCGCGCCAATGCGACGACCATCGCCGCCGAGATCACCGCCCTGGGTGACATCTTAGAGCCCTACCTGCCGGTCTCCGACGACGACATCAACGAGCTCCCCGACGAGGTCTACCTATGAGCGAAGGGCGCCCCAACCACGAGCATTCGCAGGCCTGTCGCTGCGGGCACGGGCTCACCGCGGCAGACCCGATCGCAGACAAATACGAGGCTCGTCAGAGACGGCGAGCGCTCGTCATGGCGGTCGTGATCCTCGGCATCGCGCTCGTCTCCGACGAAGCCGAAGCCCGACCAGGCGGCGGCCACAGCTACTCTGGCGGCGGATCGAGCAGCGGTGGCAGCGGTGGTGGTGGTGGTGGTGGCGAGCTGATCTTCATGCTCCTCCGCCTCTGCATCTATTACCCAAAGATCGGCATCCCGATCCTGCTCGCGGTCATCGCCTACTTCTATTTCAAGTCGCGCACCGGCAAGCCCACCGATTGGAACAGCCCGGCGGCCGCAGCCGCGCCCCGAAGCTCTGGCGACCTGACAAAGATCCTCGCCGTCGATCCCCACTTCTCGCCGATCGTCTTTCAAGATTTCATCTACCGCCTCTTCGCCAGCGCCCACCAGGCACGGCGAATCCCGGACGACCTCGCGGCCCTAGCCCCCTACCTGAGCGAAGAGGTCAGCCGCAAACTGAGCGAACGACCTCCGGTCAACCTGCCGATCAGCAACGTCGTGATCGGTTCGCTGCGGGTGCTCAGCGTCGACGTGCCGAGCCGCGAAGAGCTGCGCTCGGCGCAGGTCCAAGAGACAGGTGCAGAGCCGCTGCCCGAGCCCCAGGTCAAGGTGCGCCTCGCCTTCGAGGCCAACATGAGCACCGCCCAGCACACCTACTACACCGAGGAAATCTGGACCCTCTGCCGCTCGGTGCACGCCAAGAGTCGACCACCCGAGAAGGCCGATGTGCTCGGCTGTCCCCACTGCGGCGCGCCCTTTACCTCGAGCGACAACAGCCGTTGCGACTACTGCGGAGAGATCGTCGCCAACGGTCGCTTCGACTGGCAAGTCCAACACATCAACGTGCTCCGCCAGGACGAGCGCAAGCCGGCGCTGACCGGTGGTGTCGCCGAGCACGGCACCGACCTACCGACGATCATCGACCCCCACCTGCGCAGGAAGTGGGAGTCCTTGACGATCGATGACTCGGAGCTGAGCGTCAACAACCTCCGGGCCCGCGTCGAGATGATCTACAAGGAGCTCAACGAGGGCTGGTCCAAGCTCGACGCCGAGCACCTGCGCCCCTACGTCTCCGACGGCATGTTCGACTACCTGCGCTATTGGCTCGACGCCTACCGCGAACAGGGGCTGAAAAACCTGCTCGCCGAGGCCGGCATCGAGAAGGTGCTGCTGGTCAAGGTCAGCCGCGATCGCTACTACGACGCCGTCACCCTGCGGATCTACGCCAGCGGCAAGGATTACACCGTCAATGACAGCGGCAAAGTCGTCGGCGGCTCCAAGCGCCGCCGCCGAGCCTACTCCGAGTACTGGACCCTGATCCGCGGTGCCGACGTTCGCGGGGCCCCGCGCACCGACGCCAATTGTCCAAAGTGCGGCGCCGGGCTCAAGATCTCCGCAGCGGGTAACTGCGAGTACTGCGACGCCCACATCACCCGCGGCGAGTTCGACTGGGTGCTCTCAAAGATCGAGCAAGACGAGAGCTACAGCGGCTGAGCTGTGGCAGCTGACCCCTGGCGGCTGACAGACAACAGGCTTCGGCTGCTATCCGGGGATTGTGCAGAAGTTGTCCGGCGTCAGCCAGGAGAGCGCATTTTGCCAGAAGATCTTGATCTCCGGCATCTGCTGCCACTCCGAATCGAATTGCACCCACTCGTCACCCCAGAGATAGATGCGCCCGAGCTCACGGACCTCAGCTATCGCCACCGGCCCCTGCGGCAGCTTGGCGATGATCGTCGTATCACCCGGCATCGTCTCTTCGACGCGAAAACCGCCCAAGAAGGTGACGCTCGTCAGGCCCGTCGTCAGCGGATGCGCCGTAAAGTCCGTGACCGCCTGCGAGAGTAGGCCACCGATATATCCAACGCCCATGGGACCGACGATCGAGTTGGGATAATCGACCGCGATCGTCTCATCGGCGACGTGGCCAGTCATCGCCATCAGGCCGCCGCCGGCCTCGACCCAATCCCTGAAATATCCAGCCTCCTCGGCGCTATAGCCCCGCGGAAGGTGATCGAGGATGATCACATCGTAGGCCGAAAGCATCTCGGGGGTCACCGGATCTCCCTGCTCGCCTATGCGACTGACACCGGTTCCCTGGTCCTCGAGCCAGGCCTCGAATTTTGAGTTGGCGTTAAAACCGGGGCTGCCAAATAAAGCGATCTGCAGGCAATCACAAAAACCATCGTCACCGAGATCGACGTCGTCGATGATGCCGTTGCAATCGTCATCGACACCGTCGCAGGTCATCTCATCGTCGGAGACAGGGATGCACTCATCGCCTGTTGTATCGCCGCTCGTTCCGGTCGTCGCGTCGGTCGTCGTCGTGTCGCCACTTGTGCTGCTCGTGCCGCTTGTGCCGGTCGTGTCGCTGTCGCTGACACCCATCGTCGTTGACCCGCCGCTCGTGCTCATGCCCGTGGTGTCGCTGTCCGTGGCGGTCGAACTCTCGCCGACGGTGCTCTCGCCCGACGACGCCGAATTGCTCGCACCTGAAATTGTGCCCGTCGCTGTACCCGTTGCCGTACCCGTCGACGTGCCTGTCGCTGTCGCTGTCGCTGTCGCTGTCGCTGTGCCATCCCCGTCGCTCTCGCCCTCGCCGCTATTGCAAGCGAGCCCAAGCGCCACGATCACCGACAACACCGCAAAGACGGGCCCAGAATGCACCCAAATGCCCGACACAGTCCCTTTTAGCTCGATACAAGATAACTTGGCAGGACTCGATATTTCCATGGATCGATCATAATCAGCAGCCTCAGATCCCAGCAAGCGAGAAGTTCGCACCGGATACATTCCCTTTTCGCTTCGCCCGATCGGCCGCTGACGCTAGGCTTCACGTCTTCGGAACGGCGCTTTTTCGTGGCGGGTATACACATCGGCATCATGGGAGCGGGCGCAATCGGCGGCTTCCTCGGCCTGCACGCGGCCCACGGGGGCGCTCGTGTCACCCTAGTCGGCCGTGCGCGGATCACCCCGCGCAGCCCCGATCTCTGCGTCCACCGGCTCGACGGTCGGCAGCTCCGCTGCTCACCATCGGTCATGCTCAGCGACGATGCGGCCGCCCTCGTCGATGCCGACATCGTCCTCATAACGGTCAAATCACGCGATAGTGCGGCGGTCGGCGAACACCTGGCGAAGCTGCTGCCAAAGCACACGCCCCTCGTCTCCTTCCAAAATGGCCTCGAAAACCTGCACCGACTCGGCCGCAGCCTAGGACCGCGAGTGATCGCCGGCATGGTCTCGTTTAATGTCGTCCGCGACGGATCGATCCTTCGGCAGGCAAGCACAGGGCCGCTGATCGCCGGCCTCGGTGCCCCGGAGCAACGACCCCTACTCCGGGATTTGGCCACGGCGCTCGAAGCCGGCGGCCAAGCCCTCGAACTGCGCGAGGACATCGTCGACATTGTCGCTGGCAAGCTCCTCCTCAACCTCAGCAACGGTGTCGGTGCGGCAACCGGCCTGCCGATCGTCGCGACCCTGCGCTCACGGGATGCCCGCTGGTGCTTCTCCCGTTGCATCCGCGAGGGCATCGATGCCCTGGAGCGCGCCGGCTACCGACCCCGCAACGTGATCGGTCTGCCTCCCCGGGCGATCGCATCCCTGCTCCGACTTCCCGACATGATCGTTCTCCGGGTCGCCCATCGCCTGGTCAAGCTCGACGCAAACGCCCGCTCGAGCACCCTCCAAGATCTCGATGCCGGCAAGCCTACCGAGATCGGTGACCTCAACGGGGCGATCGCCGAACTCGCCGCTTCGCACGGCCTACGAGCCCCCGCCAACAAAACCATCGCCGCGATCGTCCGCGAACTCGAGGGCAGTCAGCCGCCGCTTGCGTTTCTCTCGCCGACGCAGCTCCGAGAGCGCATCGTCGCAGCGTCTCGGGCCCCATAAAGCAGGACAAAGCTCGCCAGCCGCCTGTACTCCGGACTCGAGATCTTCGCGGTTGATCTCTCGGGATCAACCCCTCGGCGGTCGCCAACCTTGCAGCACCCACTCGAGCATGGCCAGGCGATCCTGCCCCCAAAGAAGAATCGGCTGCTCGCCTTCGGCTGGGGTCACCACCATCGACGGCACGCCGCAGCAACCAGCTGCCTGGGCCGCGGCCGTATTTTCGCGCAGATGCGATTTGATCTCGGGTGAGCGTATGCTCGCGAGGATCGGCGCAGGATCACGTCCGCTCGCGGCGATGACCTCTGCCAGCACCTGGAGATCATCAACCGCCTGGTCTTCGGACCAGATCGCACGGTAGAGCGGCTGGACAAGCCCTGGGTCGACCAAGGCAGCCCGCAGCGGCGCGATCGAACGCAGCGGAAAATGCGACGGAAAACGAAAGGGCACGCCCCAGTACTGCGCCCAATCTTCGAGGTCCCGACGGATGTAGCGCTGCTTCTCTGGACTCTGGACAAAGAGCGGCACATCCGGGGTACCGAGTTCGCGAAAGAGAGCCCCGAGCAGGATCGGTCGCCAGCGAAGGGTCGCTCCGTAGGCCGCCGCGATGCCCTTGATCGGCTCCGCCGCGAGGTACGCGTAGGGGCTCGCGAAGTCGTGGAAAAAATCGATCGTCACCCCGGAGAGCGGCGCCGACCCGAGCCCCTCCGCGGGCCGGCGCTGGCGATGCCCGAGCGCCTCCTCCACCAGCGGCAGTCGATCCTGTCCCCACCAAATTTTGTTACCGACGGCGAACGTGGGCACGCCAAAAGCGCCGAGTGCTGCGGCCTCGGCGGTGCTCTCAAAGAGACCCGCGCGCGCCTTGGGATCATCGATGAGCGCCGGATCGACACCGTGCTCGCGGGCGATCGTATCGAGCACGGAGCGATCGCTGATGTCGCGACCCTGCCCCCAGTAGGCCCGGTAGAGCGCAGCCGTGAGCGCCCTTCGGAGCGGCCCTTCGCCGACCGCCACGAGCAGGCGCATCGCCTCGACGCTGCGTCGGGGATGGGCCGCCGGCATCGTCAAGTCGACGCCCCAACGATCGGCGAAGCGGTACATGTCGAGCAGGTTGTGCCGAGCCCGCGGCGCGTTCATGGCAGCGGCTGGCAGCTGCGGGGCCTTGACCGCTCGAAAGAGCCCACCCAAAAGCACCGGGCGCCAAGAGACCGTCGCACCCGCACGGGCCGCAGCAGCTTCGATCTGCGTCGATGCGAGATAGGCGTATGGACAGACCACGTCGTAGTAAAATCGGATCTCCGACACACCCGCAGTATCTCCGCAGGCCAAGGGTGCCGACAAGCAGATCTGCAACGCTCGCCTCCCCTTTCTCCCACGCGACTCGCAATGCCGACGACGATGCATCTTGGACCTCTCCGCCTGTGGATCGCCGCGCCATGCCTGCTCACCGCCGCTGTCGTTATCGCCTGTGCACATGCGACAGCACCGGCGATCGAGGCACGCCCACCCGAGGCTCCGGCAGCAGCACCCGCGAAGCCCGCTGTCGAACGCGAAACCCCCTCGCTTCGCTACACGCTAAGCCCCGACGACGATCCTGATATGCAGGCTTGGATCGTCACGATCGAGGCCCGCGGCCCCGGTGACAAACTCCGCGAGTGGTCGATCCGCGGGGGCACGAAGATCGAATTTTTGGAGATCGTCGACGACGACGGTGAACTGTCCCTTGGATCAGGCATGCGAGCAACCAGCGAAAACGGAGGCCGAACCCTGGTCCAGCTCTCACGGGTACCGAGTTCGCCCCTGCGACTGCGCTACCGCATCCGCGACGGATCGAGCCCCGCCAACGGACGCGAGCGCCCGGCGATCTACCTCGATCATGAGCACCTCGCGGCCGATGCCGACGCGCTCCTCCTGCGCCCCGATCTCTTAGCGGAAACCGCCCTGCCGATCCGCCTCGACGTCGATTTTGTTGATCTTAAAATACCCGCTAGCGATGACGTCGACGACAGCTACGACAACGACGCTCCACCGCAGCTCCTGATCGCGACGACCCTCGGCCTCGGGGCCATCGGTGACGAGCGAGCGATGCGACCGGCGGACCTCGGGCGAACGGCGATCATTGCCGGTCCTCTCGAATGGGCGCGTTTCGACGGTTTTGGCGGCAACGATCGCTTCGCCTTTATCGGCCCGGCGGTCTTCGACGTGCGCTGGGCCGCGGCCGAGATCGCCGGTCTGCGCTCGTCGATCGATCTCTATTTTGGCTACATGAGTGATCGCCCCTACACGACGCTCGTCTCGCTGCGGCCACAGGCACTGTGGGAGCCACCCTTCACCGCCAGACTGCGCGCTCGGGGGCTTTTTCTTCGCGGCAATTCCCGGATGAGCTGGGGTGCGAGTGCCCGCATGAGCGTCGCTCTCCCCCTCGTCGGGCGTTGGCTCGGCGGACGTGTGCGTCTGCTCGACGACATAACCGGTGACACAAACGAGATAGAAAAAAAGGAAGCAAAGGAAACAAAGGAAAAAAAGGAAAAAAAGCCCGGGGCGGAGCTGCTTTGGTTCTCGGGTGGGGTCTCTCGCTTCGTCGCCTGGCAGCTCCTCTACGAACTCGGAGCCCTCACCGATGACGAGTTTGTCGCCGAGATCAACGCCTGGGAGGCCACCCTCACGACCTCTGTTCTCCGCCAGCATACTCGCCGCCAAATCGCCGAGATCGCCGAGGGCCAAAGTACTGAGGCGGAGACCGCGAGGGCCCTCCTGGTCGCTCGTGGGGCACTCTACGCCACCAGCCTCGATGCCCAGCTTCGGCTGCACTCACAGGGTTGGGCTTCACTGAAAACGATCGTCACCGAGGTCGTCAGCCGGGCGCTTATCGACGAGGTCCGCGACCTGCCGCTGGCGCTGTGGCTCAAGATCGTGAGCGACGAACTCGGAACGCCGGCGAGCATCGCGTTCGGTGCAACGATCGACCGGGGCGAGCGCCCAAGCCTGGCTGCCGATGCGCTCGGCCCCTGCTTTCGCCCGCGACCCACGAACTACCGACGCTTTGTCCTCGGCTTTGTCGACCAAAGCAGCAGTGCAACCGCGCCCGTGATCCGCGAACTCGATGCCGAGGGCCCGGCGAGCCGAGCCGGACTCCGAGCGAACGACGTGCTCAAGAGCCTGCACTACGCACCCGGTGACGCCGAAACCAAGGTCCACCTAGAGATCGAGCGCGGCGGCAAAGCTCTGACGATCGACTATCTTCCCGCCGGTCCAAAGCGACGAGGCATCGCTTGGCAACGGAGGCCAGGGGTCGCCGACGAACTCTGCGTCCGCTAACTACTGTTTGCCCGCCGACCTGGCTCTACCCGTCCTTGACGACAGGCGAGCGAGCGGCGAGCATGCGCCGATGCACGACATCAACTCGAAGATCGCACAGCTCGAGACCGAGAGCGGTCAGAAGGTAGCCCGGACTCCGAGCGGGCTCGGCTACATCGTCCGCAGCGCGGGCACCGGCCCCAAGCCGAGCCCTAGCGATACTGTCCAGGTGCACTACACCGGCTGGTTGCTCGACGGTACCAAGTTCGACTCTTCAGTCGATCGGGGGGCCCCCGCGACCTTCCCGCTGTCACGAGTGATCGCCGGCTGGACCGAGGGTGTTGGCCTGATGCAGGTGGGCGAGAAGCGGACTCTGGTCATTCCCTTTGATCTCGGCTACGGCCGCCGCGGCATGCCGCCGGTCATCCCCGCGAGCGCCGATCTTATCTTCGACGTCGAGCTGCTGGCGATCCTCTAGCGCCCCTCTTTCTTCGGGCCGCCCATCTGCACAGGCTGCGGGATCGAACCCGTGGCCTGTGCTATTTACGGCGGCGATTATGATCATTCTCGTCACAGGTTGTCGCTCTGGCTTTGGCCTCCTCATCGCAGTCGCAGCCGCTCGCGCCGGACACCAGGTGTACGCCGGCCTCCGCGACCTCGAAACCCGCGAGCAACTAGAGAGCGCCGCCGCCGGACTCTCGGTGACGCCGATCCAGCTCGACGTCACCGATCCCGAACAACGCCAGGCTGCGATCTCCGGCATACTCGCCGAGCACGGGCGCATCGATGCCCTGATCAACAACGCAGGCATCGCTCTCGGCGGCTTCATCGAACAGCTCGGTGACGACGAGCTGCGCCAAGTCTTTGAGGTCAACGTGTTTGGCGCTCTGGCGTTGATGCAGCTCTGCCTGCCCACGCTCAGGGCCCAACAAAGCGGCGTGATCATCAACATCTCGTCGATGTCCGGACGCGCCGGGCTGCCGGGGCTCGGCGGTTATGCGGCCTCAAAATTCGCGCTCGAGGGCATGACCGAGGCACTCCGCCACGAGATGCGCCCCTTCGGTGTGCGCGTCGCTCTGGTCGAGCCTGGGCCCTTCAAAACCGACATCTTCGGGCGCAACCGCCGGGTCGCCGCCAACTCCGAGTCACCGGGCGATTACGCCGAGATGGGCGCTAAAATGGAGTCGATCTTTGGCGAGGTAAAAATGGGAGACCCCCGCGAAGTCGCCGATCTCGTCGTCAAGATCCTCAGCGATCCAAAGCCGCGCCTCCGCTACCCACTCGGCCCCAAGGTCCGCGGGCGGCTGTGGATGAACCGGCTCCTCCCTTTCGAGCTTCAAGAGAAAATCATCGCCCGAGTACTCGGCTTCTGATCCGCGGCGAGCAAAGGTCTCCATGGCGCGCGACGACGCCCGCTGCTGAGCACCGCCACTGGCCCCAAGAGCAGACGCAGCGGCCGCCCTGTGCCACCATCAAGGGGCGAAGCGGCGTGCGCCCGGACCCGGCTGATGTTCAGCGTCTTCAAGCACCTCCTCGGCTACCTCCGGCCCTACAAGGTGCAGGTAATCCTGCTCCTCGGCGGCTTGCTCGTCGATCTCGCCTTCGCTGCGCTGCTGCCGATGAGCCTGCAGGCGCTGATCGACCAGGCCATCGAACCGCAAAACGCGGAGATGCTGTGGACGCTGCTGATCGTGCTCGCCGTCGCGACTCTGATCGCCGGCATCGTCGCCGTCGGCCGCGACTTTCTCTACGCCCGCCTCGGCACCGCGGTCCTCAACGACCTGCGATTCGCGATGTTCGAGCACCTCCAGCGCCTGAGTGCCGGTTATTACGCCCGCACCCGAGTCGGCGACATCATGTCCCGATTCAGCTCGGATCTCGCCGCCGTGCAAAACGCGGTGGTGATGGCGGTGCCCGACACGATTCTGGGCATCCTCGGCATCCTCTTCTACGCGGGCCTGCTCTTTTATCTCAACTGGGAACTGGCGCTGCTCACCCTCGCCGGCCTTCCGCTGCTGCTGATCGGTCCCCGTCTCCTCGGCCCCCGCGCAGAGTCCTACTCCTATGCCGTGCGCGACGAAGAGTCGAAGGCCGCGTCGATGGTCCAAGAGAACGTCAGCGCCCAGCCAGTCGTCCGCGCTTTTGGCCTCGCCCAAACCCAAATCACCGGTTTTCGCCGGCAACTCGACATCGTCTACCGCACCGGCTTTCGCTTCAGCCTCTTCGCCTATCTGGTCGAGCGCAGCCCCAATGTTTCGTTCTTGCTGATCCAGCTCGCGGTCACCGGAGTCGGCGCCTACAAGGCCTTCCAAGGCGAAATGACGATCGGCACCCTGGTCTCGTTTAACGCCCTCACCTTCTCGCTCTCCTCGGCAGTGACCTCGCTGACTCGGGTGATGCCGGCTCTGCTGCAGGCGTCCGGTGGCATCGAGCGCATCGCCGAACTTCTCAATGAACCCTCGCAGGTCGCCGACGCCGACGACCCCCAACCCGCCGCGCCGCTGTCCGAAGCGCTGCGCCTCGAGGACGTCAGCTTCTCGTACACCGGCGATCGCAAGAACCTCGACAGCATTTCGCTGACCATCCGCCGCGGCGATAACGTCGCCCTTGTCGGCGGCTCGGGCTCGGGCAAGAGCACCGTGCTCTCGCTGCTCGCCCGCTTCTACGACGCCGACAGCGGCCGCGTGACCTTCGACGGCGATGATGTCCGCAAACTCGCGCAGGACAGCCTCCGCAGCCAGATGGGCGTGGTCTTCCAGGAGAGCTTTCTCTTCAATACGACGATCCGCGACAACATCCGCATGGGCGCTCCCGAGGCCGACGATGCGACGATCGAAGCGGCCGCGCGGGCGGCCGAGATCCACGAGCTGGTCATGCGCCTGCCCGACGGCTACGACACCCTGGTCGGCGAGCGCGGCGGCAACCTGTCCGGCGGCCAGCGTCAGCGGGTCGCGATCGCCAGGGCGTTGGTCCGCGATCCGGCGATCCTGATCCTCGACGAGGCGACCTCCGCCCTGGATCCGGCGACCGAGTCCGCGATCAACCAGACGATCGAGCGCATCGGCGAGCAGCGCACCGTCGTCTCGGTCACCCATCGCCTAGCCTCGGCGGCCGGCTGCGATCAGATCTTTGTCTTCGATCACGGCAAGCTGGTCGAGTACGGCGATCACCGATCGCTTGTAAGCAAAGATCGCGGTGCCTACCGTCGCCTCTGGGACAAGCAAGAGGGTCTGCAGGTCAGCGACGATGGCATCCGTGCCGACGTCACGGTCAAGCACCTCAAACAGATCCCGATCCTCGCGCGCATCGGTCAGCAGGCGCTGGAGGAACTCTGCGGGCTCTTTATCTCCGAGCGCCTAGAGGAGTCCCGTGTGGTCTTTCGCGAGGGCGACACTGCCGTCGACAAATTCTACATCGTCGCTCGCGGCAAGGTAACGGTGACCAAAGCGGATCCGGTGCTCGGCGAACGTCAGCTCAATGTGCTCCAGGACGGCGATCACTTCGGTGAAATCGCGCTGATCAAAGACATGCCGCGGACCGCGACGATCCGCACTCTGACGCCCTGTATCTTCCTCACGCTGCAACGGGCCCAGTTCCTCGATTTGGTCGAAAAACATCGTCACCTGCGCAACGAGATCGACGCCGTCGCCACCGATCGCATCAAGATGAGCACCACGACCCCGCCGCTTCGCGAGGGTTAAATAGGCGACCACCGAGGACCTCGAGACAGGTTCGCTTTTGCCCGCGGACCTGTGGTTGCCAAGCCCCAAGCCGCCCCCCTATACTCTGCCGACGCCGAGAATTAGCGGGTTTCTCGATCTCCGTACGGGTCTTCCGAGGGGTCAGGTCCGTGGGCGCGAGCGAGGAATCATGATCGGGCGAGTGACCATTGTAGTGGCTCTGTCGGCTGGACTTTTGTTGGGTCCTCTGCCTGCAAGCGCTGCCCCCACCGATGGCGAAGACACTGCCACCGAGGCGTCCGATCCAAAGATCGAGCGCGCGAAGGAGCTGCTCTCAAACGGCGCTAGCCTCTACAACGAGGGCTCCTACGAGGCGGCGATCCTCGCCTTCCAAGAGGGCTACGATCTCTCCCAAAAGCCAGCGTTTCTCTACAACATCGGCAACTGCTACGAACGCCTCGGCAACTTCGAGGAGGCCCGACGCTACCTCGACCAGTACCGCGCCTACGCCCCCGAAGACGAGCGCGAGATCCTCGCCCGACGGATTTCGGCGCTCGACGAACGCCTCCGCAAGCAGCGCGAAGAGGCCGCCCAAAAGCCCGTCAAACCAGTCACCGAGGATCCACAGCCGCTCGAGCCTCCGCCCCAAGAGCCCGCTCCGACCGACGACGGCCCGAAAAAACCCCGCCTCTACGGCCCCGCGGCGATGGCCCTCACTGGGGTCGCAGCGCTCGGTCTAGGCCTCGGCATCGGCTTTGGCGTCAAGGCCAACAAAGAGCGCGACAAGGCTCTCCTCGGCTGCATCGATCAGGATGGCAAGTTCCTCTGCGAGACTGCGAGCCAAGACGCGCTCGCCTCTCGTCGCACCTCCGCACTCATCGCTGACGTCGGCTTCGCCGTCGCTGGGGCGGCGGCGATCGGCGTCATCGCAGTGATCGCCATCGCCGCAAAAAAGCGCAAAGCACCCAAATCCGACGGCGTCACGGCTCGCCGAGTGCTCTCTCCCTACGCCTCCGGCCAAGGCGCCGGCTTGGTCCTCCGCGGTCGCTTCTAACCTCGGGCCCCGAGTGCGCGCAGGCATGCTCGCGCAGGCCTGCTCTCCGGGCCCCGCCGGCGTCTCCCTCGGCTTGCTCCTCCGCGCAAGGCTGCTCGTCAGCGGATCGCCTGACACTCTGTACAGACCACGCTGAGCGACCGCAGGACTCTCTCCAGCGATAGTTCGCGCCGGCCTCGAGCGCCGCTACACTTGCATCGTGCATCCGCCCGGCGAGCGCGAAGCCCAGGGGGCGGGATTTCCTGCGACAGGCGGTCAAGGTTTCCGCGAGCGAGCCAGAGTCGAGGCGGATCGCTACGGCCCGGACTCCTGGATCTTCATCCGCGAACTCCTGCAAAACGCCCGTGATGCCGGCGCGACCCAGGTGACGATCACCAGCGAGACCCAAGGGGCTACCTCCATCCTCCGCTGCCGGGACGACGGCGAGGGCATGAGCTTTGAGCATGCCCGCAGCTATCTCTTCGCCCTCTACGCCTCGAGCAAAGAGTCGCGACGCGATCAGGTCGGCCGCTTCGGCGTCGGTTTTTGGTCGATTCTCCGCTTCGAGCCGTCGCGCATCGTCATCCGCTCACAACCTCACAATGGCGCGGCCTGGGAGATCGAACTCGACGGCGATCTCGAGGAGGCCGTGCGACGCTCACCAAAGCTCGCTCGCGGCACCGAGCTGATCCTCGAGCGAGCCGGCAGTGATGGGGCGATCGACCGCAGGGTGTGGGATGCCGCCCGGCAAAATGCCCGCTTCCTCTCCCAGCGCGATGATCCCTCAAAACCCCTGTTGGTGACCGTCAACGGCGATGCCATCAATACACCCTTCACCCTGCCAGCGCCCTCTGCTGCCTTTCGCCGGGCCGGCCTGCGCGGCGTCGTCGGTCTCGGCAACGCCGCCCGGGTCGAGCTTTTCTCGCGCGGGCTAAGGGTGCGTTCGGCGGCCACCCTCGACGATTTCCTCAGCGCCCGCGGTCGCCACACTGCGCGCTCACGGGTCCACTTTGCCGAGCTGCCCGCCCGCCTGGCACCGCAGGCAATCCTCGAAAGCGAACGCCTTGAGGTGCTGCTCTCCCGCGCCGATGCCCGCGAGAATCGAGCGCTGCGCCGCCTCGTACGTCTTGCACAGCGCGAGCTCGAACGCCTCCTCAATCATCAACTCGACGCCGCCCGTCCCCAGCCCTGGTGGCGACGCTGGCCCCAGGCTTTGCGGCTCCTGTTTCACCGCTCTCTCGCGCTTCGTACCGTTTTGGCCGCGCTCATCGGAGCCGCGCTCGCCCTCCTGATCTCGGTGGCACTCTGGGGTGATCGACTGAGCCTGCACCTGGGTCGCAGCGACATTCGAGCGGTCTTTAGCGGCGACGCAGCGCAGGCGACAACGAGGCGACCGACCGGCGGCGCCTACTCAGATCTCGCGGCTCATTACTTGGGACCGCAGATCGACGACCTCCAGGGCAGCGGCGATGCGGTCGAACTCCGCTACACACCAGCGAACCAAGACCTGCTCTTTACGGCCCTCGTCATCGATCGCTTCGACCGCGACGAGCTGCCGAGCGCCGAGCCGCCCAAGGACCCCCACCCCTACCCTGGTATCGCCTGTGACAGCGGAGATGCCTGTGTTCATGTCGAACTCCGAGTGCACCTTGAACCTGGCCTGACGCGGATCCCAGTGCCCACCGGTCATCGCCTAGATGCCGACTCCGTGCGGCTCGACGACACTCCTGTAGCGGTCGTCACCTCCGAGCACGATGAGGCACTGATCGCCTCCGACAAGAGCATCCGTGGCGTGCTCACCTACACGACCGGGCCAGGCACGCCCGCAAAGCCGGCGCTGCTACCCCGGCGGCCACCCGCGCTCCCAACCTCGATCGCGCGCGAGGCCCGAGCTCTGCGCTCGCGACCGCCGCGCGAGCGAGTCACTCGGTTGACCGAGCTGGTCCGCGAACGCGTCCGCTACAGCACCGATACCGACGTCGCAACGCTGCTCAACAACCGACGCCTCGCCGGCGAAGCGCTCTTTAGCCGCACCCTGGCGATCGGTCGCGGCGACTGCGATGTGCAAAATGCTCTGCTCGTCGCCCTCCTGCAAGAGGCCAAGATCCCCGCCCGCTTGGCGATCGGCTACGTCGGTCGCAATGGCCGCAGTACCGCATGGCACCACGCATGGGCCGAATTTCGTCTGGGCACAGGCCCCTGGGAGCCCGCAGATGCCAGCGAAGACTCCGGCCCGCCCGCGCTCCAAGGTCCAAGCCCAGGCTCAAGCGATTCAAACCTGGCCGATTCGACAGGTCATTTGCAAGGCCCCGATCCGCAACCTGCACCCACGGGAGAGCCGGCACATCCTGCGACCGACGCGGCAGCTTCCGCCGGCAATCCGCAGACCACTAACACCAACACCAACAACAACGACACCAACACCAACGACACCAACACCAACGACACGCCCGCTCTGCCGCCGTCCCCAGCCCCCCCGGGATCCCCGCCCGTTGTCGCTGTACCGGCCCCACGAAGCTCCGCAAGCTCGCTTAACACACCCGCTTTCGCAGCTGCTGGCGGCCTCGCTTTGGTCCTGCTTTTCGCCGTTTTCTTTGTGCTCCGCAGGACCCGAAGAACCCTCGCTCTCGAGCCCTCAAGTGACCTCTCCGAGCTTCTCCAAGGGGTCCTGCAACACCCAGAGTCCTTTCGAACGCTGCCCGCAGTCTTTCAACGACCGCTGATCCCGGTGGCCGGCGGTGCACCGCTCTCGATCGACAAGGCGCGACAGATGGCGACCGAGGGCCGGCTATTTCGCACCCGCACCTGCGAAGGCCTCGCAGGCGAAGCGATCGCGGCGGGTACTCGAGTCCTCGACGAGAGGGTAGCCGAGGCCCGAACCGTCGCCGATGCCCTGGGCGCCATCGATGTCGACGATTGGGGTGCCCTTCTAGAGGAGCGCGAAGCATCACCGCTGCTGCAGGCCATCAACCAACACCTCGATAAGATCGGCGAAAAATGGTGGGTCGTCGCCGCTGAAAACATCCATAAAGGCCCTCAAACGCTCGATTTAAGCCTGTTGGGGCTAAAGCGCCACCGTCTTCGTGCACGCCAAGTGATCGTCATCGACAGCGCCGACCCTTGGCTCACCGATGCAGCCGAAGCTTTCGCTCTTCACCCGAGAGCAGCGCTCTTCGCCGCGCTCGATCGCATCGCCGAAACCGTCGATCTGCCAACCCCGCGCAGGGCCAGACTGCTGGTCCATGGCGCCCGCGAACTGATCGACGATCTCGGCAAAGCCCCGGTCGAGGAGCCAAGATGAGCGGCAACAAGAGCGGCGAAAGCCTCGACATCGGCAAACTCCTGACGATCGATGTCGACTCCGAACTGCGTAAGCTCGCGACAGCCCAACTCCAAGGCCCCTGGCAGATTCCAGCGGAGCTCGTGCGACGGAGCGTCGCCGCCGATGCATCCCGGATCGACGTCAACTTCGGCCGCCATCGGGTGCGCATCAATGATGACGGCGCGCCACTGCCCACTGCCCACGTACGAGCTCTAGCGCATCTCCTGGATACGCGAGCGGCCGCCGAACTTCGCCACCGCGCCCTTCTCGAACTCGAGGCCGCAGGCGCCGTCGCCCTGCTCGCACTCGCCGGCATCGCCCTCACCTCTCTCTCCCTCTCCTGTGTCGGCGGCGGGCGAGCGCCACTCCGCCTGGAGGTACGCCGGGGCAAGTCACCAACACTCACCGTCGGCACCCCCGGACATGCACACGAGCCGGCGCTCACCCGGATCGAGGTCATCGCCGAGGACCTCGAGATCAAACGCGCCCGACAGTGGTTGGAGGAGGCCGCTCGCTTCGTCGGCGGCTCTTTGACGATCGACGGCAAGCCCGGACCCGACGGTTTTGCGGACTACCTCGTCGGCGCGGCGATCGACATCAATCTCGGCGAGACGCAGCTCGCAGGTCGGATCTGGATCCCGCCGAGCAACGACAGCGCACGCCTCTGGATTCTGCAGCACGGGGTCGTCGCGACCCACCACAGCCTGAGCAAATCGCCGACCTTCGAGGTAACGCTTGAGGTCGGCGCCATCGCCCCCCCGAGGGCGACCGCAGCCGATCTGCGCGACCTCGTCGAACCCACTCTCTCAGCGCTCGCAGGGGAGGCCGTGCGCCTCCTGCTCTCGGCCGGTGAGCGCATGCCAAAGATGGGACCCGCCACCCAAAGCAGGTTGCTCAGGCTCCTGCTCGAGGCCGCACGTCTGGGTCTAGCGCGCTCTGAAATCCGCTCGGCGCCGCTGATCCCCTGCCTCGTCGCCCGCGCAGAGCCGTCGGTCTGGCGGTCGATCGCCACACTCGAGAAGAGCATCGCAGGCGAGGGTCGAAACCCAGTGATCCCAGCTCTCTATCCCACCCAATCGAGCGACGACGTGATCATCGGCGCCACGCCTATCGCTCTGCTCGAGGCGAGCGCTCGCTCTTCGATCACCGAACTTTTCGGCCTGCGCTTCGGCCCGCCACCGCGGCACCTGGGCCGAGTCGACGGCGGCGAGCGTCTCGCCCGCCTCTTCGATCACATCACAGACCTAAGTGGTGGCATCGCGACCGCACTGGGCCTCGGAGCCGGTAGACCGCTCGCCGACAGCGAACTATCGCGGGCCGAGCTGCACCTTTTAGAGCACCTCCGCGCCGTGATTCCAACCGCCGGCCCCAAGGCCCCGCAAGAGATCCTCTTCTGTCGCGGTCAGGGCAGGATTCGCCGGCCACGGGGCAAGGCGCCGCGCCTCCTCTTGCCCCGCGACAACGCCGACGTACGCGCATGCGTGCGGGCCGTCGACAGCGACGAGGCCTGGGTCTATCCCGCCTGCGTCGTTCTCCTGGGCGGCCGTGCAATGCCCTCCGTCGGCGCTCGAACAACTTGGCTCCGCGGTTGGAGCCGCCACTAAAATTTGGCCCAAGCAGTGTCCACGCGTGCCTTGCCGTCATCGGCTTGACCGCGCAGGCGGGAGGCAGTCAGTCTCTCCGCCTTGATCACCCGGCGAATCATCCGCGACAAAATGGACCCCGCGGTCGCGTGCTTTCGCGGCTCCGACGAGCACAGCGCGGTCGCCCCGGGCAGCTTCGTCGTCGAGACCGTGCACGTCGTCCGCCGCCTCCTAGAGAGCGACCTCGAGATCGAGAGTGTGCTCGTCAGCGAGGCCCGTTTGGCGGAGCTGGAGCCGCTCTTGGCGGCCACGGGCAGGCCCTCCTTCGAGATCTTCATCACCTCATCGGCACTGCTCACCGAAATCGTCGGCTTTGATCGCCACCGCGGGATCGCGGCCGCGGCCAAGCGCCCCGCCGCCGTCGATCCGATCGCCACCAGCGACGGCCAAACACCCCTGACCCTGCTCATCGCCGAGGGCATCGTCGACCCGATCAACATCGGCGCGATCGTCCGCGCGTGCCGGGCCTTCGCGGTCGACCTCCTGATCCTCGGCCCCCGCTGCGGCGATCCCTGGAGCCGTCGCGCGAGCCGGGCGGCGATGGGCAACAACCTCGCGATGCACCGCGCCATCGCCCGCGTCGACAACCTCGAGGTAACCCTTAACAACCTTAAAAAGGCGCACCCCGACCTCCAAATCGCCGCCGCAACGACCGGCGCCAGAGCCCGGTCACTCAACACATGGGATCGCGGCCAACGAACCGCGCTGATGCTCGGCAACGAAGGAAGGGGCCTCAGCGATGCCCTTTTGCGCCTCGCCGATCTCGAGCTGACAATCCCGATGGCCAGGGGCGTCGACTCGCTCAACGTCGGCGCGGCCACAGCCGTGCTGCTCTACGCCGTCGGCGGCCTCGCCAACCAAAATACATGACCCAAAAGACAGGTCAATTCTAAAACGCTTCCTCCGACTGCTCAATACGTAAGGAAGAGCACTCTAAGAGCTGCCCTGAGGCGCGCGAATTCGCTTTATCATCCTCGGACGATGATGGACATCGCCCTCAGCGTCACTCTCGGCATCCTCTTCTTGATCACCGGCTTCGCCGCGGTTTTCTTGATGTTCTACCTCTGGGGTTTTCCCTACGACAAGGAGACACGGACGAGCACCGCACCGCCCAACTTGATGCGTCTCCACCGGATCCTCGGCTGGGTCTACGTGCTCATCTATGTGGTGATGATGTACGAGATGGTGCCGCGGCTCTGGCTCTACCAGGTCGAGCTGCCCGCGCGCACCGTCGTGCACCTGATGCTCGGCATGACCATCGGCGTGATCCTCCTGCTCAAGCTCTCGATCATCCGTTTCTTCCGCCACCTCGAGGAGTGGATGCCGGCGCTCGGGGTCGGCCTCCTGCTCTGCACGGTGCTGCTCTCGGGCCTGTCGATTCCCTTTGCCCTCCGCGAGTTCGCGCTCGCCTCCTCGGCGGTCGGCGGCGGCGTCTACTCGATCGAAAATCGCGAGCGTGTCGCCCGTCTGCTGCCCCTGGCCGGTTTGCCCAAGGAGGCGCCGCTGGTCGAACTCGCGAGCCTCGATGCCCTCCGATCGGGCCGCAATGTGCTCGTGCGCAAGTGCGTCGAATGCCATGATCTAAAGACCATCTTGATCCGTCCGCGATCACCGGCGGCCTGGTGGAAAACCGTCGAACGCATGGCGGTCAAGCCGACCTTCGGCGCGCCGATGACCGATCGCGAACTCTGGACCGTCTCCGCCTACTTAGTGGCGATCACCCGCGACATCCAGCGCTCCGTCAAGGTCCAGAAGCGGGCCGATGCCGAGCGCCAAGAGAGCCGCGACGCCCTTCGCGACCTCGTCGCCGCCGAGAATACAACCGCGGGCGCCCTCGTCGTGGACGCTGCCACGGCGCAGAGCACCTACGAGAGCCTCTGCACCCAATGCCACGAGTTCAGCGATGTCGAGGGCGAAATGCCGACCACCAGCGTCGAGATCGACGACCTGCTCCAGCGCATGATCGACGAGAATGAGATGGAGGCGACCGAAGAGGAGCTGCGCCTGGTGAAGTGGTATATGGAGAAGCTCCTCGCCGATCCAACGGCCTAACAAACAGAGCACAGAGCACAGAGCACAGAGCACAATCATGCGAGCAGAGGACAACAATCCCGGACACACCAACGAGCAAGCACAGGCGCCCTCGATGGGGCTCTTCGGTCGCCACGTGGTGATCACTGGCGGCACCGGCGGGCTCGGTCCGGCCGTCGTGCACGCATTTGCCGAAGTCGGCGCGCTGGTCCATGTGCCCTGCGTACAAGAGCAGTTGGCCGACGAGCTGCGCATCGACGGCGTCGACTACACGCTCTCGGTCGACCTCCGCGACGAGGCCGCTGTCGCCACCTACTATCGCGGCCTCCCCGAGCTCTGGGCATCGGTGCAAGTCGCCGGTGGTTTCCACTGGACACCGATCGCCGACGCCTCTCGTGCCTGTCTAGAGAGACAGATCGAGATCAACGCGCTCACGGCCTTTCTCTGCTGCCGCGAGGCACTCGCAGTCCTGCGCGCGCAGGGCACGGGCGGACGTCTGGTCAATGTCACTACCCAGGCCCTAGACAAGCCGAGCGCCGGCATGAGCGTCTACGCGATGAGCAAAGCGGCGGTCAGCGCCCTTACCCGATCGCTCGCCGAAGAGCTGCGCTCCGAGGGCATCTGGGTCAACGCGATCGCACCCTCGATCATCGACACGCCGACCAATCGCGCGGCGATGCCAGACGCCGATACCAGCACCTGGACCGCCCCCTCGCAGATCGCCCCGACGCTGCTCTACCTCGCAGCGCCGGCCAACGCATCGGTGACCGGCGCGATCATCCCGGTCTAGCTCGTCGCGGCTCAAAGCGACCGAGGAGGACCCTGGTGGTCCTCCTCTTGATCGCGAGCTTAAACCGCAGTGCGCAGTGCTCAGCCGCCGCTCGGAGTCCGGCCGCTGAGGTAGAGCTTGCCGGCCGAGGGTACCCAGGTCATCTTCATGCCCTTCATCAACGCGAGGTTGATGTAACCGCCGAGCTCAAAGGTCGTGCCGTTGATGATCTGGGCGAGATCGGGATCCGGCGGGCTGTTGGCGAGCACGAGGCCGCCGACGCCCTTGGTCACATGATCGCCGACGGCGACGTCCTCGAAGTAGACCATCTTCAGGCCCTGCGTCGGATCGTCGAGTTCGTCGAGATCACTTGGCCGCCTACCGCTCTTGATGTACGAGCGACGAGTCACCGCCATGCCAGCTTTGTAGCGGCCGCCGATCCAGGCATAAAAGGGAAAGTCTGAGCCATCGAGCACGACCTTGGTGATCGGCACCAAAAGGATGTGCATGTCGAGCAGCAGCAGCGGCGCCTCGGAAGCCCCTGCGGGCGGACCTGCGGGCACCTCAGCGGTGACCTCGAGGCTCGAGTTCGGGAAATCGAAGGTGACCGAGCCGAGCCGGCTAAACACCTGGCGACCGAAGAGCATGCCCGGGACCTCGCCGATCGAGGCGTAGGGCGAGAGGTCGTCGACGAGCGCCGGGATCGCCTTGATCTTGAGGTCGCCGATTTTGACCTCGGGCACCAGCACCAGGTCGAGTTCCGCAGCACCGCCGATGGGCTTGACCTTGCCGAGGGACTTAAGGCCGAGCTTGGCAGCGAGCGCGCTGTGGATCCGGGCCTCCTCGCGGAGCTCAAAGAAGACGACCTGCTGGAAGTCGCCGCCGATCACCGCACCGGTAAATTTGAGACCGCCGTCGACATCCAGGCCCGCACTCGAGGAGCCCTTTTGTCCCTCGATCACGATCAACTCGCCGGCGCCCTCGAGGGGGCGAATGAAGGCGGCGAGCGCCTGCACGATCGGCACGATCGGATCTTCGCCGATGTTTTGAAAAATGCCATCGATCGCCTTGACCGCGTTGCCGGCGTCGAGCATCGCGTAGTAGCTCCACAGCTTGGTGAGCATCGGATCGACCTGCTTGGCGTCGCCGCCCGCGGCCCGATCGGCGAGTTCGATCGCCTCGGCGTGGCGACCCGCGGCCTGGTAGTTGCGAGCGAGGCCTAAGAGCGCACCGAAGTTGCTCTTGTCGATCTCGATCGCCTCTTTAAAGGCCTTGGTCGATGCTTCGTAATCCCCGGCGCGCCAGTTGGAGGCGCCGAGCACTGCGTAGGCGTTGGCGTTGTTGGCGTCGACGGCGAGGGCATCGGTGGCCTTCTTGCGCGCCGAGACGTAACGCCCGCGCGAGAGGTCGGCGTTCGCCTGCTCGATCAAAGTGTCGGACTTGGCCTTGGCCTTGGCCTCTTTGAGTTTGGCGTCCTGATCGACCGGAGCGCCTGATGAGCCGCCCGGCGTCTGGGAGTCCTCGCCCTTCTTGCCGCAGGCGGCGAGGGCGATCACAAGGCTAGCGAGGGTCAAGACACGGAGGCTGCGCTTCATCTCTTCTCCTGAGCGCCGCCGGGGCGCGGCGACGTGCGCGGGAGCATACCCGCCCGCCCCCAGGCCAGCAACGGCGCCGCGCTCCCGACCACAAAGGCCGCGGAGCGCCCTACCGCCTCGACTCGTAAAATTGACAGAGAGGCCGCCTTCTGTCTGTCCAGAGCCCCTGCGGGAGCCCCTGAAAGACCTTTCGGCACGAGCGTTTTTGCTCGACAAAATATACTCAAGAAGCTGAAAGCGCTCCGTTTTCGCGAAATTCATCTGCCCGACCCCGGCTGCGAGATCCTCCGACCGGGCCGCGGCATCGGCACTGGCCCAGTCGCCATCGAGATCGCCGCGCTGCTTATTTCACTGGCCGAGCGCCGTCCGCTGCAGGCTCTGTACCTGGCCGCAGGAGCCAGGCCCCCGGCAATGCCAGGAAAAAAGTCCCGCCGAGGCTCAGAAGGTACATCAGCGCACTAAAACTCACGGCAGGGCCCTGTAGCGCCCCGTTTGCTGAAGAGTTCACGAAAAGACTGAGACCCGCAGCCGCGCCGACCTGAAACGAGCCGGCCTGGGCGGGCCCACCCGGTAGCTGAATGCTGAGGCCGATCGTCGCGACGATCGCCGCCGCTTGGGCGGCCTCGAGATCGAGACCGCAGGCCCGCGCGCATAACCACAGCTGAGTCACCGTGATCGCCCAGTAGACGAGCGACCAGAGGAGAAATGGCACTCCCTGGGCGGGTCGTCCGAGCGGTCTGATCGCGGCGGCCAGACGACGCACCAGAGATGCCGCCCGCGAACCCAGGCGCAGCCGAGAGATCGCGCTCTCCGGCGCCCTCGAGACCATGATCACCGCGGCAAGGCCGACGCCGAAGATCACGGCCATCAGCTGCCCGACCGCCCGCACCTCCCCGAGTGCCGCCGCACCAGCACTCGGAGCCGCCAGCGCGAGACCGCCGAAGAGCAAGCCGACGACCATCAGACCGTCGACAACACGCTCCGTCGCCACCGCAGAGATCGCCTCGCCTAGGCCGATCCCGGGGATCTGCGCCCGTCGGAGCAAAAGCGGCCGCGAGAGTTCGCCCAGGCGCAGAGGCAGCAACATGATCACGGCAAACGAGAGCCAGCCGCTGCCGTAGAGCACACGGGGCGGCAGGCGATCGAGA
>CAYYUP010000003.1:126966-140375 GCA_964474905.1 uncultured Nannocystis sp. | reverse complement strand
GATCGAGAGAACACCCCGCCTGCGCGCGCACCAACGGGTCTAGGGCGTAACGCAGGCGCAGCGCCCGGATCGCGGCGTAGGGCAGATGCAGAGCGATCGCCCAGGCAAAGAGTTCTGGACGTACGATCTCGATCGAGTTCGGGATCACCTCGAGACGCTGCGAGGCCAGCACTAGCAGCAAAGCGCCGCCGACCATCGAGAGCCCCCAGGTGAGGAGCACACGGCGACGTCGAGCAGCGCCCTTGGTCGCCTTTTTGCCGCCCTGCTCGCAGCTCCCCTCGGGGTCCAACGCTCGGCCTCGCTCGCGCATCGGCGGCGAGACTACACCCACAACCAACACAGAGGGCTGAGCGCTACACAGCGCTCAGCCCCCCGACTCGCAGCCTGTTTTGCTAGGCCGCTGCCCCCTTCGCGCAACTAGGCCGCCCGCAAGGCGAGTCCCTCGTCACCAGCTCCGACATCGGCGACGATCGTGCCACCGGCGAGGTACTCGCCCGCGAGGATCCCGGTCGCCAGCGGGTTTAGGATCTCGTTTTGGATCAGCCGCTTGAGCGGCCGGGCACCGTACACCGGATCGTACCCCCGCGCAGCGAGCCACTCCTTCGCCGATGCGCTCACCTCAAGGCTGAGATCGCGATCGGCCAGGCGAGGCGAAAGTCGACCGAGCTGGATGTTGAGGATGCCCATCATGTGCTCCTCACGGAGCTGATGGAAGGCGATGATGCCGTCCAAGCGGTTGAGGAACTCGGGACGAAAAGCCCGTCGCAGCGCCTCTTCGCGGGCCGCCGCCTCCTCGGCCTCGCTAAGCCCCTTGCCCGTCAACTCGGAGCCGACGTTGGAGGTCATCAGCACGATCGTATTTCGGAAGTCGACGACATGACCCTGACTGTCGGTGAGGCGCCCGTCGTCGAGCACCTGCAAGAGGAGGTTGAAGACCTCTGGGTGCGCCTTCTCGATCTCATCGAGCAGGACCACCGAGTAGGGCTTGCGGCGGACCGCTTCGGTGAGTTGACCGCCCTCCTCGTAGCCGACGTAGCCCGGCGGCGAGCCGATCAACCGCGAGACCGCGAACTTCTCCATGTACTCGCTCATGTCGACACGCACGACGCTGCGCTCGTCGTCAAAGAGAAACTCTGCGAGCGCCTTGGCGAGTTCGGTCTTGCCGACACCGGTGGGCCCCAAAAAGAGAAACGAACCGACCGGGCGATCGGGATCGGCGAGCCCCGCCCGCGCCTGACGGACTGCGGCACTGATCCGCGAGATCGCCTCGTCCTGACCGATGACCCGCTGATGGAGATTGTCCTCCATCTTGACCAGGCGCTGCTGCTCGGTCGCCAGCATTTTGGTCACCGGGATGCCCGTCCACTTGGCGACGATCTCGGCGATGTCCTCGTCGGTGACGACCTCGCGGAGGTAGGAATCACCGGCCGCCTGGGCCTGCTCAACCGCCTCACGCGCGCTCTCACGCTGTTTTTCGAGGGTCGGCAGGGTCGAGTAAGTGAGCTCTGCGGCGCGCTCGTAATCACCGGCGCGCTCAGCCTGGGTAGCCTCGGCCCGGATGTTGTCGATCTGCTTGCCGAGCTCTTTGATCGCGCCTAGTCGATCGCGCTCGGTCTGCCAACGCGAGCGCATCGCAGCGACCTCTTCGCGGAGCGACGCGAGTTCGGCCTCGACCTCGAGCAAGCGCGCCCGCGTGGCCTTTCCGCCCTCGCCCTCGCGACCCAAAGCGCTGCGCTCGATCTCGAGGCGGGTCATCCGACGCTCACGCTCGTCGATCGGCAACGGCAGGCTTTCGACCTCCATTTTGAGCCGCGCCGAGGCCTCGTCGATGAGATCGATCGCCTTGTCGGGCAAGAATCGATTTTGGATGTAGCGATGGCTGAGACGAGCAGCGGCGATGATCGCCGCGTCCTGGATGCGGATCCCGTGGTGGGTCTCGAACTTGTCGCGGATGCCCCGGAGAATCGCGATTGTATCGTCGACGGAGGGCTCGTCGATGACCACCGGCTGAAAGCGACGCTCGAGCGCTTTGTCCTTCTCGATGTACTTGCGGTACTCGTCGAGGGTGGTCGCGCCGATGCAGCGGAGTTCGCCGCGAGCGAGCGCCGGCTTGAGAATATTGGCGGCATCCTGAGCCCCCTCGCCCTTGCCGGCACCGACCAGCGTATGCAGCTCGTCGATAAAGAGAATGATGCGACCGTCAGCGGCGGAAATCTCCTTGAGCACCGCCTTGAGGCGCTCCTCAAATTCGCCGCGAAACTTGGCCCCGGCGACCAACGCCGCGAGATCAAGCTGCACCAGTTTGCGCTCTTTGAGGCTCTCGGGAACGTCACCGCTGGCGATCCGCTGGGCGATGCCCTCGGCGATCGCTGTCTTGCCGACCCCTGGGGCACCGATCAGCACGGGGTTGTTTTTGGTGCGCCTCGAGAGCACCTGGATCGCTCGGCGGATCTCCGCGTCGCGGCCGATCACCGGGTCGAGCTTGCCCGCTCGAGCGACCGCCGTAAGGTCGCGCCCGTACTTCTCGAGGGATTCGTATTTGGCCTCGGGGTTCTCGTCCTCAACAGTTTGGGTGCCGCGGATCTCTGCCAGAGCAGAGAGCACCAGATCGCGGCTCACGCCTAGCTCGCGCAGCACCTTAGAAGCCCGAACCTGGGACTTGCGGGCCTTGCCGGCAAGCGCAGCCAGGATCAGGTGCTCGGTGCTGACAAAACGATCGTGCAGGGCCTCAGCCTCGCCCGCAGCGAGGTCGAGAAGCGCACGCAGCTCGCGACTGACCCCAGTATCGCCGCCGCTCATGCGCGGCTGCTTGCTGAGCTCCGCTCTGATCGCCCGCTCGATCGCCGCCCCGTGAGCACCTGCCCGCTCGAGCAGCGGCCTGACCAGGCCGCCCTCCTGTTGCACGGTCGCCTGTAAAAGATGAAGACTGCTGATTTCGGGGTGACCCAGGTCCGTCGCCATCGCCTGTGCGTGGGCGATCGCGTGGCGGGTCTTGACTGTTGCGGACTCGGGGTTAAATGCGGCCATACTGTGTTCCTTTGGCCTGTGCGGCCTGTTTGGGGCTTCTCTCGTAGGGTGTTCATGATCTCTGGGGGCGCAAGGGCAGGTCGCTACCTCGGGCTTGGCCCAGCGCCGACGATCTCCTGCGAGAAGTGCGGACTTGAAGGTGTTCGTCCGCCTCCCGCCGCTGTTGCACACGATCTGAAACTTGCACCCGAGAATCTTCCGCGGCACTGTTCGGCGGTGATCATCTGGCCGCGCTCGCCCCTGCTCCTGACGCTCTCGGGGCTCCTGGCTTCGACAATTTTTGCCGGCAGCTGCGGCCCTGCTGCTCCGGTCGGGCGTGACGATACTGCTCGTAAGGACAGCTCCTCTGCGGACAACAAAGTCGCCAACGCCGACACCAACACCCGAGTCAAGGCCGCACCTGGGGTCCGGGCTGACGGTCAGGTCGTCGTCGCCTTTCCCTTCTTTGAGGGCACCTTCGAGGCGGCGCTCGCGACCGCCAAGCTTGAGGGCAAGCTCGTGCTCGTCGATGTCGGCGCCTACTGGTGCCACTCCTGTCACGAACTCGAAGAAGAAGTCTTCACCCTGCCCTCCGTCGGCAATTTTGTCCGCGAGCGTTTTATCGCGGTCAAGCTCGACGCCGAAAAGGACCAGGGCCCCGAGCTGACCGAGCGCTACCGGGTCCAGGCCTATCCAACGCTCCTGGTCCTGAGCGCCGACGGGGTCGAAATGGGGCGTCTGGTCGAGGTCGCCGACGACAGCACCCTGCTCTCCGGCCTCGCCAAAATCGTCAAAGGGGGCGATCCGATCGCCGCCCTCGCAAGCACTGCTGCAGCCACTCCCGACGATCTGCAGGCTCGCTACCACCTCGGCCTCGCCTACGCCCTGGCCGCCCGCCGCGACGAGGCCGACGCAGCCTACAAGCTGGTGATCGCCGGCGATCCCGACAACAAAAAAGGCCTCGCCGCCAAGGCCCTCTACGATCAGGCGGCCTTCCTAGTCGCCAAGCTCGACGGCGATCCCGAGGCGGCGATCGCCCGCTACCAAGAACTCCAGCAGCGCTTCCCCAAGAGCCGCGAAGCTACCCGCTCGCGCCGCTCCGTCGGCCGGCAGCTGCACAAGCTCGGCCGCAGCGACCAGGCTATCGCCAGCCTCGAGGCGATGATCGCAACCGACCCCAAAGACGTCAGCCTCCGGGCGAGCTACGGGTGGTTTTCCTTTCGCGAGCGCTGCCAGCCGACGGCCGGCCTGCGCGCGGTCGAGGCCGGCATCCAGGCCGAGCCCGACAACGCCGAACTCCACTACCTCCGTGCCGAGCTCGCTCATCTGGTCGGCAACGAGACCAAGGCCCTCGCCGCCATGCGCACAGCGTCCAAGCTCGAACCCAAGACCGCCTACTACCGTCGTCAACTCCACCGATTTGAGGCGCTCGCCGCCAGCGATCAAGGGGGCGCCTGAGTGCTACTCGGCCCGCTCGCGCTCGCGCTGACCCTCGCGGCCCCACCGCCCGCGAACGAAGAGATCCCGGGGGGCTACTTCGAGTTTGGTGAGGTCCGCGAGCCGGAGCCCGACGAGGGCGACACGAAGCGGCTCATCGGCAGCATCCTCTTTCCACTCGGCCTGCTGCGCACGGGGGCCGGCGCGGCGATGCTCATCAGCGCCTCGCCCGCGCGCTGCCAGGCTCGCTTCGGCCAACATACCAGCGCCGAGACCTGCAAAAATCTCCGGACCTACGGCTGGGTCGGCACCGGCTACGGCGGCCTGATGGCGGTGACAGGGGCGACATTCCTCGTCTGGGGCTTGGTCCTGCGCTCGCGCCACCGGGCCTGGAAGCGGCGAAACAACATCGCCATCGCCCCGCACTTAAGCCGCAGCGGTAGTGGGCTCGTCTTCAAGCTGCGCTTCTGATCGCCGCTGCGCTGCGCTCGGCGACCGTGACAGCGATCACCACAGCCCACAGCGGCCTACTCGCAGATGCAGACAGAGACCTGGCGCGCTGACGAACCCCCAAAGTTTTGTCGGAAGGTTCGAGCCGAGGTGGTGTCACACCCCTGAATGCCGTGCTGTAGCCACACGAACGCGAAGAGACCCGCATATCGCGCGAGCGATGATCGTCTTGTTTTGCGCTCGGCGATCTTGCTAGTTTGTCATCGCCGTATATCGGTCGCAGGCCGCTAGCTGTGACGATCGATCTGTCTTCACTGCCCGACTTCACCCAAACCAGACCGAGGAATTGACCTTATGAAGCGCTCTATTGCCATTTTTTCTACCGCCTTGTTAGCGATCGGCGCTTGCAACGGACCCGCTGCGGAGACCGACTCTGACTCCGATTCAGGAGTCACCATCGCGACGATCAACCCGACGACGACGATGCCCGGTACCGGCACCGATACCAGCGGCACCAATACCAGCACGACAAATACCTCCTCCGAAACCGACACGACCGACACGACCGGCACCGAGTGTGTCAACGACGACGAGTGCGACGCGGGTTACATCTGCCAGGCCGGTTCCTGCGAGTTCGACCCGACCGACTGCGGCAACGCGACCATCGAGATCCCGATCACCACGCCCAACGTCCTGCTTGTGCTCGACAAGTCGGGCTCGATGGTCGCCAACTCCTGGGACGGCGACGGCGACCCGATGACCCCCGACGTCACCCGCTGGTTCAGCCTCTACAGCGTCGTCCAGTTCATCACCGACAGCTTCGACAACTCGATGAACCTGGGCATGGTGCTCTATCCCTCGAAAAAGGCGAAGTCTGAGTACAGTGCCGCTGCCTGCCCGGTCGAGGTTACGCCCGACGTGCCAACCGCACCGACAAACGGCATGAAGATCCTCCAGACAATGCCGCCCGCGGCGGCGACCAGCGCTCAGATCGCCGGCGGTACCCCGGCCCGCGCCGGCATGATTTCCGCGATCGAACACCTCTCAGGGATCCAAGACGGCCTGCCTCAGTTCCTGATCCTCGTCACCGATGGCGCCGCCAACTGCTCGCTCGAAGCCCAGACAGACGCCGAGCTCTTCGAGGTCTACGACGCCGGCCTGGCCCAAACGGTCACCGATGCCGCCATGAACGGCATCCCGACCTTCGTCGTCGGCATCGACATCAAGGACGAAACAACCGACGACAAGCAGGACGGCAACCCCGACCTGACCAACACCTACGAGCAGCTCAACGCGCTCGCAGTCGCCGGTGGCGTACCCAAGGGCGATCCAAACGAGAAGTTCTACAACTCGCAAAACCAGATCGAGCTCCAAGACGCGTTGCAGGCGATCGCCGAGCAGGTGCTGCCCTGTGTCATCGATCTCGACCCGGTACCCGTGTTCCCGAACTTTGTCGAAGTCGAGGTCAATGGCGTCAAGTACGGCAAGACCCAGGTCATGGACTGTGACACCGAGGACGGCTGGAAGTTCGTCGACGACACCTTCATGCAGATCCAGCTCTGTGGCGAAGCCTGTACTGGCTTCCAGGGCAGCGGCAACCTCGACGCCCAGTACAAGTGCCCGGGTTCCGGCTGATCGATTTGGCTCGAGCATAGCTCCGAGCAACAAGAGCGGGGGTCGCGAAAGCGGCCCTCGCTTTTTTTTGTCCGCCTGGTCTCAGCCGAGATCCACAGGCCGGATCGATGCCGACAAGAAAGTCCGGAAGGCGGCGATGTCTCGGTGTCTGAGTTGATGAGAGGGGCCGCTGGCCGGGATGTCCCGAGAGTCAGCTTTCCCTGGGTGTCGACCTGCGCCCTGACCTCGATTGCCACGGAACCATGACCATGAAAATAGCCACCGCGCACCACCTCTGTACACTGACCGCAGCGCTCTGCATCGTTGCCTGTACACCTACGGGCCCGGGCTCCGATGACGACAGCGGCGGCATCGTCACCATCACGACAAGCGCAAGCGAGACCACAGGCGAAACCACAACAGGTAGCACCACCGACGACAGCGCAGGTAGCACCACCGACGACAGCACAGGCGACCCCGATTGCGAGAGCGACGACGACTGTGCCGAGGGTTTCCTCTGCAGCGAAGGTGGGGATTGCGAGTTTGACGACAGCTGCGGCGAGGCCACCGCGAAGATCCCGATCGTCACCCCCAACGTCGTGCTTGTGCTCGACAAGTCAGGTTCGATGGTCGCCAACTCCTGGGATGGCGACGACGACCCCGACACACCGGAGGTCAGCCGATGGTTCTCTCTCTTCAGCGTCGTCGACTTGATCGTCGGCAACTTCGACGCGTCGATGAACCTCGGCATGGCGCTCTATCCCTCCAAAAAGGCGCAATCCGTGTACAACCTCAACGCCTGCCTGGTGGAGGCTGTGCCCGATGTGCCAGTCGCCCCGCAAAATGGCGCCAACGTGCTCATGAGCATGCCTCCCGCGGATGCACTGAGCCCGACGATCGCCGGTGGCACTCCGGCAAGGGCCGGCGTTATCGCGGCCTACGAGCACCTCTTGGGCATCGACAACGACCTGCCGAAGTTCGTCGTCCTGGTCACGGACGGCGCCGCCAACTGTTCGCTCGAGGCCGAGGACGACGCCTCGCGCTTCGAGATCTACGACGACGCCCTGACCCAGACGATCGCCGAGGCCTACAGCGATGGCATCACGACCTTCGTCGTCGGCATCGACATCGACGACATCACCTCCAACAGCAAACAAGACGGCAACCCCGACGCGACCAACACCTTCGAGCGTCTCAACGAACTCGCCGTCGCCGGCGGCATGCCGCAGGAGGGCGCTGCCGCATTCTACGACTCGCAAAACCAAATCGAGCTGCAGGCAGCATTAACCGCGATCAGTGAGCAAGTGCTGAGCTGTGACATCGTCCTCGATCCCGAGCCCGACTACCCGAACTACGTCGAGATCTTCGTTGACGGCACCTCTTACGGTAACCAGCAGGTCAGCGACTGCGATAGCGAAGACGGCTGGATGTACATCGACCCGGAGATGACGACGATCCGTCTCTGCGGCGAGGCCTGCACGGCCTTCCAGATGTCGGGCTCCCTCGACGCCGAATACGACTGCCCAGCACCGCCATGAGGGCTCAAGCGAGCGAATGAAAAAACCCGGGCTCAAGGCCGGCAGCGAGGGATCGCTCTGCGCACAGCACGTTCGAGGCCGCACGCCCTTTTCCCCGGGGAACAGGGCCAATCCCGCGAGCGAACCCGGCTGCCAAAGCGCCGAGCCCGGGGGCCGTATTCTTCGGTGCGGCGACGGCAAGCGCAGGTCGCCGTCGCTGCTATCCTCTGGCCAGCCCATGCCCATCTCCGCCATCGCCTTGGCTCTCGTCGCTCTGCCGTCAACACCTGCCATCAGCATGCCCTCGGCCGCTCCTCAACCGATCATCGGCGGTGAGCTGCTCTCTGAGAGCGAGTGGCCGAGCGTGGTCTCGATTATCGGCATCGAAGGTGGGCTCAGCACAAACACCGCGCACCTCTGCACCGGCGTGCTCATCGACGCCCAGACCGCGCTGACAGCCGCTCACTGCCTCGAAGAGGCCGAGAAATTCGACCAGATCCTGGTGATCTTCGGCGACACAATCTACACCTCCGACGACAACCGAAGGACCACAGGCAGCGACTACGGGCTCCACCCCAAGTACTGCCTAAACAAAGACGATTGCACAGAGGACGCCTACGACTTCGGCTACGTGGTGCTCAGCGAACCCGCAAAGGGCGTCGCTCTGATCCCGCCATTGGTCGACCAAGACGAATGGGACGAGCTTATCAGCCTCGATCAAGAGGTCCTGCTCGTCGGTTTTGGCGCCACCCGAGACACCAATGCCGAAGACTCGCCCGGTCCGCTGAAGATGAGCGAGCTCGGCTACAAACGAGCCGTGACCACCGTGATCACCGGCTTTTCCCCCGCAGGCTTAGAGATCCACGCCGGTCAAGAGGGCCGCGATACCTGCTTCGGCGACTCCGGCGGTCCCGTCTTCGCACAACTGGCGACTGGCGACTGGCGATTGATCGGCATCACCTCCCGCGGGATCACGCCCTGCGGAACTGGCCGCGGTATCTACGGGGTGCCCTACGCCGCGCTGCCCTGGATCCGCGACCAGATCTCGCTCGATCTCCTGCCCTCCGGATGCAGCGACGGCGACTGCTTGGACACCCTGCCGCCAAAGAAGGCGCGCGGCTGCTCGCTCACGGGTGTTGCGGGGCGCGGCGCATCCTCCGGCCTGGGCCTGGGCCTGGGCATCGGTCTGCTCGGGCTCAGCATCTCTCGGCGACGCCGCGCAAGCCAACCCTGAGCTACGCCGGGCACAAGCGTGCACGTGCGTGCGACCATGCGCGGCCACAGGACTGCGCCTTCTTTGCGATGCGCAGTCGCGAATGCCTGCTCGATATCAAGGGCCTCCGATCGACCTGCAAATAGGTACTCTTCGGAGGCGTGAGTTCTTTCGATCCTCTGTCTGCCAACGCCGTGCTGCTCAGCGCCGAACTCGACTGGCTCGGGAGGTTGATCAGCGGCCGCTTTGACAGCTACTTCGGGACCGACGGTCAAGAGCCACAAGGCAAACAGCTCGTGGCTGTCGAGGAACCGCCCCCAACCGACGACACCACTCCGTACGGCCGCTTTACCCGCTTTTACGACTGGAGCTACGCCGAGCGAATCGCGATCATCCTCGCCCTCGCACGCCTCCTCCAGCCGCAGCTCCTCGATGTCTTCTCGACCCGCAATACCCTCTTTGATCGACCCTTCACCGAGTTCGGTGGGAGTCGTGACCAGAGCGGCTTGTTTGTGCCAAACGGCGAGACGCTCGCCTTTCTGCTCGGCGGCACCGACCTCGAGATGCGCCTGCGTCTGCGCCAACTCTTCGAGGCCGATCACCTCTTTCGCGTGCACAAAATCCTCGCGCCCGCCCCCCATGGAGTCCGCGAGCCCCTGCAGACACCGCTGACGATCTCCGAAGAGTTTGTCGCTCTGCTGCTCTCGGGCGAACCCCGTCGACCGACCTTCGGCGCCGACTTCCCGGCGCAGTACATCAGCACGGAACTCGCATGGCAGGACCTAATCTTGCACCCCGGGACCCGCAAACAGCTCGACGAGATCCTCACCTGGATCGAGCACGGCGATACCCTGCTCCGTGAATGGGGCATGGCCGGCCGTCTGCGCCCGGGCTGTCGCTGCCTTTTTTACGGTCCGCCCGGCACCGGCAAGTCGCTCACCGCGAGCCTGCTCGGCAAGACCTCGGGCCGCGACGTCTACAAGATCGACCTCTCGCTTGTCGTCTCAAAGTACATCGGCGAAACCGAGAAAAACCTCGACCGAGTGTTTGAGCAGGCCGAGAACAAAGATTGGATCCTCTTCTTTGACGAGGCGGATGCCCTCTTCGGCAAGCGCAGCGAGACCCGTAGCTCGCACGATCGTTACGCCAACCAAGAGACCGCCTTTCTCCTCCAGCGCCTAGAAACCTTTACGGGCATCGCGATCCTGGCCTCCAACCTCCGCGACAACATCGACGTCGCCTTTGCCCGCCGCTTTGAGTCGGTGATCTACTTCGCGATCCCGCGGGCCGACGAGCGCTACCAGCTTTGGCAACGCGCGTTCTCCTCCTCGGTGACACTCGACGCAAAGCTCGATCTACGCGAGATCGCCCGCAAACATGCCCTCTCGGGCGGCTCTATCATGAACGTGATCCGCTACGTCTCGCTCGAGGCACTCCGCCGCGGTGACTCGACGATCCGCGCCGCCGACGTGCACACAGGCATCGCCCGCGAGTTCAAAAAAGAGGGCAAGGCGGGCTGACCTCGGCGACCAAGCGAAGTCTTTTCGACATTCGACATTCGACATTCGACATTCGACATTCGTCATTCGTCACTCGTCACTCGTCACTCGCCGCCAAAGATCACCCGCTGCGAGACCAACGATACGTCCCCGCCGTGGCTCGGCACATGATCGGCCGGCCGAGCCGCGAGCAGCGAGCGGCTCTGCTCGACATCCGGCAAGCCGTCAGCGATATCCCAGAAGTCGACCGTCAGAGGCCCCTCTGCGGCGACGATCACCCGCACCTCGACGCCCTCAGGGGGCACACCAATGAGGCCGTAGTGGCGGGCCTTGGGGTAGCGTTCCAGCTTTCTCTCGGGGTAGGGACCGAGCGTCGCATCACCAAAGGCGAACGCCCGCACCCCCGCGTCTTCCGAGAAAAGCAGCGCCGCCCGGCGAGCGCCGCGGGGGCTGGTCAAACGCAGACGCAGGAGTCGACCCCAGGGGCCCGCTTCGTCGCTCAAAAGCTCGAGCTTTGGCGGCTCCAGGTCGACGTCTGCAGCGGCTGCGATCCAGCTCTCATCGTCCTCGGCGGACCAGGCAAAGCTCTGCGCCGGCGCCTGCGAGAAATCAACGACAGCCCGCAGCACAGGCGGCAGCGGCCCCGGACGATCGCCCACCAACCAGCGACTTTGACCGCTGTCGGCATCGCGGTGCATCACCAGGTTTAGACGACGCGCCCGCTCTGGGGAATGGGCCGGAGCGACCGCAGCCGCGATCGCTGCCACGACCGCCAAAGCCGTCACACTCCCGAGACCCAGGCGCTGCATCCAGCGGGGCGCCGCCAGCCACAGAGGGCCGAGCAATGCCGCGAGCAGGGCGACTGGCGCGAGGGCGATGGCAGCCCCGTGACGACCGAGACCAAAAAGAAGCTCGACACGCAGGGCCGCCTGAAACCACAAAAACCCAGGCACAACGAGCCCGAGAAGCAGCACATAGGCCGGCAGGCGCCCACCACTGAGGAGCACACCGACCCCCGCAAAAACCACCTGAGCAGCCACGACCGGTAGGAGGGCAACGCTCGCCCCTGGATCGACAGACGCGATCACAAGGGTGAGCAAAGCCAACGCCGCCCAGGTTCCGCTCCAGAGCTCGGTTGCTGTGAGCCGCCGCGCTGCTCGGAGTGCGATTGCCGCGCTGATCGCTGTCACAACGGCCCAAAGTGCGACGCGTGTGCGCAGTGGATCGGCGTAGCTCGCCATCTCGGTGCCGGCGTAGAGTGCCATCAACCAAGCGAGCGCTGCCCCGCCTGCGGTCGCAGCGAATACCTGGAGGCACCAGAAACCTGCCCCAAGGGACCTGTTGGCCTCGCCGGTCATCGGCTCTCCTGGGGCCCCGTGGGCGGCGCTGCGCCTGAGTCGACGGAGAATCGCCAGCTGCAATGCAAAAAAGACCGCGGCAATCCAGGGGATCGAGCCGGAGGGCATCGTCAAGAGGGAGCGGCCGAGGAAGTCCAAATAGACCCGATCGCCAGCGCCCTCAAGCTCGCGCTCACCCAGGCTATCGAGGGCTGTGATCGCCGCCAATGCGGTCTCACCGAGGTGCTGCAGCGAGCCCCGATCGAGCGCCCGAACCCGGTCGTTGGGCGTGTGATAGGGCGCCTTGTCCTCGCCAATACCGAAGTCCAAGGAAAAGATACCCGCCCGATCGTAGGCGGTGAAATCGGTGTCGTAAGGGGTAAGGGCGTAGGCTGTCGCGGTCACCGAAGCGGCCCGTGGACGGCGAAGACTATCGGCAAGGGCGGCGATCGCCGGACCGTTGCCAGCGCTCGTGCGCGTCAGGGTCGCGAGTCCATCGTTGCCGCCGGCATCGAGGTTGATCGCAAAAGCGATGTCGTCCGCAAAACGATGCCCGCTCAAAAAGGCTTCGGCACCGATGAGCCCGTGCTCCTCACCGTCGACAAAGAGCAGCACCAACGGGCGCCGCCGCGACGCCAAGTCTCCACCTGCATCTGGCTTCGCGAGCAGGCGCGCGAGTTCGAGGAGAACTGCGACACCGCTGCCGTCATCGCCGGCACCGGGCCCCGCCGCGACCGAATCGTGGTGCGCCGAGAGGAGGATCGCGCCCGCGTCGGGGTCGTCACCCGGGATCCGCACGACGACGTTGTGCACCTGCCCGCAGGCGCCGCTGCGCCGGCCACAGGCGTCGACGATCTGGATCTCGGGAACCGAGGCTGCACCGGCCACGCTCAGCGGTTCGAGATCGACCCTCAAAATCGCCGCAATCCGGCGGGCAACAGCATGTCCCGCGACGCTGCCCATCGGATGCGCTCGCTCGTCACCAAGCACCGAGACCAACCGCGCCCGCGCTCGTTCACTCGAGAACCCCTTGGCGGCTGCACCGGCGGGCGGTGGGGTCTTGAGGTCCGCACGAACAGCCAGCAGCAGCGCTGCGAAGACGATGAAGGCGAGCGCGAGCGGAGCCGGTGAACGTGTCATGGCGACCGCCACGATACCCGGATTATCGGCCACAGGCCGAGTCACCGCGGCATGCCCTGCGGGCTGCGAGCTGCGAGCTACAAACTACCGGCAAAGGGGCGGCGGGGCTCCGGTGTCGTTGATACACTCCGCCGATGCGCCGACGCCGACTCGCTATGGCCCTCGGACTCGCGACGGTGATCACCGCCTGCGCGTG
>CAYYUP010000003.1:30671-126866 GCA_964474905.1 uncultured Nannocystis sp. | reverse complement strand
GCCGACGTCGACGCCAAGACCGATGCTGACTCACAGGACAGCAGCGCAACCAAGGCCAACGGAGAACACGTCGAGGGCCCGCTGCCGCGCTTGCGCAGCGGCGACCAGCCACCGGCCGAGGCACAGGCACTAACGGCCGCGCTGGTCGCCCGCCACGACGTACGCGGGGTCACCTACGCGGAGGTAAAATTCGTGATCCCGCCCGACGCGAACGACATCGCCTGGGATCCGCTGCACCTCGAGATCGACGGTCTGGTTCCCGGTCAGATCGCCGCCATCGACCAGAGCGGCGACGTCACGATCCTGCTCCGCAGTGCCGCCGGCAAAACGATCCCCAAGCAGCTTCGCGGTGCTCTCTACGGCTCCCGTTGGCAAAATGGCCGCCGCATCTGGACCCGTTTTCCCTTCAGCGCGACCACAAATAACGACGCGATCGCCAATGCGAATCAAGGGGCCGCCGGCAGGCTCCCGCAGCGCTGGGTCAACACCGTTAGCGACGCCCTGGTCGAGCGCGGCCGGGCCAGCGCCGAACGACCCACACACCCCTGGGAGCACTTCGCCGCCGCCCGCTTACAACTTCTCTTTGGCGGCACAGGCGGCACAGGCGGCACAGGCGGCACAGGTGGACTCGCAGCGGCGCAGGCCGACGCCAGACGACCGCGCACCGACCTCGTGCGCCTGATGGACACGACCTCCGGCATCCTCTCGATCCAAGAGGCACTCCAGCACGACCGCGGCCTCCGGTTACGAAGCGAGAGCGGCCCCGCAAAGCTGCCGATTTCCGAGATCTCCGGGCCACCGCTGGCCGAGCACCCCTTCGCCGCGATGCAGGCCCAGCTGCCCGTCGCCGCCGAGCTGCCGCCCGAGAAACTCGCTGCAGCCGCTCCCGCCGATTTTTGGTACGCGCGCTTCGAGTCGCTGCCTCTCTTTCTCCGCCTCCTGGGCGAAGCCGATCGTTGGGTCACACCGCTCGTGCAGCTCCTCCAGCAAAACCCCGAGGACCGGCGACTGACCCTGCGCTACGAGACCCAGCTCGGGGTCGTGCGCGGCGAGCTGGCGAAGATCCTCGGCCCCGCCGCAGTCGGTCAAGTGGCAGTCGTCGGCAGCGATCCTTACATCCGCGAGGGCACCGACATCACCCTGATCTTTGAGATCCGGCAGGCGACGCTCTTCAACGCCGAAATCGATCGCTACCTGCAACAACACACCAGCCGGATCGAAGCGCTCGGCAGCTCGATCGAGACCCGCACCCGCGACCACCAAGGCGTCACCATCACCAGCACTCTCGGCAGCAAGGGTCAGCTGCGTCAGGAGCGAGCGATGGTCGGCGACCTCGCGTTGCTGAGCAACAGCCCGCGGGCGATCGAGCGGGTACTCGATACTATCGCCGGCCGTCACGCCCGCCTCAGCGAGTCTGCCGACTTCCGCTACATGCGAGCCCGCGACCCGGGTAGCCACCAGTTCACGGCCTTTTTGAGCGACAGCCTGATCGCCGCGAGCATCGGCCCCGCACAAAAGATCCAGGCCTCGCGACGCGAACGGGCCCTCGCCGAGCTCCTGGTTCCGGGTTACGCAGCGCTGCTCTACGGCTGGCTCTACGGTCAGACACCCGTTGAGATGAGCCAGCTCTTCGCCAGCGACATCCTGAACAAAGGTGAACTCCGCCACAGCAACGGCGACGCCATCGACTTCTCGCTGCCGCGGCTCATCGATCAGCAGATCCCCCCCGACCAGACCACGCGCTCGCTCTGGGGCACCCCCTCCACCCTGACACCGATCATCGATCTGCCGCCGCTGTTGACGGTCACCCACGCGGAGGCCAGCGCCTACCGAGACTTCTCGCGCAGCTACCAAAATTACTGGAAGCGGGTCATCGACCCGGTGCGCATCAGCCTCGACATCACGCCGGTACCGGGCCATCCCGGTGCCGAGGTCCTGGACATCGACATGCGCGTGCTGCCGCTGATCGACGCCACCGACTACCGCGATATCGAAGAGATCGTCGGCACCAGCAGGGTGGAGGTCAAGGCGCTCGGCGATGGCGTTCAGGCAATTTGGGCGGTGGGCGAGACCTCCTCGGTTCGCAACGATCTCGACGGTCTCCTGCGCGCGGCCTCCGGTCAGTCCGATCTCGGCATCGGCTGGGTCGGTGATTGGGTGATGCTCGGCGCCCTCGATCGGGTCGCGATCGCCGAACTCTTCGCCTACGCCAACGAGACCGTGCAACTCCCCGATCCCGCCGTCGACGCTCAGGATCCCTTTGGCGACGACGCGCTCTGGATACGCCTCGGCAAAACACCGGTCTTCGCCGCCGCCGCGGTCAAGAGCAACGCCGCCCTGGTGGCCACGCTCAGCGGCATCCGCACCCTGGTCAACGAGGTCGCGCCCGGCACCGTGATCTGGGGTCAGCACAGCACCTACCGCGATCTGCCGATCGTGCGCATCGGTGTACGCCCAGACGCGCCCATGGTCACCCGGCCGGCGCTCGCCCGGGCGCTCGCTCTCTACTACGTGCAAACGAGTGACGCCTTCGTCGTCGCCCTCGATCCCAGCGTGCTGCACGTGGTCGTCGATCGCCTGCTCGCCGACGAGACCCCAAAACCAGGGCCTGATGACGGTGCGCAGTTGATCTTCGAGGCCAGCTCGAGCACTGGCAAGGCGATGTGGACCGTCGGCTCATGGATGCTCCAAAGCGAGGCCATCACCGCCCAACGCGTCGCCGAGCGAGCCGCTGAGATCATCATGCTCGGCGCCCCCGGTGCCGACGGTCCCGCCCTCCTCGTCGAACTCGGCTACGCCTACTTCGGCGCGACCCCCCTGAGCGCACGCGGCTCCCCCAGCTTTCTCATGGGCAACACCGGCGCGGGTGATCCTGCCTTTGGCACCCAAATCTCGCGTGTTTTCCCCGAGCTGCCCCTCGCAGGATCGCCGGTACAGGGCCTGATGGAGCGGCTCGCGGGCATTCGTATCGAGGTCGCCTTTGACAAAGAGCCCGCGGCTGCCGGGCCCGATGCCCGCTCGCTGCACACCCATCTAAAGCTCGATCTCCGCGCCCCCTAGGACGAAATGTACATATCAACATTTCGAATTGATCGATTGATCGATTGATCGATCGATCGCCGTCTCACCAGCGACAGGCCAACAGAGGCCAAAAGCCTACGCAGGAGCAAGCGGGATAGGGACCCAACCTGCGGGGGCCGAGCCCTAGCGGCGTACGCTGTAGATATCGATGGTCATCGTCAGGCCCGCGCTCTGCAGGGGCACCCGATCGCGGTGCACGTTCAGGCCCGCGAGTTCGCAGCGCTCAGCGAATCGCCGTGCGGTCGGTCGCCCCGGATCGGCGACTAGCGCTAGCCCGTCTGTCGCGAGCGTGCGAACGATCGCGCCCACGACCAGGTCGACCTGCTCTAATTCATAGAGAACATCGGCGGCAACCACCCGATCGAAGGTCGGCAGGTCGGCGGGAAGCGAACGCCAGTCGAGCATCGCCGTGCGCGGCTCCGGCAGGTCGTTTTGCCAGGCGTTGGCGCGGACAAAGTCGAGTGCCTCTGGATAATAATCGGAGGCCAGCACCCGCTTCGGCCGGTAGCCGTTGGCCTCGGCGACCAGGCTCAGCAAGCCGACACCGCAGCCGAGCTCCAAGAGATCATGAGCCTGAGCGCTCGCTCGCCCCTCGGCCGCCAGACGCTCGCCTAAGATCTCCCCCGAGGGCCAAACCTCCGCCCAGTAGGGGATCCTGCCGTCCCGATCAAAGGCCTCCTCGTCGAGCATGTCCGCCGCCGAACGCGGGCGCAGCAACTCAAAGCGCCGACCGCCGCACTCGAGGCTGGTATCGATGACGTCAAAACGTCGGCGGAGAGCGGCGATGAGGGCATCGCCCTTGAGATCTGCGAGGTCGGTCGTTGTGACGGTCAAGAGAGGCCTTGCGGGCTGTACGAGAGGCGCGACTATACTGGGCGTCAAGACCGGAGGCGAGCGACGATGCACAAGCGCTACAGCAATGTCGTAGGTGTTGACGATGCGCCCTTCGCCCGCGAGCACCGTGGCGATGTGCCGGTGCTCGCAGTGATCACCACGGAGCGCCGCCTCGATGGTCTGCTCGTCGGCAAGATCCGCCGCGACGGTCGCAACTCGACAGAACGCCTCGCCGCGCTGATCGGCGGCTCTCGCTTTCACAACCATGTGCAGGCGGTGCTGTTGCAGGGCATCGCCGTCGGCGGGTTTAATGTCGTCGACATCCACCGCCTCTCGCAGCTGCTCGCCCGGCCTGTGCTGGTGGTCGCGCGCCGGCAGCCCAACCTCGCCAAGATCAAACGCGCGCTGCTCACCAAGGTCCCCGGTGGCGCCCGCAAGTGGCGGCTGATCGAGCGCGCCGGGCCGATGGAGGAAATCGAGGGCGTCTGGGTCCAGCGTGCGGGCCTCGACAGGGACGACGCGAAGGCGCTGGTCCGAGGAGCTCGCCTGCACGGCAGCCTGCCCGAAGCCCTACGCCTCGCCCATCTACTCGCCGCCGCCTTCGTCGAAGGTGTCAGCCGCGGCCGGGCCTGAGCTGAGCTGACCTCTCGGTCTCCTGGAGCCTCCCAGGGCCCTCTGGAGCCCTCTGGAGCCCTCTGGAGCCTCTCGGGGACTTCTATCAACTTCGGCGGACCTCGGCAGCCGATCCGCTTCGCCTCTCCGGTCTACCGCTTTGCTCCTCTCGATTGGGGGCATCATGGGATCGATGTCGGACGAACTCACGGCCGCCCAAACCACCGAACTCTGCGCCCGCCTGCGCGCCCTCAAGAGCGACCTCGAGGCCCAGTTCATCGCCCTTGATACCTCTGCCAGGCCGGTCGAGCTCGACCAGACCGCGCTCGGTCGCCTCTCGCGGATGAGCGCCATGCAAGATCAGGCGATGGCGATCGCTAATCGCAGCACCCTCAGAACCCGCCTCGCTTGCTGCACCACCGCCCTGGCCGCAGTCGACCGCGACGAGTACGGCCTCTGTCGGAGCTGCGAGGAGCCCATCGCCTACGCGCGCCTCGCCGCCTACCCCGAGGCGCCGCTCTGCATCGGCTGCCAAAGCGAACGCGGTTGATCGCCAAAAAACAGAGCACGAGACAATCGGTCAACGGCGCCGAGGTGGTTGAAAATTGAAGGCAAAAATTGAAGGTTAAAAATTGAAAAAAACCCCGCGACGGTCAGACCGTTGCGGGGTTTTGTGCGGGCCCGGAGGCGGCTGGGGGCGGTCTACTTGCCCTTGCTGCCGTGCTTCGCCTGCTCCATTGCGATCTCGCGAATCGCGTCGAAGGAGGTCGAGTTGGAGGCGCCCTCGATGGCCTTGACCGCGAGATCCTGCGCCTGCCTGAGGGCTGTCGACAACTGCCCACTGAGGCCCTCGACCTGCGCCGCCTGCTTTTTGATCGTCGCCTCGAGGGAGGCGATCCGCAGCTCGAAGACCCGACGCTTGCCGTCGTTCTCCTTGGCCTGAAGATCGGCGGCGCTCTTCGCCTGCCGACGAGCGAGCGACGTGCCCTCGTCCGCGGCCTGTTTTTCGGCGGCGGCGAGTTCCGCCTCGTGACCGGCCTTCGTGGCCTTGAGCTCGGTGAACTCGGCCTCACGCTCGGCGACGACTGCCTCGCGCTCGCGCCACTCGTTTTGTTTGGTCTCACGCATCGTCGCGAGCTCGGCGACAAACGCCTTCTCGGCCTGGGCACGCTTGTCCTCCTCAGCTGCCTCAACCTGGCTCCGCTCGTACTCGTACTCAGAGGCCTCGCGCTGGCGGTTTTTCTTCAGGAGATCGCGCGCCTCTTTGGTCGCACGGGAGTGCTCGTCCTGCTCTTTTTTCCAGGCGGTGCGCTTCTCGTCGAGTTCGGTGCGGAGCTCGGCCTTCTTGCTTCGAAGCTCCTCTTCGCCGGCGCTCGAGGTCTCGCTGTAGCCCTTGAGCAACTCGTCCAAGGTCTCGTCGGTCGCCTCGATGCCGTGCAACTCCTTCAGGTGATTGATGTGCCCGGCGATCGCCTCGTGGAGTTCATCCAGGCTCACAGCCTCGGTCGTCAGCTTTTGTTGGAGGGTGCGGGTCGCGTCGCTAAAGTTGCTGTTGAGACCGCCGAGTGCCGCGATGATATCGGCGATGCTGACATCGCCCGAGCCTTCATCGGCCTCGTCATCTGTCGACGCCGTGGCGGCGCTCTTCGACTGGCCCTCAAGCGCCTTGTAGGCCTTGAGGAGCTCGTTGTAGGCCTTCATGATCTGGGCTTTGGTGCTCTTGCTGCTGATCTTCTGCATTGTCTTGAATCCTTTGTATTCGGTCGACAACCGGCTCCGCCTTGGGGCTCCGCCGTCGTCGACGTTCTCGGGTCATGAATCTCGCGAACGAGACTCGGCCTAGGCTCCCTTGCCCTCCATCGCCCTGTGGGCCAGCTTTTGCGACTGTGCCAGCGCATTGGCGAGCTGCTCCGAAAGCTTATCGATCTCGCTTTTTTGCTCGCTGATCGTCTCGCCGAGGGACTTGATCTTGAGCTCGAAGACCTCCAGATTCGCAGCCGTCTCGCGGCTCTGCAGCTCGGCCTGATGCTTGGCCTCGCGGTTGACCACGGTGATCGATGCCTCGCGAGCTTTTTTGGTCGCCTCTTTGATCGCGGACTCGTAACCGCCGACCTCGTCGCGGACCTCCTGGATCTCAGCGCTTCCGGCGTCTAGGGTCTTTTCGCGGACGCCCCAGTCCTTCTCCTTGGCGCCGCTGCTGTCGGCAAGGGCGCGCTCGACCTTGCGACCGCGCTCGGCGTTGGTATCGGCGGTCAGCTTCGCCTCGCGCTCAGCCTCGTAGGCGTGATCGGCCGCGGCCTGCTTGCGATCTTTGGCGAGGTTTGCGTCGAACTCGGTATTGCTCTCGACGAGCGCGGCCGCATCGCGGCTCCAGTCCTCGCGCTTGTCGGCGATCGACGCCTCGAGATCTGCGCGATTCTCTGCGGCCCGAGCCTCGAACTCCTCGATGCTGCGAGCGTGATCCTGCTTGAGGATTTCGAGGGCATCCGCGGCGACGCGGGTGCTGTGCAGCTGGGTGTGACGGTCGCGCTCAACTGCGATCGCCCGGCGAAGTTCACCGAGCTTCACCGACTCGCCCTCGACCTTCTCGGAAAGCTGGTCCACCGCGCCGCCAAAGCTCAACTGGAGCTCGGCTAGCCCCGTGACAATGCCTTCGACGGAGTAGCCAGCAGCACGC
This sequence comes from uncultured Nannocystis sp., assembly GCA_964474905.1. GTDB lineage: Bacteria > Myxococcota_A > Polyangia > Nannocystales > Nannocystaceae > JADJRG01. The sequence continues at coordinate 119,662 of CAYYUP010000003.1, read as the reverse complement.
TCGACGACCTCGCGGTCAGCGGCCTCCTGGGCAGCTTCGGCCTTGGTCGCGACCTTGGCGATCTGCGACTCAAATGTACGGAGGAGGGGACTAAATGCCTTGAGGATCTCATCCCTGGACTTGGGATCGCTGAGGGTGGACATACGCTGGTTCCTTTCTCAATCTGCGAAGAGCCCGAGAACGGCCATCAAAGGCGGTGCACGAGCATGTTCGCGGGGTTATTCGATGATGCGAAGGTGACAGTGGCTAAGAAAAAGAGGGCGAGTAGGGCTGCCGATGGCGGATGGACCTTGGGACAGGCCCGCTCATTCCGGTCGCTGCAGACGGACCGCACGGGTCCAAGCTCTGGGCACCGGTATCAACGGCCCGAAGGTATCAAATGTCCGTGCGTCGTCGGGGAATCGCTGGAGTTCATCGATGCCCCTGCAGTGCGAAGAAGTTAAGCCACGCGCGTTATCTAAGGGGGATCAAGCGGACCTGAATATCGCCGCTGAGCGAGCGTAAGGCCGAAGATCCGATCCACATGGCAGCGACCGCGAGCGCCTTCAAACAGAGGCCAACACGGGCGAACTCGCACTGTTCGCGACATTGTGACCGATCACGTTGGGTGAGCATGCGTGTCGATCTCCCGCGGCTGCGAGCGCGCGAGCTTGACGACGCCGCCCCTCTACCGGCCCTGTTTGGCCCCGCTCCTGGACGGTTTTTTCCGCCGAAATCGTCACCCAAATCGCCGAGAGAAACGACGAACTCGACGCTCGACAGCGAGCCTCCGACACCTGAAAGTAGGGCCTATGAAGAGCGCTTGGTCCGAAGACGACGCGACCGCCACGGTCGATGAGCTCAGGGCACGTTACCCCGGCCGCTGCGATCGACAGGTCGCGCTCCGAATCTACACATCGCGACTCATCGGCCGCGAACCTGGACTCGTCCTCCACGGCGGCGGCAATACGTCGGTCAAGACCACGCTGGTGGATGATCTGGGCGACCTTTGCGAGGTTCTCTGCGTCAAGGGCAGCGGCTGGGATCTGGCGAAGATCGATCTGCCGGGGCTACCGGCCCTGCGCCTGCGCTCATTGCAGGCCCTGCGTCAACTCGACTCCCTCGACGACGCCGCAATGGTCAACGCCGCCCGCACCCGCCTCCTCGATGCCACCGCTCCAAACCCCTCGGTCGAGGTGCTCCTGCACGCATTTCTCCCCCACACCTTCATCGATCACTCCCACGCCGACGCGATCCTCAGCCTGGTCTCACAGACAGATGCGCTCTCGATCATCGACGAGGTCTTTGGCGACCGCCTCGCCGTCGTGCCCTACGTGATGCCGGGCTTTGCCCTCGCCAAGCTGGCGGCGGAGATCGCTGAGGCCAACCCCGGTTGCGAAGGCCTGCTACTCCTCCAACACGGCCTCTTTACCTTTGGCGCCGATGCCCGCGAATCCTACGAGCGACACATCCATGCGATCACAGCTGCCGAGGCCCATATCGCCCACGCCCGCGCCCGCGCCCGCGCCCGCATCGCAATACCTCCGGCGGTGCAAGGCCCCACCGATTCCCCCCCCAAGCGGGTCGATGCCGAACTCTGCTGGACCCGCATCGCGCCGACGATCCGCGGCGCTCTCGCGGGCGACGATCGCAGCTACATCCTCCACCTTCGCCGCTCGCCTGCGATCTCCGCCTTTGTCTCGCGTCCGCCAGAGCAGCTTTTAGAGCTCATCAGCCGCGGTCCTGTGACCCCCGATCACGTGATCAGAACCAAGCAGCGGCCACTGCTGATCGACCTGAACCTGAACCTGAACCTGAACCAAAAGACCGAAACGATGAGGCCCCTGATCGAGGCCGCGATCGCCGGCTACAGATCGACATACCGGGCCTACTTCGCTCATCAGACCAGCTCTCGTCGCCTCGATCGACTCGCCCTCGATGCCGATCCTCGTGTGCTCTTGATCCCCGGGCTCGGCCTCGTCGGCATTGGCACCGATGAGCGTGCCGCCCGGATCGCCGCCGATATCTACGAGCATACGGTCACCGTGATCAGCGATGCCCAGGTGGTCGGCCGCCACCAAGCGCTGCCCGAGCGCGACATCTTCGATATGGAATACTGGCCCCTCGAGCAGGCGAAGCTCGGTCGCAAGAAAAAGCTACCCCTGCGCGGCAAGGTCGTCATGATCAGCGGCGCTGCCGGGGGAATCGGCCTCGCCTGCGCCCATCGATTTGCCGAAGCAGGCGCGGCACTATTCCTCATCGATCGCAACCGCCAAGGCCTCGAAGCCGCCGGGCGGGCCCTAAGAAATGCGGCGATTTGGACCGCTGATATCGGCGATCGCGAGGCCGTCGAGGCGGCGACACGGGCCTGTGTCGCTCGTTTTGGCGGCATCGACGGCATCCTCGCCAACGCCGGATTTGCTGCCCAGGCACCGATCGCAAGCTGTCCTCAAGAGCTGCTCGAAGATAGCCTCCGCGTCAACCTGCTCGGTCACCAATGGCTCGCCGCCGCTGCGACCCGCGTCATGCTCGCCCAGGGAGTCGGCGGATTCCTCCTCTTCAACGCCTCCAAAGCCGCGTTTAACCCGGGCAAGGGCTTTGGCCCCTACGCGATCGCCAAGGCCGCGTTGATCGCTCTAATGAAGCAATACGCGGTCGAGCACGGCGGCGATCAGATCCGCAGTAATGCCGTCAACGCTGACAGAATCCGCACCGGTCTGCTACCGCCCGAGGTCGTCCAAGAGCGTGCAGCCGCCCGCGGGCTCGCAGTCGACGACTACTTCAAGTCGAACCTCCTGGGCCGCGAGGTACTCGCCCAGGAGGTCGCCGAAGCATTTTTGCATTTGGCCCTCGCCACCAGCACCAGCGGAGCGGTGCTCACCGTCGACGGTGGCAATATCGCCGCATCACCCCGCTGAGCCGCACACCGCCCGAGTAAAAGCCCGTCAACCTCTTTGCGATTGACGTTCATGGTCGAGTTCGTCCGCGTGTCAAGCAGGCCGATCGGAGTATCGATGGGCGCAATGACGATAGCGCGACCATCTTGCAAAAAGTGTTGGCCTCGGACAATACTCCGGGAGTTTTGACCCGAGTTGCGGACTCTTGGTCGCCACCAATGAAACGAGTGGCTACGGGACAATGCGCATCGCTCATCGTGTTCACAGATTGTCCGCCGAACCCTCCGCCAAAGGCATCTATACTTGCTTGGCCCCGGTTTTTTTGGTGAGCTATTTCGCGAAAGCAACTGTAACAATCAATAGGATCAGGATCCCATCCGTGCCCGGTCAGTTTTGATCATTTTACGGTTCCGCCCCACAACCCGCAAGAAGAGCAGACGATCCTCTTTTCGGTCGTATCCCGTCTAAATCCGCGATAAAGTCGAGCATGCCCTCGAATCGAATGCTTATAATTGCCTTCTTTCTCGCAGCCTGTAGCGCTAAGGGGGTGACGACGGATAGCGAGACGACGACCACCACCGAGACGACTACCGCCACCGATGGGACCACCGAGACCGGAAGTGTAATGTGTGTGCTCCCGAAGGACGAGGCTCTCAGCGGCGCATCTGCGACGATCGTGATTCGCAACGAAAGCTCTGAGGTTCGCTATGTCCAACCTCCATCTCAGTTTGCCTCATTTACGATTGAAATCGAGGGCAAGAACGTACTATGGGATTCTGAGGATACCTTTGGAAATCGTTGCAATTCCTATCAATGTGACTGGGGGTTCTCAGACGGCGACGGCAGAGGGCTTATTTTGCCCCCTGGCGCCTCTTACGAGTTCACGTGGAACGGCGGGGTATGGCGCGACGAAGCCATTGATGAGAGTTGCGAGGCCGAGCTCAACTGCACGAATAAGCCGACATTCTGCGAAGTACGGCGACCCTCTGGCGACGTCGAGTATAAGGTCTCAGTCGCCCTGGCAGAGACCTGCCCGCTTGATCAACAAGAGACCTGCGATGCCTGCACTGAAGGTGCCTGCGAGATCAACATCTACGAGCCAGGAGGTCTTCCGGTCTGGAAGACCGTCGAAGCCAGTGGGACCTTTCCGGGGGGCGTCGAAATCGTGCTTCAATAGGGCCGCCTCGCTCGCCACCCCCGACTTCACGCCTGTAGGGCGTGGAATGCGATGATGGTATGGTTCGTTCTCGCGAGATCTCGAACATGCCGACTAGGCACTCACACAAACCACGGGACGTGTCCCGCTCACGGAAGACGCTCCTGCTCGGGCTGCTCTTCTTCTCGCTCGCCCCGGGCTGCGGAGCTAGTGAACGCGAGCTTGAGGGCGCCACCCCCGACTCGCCGCCTAACTCGCACGACGCTCCACCGCTCCTCACGGATGACCCTCCGCCGCCAAAAGTAGTCGACAACGATGGCCGACGCGGACGATCGACGGGCACCACAAAGACCGTGCTCCCCCCCCCGCAGATCACGAAGGCAGTGCCCCCGAGTCCCCCCCCAGACAAGCTCCTGCAAGTGACAACGGGCATCGACGCTGCGCTTCTTCGCCTGCGCTCGGAGTACCCCGACCTTGAGCTTCTCTGCTCGGACAAAAAATGTGTTCAGGAGATCGATCTCGACGGCGATCGCAAGGTCGACGTGGTTGTCCCCGTCCGCGCCAAGTGCGGTAGGGATCGCTGCCCCACAGGGGTCGTCGTCCTCCCGACAAAGGCACCTGAGATCAGGATCGGCGCGGGCAAACAGACGCGAGTTCGGCAAGTGGATTGGGAGCTTATCGATGGCAAGCTCGTTTGGGAGTCGCTCGGTAAGGCCGCGACGCTGCGATCAACCCAGGGGCTCAAGATTCGCGCGACGAAAAAGAGCCTCTGCGCTCGGTCCACGCGTATTGGGCGAGCGGTCCTCGAGTTCGACGGAGGCGATGCGGTCGAGGCCCTGATGTTCAGGAGGGGCCACTGGGAGTGGGTACCTTGCGGCTATTGAACATCCACATATGAGCCCAGACCATCGCGGCCGCCAACCCGCGAATCGCCGAGAGCCCCGACGAACTCGGGGCCCGGCAGCGAGCCTCCTTGCACGAGCCCGTAGAGCGGCTACTGGCTGTGACCTGCAACAGACAAGACGATCTTGCCTATTTGATTGTTGGACTCGAGCGCACGATGTGCATCCGCCACAGTCTCCAGTGTGAATATTTCGCTTATTTTTGGTTTAAATCGTCCGTTGGCGAGTTTGGGAAGCAGGAACTCCTGCGCCTCTTTGATCGCTGCTAGATTTTGTGGCAGGCCCAAATCGGGGTAACCGGTGAAGTAGACAACCGCGTGGCTAAGAATAGAAAGCCCCTTCACCATAAAGGGCATGACTTCTAGCTCTGGGCTCGAGCGATCTACGATGCCGTAGATCACGCATCTACCACCGGGTCCGAGGCACTCGATCGACTTAGGGATCATCTGCCCCGCAATCGCATCGAAGACAACTTGTACGCCATTGCCATCGGTAATCTCTTGCACTCGAGAGACCAAGTCTTCTTCGCTCGTAACAATGACATAGTCCGCCCCCGCGTCCACCAGAGCCTGAACTTTGTTTCGCTTGCGTGTGGTCGCGATACAGATCGCGTTCAACTCTTTGGCGATCTCAATTGCAGCGAACCCGACACCACCTGTGGCAGCGGTTAGCAGGACCGTGTCCCCTTCGTTGAGTTGGCCAACACTCTTTAGGCCAAAGTATGCGGTCGTATAGTTTGTCCCAACACAAGCCGCTTCCTCAGCAGAGAGACCTTCTGGCCAGGGCCAACAGGCGTTTGCCGGCACCACCGCTTCCTCGCCATAGACACCGTTTGTTGATTGGGAAAACCCAGGAATAGTGATCACTTTGTCACCAACGGAAATGCCGGTAACATTGGGGCCAATCGCGATGACCTCCGCAGACGCATCATATCCCAGCCCTGAAGGTAGGTCGGGCGTGAAGATGTATTGATTCTCTCGCAGCATTGTCTCTGCGCGATTTAGCCCGATTGCTTTCACCGCCAGTTTCACCTCTCCCTCACTGGGAGCTCTCAACTCGACTTCGATGAGTTGCAACACTTCGGGGCCACCGAATTCGCTGAATTGGACGATTTTCGTCATGATGATTCCTTGGTTTTGTCGTCGCTTCGCAGGTCAACGAAATCGCCGACAAAGGGTCCACACTTCCTAAACCCGCTTACTAATTAAATACAGTTGATTGTATGATACAGTACCTTTCACAGCATGAATGATCCACAAGTGGAATCGCTCCCAAGCGTTGATTTCAACCATCTGCGCGCGCTGCATGTGTTGCTCGAGGAGGCCAGCGTTGGCCGCGCAGCAAATCGCCTTGGGATCACGTCACCGGCGGCGAGCAATGCGCTCCGCAAGTTGCGTGATCTGATGGGCGACCCCCTCCTCGTACGCTCTGGACGTGCGATGGTCCGTACCCCGCTTGCCGAGAAGCTGAGAGCACCTGCCGCAGCATTTGTTCGAGCTGCGGATAGTTTGATGCGAAAACGAACTAGCGACTTTGATGCGACGACATGGCGAGGCACGTTCTCATTGCTTACCTCCGATTACGTGTATCTCATGCTCGTCGATCGTCTCGAACGATGTCTCCGCCTACGTGCCCCAGGGGTGGATCTCGAGATCGGGGCGATACGGAACGACGACACAGGATGGCTCCGCCGGAACGAGGGAATCGCCATCACACCGGTCCGCGTAACGAACGCAGATATCAACCGGGTACCACTGTTTCGTGAGCATATGGTCGTGACAATGCGTGCTGGCCACCCAATGTCCGACCAACCCATGACACTCGAACGATACTGTAAGCTGAGCCACGTCCTCGTTTCGCTCCGAGGACAAAGCGGTAGTATGATGGACGGACTGCTTGCTCAAACCGGCCATGCGCGTCGGGTCGCTCGCACCGTGCCGACACACTCTCTCGCGGCACATGTAGTGGCCTCCAGTGACTTCATCTGCACCTTTCCCGCCAGCTTTGTGCGAACGGTCGGCACCCAGTACGGCTTGGTCACTCGCCCACTTCCTGTCGATCTACCCGCGTTTGACTTCTACATGAGCTGGCATCGTCGTCACGATATGAGCCCCGTCCACAGCTTCATGCGTCAGCTCTTGAGTGAAGTGGCATCCGACGTGTGCGCCTCGGCGACGGCCGCCTCGTCATGACCCACTTGATCAGCATAGGCCGCCTGATGGATTACCTCGAGCCTTCGTGCACCCAAAGGTCGGGAGTAGAGATCATGGCCCGACCGCCTCAAAGACCGAAACGGGTGACGAGCCCGCGATGGTATTGAAGCGCGCTCTCCCGGGCAGGGCCTGGATCGAGCGCCTCTGCGAGTTCGATCCATGCGAGTGGATGAGTCGCATCCGCGCAAATCTCAGCGAGATGGGCGTCGACATCGACGAGCGCGACCCCCCGGGGAAATGCGATATATGCATAAAATCCGAGCAGGGATGCAAACTTGCTATTGCCATCGCTCTCGCTATTGCGATCGCGAAGCCGATAGCGATCGCCGCTGCACACCCAAAGCCTGCCCCCGTACTCCGTAAACAGGTCGCGTAGGCGCTCTAGAAGAGCTTCGCCGGGGTGCGGCCCGTCGAGCGAGAAGCTAACCATATCTCCGCGCTCCAAGGTCTCGAGTGCACGAAAGACCGGATGGCGCCGGGGGGCCGCGTCTTCGTCTTGATCTCCCACTTCGCCCTCGACGTCCAGCGTCGCCGCGTCGAAAACCACCAGATCATCGAAACGCTCAGTGCCGTCCGGGCCGACGATTTCGATGATCCTCGCGGTCACGGGACCCCGACGATCGGCCCAAAGGATCGTCTTGCCGTGGTCGATGTCTCCTTCTAGGCTGATCCGACAGAGGCCGTAGGAGCCGTCGATGGGCCCCTCGCCCGGGGGCTCCACCGGGATCCCAAGGCGCTCTGCGGAGCGACGAACCAACGACCAATCGCCGACAACTGTGGCTTCGCTCATCAGGTCCCAATCATGGGAACCTGGCGGCAGGCGCTCGACAAGGCGCCGACGAAGAGCGATGGCCTTGGCGTAGCGCCCCTGCTCACGGAGCAGATCGGCGAGGCGCGCGAGCGCTGGATCGGCTTCGGGCGCGAGCTCGATCAATGCCTTTAGGGTGAAGATCGCCGGCTCTATTGAACCTGCCCCCTCCTCCGCCTGCGCGAGCAACCACAGGCCGGTCGGATAGAGCTCTGGGAAGGCCTGCAAGCGCACGCGCACCAGCGAAGAAATCGCCTCAGGATCGCCACAAGCAACGTAGAGACGGCAGAGTTCTAGCAGCGTCTCGCCATCGGCCGGATGGGCCGCTGCGAAGACCTCGAGCTCGCGCAGACCCTGCTCGGCAAAACCGGCAGCCCGCAATGCCTGTGCCCATGCAGCGGCGAGACGCGGATCATCAGGCCAGCGCTCTCGCGCCCCCCCCAGGCGTTCAAGCGCCACCTCGGGGTTGTCCGGAAGCGCCGCGCAGACGGCCTCGGCAGAGACCTCGACAGTGATTTGGGGTTTAGCCCCGGCAGCCGTGTGGACAGCCACCGCCGGGATCACCGGCGCACTTTTGAGGCCAGCTGCAAGGCGCCGAGCATCAGTCTCGATCAGCGCGGCGATCTGTGAAGCGCCGCGCTCCCGAGCCAGTTCGAGAGCTGCGATCGCGATCTGTGTCGCACCCCAGATCGCGCCGTTCGCCTCGAGACGTCGGTAGAGTTCGCGGAGCTGACGACCGAGGTCGACGTCGTTATCGACAATACCGCCGCGCACCAAGCCGAGCGTCGCCTGCAACCAGCTCTCGTAGTGATCGGCGGTCTCGAGGATCGCGGCGTACGACGGACACTCCGCCGCCGCCTCCGAGTAACGCCGCAGGTGGACCAATGCCCAGGCCCGCATCAATCGGGTCTCCATCGCATGGCTGTCGCCACCGGCGGGATGATGGAGATCCTTGAGGCGAGTGACGGCGTCCTCAAAACGACCGAGGAGGATGAGCGCGTGCGCCTCGCTGAGAGCAAATTCCTGCTCCAAGAATTCGCCGCTGGCTGCCGCCGCCCCGACCTGAGCGCGAATAAATCGAAGCGCCTCCTCCTCCTCGCCACCGTCGATCAGAGCGTCGGCGTACTCGCTGCTGATGCAGGCGTAACAGGGCCAGCTCGGATCGATCTTGCGAAGGCTCTCGCGTGCGACCTGGAGCCGCTCGCTGACGTACCCCGGGCCGTCAACCCGCGCATAGCAGCCCGCAAGATCCTGAGTGACGCAGATGCTCTGGGGACAGCCCTCCGTCTCTTCGCGGTTGGCGAACTCGAGGAGAGAAACAGCCTCGTGGCGCGAACGACCGACCTCGTGACGATGAAAGACCCGACTCTGCAGCAGCCAATGGCGGATGAAAACCTCGACCCAGGGACGCTTCGCCGCCCTCGCCAACGCCAACGCCTCGGGCACGAGGGCCTCGGCTCGGGCGTGCTCGTTGTCGCAGACCATCGTCGGTAGCGCGCTCATCAAGCTCGCCAATCGCTCATTGCCGCCCTCGCGCAGCTCCCTCTTTGTCGCCGATACCCAGCCCCAGATGTCCATCGCCTCAGCCCTCCGTTGATTCGCCCACTAGCTCGACCACAGCATCACAGAAGGTCTCGAGAGCCCGATCGATCGCCATGATGCGACCGCCGTCGTCGGTCTCTGAGAGCAGCGCCAATAGAGGCCGCAGCAACGCCGCCGCCTGGGCCCTGCGGGTCGTGGTCGCAGCCAGTAGGGCGACGATCGCCGGGCAACGCTCGTTGACGTAAACCCGCAACGGCGCTCGCGACTCGACCTTCTCGGTAAAGCTGCGCGCGAGGCTCAGGATCGCAGCCCCGATCCGGCCGTCAGCCTCGTCGGATTCGATGCGCCGCTTGAGCTCAACTTCGCGATCCGGAACCCCCACAAAGGGCAGGCAGGCAGGCTCAAAACGGGCGAGGATCAGCTCGTAATCGTCGCCTCCAAGCGCCGCCTCCAGACGCTCCTGCACCGCATCTTCGACCCCCTCCACCCGCTCGAAGAGAGCGCTCTCGCTGTCCCCATGACCGAGCATGATGAGCCGACCGCCGCGAGCCCGACGCTCGACGTACTCGCGACAAAAAGAGAGCGCACCGTAACGCGTGCCGACGACCACCGGCACCTTGAGCGCGCGAAAGAGAAGCTCCTCAAAACCGCCGCGCTGGGCCTGAGAGACGTGGATCCTGCCGCCTCCCCGACGGAGTACAGTCGCCACCGCCAAGTCTCCCTGGGTGGTCGGTACCGTCAGTTCGTCGGCGAGCAACGCAAAGAGGCGAGGGTCGCAAATCGCCGCACCGAGCAGTGCCTCGTTGTGACGAGCGAGCACCCGCCTCCAGGTCGCCGGCTCGCGCTTCGCCAGGGTCGCCATGCCCTCGATCAAGGCCTCGCATACCGCCGCCTGCGCGGCCTCATAACCGGCGTCGTGCTGGAGGTCTTCGCGGCTGGCGGTCGGCGACAGATGATCACTCTCGACGACCGCGCCGACAAAGCCGGCCCAGCGCGGCAACAGGTCGCGCTCGTCGGGATCGATGAGCATGCCGCGCACGTAGACCGCGACCTGTCGGTTGTCGCCACTGCCGTAGGTCGTCGACTCGTGGATCCACAAGAGCCCGCGCACGTCGCTCTCTCCGCCCTGCTCCGCGGCGTTGATCGGCAAGGTGCAAAGCGGCCCAAGACCACCGGCAAAACGGGCCGCGAACGCCTCCTCGAGGTGACGCCTGCGCAGCGCACTCTCCTCCTCGGTCACCCGCCAGGGCGGCGGCGTGTGGTTGATCGCCTCGTCTTCGTCAGCGAAGAAAATCGGTACCCGAAGGAGGCAGCAGTAGCGCCCCAAGAGCCCGCGCACCGCGGCACCATCGGCAAACGAAGCGTGCTTCGGGCTCAGATGCAGGGTCACCCGAGAACCCACAGGACGAGCCTCTGCGGGCTCCACCGTGTAACTTTGGCCGCTCCGCGACGAGAAGCGCCAGGCGACCCCGGGCTCGCTGTACGAGGTGGTCCAGACCTCGACACGCTCGGCGATCACAAAGGCCGACAGAAAACCGAGGCCAAAATATCCAATGAGATCGTCGCCACCGCTGCCGCTCTCTCGGAGCTTACGGGTGTACCCGCTGCCTACCGTCGCCAGGTAGCGATCGATCTCATCGGCGGTCAGCCCCGCGCCACTGTCTTCGATCGAGAGAGTGCGAGCGGCAACGTCGACCTCGACTCGAATCCTCGCCTCAAAGGGTGAGTCGGCCTCGACCTGCCGCCGGCGACAGGAGTCGTGGGCATTTTGGACCAACTCTCTCAGCGCCACCGCAGGCGTCGAATAGAGGTGATCGGCGAGCACCATCATCAGACCGCTGAGGTCGACCTTGGTCTGTTTGAGCGCAGTCTCGGGGGCTTGATGCATCACTCGGCGTCACTCAGAGCTTTCCGCCCACATGATACCCAGCGGAGGCAACGTCGTCGCTCTCCAGATCGCCCGAGCTTGAGATCGCCAGGCGAGCGACCCGACGCGCTCAGCTGAGACCGAGCGCGAGCAGCTGGGCACGGAGAAGTGCCCCCAGCTTTGGATCCGCCATCTGGATATAGGCGATGTACCCCGCGAGTTGGCTGAGTGTCTCGCCCTCAGGCAGCGACTTGCCCTGCCCGAGATTGTGCAACGTCGCCCTGACCTGACGCCTGAGCGCTCGCGGCACCCGGGGCGGCCCGTCGCCATTGACCACCAGACCGGTGATCTGTTGCCGGCCGCCGCTGCGGGCAACCCGGGTCTTGTTCGGGTGCACGACAAAACCCTCCGAAGCGGCGATTTTGGCGATGCCTCCGAGCAGCGCTCCAACATGCGGCGGCTCTCTCTTCGACTCCGCCGCGCCCTTCTTTTTGCGAGTTTTCTTGGGCAGCGGCAGCGAGAAGGTGAGGTCGTCGGCGTAGCGGGTGTATCGCCAGCCGAGCTTCGCCGCGAGACCGGCGAGGCGACGATCAAGGCGCAGACAGAGCGTATTGGTCAGGCCTGGACTGGTCGGCGCGCCCTGGGGCAGGCAGCGAGGACCGAGCGCAACGAAATGCACCTTGCCCTTGATGTCCACCACCTCGCGAGGTGCCTCGGTGCAGAGCAGCGCCAGCAGGGTCGCCACCTGTTCGCGATAACCAGCCCTGCGAAAGATGCCCTTGACCCGCGGTAGCGTCACCGTCGGGAAGAAGTCTTTGAGGTCGACCTTGACGACGATCTTGGCGCCCGTATGAACGCTGGCATTTGACTTGATCGAGCGCCCCGCCATAAAGCCGTGGCTCGCCCCGTGCACCGGCAGGCGCTCAACGACCTCCCGGAGGATCCAGCGCTGAACCGCCTTGAGCTGGGGGCTAGGGGCCCAGATCGCCCGCGCCGAGCCGTCGCGTTTGGGGATCGTAAAGCGGTGATAGTGGACAAACGTCGCATCGTCGCGGTGAAAGGCGAGCCAGCGCAGAGTCGCGATCGACAGGCCGAGCACGTCGGCAAGCGCCTTGGGATTGTCGAGTTCGGGCAGCTCATTCTCGCGGGCCCGCTCTTCGGGGTTGCGCAGATCCCAGCGATCAAAGTCGAGGTCGTCATTCCAAAAAATGCCCTCGCCCAGGTGCACGATATGGGTCGCTCGATAGGCGAGCCACGACTCCTTTTGCAGGCTTATGCGCTCGGCGGCCTCGACCTTCAGCGCCTTTTTGTAGCGGCCAAGTTCGGCCTTTGACATCTCGTCGGTCGCCTTGCGCTCGACTAGATAGCCGCGCTCCACGAGCTGCTTTTGGACGTAGTTGTCGATACCCCCGGCGCGGTCGATGCCCTGCCAGAGGTCTACGAGTCGGCTGTAGTCTGTTGACGTTGCCATGATTACACCGCCGCCTCATCGAGATAACCGCGAGCCACAAGCTCATCCGCACGGGCAAAGAAGGCCGCTCGCGCCTCCGCAACTGTATTAAAGACCAGGCTCTGGACACGCAGGTGAGCACCCCGTTCGCCCCAACGCAGCTTGATCCGTTGTCGGTCGAGCGCCAGCTGCACGACCTCCTCGCGCTCGTCGTGGCGACGGGCGTAGGTCCGGGTCTCGACGATCACCTTGGCGCGGCTCTTGCCCCGAGCCTTGCGCCGCCGCTGTTCTTCGATCGCCTGCATCAAGCGCAAACTGATCAGATGGGCACAGGGGCCCTCCTTGAGCTTGTGTTTGCGATAGAAGGAACAGGTGCACTCCGCCTTGCGGACCCGACCATCATCGTCGAGCGTCATCTGCGGTCGGTACTCGCGACGATCCGCCTTGACCGCGACTTCGCCGGTGATCTCGAGGCCGACACCAAACACCCGGTTCTCGCCCTTGATCTTGACCGCCTTGGCAGCGAGTAGATCGTGCGCCTGGCGCTCGCGGAGGTTGCGGTACTCCAGACGGCTCCTATCGATCTCGGCACCGAGCAGCGGCCGATGACGGTACACGCCGGCCGCCAAGTCGTACATCACCTGTCCGTATTGACAGCCGAGCTGGAGCGCCCGCAGGACCTGGCCTCGTTCGAGCTTTGTCGCCACCGTCAGGTCATCGGCGGAGGCGACATGACGCTCGCTGAGCACCGCTAGTACCGCTGCGAGCGCATCTTCGACGCCCGCCTCGACCTCCCGCGGCAGCAACAGATCAAAGGCGACAGCCTGGGCCCAGTTGGCACTGGTGAAGCCGCTGAGCCCTAGCGTCAGGCGCACAGCGCCGGCCCGCAGCACATAAAAACTGGGCAACCCGCTGCCGAGAAGGTGAAGCTCGACCGACTCGATAAAGGGCAAGAGGCGACGCAGGAGCAGCAAACGCCGACGACCCCAAATCCGGATCATCGCCGGTGCCTTGCCTGTGTAGGGCCCGGCGTCGGTATTGATCACCTCTTCCCAAGGCTCCAAAACCAACCGCGGCGCCTCGCCGGGCACCAGCTCGATGCGGATGCCCCGACCCTTGCGCTTTTGGTCGGCGTTCAGGCGGAGCTTGCGGAGCACATTGTAGAGATCGATCGCCGCAATGTGGACGACCGTCGCCTTTAGGGTCGCCGCCGACTGCACCTGCAGAAAACCGCGAAGCCAGGTGTCCGGCACCTTGATCGTCTTTTCGATCGCGGTCGACTCACCGGTCGCTGTTTCAACCGCAACCTCGACCTCTTCGTCGCCGATCTCTAGGCGAGTGCTCCGGTAGGAGCGCATGCGCTGGATGCCCTCAAAAAGCCCCTTTGAGTAATCGATATTGGTGGTGCCGCAGATCTTCTCGCCCTCGACGTCGACCGCGGACCAGTCGATCGCGAGCTGCGCGTAGGTGCCTTCGTCCTTCGAGAAGACCTCAAAAAGCAGCGCGTCGGGGTGCACCGTGACCACCGGATCGAGGATCAAGAAGGCGAGCGGGTCGTTGCGCGACATCCACTCGTAGTAGGCCTGCTGCGCCTGCCAGGCGTTGAGGCCCGCGGCATTTTTTTTCATCCGTTGGTAGGCGACGTACGCGGACCTATCCTTTGGGACATACCTAAAATCGGAAGAGACGATGTCGTAGAGACAAGAGAGCGCCTCTCGTACCAACAGAGGCTCGCGCACCTGCCCGCGCAGTCGTACCGGCGGCCGCTCACGGTTGGTGAAGAGGGCAAGACGACTGCCAGCCTCTTCGCTGACGACCTGCGAGGCCCCCCTGTAACGCAGGGTGACGGGGGTCCGCAGATCCTCCGCCTGCTCCTCGGCTTGCTCGGGGCTCTCGTTGCTCTCGTTCTTTTGTTCGGTGCTCACAGCTGGACCTCCCAGCGGCTTCGGCGAGGCGGCTTGACGGCCGCGCGCTGCCTTCGTTGACCGCGCCGGAGCGCCCGCCAGGCAGCCTTTCGCAGCTCTTCGTCCTCGCTCTCATCACGGCCGAAGGCGCGCAAAATATCGAGGGCGTTGTCGTCGGCGATCCGGGCGATGGCCTCGATCACCCCGAGGCGCAGGCCGTCGCTGAGGGAGCTCTCTTTCAGGCGCACTGCCAGGCCATCGACGTCGCCGATGCCGACCAAGTAGGGCAGCGCAATGCCCTGACGATGAACATCCGCCGCAGCCTCCTCGAGGCTCGCCTTGGCCGCATCGCTGACCCCGCCGTCGAGCAACCGAGCCACACTGACCCCGTCGTCCAAAAGCTGGCTGATAAGCCCCGTCGCGGCCTCCTGATCGCGGCCCGCAAGCGCTGCTGCAGCCAGGGCTCGGAGTTCGGCATCGCCGCTACAGGCGAGCTTTTTGAGCTGCCCCGCCGCCGCCTGCGAGAGCTCTCCATCACCGTTGGCGAGGCCGATCACACCGGCTCGTCGAATCGCCTGACCGCGTCGTTCGTCGCCACCGGCTGACATCGCCGCGATCAAGAGATCTTCGCCCACACCGACCCGAGAACAGCCCCATAGCAGCCACAGGTAAGGCTCCTCGAAGCGGGCGAGCTTGCCGGTGTCGATTCCGAAGTTGGTGACATGAGCGACCTCGCCGGGCTCCCCCTCGTCGTCCCCCACAGGAGCGTTGAGTGCGAGCGTACCGTTGACGCGCGCCATCTCCTGCGCCCAGGCCAAAGCCCAGCGCTTGCCGGTCTGGGAGAGCGCCTTGCCTCCCGCTGCCGGCAGGTCCCTGCCAGCGCAGCCGAGAATCCGCGCAGCAACAGCAACCGTCAGCTCGCGGCTGCTCTGGAGGCTGGCAACCGCAGCCTCGATCGGCAGCGGCGTGCGTGCGGTCAGGATGGCGACGAGCGGCGGTCGCAGGTCCGCGTTTTGGACCTTTGGCAGGATCGCGAGAACCCGCTGCGGATCGCCGCGTTCGCGGAGGCGAGCGAGCAGATCGGCCTGTAGATCCAGCGGCTTTGCAGCCTCGAGGAAAGCGTAATCCGGCTCGACCGAGTCGTCGCCGTAGATCAGCCGCAGGCTCCGACCTGCCGCCCGCACGACCCTTGGATTGCGCTCGCTTCGCAGCAGCTCCACGAGCAGTTCACGAGTTTCGGGCGTATCGTCATGGCGGAGCAGTTCGGCTGCGCGCTCACGCAGGCGCACATCGTCGGCGCCCGCGGCCCCCCGAATCAGCGCCCAGGCATCGCGACCGCCAAAGTAACGCAGCCCGGTGAGCGCCTGCCTGGCGACCCCCATCGCCGACGTGCAAGCCAGACGCTTGAGGACCGCAAAGACCTTGTCGGCGCGATCCGGTGCGGCCTCGCGAAGATGACCGAGCGCCTCGGCGGCCTGCTCCTGAAGGGCGTGGTCCTCTTCGCCCGCCAAACCCAGCAGCACATCGAGGGCCCGAGCGTCGGCAAGGTGACCAAGCGCCAAGACGGCCCGCTTGCGCATCTTCATTTCGGGCAGCAAATCGACACCCGCCAGCAGCGCCGAAATGCCCTCCGCACGACCGGCGAGCGCAAGGCCCTCGGCCGCCAAAAAGAGGCTCTGCGGATCGCCGCCCGTCAACGCTTGGATCAGCGGTTCAGGATCCGCCCCACGACGGCGCAAACGCCAGGAGTAGGCGCTGATCGCCCGATTGCGAAGATCGGCCTTTGCGTGAGCGACGAGCGGTGCGAGTGCTGCATCGAGCTCGCTTCCACGGGCCCAGGTCGCCGCCGGCAGCAGATCCGCGAGCAAGCCATCCTCACCGAGTTGCCGCAACGCGTCGAGTAAACGGACCAGGATGCCGTCGTGACGCGGGTGCTGACGCTGCTCCCAACCGGGGCTACCGCGCCTGCCCTCGTCCTCGGGGTCTTCGATCTTCTGGTCGTAGCCACTGCAACTCTGCACCGCGACGGAGACCGCAGCACGTCGCTCGCTCCACTCCAGGTGAGTGAGCAGGCGATCCGTCGTCGCCGGTAAGCGCAAAGCCCCCGCCGCCATCAGCAGATCGGCGACGCCTGCGGTGCCCGAGGCGTCGTTATCGATGCGATCGAGGAAGGCGTCCGCGGCCCGTGCATCACCGAGACGATGCAGCGCCCGGATCGCGCCCTTCTGCTCGCTGCGGGTCTCCCCTGCGAGCATCTCGACGAGCACATCAAAACAAGCCGCATCCTTGCGCTCCGCCAGGAGCCCGCCCGCGGCCACCCGCAACTCGCGGTACTTAGAGCCGAGCGCAACCCGAAGTCCGTCCGCAGCCGGACCGACACCACCGTCTTCGTAAGCACTCGCGAGACCCGAAACCGACTCGCTGCGCAGACGCTCAGAGCGAGCGGCGAGCCCGAGCCGATGCACCGCGACCCAAGCCGCATCGAGCTTCTTTTTCTTTTTTTCCTTCTCTTCGTTCTTTTCGTCGGCCCCGGCAGCCTCACCGCCCAGGCCCGCCCGGAAGGCCGCGAGCAGACGTGCAGCCTCAAACTCGAGGCCGTCGCTGTTCTCGCGGATCACTTCTTCTAAGACCGAAACACCGCCGCCCTCATCACCGCTGCGGGCGAGCAAATCGAGACCCTGGCCACCGACATCGCGCTGACCTGCGCCAATGGCCTCGGTCGCCAGCTCTGCCGCCGGCATGCCGAGCCCTCGCAAGCTCTCGAAGGCGAGCCCTCGCACCGCCGCTTGACCATCTCCGAGGGCCGGCACGAGCACCGCAATGACAGCTCGGCTCGGCGCAAACCCCTGCTGCGCAACCGCCACCAAGCGGGCGATCGAGGTCTGCCGGATGCGCGCCTCAGAGGCACCACCGGAGAGCCGCGAGAGACCCGCGTAAGCGCCAAAGACCAGTGCCCGAAGCTCTTCAGGAGCGTAGACAGATGGCGTTTGCGGCCGTTTTACCGCCCGAGCCTTGACCGCACCCAAGGTCGATCCAAAGCGCTCTAAAAAGATCCGCCAGCTGCGATCAAAGGCCTCCTGCTTGTCCTCTGCGAGGGTATCGAGCAGACGCGCGGCCCGGACCTTAAACTGCGGGTTGCCGTGCTCATCACCGAAGGTAATCGCCTCGGCAAGCAGGCCGATGACATCGGCTGAAATCGTCCACGCAGCATGACCCTCGCCACGGTCGTTGACCTGACGGACGACGAAGCTAAAAAACGCCTCGCGCTCGGCAAAATTCTCGAGAGCCTGGGCCGCCGCCAGCCGCACCCTGGGGTTCGCGGCCGAGAGCGCCGCGAGGCTGCGATCGGGCACACCATCGGCCTCGGCGAGTTCCTGGAGCAGCAACAGGAGCATCGCCCTGTCGCGAATCGCATCGCGGCGATGGTCGAGGAAGGACATCGAGATGTCGTGCGCCCGCTCGCCGAGCGCGAGTGCTGCGAGCATCGCCTCGGAGCCCAGATCCTTGGCTGAGAAAACATGCGATCCGCCCGTGAACTGTCCGCAAAACGCGAGCCCATAGGCGGCGCCCGTCGCCACTGCAACGTCGCTGTGGGCGAGTGCAGCCTGGAGCGCCTCGATGCCGCCGTCGGGATCGGCCGGGCGAGTACAGGCCGCAAACGCCTTGATCGCGGCCACTCGGATCTTCGCGTCCTTATGCTCGAGCAGCGGCCCAATCGCCGACTTGGCCCCGGGCTCTGCGAGTTCGGCGAGCCCGCCCAGGCCCGCAACAGCCCGATCGCGCCAACTCGTCTGCAAAGCGGGCACCTTCGGCTCCTCTTCGCCGATAACATTGAGCAGGGCCCCGAGCGCCCGCGGATCCCCGTGCACAGCCCGCGCCGCCGCAGCCCGAACGACGACGTCGGCATGCGGGCTCGACATCGCCGCGACCAAGGCCTCATCTGCCTCATTGACCAGGAGAGCATCGATCGCCAGACGGCGCACGCCCTCGTCATCATCGCGGGTCGCAGTCGCCAGCAGTTCCTGCACACCCGGCGCCCGGCGCTTGCTCAGGATCTCGGTGGCGGCCAGGCGCAGATCCGGATAGGGACCGCTGAGCGCCGCCCGCAGGGGCTCTTCGCCGATGCCTCGGGTGCGCTTCATGGCAAACTCAAAGGCCTCCATACGGACCTTTGCTTTTGGATCCGCGAATAACTCTAGGAGCAGCTCCCAGGCCCATCCCTGCTCGATCTGAGCGATTACTTCGCCGAGCACCTCACGGCGGATATCGCCGCGACGCGAGCGCAGGGCGAAGCGCAACGAGGCCACCCCGCCGCCGCCGATGTCGAGGTTTAGCGCCGCCTTAAAGGCCTCGGTTCGCACGCTCGCACCGGCATCGCTGAGCGCACGCTCGAGCAGTTCGATCGCCGCAGCGTCTCCCGTTTTGCCGCGCTTATGGGCGGCGCGCAGCTCCTTGACCAGGAGATCGAGCCCGCGCCTGCGCACGTCCTCCTTTTCGGCGAGCAGGCCCGCCTCGGCGATCACCAGCGGCTCACCAGCGTTTAGCTTGACCAGCGCCGAGAAGGCCGCATCGCGGACGCTAGCCTCGTCGTCGCGCAACAGAAGGCGAAGTCGGGCCGCACCGCGCGGATCGCCGAGGGACTGCAACGACTTGCAGACCGCAACCCGGACCTTGCCGTCGCGCTCGCGGCTGAGCTGCAGAAGAGTGCCAAGCGCCCGCGGATCGCCGAGTAGCGCCAGCCCCCGAGTACCTGCGAGACAGGTGTCGAGAGCGCGGCTCGCCATCGCCTCGAGCAACGGACGCTTGTCGTCCTCGCTGACCGAGTTCGCTGCGACCTTTTTGACCTTCGGCAGCTTTTTAGCGGCCCCCTCCTCTTCGCCCCTGCCTGCCAGCGCCGACATGACCGTTGAGATCGCCCGCTTCGCCCAGTTTTTGATCGACGACTTGACCTCGAGATCGAAGCTCGGCGTCGACGCCGACTCGATCTCGTGCAGCTGGCGATGGAGCTGTGGATCTGCAGCCCGCAACGCCGCCGCGAGCTTCGGCCGGGCGAGCAGGCTCACCTGAAAAGCTGTCTTGCGCACACCCGCGTCTGGATCGGCGGAGTAACGACGCAGCGCCGCCTGCACCTCGGGACGCGAGACCAACGAGCGCTGCCAACATCGGATGAGCGCGAGCCTCCTGATGTCGGACTTGCTCGATCGCAGGCCGAGCAACGGCGCCTGCGGGCTCGTCGATGCGTAGAGAGTCTCGAGAGCGAGCAACGCGGCCACGCGAACCTCGCTGGGATCATCGCTGAGCGCCTCGATCAGGCGATCGAGAGCGATGTCATCAGCCTTCGCCAGAACCACAAGCGCCTGGATCGCGACCACACCGATATCGCGATGCCCGGCCGAGAGCGCGAGTCGCAGCGGTCGCAACGAGGTCTGCCCCTCGAGCGCGCGCAGACCCGCGAGCGCCTCGAGGCGGACCGCCTCCTCGGAGGCGCAGAGCAGCGAGGCCAAGGGCTTGACCGCCCTCGCGTTGCCGCTAGCTCCGAGCAACTCGGTAGCAAAGGCTTTGAGCGCGTGATCCGGATCGTTCTCCGCGACCCACCCGAGGTGCTCGATCGCCATCGAGTCGTTCCACTTGGCGACGATTCGCAGCGACTTCTCGCGGACCTTGGGATCCCGCTCCTTGCGCTCGTTCTTCGCCCAACCGGCGGCCCCCTTGACCACCAGCTCGAGATCACCGGGCTTGCCCTTGGCATCGACGGCGTAGATGCCGATCGAAGCGTCGTCAAAGGCGACTGCGAGGTGCGGCCGAGCTTTGTACTCGACCATCGTCATCGCCACCGCGGGCCCCCGACCCTTGACGGTCGATGAGCGCCCCTGTCCCTCGGTCCAGACCTTGATGACACCATCGCGGGCGCCGGAGTAGGTCCTCTTACCTGGCCCATGGACCAGGCAGACCATTGCGTCCTCGTGACCGCTGCGGCCGCTCCGAAGCTCGGGCTCGAGAACACCGCGCACGTGTGTCAGATAGATCTTGGCGTCGGTACCCCCCGAGAGCACCCGGAGTTCGTCGCGCTCAAAGAGCAGCGTCGTCACTGCTCCCTCGTGGATCTGTTTGTGCTCGGCTGCGACCAGCTCGAGCTTGGTCTCGCCGTCGAAGATCGCGAGGGTCCCGCGAGCACAGCCAACCGCCAACCAGGCACCGCTCGGATCACTGGCGATCGCAGTGCCGGGCTCTGGCAGTGTCAGGCGCTGCAAAACAGCGCCGTCCTTGCTGGCGATGATCAGCAACGCGTCGCCGCAGATCACCGCGAGGCGGCCCTGCCTCAGCGTCGTCAGGGCCGCCGCCGGCCCGGGCAGGGGCTTGCCCAGGGGCTCAAATTCGCCGCTGTTCCAGCCCCGATGATAGATCTGGCCGTCGCTACCGGCGACGTACACCTGCTTGTCCTCGCCGACAACCAGACCAAGACCACCGGTAACCAGCGGTGCAACCTGCATGCGCCGCTTCTCGAGGTCGATCCGGTACAACGCAGTGGGCTGCCCCTCGTCGTGCACCGTGCAAAACGCCAGCGTGCCGCCGAGCGAAGTGAGTCCACGGATCTCACCGCGGTGGGTGTAGAGGTTTGTGACACTCATCAGGCAACCTCCTTATTCTTGTTGGTGAGCAGGTCCAGGTCTGCGTGGGCCTTGGCGATCCTCACCAAAGCGACCAGGCAGGCCGCGCGCTCACTGGCTCCGCGCGAGCCCATGAATTCGTGCAAGAGCGGTGCGACAAGCAACGCGAAGGCGTGTTCCTCGATCGCCAAATCGCGGAGCACCTCGACCAAGGCCAGCTTGGCGCGCCTCGCCGAAAGCGGCCGTTGCCTCGAATCTCGAGCCCGCGCTCGCTCCTCTCCAGAGGCCGCGGGTAGCTTCGCAGGCGGCACCGTAAAGAGCATGCGTCGCATAAAGTCCCGAAGCGCCTGGTGACTCGCCGGTAGCTTCTCGGGCTTGACTGGCGAACCGCCGCCCTGGGACTGCTCTTCGTTCTCGATACCCCGCCGTAAAGGCGCGGCCGGGGGCACCCAGCCCTCGGTGGTGCCGCGATCGCGGTAGAGCGACCAAAGCGTGCGAACGACAAATGCACAGACCTGACGGTCGGGGCTCTCGCTCAAGCGGAAGAGCTCCTCGGGGCTCGCCAGGTGCGGGTGCCTGCGGATCAGCTCCATGCCCAACGCCCGCGCCTGCGCCTGCAACGACTCACAAAACGCGTACACAGCATCGCCGCTGAGCTGCGCCGGGTCGATGCGAAAACGGCGGCTGTCGACATCGTCGGGATCGGCGAGCAGCGCCTCCTCGATGAAGGCGCGCACCTCTGCGTGCGGACCTTCGGCGAGGGCGACCAGCTCGAAGATCGGCGGCGACCAACGGCCAAATTCCCAGCGCCCAAACTCGATTGCGAACTCCCGAAGCACCTGTCTGGGCTCGGCGAAGAGCGGAGCCATGCGCTGCCAACTCAGGAACTCCGCGGGCATCTCGGCCCCTGGATCCACCGGCCGATCGGTGAGCTTGAGCGAAATATCGGGGTGATGCCGACGCACATAGAGGCGGGCAAAACGGGCGAGCGGTGCATCGTCGGAGCCGGGCTCGGTCGCCATCTGCCAGAGCCGAGCGCAACCGGCCTCGACCGCATCCTCGGAAAATTCACGCTCACCGCCGGCGAGCATCTGCAAAAAGGCGGTCTCCGAGATGATTTTGATCGCCGCACCCTTGGCGATCAACTTCTCTCCGGCGACTTGCTTCGAACCCTTGCGGCCCTCGCCGTAGAGCGCTGAGCCCTCGTCGCCGATCACTAAAAAGTCGAGCTTGGCGGTGACCGACGAGGCATTCGCCCCGCCCGCCGTCGTGACCTTTTTCTTGGCCTCGGCCCGCTTCATCGTCTTTAGCTTGCCGGTGAAGAGGAAGGACTTGCCGCCGAGGTCGACCGCGTCGCCCCCTTCGGTGGTCTCTTCTGCGTCGCTCTCGTCTTTGCCACCAGCCGGGGCAAAATCCGCCGGCACAAAGGCCTTGATCATGTACTCGGTCGCGAAGTCGTGGTAGCGGGGCTCCGTTCGCTGGACCAAGACCATTAGCCAATCGAAGCCGAGCTTGTCGGGGGTGAACTTTCGGACATCACCCAAAAGCTCAAAGGCGAGATCGGCGAGCGCTTCGTCAAAACTCAGATCGCGGGCCCACGTCGGCCCCTTGGTCCTCAGCTCCTCTGCCCAGGGGTCGGCCTCCCAGCCCGGGTGGAAGGCGAGCGCGCGCCAAAACTCGGCGCCCAAGGCATCGGCCTTGACCTTATCCTCGCGGATCCACTGGATCATCGTCGACCGCGAGTGCGGCCGCAGCAGCAACCGACGCCAGAAGTCCGCCGGGTAATCGCCGACCGCGTAGCGGCTGGCCGCGTCGAGGGCGAAGTCGGTCGCCCGACGACCGATCTCTGGAGCGTCGAGCAGGCGACGGAAATAGTCGGCGCCGAGCGCCTTGTAGGTGTGCACCTTGGGCAGCAGCTCGGCGGCAAAGCCGACGACGCGATCGCGACTGTCGAGGAAGAGCGCACTAAACCACTCGGGGCTGAGCTCGCGGGCACCGAAGTGCTTGCGCAGGGCCGTGACCGCCAGCTCGTGCCCGTGCTCGGTGCCAAGCAGGCGACCCCAAGCATCCAGGCCGACCTCCTTGCGCGGATCTCGGTCGCTCAGCAGATCGCCGGCGAGCTTGCGGACCGCCGCGTTGCTGTTGTTTGCCAGGAGAATCAAACGCCCGAGCGGCAAGTCGCGGGCGTGGGTGCGCACGTAGTCGGCCGCGTAGATCCGAGCCTCGTCGGCGGCCGAATCGAGCAGGCGGAGCACGCCCTCGTGGAGGCCTAAGTCGCGGAAAGCCGATTGCTCAAAGCGCGGAACATTGCCCAAGAGCCAGATCACAAAACGGTCGATCGTCGCCGACTCCACCGCCACCAGGCGGGTCACCCAGGAGGGCTCGACGTCGCGGAGCATCGCCCGAAAATCGGATGTCAGAGCCTTGGTCGCGTAATCGCGGACTTGCTCGGAGTTCGCCCGCTCGAGGAGGGTGAAGAGCGGCCGCGGCGAGCGACGCCAGAGTTCGGGATAGGCCCGGAGCTTCAGCGCGTTCAGGTTGCGATCGCGCCAACCGAAGTAAAAGCGGCGGCGGTTAAACTTGCCGCTCTCGTGATAGAGCAGGTGATTGAAGACCCAGGTGTGCTTCCAGCGGGTATTTTCGGGATAAAAGCGGAGAAAATCGACAGCCGCATCGGCGTAACTCGCAGGCAAGCCCTCGGCACGCCGTCGCAACGCCCGCCAGGCCCGGCGGCAGAGGTACGCCAGAGTGTGGCGGGACACCTCAGACACACCCGCAGCAGAGCGCACGGCGCTGCCGGTCGAGGCCGCGAGCTGGGCATCAAAGCGAGCCGAGAGCGCCCCCAGGATCTCCGTATCGCCGCACTCCTCGGCCTCTTTAAAGATCCGCTTGAGCCCACGCCAAGGTCCAAAACGCAGGGCTACGCCGGCAATCGCCGTCAGCAACATCTGCCGCTCGTAGGCGCCTCCTGGCTGCTGCGCCTGCCCCCAGAGGTCGAGCAGAACCGCGTGGGCACCGAGGCGACTGGGCATCGGTACCGTCTCCTGCTGGGCCTCGAGCGCGCGCATTGTATCGATGCGAAAGCGCGCCCGCACCTGCGGCGACTTGTATCGGAAACGCCAGCCGCGAAGATCAGCGGCAAAGCTTTGGAAAGTCGGCACGCCCTCTGGAATCGCTGACTTCGGCCGCTCATCAGAGGCGGCGCAGAGTGCGATCAAGAGGTTCGCGAGTTCAGGGTCCCGCGCCGACCAAGCGCGACGGACATCATCGAGGCTGAGTTGCTGGGCCATAGCAATCTCGGGGTGGTGGTACCTGCGAGCACGCGTCTGCGGCTCAGGCGAGGTGAGAATGCCTCCATCTGGAGATCGCTGACAACACCTGGGGCAAGGTTGCTCGCGCAAATTTGCCCACAGATGTCCCAATTTGTTCACAATTGCCCGCAGACGAGCCCCCACGGCGAGATCCCTCTTCGGGCGTTCCCGCGCGCGAATTGCGCTCTCACAGCACTTTCACAGGCTTGTCCACAGGATCGTGCACAGCTTATTCCCCTCGAACTCTGCTAAATCGATTTTATGACCTCAAGCGCTCGCAGCATGCTCCTCCTCCTAGGCCTCGCCATCGCCTCGGCCCCGGCTTGCAAAAAGGACGAAGAGAGCGCGCCGCCAGTCGAGACCGCGGACGACGTCGACCCGAGCGACGACAGCGACGCCGATGAGGACGATAGCGAGGCCCCCGAAGAGCAGCTCAGCCAGACCCTCTTTGAGGAGACGGTGCAGGGCAACATGGACGACGTGCTCGACTGCTATACGCAGGCGGCCGCCGAGAACCCCGAGCTCGCAGGTAAGGTGATCGTCGCCTTCACGATCGCCGCCGATGGCAGTGTCGAATCCGCAGCGATCGACGAGGGCAGCACCCTCAACGACGAAACCATGAACAGCTGCCTCGACGAAAAATTCCGCGCTTGGAGCTTCGCCAAGCCGCCGAGCGGCGAGTCGATGACGCTCACGTTCCCGTTCACACTCGCGCCCGCTTAGGGGCGATCAGAGCCGATAATCGGCCAATTATCGGCCGATAATCGGCCGATAATCGGCCGATTCACCACCGACACTCGCGAGACAGGGGTCAACACCCCTGGATCGTTGTAGTTACACTCCCCCTCTGCTAACGGTATGTGTAGATGCAGATGAATCGCTGGATCATCGTCGTCTCCCTGCTCAGCTCGATCGCTGGCGGCGGTTGTTATTCCTCTGAAGCCTGGGACGAGCTGCGCGCCCGCGGTACCGACGGTGGCACCGATACCGACTCCGGCACCGACTCCGACGGGGACTCCGATACATCCGCGACGACCTGGCCCGGCACGACGATCACCACCGGTGGCAACAGCAGCGACTCCAGCAACAGCAACAGCAACAGCGACAGCAGCAGCAACAGCGAACCGCCGGCGCCCGGTGCCGATGGCGAAGACGTCGGCTACGACCGAGCCCCCGAGATTTCCGCCCTCAAGATCGACGGCAATGCCACCACGATCACATCGATCAAGGGCGTGCACACGGCCCTCATTGAGGTCGTCGCCCACGACGATCGTGCGCTCGAGTCGATCACCCTATTGCTCGACGACAAGCCGCTCGCCACCCTCACAGACCCCCCCTATACCTACGCCTGGACGATCGACGACATCGCCGCAAAACAGCCCGTCGAACTCCAAGCGCTCGCCCGCGACAACAACGGTCAAGAGACGAGCGTGGGCTCAACGATCTCGTTCAACCTGCCCAAGGGCGGTACCTCTCTCTGGAACGACGACGGGCCGCCGCTCTACACCGGCGCTGTCGATGACCTGACGATCTCCCCCGCAGGCTCGGTGATCGCCGCCGGCAGCCGCTCGCTCGACCCCGAGGGAGCGCTCGCCCAAGCCGTCGTCCGCTGCATGAAACCCCTCGACGGGCAACTCGAGCTCGACATCGCCTACCCCGCAGACGACGTCCTGGACGGCGCCTACCGGGCCCGTGCGGTCGCGGTGATGGCCGACGGCCGGATCGCTGTCGCCGGCTCGGTGGTGCCCGTGAACGATCTCAGCCACAGCCCCCGCCCCTGGCTTGCGACCTTCACCCCCTCGGGCGCGACGCTCACGGTCAAAACCTTCGCCGAATTCCGTGGCGTCTTTCACGACCTCTTGATCGTCGGCCAGGATCTCGTACTCGCGGGCGAGCTCCGCGAGGACAGCAAGCTCAACGCTTGGATCGCTAGCACCGACGACACCCTCGACCTCCGCTGGCAGCACACGCTCGATCTTCCGAGCAACGAATGGGCCACAGCAAAGACCCTCGCGAGCGCCGCGGACGGTTCTCTCTACCTCACCGGCACCACCTACGACGGCACCGTGCATCGGGCCATCGCCGCCCGCTTCAGCTCCCCCCAGGGCGCAACAACCTGGTCGCGGCAACTGCCTGCCCTCGGCGAGGGCGGCGACTACGGCGAGGCGATCCTCGTCGGTGCCTCCGGCAACCTACTCATCGGCGGTGCCGTGCAATACAGCCACGAGGAGCCCAAGATCATGTCCCTGCGCTGGCTCTATCCCGACAATGGAGAGTCCCTCACCGACATCACCATCCCGAGCGTCGGCGAGACCGACCAAAGCGTGAGTGCCCTGACCACCGACCATTGGGGTCGCGTCTACGTCACCGGCACTATCCTCCGCCAAGGCACCGACCAGGACACCGTGGTCTACAAGCGCAGCCTCGACGGCGGTGCCTCGATCTGGAAGAAAATCCACGACAGCGGCACCGACGGCTACGACCGCGGGGCGTCGATCGTCGTCGATAAACACGGCCTGGTCTACGCCGCTGGTAGTCGCAACAACGACGGCCAGCCGCAGTGGTGGGTCGAGGGCCATCACCCCTAGTCCAACGCTCGCGAGCGGACATTCACAACGGACCTCGAGAGGCCGCCCTCAAACAGCGGACGAGGAGTACCCGCTGCGGATCCCCCGAAGCAACGCGACCGCATTCGTGCCGAGCATCTCCGTACAATAGCCCCCCTCTTGGACCGCTATTACAGGCTTCCCGAGACGACCGATGCGCTCCCCGATCGCCGCAAAATCGCCTGTATCGAGACAAAATTTGCCGAGCGGATCGTCCTTGTAGGCGTCGAAGCCCGCGGCGAGGATCAGCGCTGCAGGATCAAAAGAACGCAGTCGCGGCAGCACGATCTCGTCGAGCACTCGCAGGTACTCCTGGCCATCGACGCCAGCCGGCAGCGGCAGGTTGAGATTAAAACCTGCGCCCGCCCCTGTGCCCAACTCGTCGGCGGTCCCGGCAAAATAGGGATAGAACTCGCGAGGGTCGCCGTGAATCGAGATCACCAATACCCGAGGATCGCTGTAAAAAAGCGCCTGGGTGCCGTTTCCGTGGTGAAAATCGATATCGAGGATCGCCACAGGTCCGCGCTCAACGAGCACCGCCGCGGCGATCGCTGCGTTATTGAAATAGCAATAGCCGCCAAAGAGATCGCGCTCTGCGTGGTGTCCGGGCGGTCGACAGAGCGCGTAGGCGAAGGGTGCTCCCTTCACCAGTGTTGCCGCCGCTTCGGAGGCAGTGGCCGCGCTCCAGGCCGCCGCCTCGAAGGTCGTCGATGCCAATGGCGTCGCGCTATCCATGCAAAAATAACCGGCCTTCTGGAGTTCCCGCGGATCCGGTTGCACATGAGAGCACCTCGGAAAGACCGACGGATAGAGCATCGAGCCCGGCACGAGTTCGTGCTCAGCCGTTTGATAGAGCGTCGTCAACCGAGGGTCATGCACCGACTCCAACAACTTGCTCGGGAACTCGACTGGGGGGCGCACACAAAACACCGGATCCTCGGCGAGCGCGGCGAGGATGCTCTCGGCCCGCGACGGCGTCTCGGGATGGGCGATGCACTCACCGGACAACCACTCGTAAAGCGGCCGATGGCCGAGTTGAAGGGGGTGGAAGAAAACCGGAACATCCCTATGTCTCATCGATGACAGCGACAACCTCCTCTGCGAGCGGCCGTAGATCCTTGACCCAGATGTTCATATCTTCGTAGGCACCGTAGATGTCGCAGTTGTTGATCAGACGCCCAGTGTACTCGTAGCCGAGGCTGTGAAAAACGCTATTCATCCCGTAAGAGCGGGCCCGCGCCATGGTGTAAGCGCAGACATAATCGCGACGGCAGAGTTCCTCCTCGAGGCGCAACAAAAGGTGGCTCATCAAGCCCTTACCCCGGGCCTCCTGTCGCGTCGCGCAATCGGTCAGCTCGGCCGCGCGCTGGGTGGGCATCAACTCGGCACTGGCAGCCGCGACCACCGAACCGTCGTGGATACAGACCGTAAAGAGCGACTCTTTTTGAAAGATATGCTCGAGGTAGCTCGCGTGTTTGAGCGGTGACGGATACGAGTCAAAAATCTCGGCGTAAAGCCCCAATAGCGAGAAGATGTCGTCGCGGCGAGCTAGGCGGATCGAGTAGCCCTCGGGGACCTCTCTGCGCGGCGCGGCAATGGCCCCATCCGCGGTAATGCGCTCGATCAGCAGGGTCTCGTCCATGAGGTTCGGCGAGCCCAGGCGCTCTTGCGAGCGGAACTTTGAGACGATGAACGCGTCTTCGCCCCCGTGGTAGTACTCGAGCACCGCCTCAAGCACGTAGCCGAAGCGGAGAAAACCCTGCCAGTCGTCGTGGCTCGCCATGACGATGATCTTGTCGAAGCCGTTGGCGTCGGCAAGCCTGCGCAGCGCCATCACCAACGGCCCCACGTCCTCGGCCCGATAATTGAGCACGCGCAGCCGTTGGTTGTACTGATCGAGAAAGAGTTCGGCCTCGAAATCTGCGGTCACCAAGCGGTGCTCGAGCCCGTAGACGACGCCGACAGCCTTGACCGTCTGTCCATCCCCTAACACGAGTTCGACGACGCCGAGCGGCGCTCGCGGCTTGGTGGGAACAGGCTTGATATCCGGGACCAGCGGCGAGGTCATCAGGAGGCTATGCCCCGCCCACGGCGATTGATCAAGGCGCCGTCCAAAATTTCGCCCGCGTCGCCGCCGAGCAACTGCCGATCAGCGCGCGGCGGCGATCGTCGCGTAGGCTTCGATCACTGTCCGCGGCGCCTGCACCAGCTCGATCAACACACCCATGCCGCCGACAGGCGCCACCTCGTTGCCCTTTGGATGGATAAAACAGACGTCATGCCCCGCAGCGCCCGCACGCATGCCCCCTGGGGTAAATCGCACACCCTGCTCCTTAAGCCATGTCACCGCAGCGGCTAAATCATCGATCCACAAACCGATGTGATTGAGCGCCGGCTCGTGCACCTTGGGCCGGCGCTCAGCATCCACCGGTTCCATCAAATCGACCTCGACCGCAAAGGGCCCGATGCCGGCGACGGCGATGTCCTCGTCGACATTCTCCGACTCCGAGCGAAAGGAGCCGCTGAGCGTGAGCCCAAAAAGTTCGATCCAGAGGTGACGCAGCTGGCCCTTATCACGGGCGCCGACGGCGATCTGCTGGACTCCCAGGACACGAAAGGGTCGCGGTGTGGCGATCATCACCGTGAACATACACCAGCCAACGCCCGCCCTCTCACCGAAGCTCGGGCTCTGCCAACTCGGCGGCTCTAAGACCTGTCTGATCAGACATAAGAAGTGGGTGCGCAGTCCCCGACTGCCTAGTTGTGCATGCGCGGCTCCACAGGTGCCTGGGCGATCACCCCAGCCTCGTGGACCGCGATCTCGGCGAGGCGCTCACGCAGCGCCTCCTCGGACCAGAGATCCAGCCCCCGCGCGAGATCGACATAGATATTAAAATGACGGGCCTCGCTAGCGAGCAGACCACTGTAAAGACGGGCGAGCGTCGGCTCATCCAGGCTCTCCGCCAGCAACTGCATGCGCTCGCAGGAACGGGCCTCGATCATCGCGCAACAGAGCAGGGTATCTCGCAAACGCAGCGGCTCCGCCCGGCGCACACACTTCATCAGCGAAGCGGCGTAGGGGCTCGGCAGCTGCCGCCGAAACTCCAGACCGCGGCGACGCATGACAGCGATGACCTCCTCGAAATGCGCGAGTTCCTCGCGGGCGAGGCGTGAGAGCGGCACCATCAACGACGGGCGATCCGGATAGCGGAAGATCAGCGAGAGCGCCATTGAGGCCGCCTTCTTCTCGCAATGCGCGTGGTCGAGGAGGATCTCATCGATGTTTCCGAGGGCCCGCCGAGTCCAGGCCGGATCCGTGATCGACGCCAAATGAAGCATGACGGCCGCATCCTAACAGCCTCCAAGATCTCCTAGACCTCCATCAACAACGGCTGGACGACGAATGTGGTACACGCCTGGGCCATGCTGCTCGCGCTCCCGAACTTCCAATTCCGTTTCATGGCGGCCATGGGCAACGTGATCTTCCCGGCCAATTTCCACCCGGTCGGCAGCCAGCGGTCGGGCGAGATGCTCATCGATCGCGCCCTCAAGGCCCGTCGCTGGAAAGCTCCAGGAGAGGGCGGTCGATGGCTGGTGATCGGCGGCTCTGGGGGTTTTGGATCCGCTGCTCGTTCGGTGCTCGGTGCGACCCTGGGGGCACACACCCTTAACATCTCGCTCGACGGCCAGCCCCAACCGGAGAGCCGCAACAAGATCCGCAAGATCGGCTCGCCTGGCTTTCACCGCAATCTCGCGATCGAACGTCGCCTCCGCGAACTCGACCTCCTCGCCCTCTCGCAAAACGCTGACGCCTTCGCCCCGGCAACTCTCCAGGCGGCAATCCGGGCGATCAAGGACGATCTGGGCGGCCCTCTCGACGGCATTATTTGGGCCCTGGCAGCCCCGCGAGCCTTCGATCCGCGCAGCGAAAAAGCCGTCACCAGCGCCCTCAAGCCACTCGGTAGCGCGGTCACCATCAAGACCTTTGGCGACCGCAGTAACAAGGACGAATCGCCCCCAGTCATGGAATTCGAGATCGCTCCAGGAAGCCCCGAGGAGGCCGTGGCCACCCAATTTGTGATGGGTGGTGCGATCGTCAATACCTGGACACGGGCGCTCCTAGAGGCGGGCCAGCTCGCCCAGGGCTGCCGCCTGCTGACAATCTCCTACCGCGGCAACCCGCTCAATGCGGGCATCTATCGCGACGGGCTCATCGGCCTCGCCAAGGCCGATCTCGAGTTCCACACCAAGGCCCTAGATGCGCTGCTAAGCCGGGAGATCGGCGGCCGGGCGCTCGCCGTCGAAGGACCCGCCGTGGTCACCGAGGCCTCGGGCGGCATCCCCGGAGTGCCCTTTTACATGGCGCTGCTGCTGGATGTGCTCGGCAAACGATTTGAGGATCCGCTGGCATCGATGCTGCGCATGTTCGCCGACAAGCTATCCGTGGGAGGCGAGCCCCAGGTCGATGACGACGGGCTCCTGCGCATGGATGACCGCGAACTCGACGAGGCCGTGCAAACCGAGATGAACAACCGCTTCGGCAGCTACAGGCCCGGCGATGCCTTCGACGACGCGCTCTTCGACCGCTTCCTCCGCGAGTACGCACGCACCCGTGGCTTCGCGATCGATGGCGTCGACTACAGCGCAGAGTTTGACACCGAGAACATCTGCGGCGCCTAAAGGCGAAGGCTGACCCGCTCTGCAGGATCTAGGCGAGAGCAACCCGCCTCAGCTCACCTTGCAGGCATCCTCGCTGCCTTCGCCTTTTTGCCTTTGCCTTCGCCTTCGCTGCCTTCGCCTTCCGCGAGACGACCCCGGAGATAGGGCGAGAGCCAGGGCAGGAGACGTTGACGCTGCTGCCCATCGAGATGGCGAAAGCCGCGGATCTCGCCGATGCAATGCTCTGATCCACAGACACAGGCGAAGGGCTCGCGCATATCCCATTCGCAGATATTGTAGTTAAATGTGACCTGTTCGCCGGCGTCGATCGGTTGCAACGCGGTGACCTCGAGCGTCGTAAAATCAATGCTCACATTCGGCTCACAGGAGTGATTCATAAAATCATCAGCCTCCTCTGTGCCCGCCTGGTGGAGGTGCTCCTGGATCTGGATCGTGTATTTACTCGGCAGATCGACAAAGACGTGGGCCAGCGCGATCAGCCGCTCCCCTGCAGCGATCGATGCAGTCGCCACCAATGCTCGCCCCCCGTCATGCGGCACGACCTCAACCTTGTCTGATACCCAGGCTATCGGCCGTCGCTCGCCCATCTCTAAACCGTCTTGATTCGCCACTGCCCGGGTATAGCGCGGCCCCTAAGGCAGGGCTAGGCGCGTGATCACCCACCGAGTTCATTGCACCATTCGCCGATGGCGATCGCATCACCGACTCCTGCCCACTCTAGCCCGCCGCTCAGCCCGAACCGAGCTTGGCCTTTACCTTAGCGATTCGGCTATCCGCAGAGGCGTGGCCGAGGCTCTTGGCCTCTTCGTAGTGGACCAGCGCATCGCGATATCGGTTGAGGCGGAAGAACACATCGCCGAGGTGAATCCGGTAGCGCTTTGACTTAGGGGAGGCCTGAACCGCCCGCTCTGCATAGTTGAGCGCCACGTTGAGCTTGCCTGCATTGAAGGCGATATCACTGAGGCCCATGAGCGCCACACCGTTGCGATTATCAAAGCTCAGCGCTTGGTTGAAGAGGCTCTGAGCGTCGCTACGCCGACCGCCAGAGAGCGCCGCTTTCCCCTGCGTTGCCAGCTCGGCAGCCTGCACCGAATCTCGCTTGGCCTTGTTTATCTTCACTTTCTTGCGCGGCCGACCGCCCCCCTTGGGTTTGGCGACAACAGCGTCGCCTGTGGTGCCTGTTTCGCCGCCGCTGTCCGTGTCCGTGTCCGTATCCGTATCCGTATCCGTACCTGTGTCCGTATCCGAACCCGCGTCCAGATCGGCGATGGGATCCGGCTCTACATCGCGCCTCTGGGGCAGAAGCACGATACCTGTCGCCCGTTCGATGCCCGCCGTCGTCAGCTTTAGGCGCTCGAGCAGAGAGTCGTTCATGGCTGCAGCGGCCGCCGCCAGGCGCTCCTCACGACGGGCGATATTGTCGTCCCCAAGGGCGCTCGCGACACGGATCATCGAACGCTCATTGGCCGAGAATTCACCGGTCGTCGCATTGTGGAGGAAGACCGCGAAGCCGGTGTCAGAGACCGATGAGCGCTCGACCGCCCGCTCGCTCCCGGGATCGAATGTACGAGCCCAGAGGTAGTATTCGATCGCGAAGGGCCTAGCCCCCTCGATATCCCAAAAACGATCGCCTAGGGCCAGCAGAGTGTCGGCAAACTCGCGCCGCAGGGTGCCCGCACGCTCGCGCCCGCCACTCGCCGCAGGCCCAGAGAGTTCCTCGAGCGAGAGCACCCGGTGGTAGGCAGTCGCCTCGGGGTCGTCCTCTGGAGCGAGTACGTAGTGATTGATCGCCGCCGCCGCCCGAGCCTCATTGGTGAGTGTATCGACCTGGCGCTGCTCCTCGGTCGTCGGCTCCCGCGTGATATATGCATAGCTAACCGCGGAAATAGCTATCAATGCAGAGAGACCCGCGACCACCGGCCACAGCCAAGAGGGGCGACGACTGCCCTCGTGCGGGTTTGGCATCTGCCGGCGAAGACGGGCTAAACGCTCCTCGTCGGCGAGCGCAGGCAAGGGCAGGTCATCCCACTCCGTGCGGATACCAGCGGCGATCTGAGCCTCGCAGAGCGCCGCCTCGAGATCATCCATATCGGCAAAACGCTCGGCCGGGTCCTTATGGAGGCAGCGCATGATCGCGGCACAGAGCGCGGGCGGAAACTTGCGATCCGGGCGGACCTCGAGCAGCGGCTTCGCCTCGTCCACTCTCTGGGCTTTCAGGACCTCCTGCATCGAGTCGCCGTTATGCGGCGTCGTACCTACCAGCAGTTCGTAGGCCATGCAGCCCAGGGCGTACATATCTAAGCGGCCATCAAAGGGCTTACGCGAGATTTGCTCGGGCGCCATGTAGTGCGGCGTTCCGGCAACCCGGCGGGTACCCGCCTTATGCCGACCGGCGTCGAGCATCGCCGAGATACCGAAATCGACGATCTTCACCATGCCTTCGCGACCGCTCTTGTCGGTCACCATGATGATGTTCTCGGGCTTGATATCCCGGTGGATCACACCCACCTCGTGGGCCGCCGAGAGCCCCTTGCAGATCTGCCGCAGGATCGGGATCAGCTTCGCCGGCTCGATCCACGACTCTTCGCTCTCGGGCACCAGATCAAGACCGTCAAGCGGCTCCATCGCGAAGTAGAGGCGACCGTCGCTGAGTTCGCCAAAATCGTAGATCTCGACGATGTTGGTCGCGCCCATCTTGCACGCGGCCTTCGCCTCGTCGCGAAAGACCTGAGCCATCTCTGGCTCTTGGCTCAGGTTAAAGCGCAGGATCTTGAGAGCTACTCGGCGCTCGATATCGACGTGCTCAGCCTCGTAGACGACCCCCATGCCGCCCTCTCCGAGCCAGCGGAGGAGGCGGTAGCGGGTCCCGGGCACCAGCTTGCCAGCGGTCAAGCGGAGACCGGCGGGCTCGGGCTCATCCTCGATATCGATGATAAACGTCGAGTCACGCCCGCTCGCAGCGGGTTCAGGGGCCATCTTCGCCGCTCCGACCTGGGTCGGCCGTGTCGCTCGCTCAGATTGTTCGGAGTCGGTCATCGTCGTCGGCGCACCGTCGGCGAGTGTATGCCGAATTGTGACGACTAGGGGCGCGGCACCTCGCTCTCTGCGTCATCTCGCAGGGGGCGCTGACACATAGATCTCACGCAGACCCGCCGAGATCCGCACGGCACCACTGCGATCGATGATCACCGCCTCGATGCCCGGCTCCGACTCGACAAAGGCCATGCCGCGCACAGGTCCCATCACTGCAACCGCCGTACAGTAGGCGTCTGCATCGGCCGCGTTTGCCGCGACTACGGACACGCTGAGCGCACTCTCAGCCTCATCCAAAGGCCATCCGCTGCGCGGATCGAGGATGTGCGCGTAACGCTTGCCCTCGTGCTCAAAGAAACGCTGGTAGCCGCCACTCGTGACCAAGGCGCGATCCCGTAGAGGCAGCGCGCCGATGGTACCAGGACCCTCTGGGCGTTGAATGCCCACCATCCAGGTCCGCTCCCCCTTGCTGCCCGAGACGTAGGTATCACCACCGCCCTCGACGATGTGGTTTGCAAAACCCCGCTGCCGCAGCAACGCCGACGCCCGGTCGACGGCGTACCCCTTGGCGATCGCACCCAAGCCGACCTTCATACCGGCCTTTTTTAGACGCCCGCGACGGCCGACCGGATCGAGTTCGATCGCTCGCCAATCGACAAGTTCCAGACGAGCGTCGATCGCCGCCTGGGCGGGCGGCCGCGAACCGGGCTTAAACGTCCACAGCTCACCGATCGCCAGGAAGGTAGGATCAAAGGCCCCGTCCGTAGCTTCGGCGATCACCCGCGAACGCTCGAGAATCGCGAAGAGATCAGGGCTTAGCTCCGCTGGCTGCAGACCCGCGCGAGCGCTGAATTGCGAGAGTTCGCTACCGGCGATCCACTCGCTCGCGAGGCCCTCGATACGGTCGACCTCGGCGATCGCATCGCGGATCGCAGCCCCTCCGTCGCTCGCACTCTTGCCGGGTTCGAGCCAGAGATTGATCGAGAAGCGAGTCCCCATCAGCTCTGATTCGGCGTAGAGCGTGCCGTCTTTGCGCACAGGCGGAGGCGCCTCTGAGATCCGCGGCGGCACGCTGTGCTCTGCGACGACGCTGGCATGCGGCGGCGACTCCCAGCTTTGGGCCGACTGCGCAGGCACGGAGCCCTCGCAGGCGACGAGCACAAACACCAGGGCGAGGTGGCGCACGACGACCTACTTCTTCGGCTTCTTCGGCGGATCCCCGAAAGGGATCGGCAGCAGCGGTCGCGGCTTCATCTTGCGAGGCGGTGGCGGTGGCGGCCTGGGAGGCGGCGGCGGCCGAGCGGCAACTGCTTGCCCGCGCTCTTCGACTTCTTCGAGCTCTTCTATCTCGTCGATCTCCTCGAGCTCCTCGAGCTCCTCGAGCTCTTCTATCTCCTCGAGCTCCTCGTCGACTTCGGCATGCTCAGCGACTTCGGCAGGCTCGTCGACTTCGGCAGGCTCGGCAGGCTCGGCAGGCTCGGCAGGCTCGGCAGGCTCGGCAGGCTCGTCGACTTCGGCACGCTCGGCAGGCTCGTCGACTTCGGCACGCTCATCACCCTCAACGACCTCGGTGGCGTCTGCCTGCTCTTGTTGAGGCTCTACATCAGGTTCGATCCCAGTCTCGGCCTCATTCTCGACCTCAGTCTCAGCCTCAGCTGGTCGATCCTCTGACGAAACAGGCGCCGGCTTGGCTGCATGACGGCCGGGTAACGTTGGCAAACCAGGTAGACCCGGCAGGCTCGGCAAGCCCGAGGAACTCTTGGCTGCGACATCTTCGGTCTCCGACGGAGCGTCGCGCTCATCCGCTGTGATGGCTGCGTCGTCATGCTCCTCCGTCGCGACATCAGGACCGGACTCACCTGGAACTGGAGTCGGTGGTGGCGGCGAGAAGCTCGGCACGCGAAACGTCGCACTCCGCTCGCTGCGGCCGCCAAGCGGTAGCCCTAAGCCACCTGCAGCGCGTCGTGTCGGCAGCTGCGAAGGAGCCTGTGAAACCTCATCACGGTCCTCGCTCTCGCCCGACTCTCGCTCGTGCTGACCGGCCGCGTCCTGGTCTTCGCTCTGGTCTTCGCCCGGATCTACGTGTTGATCCACCGATTCAGCCTCAGATGCCGCTTCGACGCTCTCTGCACCCCGATACTCTGCCTCGTCAGCGACTTTTTCTTCGCCGGCTTTTTCTTCACCAGCTTTTTCTTCGCCGGCTTTTTCTTCACCGGCTTTTTCTTCACCGGCTTTTTCTTCACCGGCTTTTTCTTCACCGGCTTTTTCTTCGCCGGTTTCTGCTTCCGCCGCAGCTTCTCTCGACTCTTCCTCGGTCTCGATCTCGGCTTCCTCAACAACCGCTTCTTCGGCCTCGGCTCGTTCATCGGGCTCGGTGGTGTCCGCGTCCGACTCGGGGTTCGACTCAGAAAGTTGTTCGCCGGTTGCGTGCTCGGCAGCGGCCTCGTCGATCGACGGAGCCTCTGCTTCTGTCGCCGCTTGCTCAGCGACTGCTGCCGGTGCATCGACCTGAGCGTCCGAGAAAGCCGCATCGAGCGTATCGTCGGCCGCATCGCCGTCGCGATCGTCTGACTCGGGCAGAGAGCTCACGAGTTCCTCCTCGATCGCAGCGGCGATCGAGCTGGCAACGGACCTGCTCTTTGGTACGTCGTCACTGACGTCATCGGCGAGCCCCGCGAACGACGACTCATCCTCATCGTCAAAGCTCCCTAAATCGGCTTCGGCCTCCGCTGCAGGCTCGGCCTCTAGCAGCTCGGCCTCTAGTAGCTCGGGTTCAGCCTCCAGATACTCCGCCTCGACGTACTCCGGTGCCCCGTAATAATCCGGGTCTGCCGACTCGCCGTACTCCGGGGCTCCGGCGAAGTGAGAGTGGCCGTACTGATGGTTCTCAACAGGGTCTTCGTCGTACCTAGGCGCGACCTCAGATGCCTCTTGAGGCTCCGCTGCAGCGACAGGCTGGGCCTCTTTGAGCGGGACATAGGCGTAGGCGCCCGTCTCCATGTCCTCGTCGAACTCCTCGTCAAACTCCGCCTCGGGGGCAACCTCAGGCGCAGCTTCGGGCTCATCAAAACCGACGTCGATATCGATATCCAGATCGAGGTCAAACTCGTCGACGTCTTCGTCTGAAAAAGCCAAGCCCCGACCCTCGGTCAACGAGCTGGCGAGGCCACCCCACACTCGGTCGAGCTCCGGGTAGTGGCTCCAATACTGGGCCGCCAGCGGGGGCTCGGTCTCCGCCGAGTCCGGGATCTGGACGTGGATCAGCCCCGCGACCACCGTCACCGCGAGCACATGACCGCTGTAGTAGACGTCGATCGCCTCTTTGAGGCGCCAAAAGAGTTCTTGCGGCGATCCCTCATCGCCGATGATCGCCTTCCACAGACTCAGCGGTCCGTGCTCGATCACCGGCGCAAAGAGAAACTCGCGGCCGCTCGGGAAAATCATCTGGAGCTGTTCGCTCTCGATGACGTAGTTGTCTGGCGGACAATTCATCTCCCGCAGGAGATCACCGAGCAGCGAAGCCGGCGGCCGCAACGACCGCAACCGCTCGAGCCGACGCACAGCATGTTTGAGCCCGGCGTCACGGAGCACCTCGGCGAAGATATCCTCGACCTCCTGCCAGGTGCCCTGCAACGGCAGGGTCGCGAGAACGTGGCCCCCGGGCTTGGTCACACGGAGCAGCTCGCCGATCGCCGGTGCTAACTCCGTGCCCGCACCGAGCACCAAATTGCCGACCACCAAGTCGTAGGTCGCAGCGCCCATCTCGAGGATATCCGAGAGGTCGCCTCCCTTAAAATAGACCCGTTTGCGCCACTCGGGACGGATCCGGCTCTTGGCCAGCTCGATCAGGTTTTCGTCGGGCTCGATCGCCAGCAGCTTCGAACTCGGGTCGAGACGCTGGAGGATCTCCGCACTCAACCGCCCCGGACCGCTGTGTAGATCGAGGGCAAACTGACCTGACTTTAGAGGCAGATTACGGAGGATCAACCGCGCGAAGCGATCGTGCCAAATCGGCGCAATCTCGCGATCAATCACCCGTGCGACCCGGCGGTCACGGAGAGACGATCTTGGACCTCCGCCTGCTGTACTCAAAGGGACTCGGGCTGGCGCTCGCCACTGAGGGGTAGAGAAGAGAGATGAACTGAGACCTGGGCGAGCCCGGGCTCAGGGGCGAACGACAACACCGAGGGTGAAGTTGGTGCCACCATTCGCGAGCGCCTTGTCCTTGGAATCGCAATCTGCTTCGACATCAGAGATGCAGTAGACGAAGTCGAAGTTCACCACCCAGTGACGGCCGGTGATGTTTGCGCTGACACTCGGGTCGGAGAACGAGAAGGAGTGGAAGAAGCCGTCGAAGGCCATGCCCATACCCAACTTGCCGTTGGGGTTGGCGGTGACCATCGCATCCTTCGAGAGGGTATTGAACGAGAAGAAGAACTTGTAGAAGCATGCAGGCGCGTTGCAGACGCTCTCGACGTCGATGCGCGGATCACCGCCGCCGCCGAGGCCTGCAGTGCTACCCATCTGCTGGGTCGTGCCCGGCTTGAGGGTATTGTCGCTGCCCATGTAGGACATGGTCACGTCGTAGTTACCGGGGCTCGCCTGCACCGCGCAGTAGGGCACGTGGGCGTTGACCGGCCCCTGGCTAAAGGTCGTGATCCAGGCATGCATGCCGAAGTTCTCGGCGGAGTCGACAGAGCCCTGGATCGAACAGTCGTCGGGGTCGATCGAAACACCGGCCGGGAACTTACCGTTGCCGAGGCCACCGATGTACTGGCAACCGATGGCATCCGTGGTGCCGCCGACCAACACTCCGTCGGAGATCAGGTCGTCGAGGGTGACGTTTGGACCGACACAACCGTCGGGGAAAACCATGAGGAGTTTGTCGCCGTCGACCTCGAGACGCGGGAACACAGAGAGGTTGCCGCAGTCCTGCGGGAACTCTTTGCCGGTGGCATCGGTCGCGATCACACTGACCGCAAAGTCGCCCTCTTCGGTGGGTATGCCGCTGATTTCACCGGTGTCCGGGTTGAGGCTGAGCCCCGCCGGCAGACCGGTGATCGACCAGACGAAGGGCGAGGTACCCACGCCGGGTGTCATCGTCAGGGTGTGCGAGTAGGCCTCGCCGGTGATCGCATCTGGGAGGCCCGGGTCGCCGCAGATCACCCCCGCCGGAGCGATGTCGATGGCACCACAGGAGATCACGCTGACCTGAGCGGGCTCTGAAGAGTCGCGCACGGTGATCTCGAGTTCGAAGGAGCCCTCCTCTGTCGGCACACCGCTGATCTCACCGGTGTCCTCGTCGATCGTCAGTCCCGGCGGCAAGCCGACCGCCGACCAAGAGAGCGGCTCAACGCCGAACTTATGCTCGGGGGTCCAGCTGTAGGCGACGTTGAGGTTGCCGCCCGGAGGCATCTCGCACTCAACCTCGACCGGCTGCGGAAACGCGTAGGGGGCGAGCTCGTCGCGCTGACAGCCGCTAACGGCGAAGAGAAGGATGCCAAATGTCAAAAGGCGGTTGCTGGTTCTCATCGTCATCCAACTCCGTAGGCTTAGTCGGAGCGCAGGTGCCCCGTTAGGGCCATCCTAGGTCGCTCGCGGCAGCGTATCACGAGCATATCGCGCATGGAACGCAACGACGCAAGGAAGTGGAGCGTGAGACTCGAGCCCCGGAGCCGCACCTCGCATTAGCGCACCCGCCCCCCGGGACCCAGCCGCGCGGCTCCCGACCCCCGTCTTCGCTCGCCCCTCGGCACCCGGCTCAGCGAGCGATCGCTGCCTCGACCGCCGAGGTCGCCTTGGGGATCGCCGCGGTCAATACCTCTGGAACACCCTCCGTGCAGAGAACATCATCCTCAATCCGGATTCCGCGCACGTCCGAGAAGGCCGCCAGACGCTCGCGGTTGAGGCTCCCGTCGCGATCAAAGGGGCCGCAGAGCGCCTCGTTACGGAGGATTGCCGGCACGTTGTAAAATCCGGGCTCGATCGTCACCAGCATGCCGGCCTGCAGATCGCGGTCGAGACGCAGGTATTTGAGGCCAAATTGCTCGCTGCGCACCCGACCGGTGGCGTAGCCCGCCCGGTCCCCGAGATCCTCCATATCGTGCACATCGAGCCCCAGGAGGTGGCCTAGACCGTGGGGAAAGAAGAGAGCGTGAGCGCCGCGCTCGACCAAGCTGTCAGCCTGGCCCCGAAGAATGCCCAGGTCCACGAGGCCCTGCGCCAACACCCGACTGGAGAGCAAATGCAGATCGCGGTAGCGCGCACCCGGCCGCACCGCGGCGATCGCAGCCTCCTGAGCGGCGAGCACCACATCGTAGAGATCACGCTGGGTCGCGCTGAAACGCCCTGACACCGGCCAGGTGCGGGTGACATCAGAGGCCCAGCCGAGGTGCTCTGCGCCCGCATCACAGAGGAGGAGATCTCCCTCGGCGAGCGTATTCAGGTAGTGGGTGTTGTGGAGGACCTCGCCGTGCACGCTGACGATCGACCCGTACGCGGTGTCCATACCGCGAGCGGCCATCGCCCCCTCCATCGCCGCGACCACACGCTGCTCGAGGATGCCCGGACGGGTCACCGCCATGCCGGCGATGTGGGCATCGTAGGTCCCCGAGGCGGCGATGCGCAGGTGCTCGAGGGCACCTGTATCTTGGACCATGCGCAGCTGGATCATCGCCTCGGCGACCGCCGCGTCGCGCTCGCCAAGCGGTGCCGGACCGGCGTCTTCAGGCTCGTGTTGACCCCACGATCGCCCGAGCAGCGCGGCCTGACGGATCCGTGTCGAGAGATCGACCGCCGGGATCGTGCCGATCGAAGCACCGCCGCCGAGTTCCTCGACAGCGAAAGCCAGCTCGCCGAGAGCACGCACCCGATCGACGCCGGTCGCCGCCTGGATCGCAGCGCCATCCGCAGACTCGCCGTGCCAGAGCGCGTCGTCATCCGCGACGGGGATCATGAAGAGCTGCCAGCTGCCCTTGTGCCCGAGCAACACCGCGTCGGCGAGGTTGATACCGGCCAAGTAAAGGAAGTGGCTGTCCGCACGAAAGCGATGGATGTTGGCCGCGTAATTGCGCGGCCGCGGGCGACCCGCGACGATCAGCACCGGGGCGCGGACCGCTTCGCTCATGCGACGGCGACGGGCGGCGTAAACAGAAGGGCTCTGCGGCGGCAAGGACGATGACATCGGCCCCGTTGTACCGCCCCGCAAAGCGATCGAGCAATCCACCCTGTTATCGTCCGCGGGCCCGATCATGGCCCGCTCCAAGCCAAAACCTGTGCTCGAGGATCTGCGCCGGCGCCTGGTGCTCCTCAGCCGCCTCCGCGGTCGACCGCTGCGCTCGGCGGAGGGCATCGCGATCGTTGACCTCAGCTCGGGCAAGGCGAGGATCCGCGACCCCTTGGCGCTCTACCAGGCCTGCGCCCGCGGCTGGCCATCGGCCGCAACGATCGCCGCGACCATCGACCTGGCGACGCCTCCACTGATCCTTCGACCCGCGTTGCTGGCGACGATGCAGCGCGATCTCCGAGCGCTCCGCAAGTGGCCAGAGCTCCGGCACACCCTCCGCGAGGCGCCCCGTCTCTTCCGTCGCTTTGGCGAGATCGACTCGGCGTGGTTCACCGAGACCCGCGAACAGCTCGCCCACCTCGCAACCCTTCTCCGGGCCTCCGAGTCCCAAGACGGCGACGTTGGCTCGGGAGCCACGCGCTCCGAAGACCGGCAAAATTCTGCAACCAAACTCGAAGAAGACGACGACGACGACGACGACGACGATAGGTTGACCTTCAACCGGGTTCGCACGCTGATCGCCGCGCTCCGGGGAGAGGCCTCGGCGCAGGCGATCGATTACGGCTACCGACGGCTCCAAAACGAGAGCCGCGACCGGCGACGGCGGGCCCATCGTCGTCTCCGCACCCTAGTCGCGGCGATCCATGCCGGCACAATACCCCGCCAGCAACTCTTGGCTGTGGCGTTCGACGAGTGTCGCTCGTCGATACGCCTGCCGGGACGTAGCCGCCGTCGTCTCCTCGAACAGAGCCTCGGCCGCCTCCTCGAAATCCCGCCTGCAGATGAGCGCACAGTGCGAGCCGGCGATCACAACCGCGACCCCATCCGCAACCTCATCCTCGATGTGAGCACGATCGGCGAGCGCCTGATCGCGACCCTTGCCCCCGCACCGAGCGAGGCGCAGTGCGCCCTAAATCGCCGTTTTTTCGGCCTCTACGGCCTCGCTTTTGAACCCGTGACACGGCAGGGAACCCGCGCGGTCGAGTTGACGCCAACCCTCGTAAAACGCGCCCTTCGTGACTTTAATGGGGCCCAGGAGGCCCTCGGTGAGTACGACCTGACCATCGACGAAGTCCTGCGTCTGCGTCGCCTCGACGGCGTCAATCAACAGGTCGCGACCTTTGTCGCTGCAGGGGTCCAAGTCGCGACCGTCGAGGCGATCGCTAGAGACGACCGGCTTCACGACTTCGCCAGCATTGGTTCTACGACCACAGCCCTCGCCTACGCCGAGTGGTTCACGACGCTCGCCCCTCATTACGCGGCGATGGGCCTCGACCTGCCCTTCTCCGCAGCCCACCTGCAACGCCTGACCGAGAGCACAGGTGGTACCCGCCGAGACCTCGGCGTGCTCGCGCTCTGCCTGATGGCCCACCACCGCAAGGCCGGCAAAGCGGGAGCAGAAGCGGCCCTCGAGCGCCTGGGCATCACGCTCGCACTCTTTGCCCGCCGACCGGCCCAGGCCGATGAAGTCCTGCGGGCGCTTGCGTCCACCTCACCCGGCGCTGGCGCTACGAGTTTTCCAAACTTTTCAACATGGTTGTTCGGACAGAAAAACTTGGCGGCCCCAGCGGATCCGATCGATCCAACAACCCAAATTACCCAGCCCTTCGCGGCCCGACAAGCGGCGGCGGATCTCGATCGTTTTGTTCATCTCCTTCGCCTAACTGGCCGACCGATCGAACTCTCTCGCCGACTCCGCGCCGATTTTGAGCGCGACGGGGCACAGCTCCGCGAACTCGCCTATTTGCGAGATCTCGAAGAACTCCGCCCGGAGCAAGAGCATCGACTGCAACGCCTGGAAAATGCGGCGGTCGCCGGCGGAGATCCGAGACGTACCCAAAGACGCCTCGCCGCAGAGATCCAGGTCCTGCTGGGCGAGGCCTACGAGGTCCAGATCGACGCAATTTTTCGCCGCCTCGTCAA
Source organism: uncultured Nannocystis sp. (assembly GCA_964474905.1). GTDB lineage: Bacteria > Myxococcota_A > Polyangia > Nannocystales > Nannocystaceae > JADJRG01. The sequence continues at coordinate 75,498 of CAYYUP010000003.1, read as the reverse complement.
GGAGGTCTGGGGCCTGAGCTTTGACCACCTAACTCCGGCCTGGCGCGACGCTATCCGCTTTTATTTGCAGACCAAGAGAAACCACGGACTCCTGCGCATCATCCTGCACGCACAGGCCTCCGGCAGCGATGTCCGCAGCAGTCTGCCCGCCAATCAGGCCTGGATACGTGGAGCCCGCGAGCGCTTTGCCGTCGACGCTTGGCTCAGGCCGCGGCGTCGCAGCTTGCACCTCGGCGGCCTGCCCTTCTCCTTGGCGATCGAGCGCGACCCGGTAGAAGTCCTGCGCATGGGTGTGCCCTTTGATACCTGCCTCTCGATCACCGGTGGTTTTAACGCAGCCTCAACTGTGATCAACGCCGCCGATGCCAATAAGCAGGTGCTCTACCTCCGAGACCGGCGCAAAAAGATCATCGCTCGCAAGCTGATCGCGATCTCCGAGGATGACGAGATCATCGGCTACAACCTCTATATCTCCGACCGCTCACGGGTTACCGAGATCACCCGGGCATTCGCCGACTTCTGCTCTGAACTCGCGACTGACGTCGGCCTGCCTCTCGCCTGCCGCGGCGAACCAGCACAGCTGCACGAGGGATTTTGGTACGACGATGGAGTCGAGCCATTCGAGGGCGTGCACACCAACAGCGAGCGCCTCCAGGACCTTGTGGCCTACTGCGAAGCACTCGGTCTACCCTGCCCCTGGGAACAGGTCGGCATCAAGGGGCCCGGGCTGCGTCTCCAGGAGGAGGCGACGCTCTACAAAGCGCTGCAAAGCGAAGATCCCCTGCGCGTGCTCGCAGCGAGTGCTCCGATCTACGACGAGAGTGCACTTCGTGAGTACGCGAGCACCTGGCTACACGAGCATGTCGATAGCTCCGAGCAACTATCCCGCCGGCAAGATGAGACGCCGCTGCTGGAGCGCTCCTTTGCCAAGGCGAGCGTCGATCCGCGGGGTTACCTCATGCTCGCCGCCACAAACGGCAGCTGGAGGATGCTCGACCTGCTCTCCGCGATCACCCCCGCGTCCGGCCACGCCCGGGTACTTGTCGACGTCGCCCGAAGCGAGCACGACCCGGCCCGGCGCTTCGATGATCACGGTTTTGAGCACCGCACGCTCGACCTCCTGCCGCGATGGAGTGCCGCCGCTCCGGTCGGCGAAGCGCTGGCGCTGATCGGCCAAATCGAGGGAATTTGGCACTGGATCGCGGCCTCCTCGGAGCATTGTGTGAACTGCGTCGAGATCGCCACAGAGCGCCTCAAGAGCGCCCTCGTCAGTGCCTACGCGGCCAAGCCTGATCCCGTTGCGGTGCTCGCCCTGCTCAGCCGTCGCCCATCATCACCACTCGCCCAAGAAGTTGCGCTGGCGATCGCCGCCGTCCACAACCTCGCCGACCCAGACCCCACGAGCGAGATACCAGCGCCAGCGCTCGTGCGTCGTTTGGCCCGTCTCGGTAAACGCGATCCATCGCTGCGACGAGACCCCTGCTTTAGCGCCGCGATCATCCGCCATTCGGCCGGCGACCTGCCCCACGGGGTGCACCTACCGGAGCCCTCGCGCTGCCCCTTTCCCGGTGAAGCCCTCGGCCGCAACACCATGTGCGCGCGGCTCTCGAAACACTTCGAGCCCTGGCTAGATGCGCCCCTTGGGGCCGGCGACCGGTGGTCTGCGCGACACTGGAGCCCCTGTCCCTGGGAGCTCTACGTCCGCCGACGCCGTGATCCCGAGCGACCGACACCACTGCGAAAGGAGCTGCTCAGGCAGGCACTTCGACGCGCTCCAGGGGCGAGTCCGGCGACCGATTGGCTCGCACGCCTGGGCGATGTCAAAGCGCTGACCACCATCGACGGGGCACCCCACGGGCCCGACTTCGACAGGCCCGCGGAGCCCAAACCAGATTTTGACATGCGGCGGGCCCTCGCCCTCGCGCGCTCGATCGCCGCCCAGGTCCGGGCGAGCGACGACGGCGAGCTGCAACGCCTCGATCGCAGCGAACTGGGGCTCGTGCACCAGCGCCACAATGGGCGTGAGAGCCTCGATTTCGGCCTCATCGTTGCCGCCCGCGACCTCGTCGATCGTCACCTGCGCGGCAAGGCCGTCGACCCCCGTGCGCTCGACCTCGCCCTCTGGCTCATCGGCCTTCAAGGCGTTCTCAGCCCCGAACAGCGCCACGATCTCCTTCTCCGCCTAGTCGACCAAAAGCCCGGCCAACCGAGCCCCGCACACATCGCCCTCTCCCAGGTACTGCTCGGTCAAAACCAATACCGCTGGTCGAGCTGGAGCCCGACACTCGCGCTCGCCGTCGGCGCCCACAAAGAGCTGCACGACGTGCTTTTCAGGGGGCTCTGCTTCGCCTTTGAAAACGAACCTGGCCTCGGCATTTCGACGATGCTCGAAGCCGCCCAAGCCTCCCAACAAGAGCCTCTCGGTCAGGAACTCGCCCGGATGTGGCGGGCGACGGTGCTCGACCAACACGTCGATGAGATCGCCCGCGCCGATGAAGCGACCTTCCGTGCCGCCCTGCGCGAGGCGCTGCGAGCCGATGCAAACGTCTCGGGCGCGACACTCGTAGGCCTCTTTTCCGAACTCAGCAGCCCCGCCCGAGTCGCCACTTTCCTCGATCTCCTCCTGCAAAGCCCCACCTACGACCTCCGGCGGCTCTCCGTTGCCCTCGACGCCCGTTGGCCCGACAACGCCGATAGCGACGACGACAACGACAACGACAACGACAACGACAACGACAACGACGACGCGCGGAGCCACCGATATTGGCTGCGGCGCTGCATCGCCGGCGAGATCTCAGGCCCTCTCGGTCTCGACACCGAAGGCTTCCTATCACCGGCCTGCGGCGCTACCCTCACGCGACCTTGAGTCCCCAGTCCCCAGCCGCGAGCACAGCCCCGCGAGACCCAGCCCCTGTGGCAGTAGAGACTCCGGCGAGCGACTCATCCGCACCCACAACACCTACTTGGATCCGGCCGAATTTCAGGCTCGTCGCGATCCTCTTCGCGCTGGCACTGGCGACCCGTCTCGCCTGGGCGCTCTGGCTCCACCCCCCCGGCCAATATGTCTTTAGCGACATGGGCCAGTACATCCTGCGGGCCAAAACACTGCTCGAAGAGGGCTTCACCTGGGGCCGACGCCCCCTCGCCTGGCAGTCCTTCGGCACCCATTATCTGATCGCCCTGATCTTTAAAGTCTTCGGCAACAAAGCGCCCTATGTGCCGGTGGCGGTTTGTTACGCGTTCTTCAGCGCAGTCGCCGTGCCCCTCGCCTACGTGCTCGCCTGCCGGGTGCTGCCCCGCCACTGGATGGCCGCGGCGATCGGCATCGTCCTGCTGCTCTGGTACCCGAACATCGCCAATACCGGCTTCTTCCTCTCCGAGGCGCCCTTCTTGGCCGCTCAGCTGCTCTCGACCTATTGGCTCGTGCGGGTGATGCAAGAGGGTAAACGAGCGCTGCCGGCCGGGCTCATCTCGGCCGTCTGTTTTATGCTCCGCCCGCAGTCGGCGATCTGGTTCGTGTTTGTGCTGCTGACCTGGCTCGTCAATCGCCGCCGCCTGCCCTGGGTCCGCTGGCTGCATATCGTCGCGATCGCCCTGCCGCTTGTGGGCGCGCTCTTCTTCTCGAGCTGGCGTTTTTACAAACACACTGGTTACGCCGGCGGCGTCGCGGAGTCGGCGAACATGAACCTCACCGCCGGCCGCTGCCACAACATCGTCACCCAGGCCTTCAAGACCGAGCGCCAGCTCGAGCAAAGCGTGCGCACCCGCAACACTCGAAACGGCCGCCGGGTCAGCGTGCCCGGCCTGCGCTCCCTCGGTCATATCGATCCGCGGCACGTCGCCCGCCTCAACCCAGCGATGGGCCACGAGTCGATCCGCTTCGTCGGCTACATCGGCGACCCCGAGATCCACCGCGAACTCCGTCGCGAGTGCTTCCGCCGCACCGGCTTTATCGGCCAGCTCCGCTACACCATCGGCAACATCGCCCTCCAGTGGTTCTTCGCCCATCAGTGGCCCGATCAAGAACCGAGTTCGCGCTGGGTACTGACGATCTCCGACACCTACCGCGGGCTCTTCCAGCTCTTTGTGCTCCTGCCCTCGCTGTTGGGCATGGGCATCGCCCTTCGCCAAATCCGCACGCGACCCGAACTCGCGATCATCGGCCTGCAGATCCTCGGCTCGATCCTCATCGCCGGCATTTTCTTCGGCGACATCCGCCTGCGCACTCCCTACGACCCCTACGCGATGATCCTCGCGGTACTCGGCTGGGCCTGGTTCATCAACGCGCTCATCCGTTGGCGACGCCGACGACAGGCATGAGCCCGCCTGTGCTCGCAGATCTGCGCCACCTTCGGGCCGCGTGTCCTCACCGCGTGTGCTCGTAGATCCGCCAGCACACGCGGGTGACGATAGCGACGCCCCGTGGTAGATGGCCGCTTGTACGGACCGCGGGCTCCTGCGGTCCTCCGCCAAGGAGACCTCTATGCCCGTCGCCGACTTCGCCACCTACTGCCGGATGCTCGACAACGCCAAGGCGAAAAAATTCGCCTATCCGGCGATCAACATCACCTCGCCGTCGACGATCTCGGCGACGATCGCCGCCTTCGCCGAGGCCGGCACCGACGGCATCATTCAGGTGAGCACCGGCGGCGGCGAGTTTGCCTCTGGCCTAGCCCTCAAAGACGCTGCCCTGGGCGCCATCTGCCTCGCCGAATACGTGCACCGCATCGCCGACCGCTACCCGGTCTACGTCGCCCTGCACACCGATCACTGCGCCCCCAAGAAGGTCGACGCCTTCCTCCGCCCGCTGATCGCCGAGACCGCAAAGCGCCGGGCCAAGGGCCAACCAAACCTTTTTTCTTCGCATATGTTCGACGGCTCTGAGCTGCCGCTCGTCGACAACCTCAGAATCTCCCGCGAACTCCTCGCCGAGTGCGTCAAGAACGACATCATCCTCGAGGTCGAAGCAGGGGTTGTCGGCGGTGAAGAGGACGGCGTCAACCACGAGAATACGCCGGCCGAAAAGCTCTACACGACGCCCGAGGATATGGTCGCGGTCGCTCGGGCGCTGCGCGAGATCACCACACAAAATGGCGGCCGCTACATGTTCGCCGCGACTTTCGGCAACGTGCACGGGGTCTACAAGCCCGGCAACGTCAAACTTCGACCCTCGATCCTCCGCGACGGTCAGGCCGCAGTCGCCCAGGCCTTTGGCGATGCGGCACGCTTCGACCTAGTTTTCCACGGCGGCTCGGGCTCAGAGCTGCACGAGATCCACGAGACCCTGGAGTACGGCGTCATCAAGATGAACGTCGACACCGATACCCAGTACGCATTCACCCGACCAATCGTCGATCACATGCTCAAAAACTACGACGGCGTGCTTCGGATCGACGGCGAGGTCGGCAGCAAAAAGGTCTACGATCCGCGCTCCTACCTTAAAAAGGCCGAACAGAGCATGCAGGCACGGGTTTTGCGAGCCTGCAAAGATCTGCGCTCAACCGGAACCTCGCTCTTCCGCCGCTAAGCGGATTCTTCACTGAGGCCCTTACGATGCTAGTGCACATCGACGGCGAGCGTCCGGCGCCTCGCAAGCTCCAGCCGGTCGTCGACGCTCTGCGCCGCGATCAGGTCGTCATCTACCCGACCGACACCGGCTACGCCTTCGGTTGTGCGCTCTCGAGTCCCAAGGCCATCGCTCGCCTGCGCAAGCTCAAGGGCATCGACGCAAAACACCCCAAACCGCTGACCATGATGGTCAACGACATCGCCGAGATCGCCCGCTACGCCCACCTCGGCACCCAGCTCTACCGGATGATGAAGCGCATGCTGCCGGGGGCCTACACGCTGGTCCTGCGGGCGACCTCCGATACCCCGCGGACGATGCACAACCGCAACCACGAGGTCGGCATCCGCATCCCCGATCACCCGGTCTGCCGGATGCTCGTCGAGCTCTTGGGCGAGCCGCTGCTAACCGGCTCGGTGACCCCCGCCGAGGCCGAGTTTGACCTCGAAGAGCCCGACGTTCTCGAGCATCGCTACTCCCGCGATGTGTCGGTGGTGATCAACTCGGGGCCGCTGTGGCCCGATCCTTCGACGGTCCTTAAAATGACCGACGATTGCATCGAAATCCTCCGTGAAGGCCAAGGAAAAGTACCTTCGTAGGGCCCTCACTCGGCGCCAGACAAGAGCCCAACCCGCCGCAGGAGCGCCGCTACGGCGATCAGGGGCAGGCCAATAATACCGGTGAAGTCGACGCTCTCGATCGCCGCAAAGAGCTTGATCCCGGCATCTTCGATCCGATAGGAGCCTACGCAGTCGAGCGGTCGATAAGTGCGGACATAGGCCTCCGCCTCGGCCCGGTCAAAGGCCCGCATTCGCAACCGCTGGTGATCGACCCACTCGTGCATCTCTTCGGTCGCCGGCGAATAAAGAACGACGCCAGAGATCAGGCGATGGCTGCGATTGGCGAGGCGGAGCAGCTGAGCTATCGCAGCATCGACATCGCCCGGCTTGTGCAAGAGTTCGACGGGCGGCTCATCGACCCCGCCGAGTACACCTATCTGATCCGCAGCGAGGATCCAGGCCTGCGGGTAGCGCTCGCCGAGGGAGCGCGCCTTGCCTCGGGCGAGGTGCAGAGCAAACTCCTCCGGCCCCAGCTCTGCAAAATGATGGCTATGGGCCGCCTCATCAAAACTGGGCGCGGCAACCTCAAAACGCAGATCCAAGCGCCCCAATAACTCGCGGCGATACGGTGAGGTTGACGCCAAGATCAGGGGCCTGGCAGGGCCCGAGCACGGCGGTAGCAGTGGTTTGAGCGCGCTCAATGCCCCCACCTCTTTTTCGATTTTTTCTTTTTCTTGGGCCGCCTACGCCTCTTCTTGGATCGCAGCGCCTTACGAGCCGCGGCGAGGCGCTCGGGCAGATCGGCGCAGGCGGTTTTCTCCCTGGCAGAGGCCTCCGCCGAAACCTTCGGGACTTTGATCTCGGCCAGCAACTCGGCGTAGCTCGGATCGGGAGCCTCGAGCATCGCCTCTAAGGAATCCGTCAGCGCCACGCAGGGCCGCGGCGCCTCGAGGTGCTGCTCGACGTCGTGGCGCAACAAGAGGCTTCGATCGATCCTAGCGAGAATCTCGGCCTCACCGGCGAGGGCCTCGAGAATTTGATGGCGCTCTGTAAACCCGAGGCGAACACCATCGTCGTTGATAAAGGAGAGCAAGAGTTCGTGGCCCTGGTCGCCGAGTTCGATCGCGAGATCAACGGCCTGGGCCCGGACCTCTGGATAGCGGAGCAGGGCGGTGAACTCGCTGACAAATCCCTGGTTGTCGTGGAGCCCAGGATCCCCCAGGAGCGCAGCCCGGTAGCGATCGAGCGCCTGCACGCGATCCTGGTCGCGCCAATTGAGGAGCCAGCCCTCACGCCAAAGCAGGCCCGGATGCTCTGGAAAATCCTCGCGCAACGACCCGAGCAGCAGCGCCCCCTGATCGTAGTCGTTGTTGCGGAAGGCGGCATCGATCGACGCCAGTTGATCGGCATGCGGACCCTTTTTGGCCTCGTCTGCCTCGTCCACCCCTTTTTCCCCCGGCTCTCCGCGATCCGCCGCTGCGACCTCGCCCTCATCAGCCCTCTCTGGCTCGACTTTTTGACCGCTCAGGAGAACAAAGGCGACGACCGCGATCGCAGCGACACCCGCGACTAGACCGCCAATCTGCACCCACAACCCGCTGCGACGCTCACGGGGCTTTAGCGAGTCGGGCAAGGCCGTATGAAAGGCGGCCCGCGGAACATGCGTGGACAGGCGCGGGGTCGATTGCGCTGCCGACTCACCGCGAGCGAGACGCGACGCCAAGCCCTTGCGGTAGCCGAGCAGTATCTTGCGCACGGTCTTGGCATCTGGAAAACGATCCTCGCGCTGCTTCGCGAGCAGGCGGTAGACGATCTTCGCTAGGTCCTCGGGCACCCTCTCAGGTAAGGGCGCCGGATCCTGGCTGACCTGCATGCGGATCACCGCAACCGGGTCATCACTGACAAAGGGCAAAGCCCCAGAGAGCATCAGATAGAGCAGGATACCGGCCGAGTAGAGATCGGAGCGAGCGTCGACCTCAACCCCTAAACACTGCTCGGGGCTCATGTACAGCGGCGTGCCAAACACCATGCCCGCCCGAGTCATCGCCTCGCCCGCGCCCTCTCCAGAGACCAGCTTGGCGATACCAAAATCGACGAGCTTGAGCACCTCTTCGCCGTTTCCGTCGCGACTGACAAAGACGTTTTGCGGCTTGAGATCGCGGTGCACAACGCCGCGACCGTGGGCATGCTCTAAACCGGCGAGGATCTGCAAAAAGAGATCGAGAGCACGCAACGGCTCTAACGGACCGCGGATCAACTCGTGAAGCTCGATGCCCTCGAGCAGCTGCATCACCATGTAGCGCATGCCCTCGTCGGTCGAGCCGAACTCGGTGACCTGGATGCAGTTGCGGTGCTCCAAGCGGGCCGCGCTTTGGGCCTCTCGCTCGAAGCGGCGAGCGATATCGGGGTCGCGAGTGATGTCGGCGTGCAAGACCTTGATCGCAAAGTCCCGCTTCAGGTGGAGGTGATGGCCGCGATAGACCACCCCCATGCCGCCCTCACCGAGCTGCGCGTCGATCCGATAGCGACCGGCTAACACCGTTCCTATCATCGCCCGTCGCTCTCCATCGCCATCTCCATACTCCGCACTATCCCCCGAGAACGGGCGTCTCGCGGCTTCTACAGCGTTCTGAGCATGGTAGCTGGCGGAACATAGGTTTCACGGGCGCGCGTTCGCCCATACTATCGCACGGGTTTGGTGCGAACGGTCTCTTCATCGGGGGCGACCTCCGACTCATCTAGGTCGCTCGGTGCCTCGATGAAGGTCGTCCCACGATCGCGCTCGATCCTCGCCAGAGCCTCCTTCGCCCAATTTGCGAGGCTAAACTCCTTGGCCGATTCGAAGTCCGAGAGCATCTCTTCGAGTTCCCGACGGGCCCGCGGGCTTTGCCCCCGGAGATGGGCGAGCTCTGCGTCGAGAAGACGGAGCTGCTGGCGACCGACGTGCTCCCCCTGGATCTGCAGCATGCCAGACTTCGCCTCTGCGAGCATCGCAGCGCCCTCCTCGACCTCGCCCATGCGAGCGATCGTATAGCCCAGGAAGCCGCGGTTCAAGTTGACGTGGAAGTCGTAGCCGTGCAGGCCGCTCAGGCGGATCGCCTCGCGGAAGGTCTCGGCGGCCAGGGCAAATTTATCTGTCCGAAGGAGCAGGTCTCCGAGGTTGTGCAGCGGTGCGATCAGGAGGCGCGTGGTATTCGCGCTGCGCAGCTCCTCGATCGCCTGCCGGGTCTCTGGGATCGCTCGCTCCGGAGCACCGCCAAGCACCGCGAGAAAGGCGATCCCCGAGAGATAGGAACGGCGGTTGACCACCGGTACTCGGGCCGCGATCGGCCTCGCAAAATCGTGGAGTTCGGCCGCGACCTCGACCTCCCCGGCCAGCGAGAGGCAGCGCAGCCGCACACCGATGATATGCATCACCTCGCCATCGCTGGCCCCCTCGTTGTCGAGAATTTTCATCGCCAATCCCGAGTGCTCGACCGCCTGCTCGATGTCCCCAGAGTTCAGGTGGAGCTCGGCTCGGCGGATCGAAATCCGCAGCTCTAAGATCCGATCACGAGCGAGCTTGGCCGCCGCTGCCGCTTCGTCGAGACGGTGGAGCGCTCGCTCGCCATCGCTGGTGGTGTCGAGCACAAAGCGGTCGACGAGCCCGAGCCAGAAGAGCGACTGGGCCCGGTGATCGCCGAGCAGCTCCGCGACGAGGATGCCCGCCTGGTAGTGATCGGCCTCGCGCTGGGGATCTTCGAGGGCGCCGCCGGCCTGCTCTAAGAGCTGCAGCTTGGCCTTGAGCAGCCGCGGCAGGGCCTCGATCCGGCCAAAGCGACGAAGGCGAGTCATCACCCGCTCGAGCACCCGCGATGCCAGCTGTGGCTGGTTCGCCTTGAAGAGGATCTCGGCCGCCTCCTCCAACTCGTCGGCCGACTCGAGGCCATCCGAGGCATCGTCGAGCAGGCGTGCCCGCAGATAGACGAGATTGGCATCCGGTTGCTCGAGCTCGTCGATGCGTTCGGCGAGGTCGAGGCGGGTCTCGTTTAGCGACGAGCCATAGCGCAGGCGCACAGCCTCGCGGACGGACTCGTGGGCCAGAGTGACGAGGTTGGATCCGACCGTGGCGTTGCGGACCACCAGGCCTTCGCTCTCGAGGCGATCGAGCGTCCGACGGAAGCGCTCGCGACGGAGATCCGAGAGAGCGGCGAGCTGCTGCTCCTCGATCGGCGCCTCGATGAGAAAGAGCGTACTGCCGATCTCCCAGGCGCTGACGCCGAGGCTGTCGAGGCGTCCCTCGGAGCGCTGCGCCAGGCTCTTGTGCAGCTGCTCCGCCGCCACCGACGAGGTTCTGAGGATCCACGAATCGGTGTCGCGGACCAGGATCGACTCTTCGATGAGCACCCGAAGGGTCTCGCGAAAGCTCAGCGGATGACCGCCGGTGAGCTTGTCGAGCATCGCCGTCAGCTCGTCGAGCAGCGCCGCGTCGCCGAGGATTCCCTGGAGCACCGCGTACATCTCGTTGCTGGCGAAGGGGCGGAGGTTCCAGACCTCCGCCAGCTGCTCGCGACCTAGACCCTCGAGCACACCGCGGAGCCGCGTGTGTGGCTCGGTCGTCACGCAGAGCAGAATCTTCGCCTCGTTGTGATCGATCGCCCGCACCAGGTGATCGACTAGGTTGCGCACGCTCTCGCCAGCGCGGGCGAGATCCGAGAGATGGAGGACAAAGGGCGTCTCGGCGGCGGCGCTGATCAAAAACTCGATGAGTTGGACGGCGATCGCGTCTTTTGGACGGCGACCGCGGGCCGCCTTCACCAGGTCGCTGTAGCAGTGAAGGGTCTTGGAGCGCTCGCCGAGCGCCGTCGCCAGCTGCAATACAACCGGCCCAAAGGGTCCGACTCCACCCTCTCCGCCCCAACAGTTGGCCTCGACGAAGAGCCCATCACCGAGCTGCACCTCGCGGCGAACCTCGGCCATCAGGCGCTGCTTGCCCATGCCCTCCGGGGCCTCGACAAAGACCGTGCGCAGGAGACGACCGGCCCGCGGCAGCCGATCCGGCTCGGGTGCCACCTCGGGACGCAGGACCTCGACCGCACGGGTCAGAAGGATGTCTAGATACCCAGCCCTGTCGACAAAGGGCAGGTGCTCGACCAGGACTCTCGCGAACTCTCGGCGATCCTCTGCGCTCGCCTGGCGGCTGCGGATCTGCGCACTTTCACGGCGGAGCAGCTCGAGCACGATCGATCGGGCGCTCTGCGGCCGCTTGTTTGGATCGGGCTCGAGCATGCGACCGATGAGCTCGGCGATCACCGGTCCACCCGCGGCGAGCACGGCCCCTGCGAGCTCCGGTCGCCAATCCCGTTGGTTGCGCAGCGCCTCGCGAAAGTCCCGAGAGGGGAAGGGTTTTTGGCCGCGGATGGCGGTGTAGAGGGTCGCCGCCAGGGAGTAGATATCGGAGCGAGCGTCGGTCGCGTCACCGATGATTTTTTCGGGCGCCGAGAAGCCGGGCGTGCCGTGCACCTCGACCTCGTCGAGTTCATCGTCGATCGCACCGTTTGGCCGACGCAACATGCGGGCCAAACCGAAGTCGATGATCTTCGCCTGCGGCACACCACTCGCGGTCTCTGGCGGGCACACAAGCACATTGCTCGGCTTGATGTCCTCGTGCACAAAGCCGAGGGTGTGGATGTAATCGAGAGCCCGCGCGAGCTGCACGATCATCTCGACGATCGTCTCGCGCGGCTTACCGCGGAGGAACTCGCCGAGCGACTCGCCGTGGATCAGCTCTTGAGTGAAATAAAAGGAATCCTGCTGCTCGCAGCGGCCAAAATCGTAGACGGCGGCGAGGTTCGGGTGGTGAAGCTGGGTGAGCAGACGAAATTCGTCTTTAAAGCGAGCGGTCACGTCATCGACGGCGCCCTTGGTATCGCTAAAGGTCCGCCCGGTGAGGGTCGTCTTGCGCAGCCGCGAACTCGACGAGGGCGCTTGACGCTGGGAACGCAGCCGGGCGGAGCCAGTACCCACGCCCGCGGCAGTCTGTGTGCCTACCTCTATATCGTGGCGGATCACCTTGAGGGCAACGAGACGCTCCTCCAGCTGGTCGTAGGCCTCGTAGACCGCACCAAAGCCGCCGCGACCGAGGAGCCGACGTATTCGATAGCGGCCCGCGATCGTCTGGGGCTGCTTCGCTTCGCTTTCCTCTTCCGGGCTCGTCGTGGCTGTCAATGCTGTCCCTACAGGCGCAAAGCGCACTTTTTCCGGCGACCGAGGGTAAGCGCAGGACCTCAGCAACACAACCCGCGAGCATCGCCTTTGACCGCGGGAATTATTCCACAGCTCGCCGGCCCATCGGCGGCTAATACCGGCTCCTCAAAAAGTCGGTCGCAGGTCAACACACAGCCGATGACATTGTTCCACGAGCTATTTGACGGTGCGAGAACCCCAAGGAGGAGCCTCCCCAGCGCGAATAGCGGCAAAGTTCGCCCGGCCGATCGCCGCCTCTCCGCTGTCCACGCAGAGCTCGTAGGCCGCCGCCTCTACCATTAAACGACGTTCTTCGGCCTCACCTTGGGCCTCCAGGAGGGCGCGCTTGTAGGCCGCGATCGCCGTCGGTGAGCGACGACGCAGCCGTTTGGCCAATTCCCGGACCCGGTCGAGACCTACATCCACATCTGCGACCACCTCCTGCACGAGACCGATACGGGCGGCCTCGAGGCCGTCGACAGCCTCGCCGGTGCAGCCCAGACGCAAGGCCTGCGCGAGTCCGAGCGCCTGCGCGAGTTCGGCGGTCCCGCGGGCGCCGGGCAGGATCCCTAGGCCGGTCTCGGGCAGGGCGAAACTCGCGGCCGGCGTCGCCAGAGCGTAATCCGCGGTGAGCACAAATTCCGCGCCCCATCCGAGGGTCACTCCGTGGCTCAAGACCGTCGTGAAAAGCGGCAGACGTCGGAGCCTCTGCATCAGCGCCCGCTGACGACGCACATGGGCCTTGACCTGCGCATCCTGCCAGCCAACACGCTCGGTGACATTGGCCCCGGCGATAAAAATCGCCGTGCCCCGCTTGCTAAATCTCCGCGAGGTCGTGCACAGGCAGGAGATCGAGGCCTCGGTCTCGAGCAGATCGCAGAGGGCGTCAAAGGCATCGAGCTGCGGGCTCCCCATCTCGTTCGCCTTGCCGTGCGAAAGTTCGAGGATCAGCAGTCCGTGGTCGTCTTCGTAGTGCGGGCGAAGAGCCGCAATTGGGGAGAGATCCATGGGCCGGAGCATACGCCAACGCAGGCCGTGGAAAACAGCGCCCAAGATGCACACGCATCAAAGATCCGGCCGCCAGAGCAGCACGGACCTCGAACGCCCGTCCTAGGGCAGCATCTCTTCGGGGATGTTGGGCTGGGTCTGAACCCGGCGAAAGCGCAATGAGATCACCCTCGCGAGCTGAAAGAGAAAGAGCCCCGCGAGCTCCGGCGAGCACTTGTTGAGTTCGCGAAAGGCATCAAAGCTGAGACGCAACAACTCGCACTCGCTGAGCGCCTTGATCGTCGCCGAACGCGGCTTGCCATCGAGCAACGCCTGCTCACCGACGACAGAGCCCGGCTCGATCGTGCCGATCCGGCGGGCTCGATCTTTGTCGGCGACGAGGACGGCAAGACGTCCGCTGCGGACGAGGTACATGCCGCGATCGATCGCCCCCTGCTCGATCAACACGTGCCCGGGCTGAATTCGCTTGATCTCCATAACCGAGAGCAAGTCACTCCACGCCGCTGGAGGCAGCCCTGAGAAGACGCCGAGGCGCGCTGGATCGGTCGACGGGTCGATCGCTCTGTGCTGGTTTTCGCTGTCGCTCAAAGCCGTCTCCGTGGCAAAACCGTCGGTGATAGTAGCCGATCGAAGTCCCGGATACGACCACCCCCCCAAAGCCGCGCAGAGCGAGCCTCGAACCCATGCACGATCGCTCATGGACCCTAGCGCCTCCTGCGCTCTCCAATCCCTAAAGCGGCCTTGAACACTGTCACTTGTCGCCCGGCAGCGTTCCCTACGGCCGCCGGCCAAAGCTCACCAAACTCCGCTATAGTCGCTGCCTGTGGTGGTATCGACGTCGTTAGTGAGGCTCCCGTTCATCTCTTTGGTGCTCGGCGGGCTCCTGGCCAATGCGGCTGGTTGCGCCGATCCGGTGATGGTCGATCCACCGGATGATTGCACCATCCCCAGTCAAAACGCGTATGTCCTCGAGGTCATGAAGCACTCCTACCTGTGGAACCAGGAGGTGCCCGACATCGATCTAGCGAGTTACGAGGAGCCCCGGGATGTGCTCGCCGACCTACGTTACAGCGAGATCGATCACTGGAGCAGGGTCGCCGACAAGGTCCAGAGCAACGCCCTCTTCGAAAAGGGCAAGACCATCAGCTACGGCTTCAGCCACAAGCGCGACCACGACGGCAAGATCCGGATCTCCTTCGTCTACAAAGATTCGCCTGCCGACGACGCCGGCCTCCGACGCGGCGATGAGATCCTCGAGATCAACCGCCTGTCGATCTCAGAGATCGACGCCGGTGGCCTCTGGGGCGACATGTTTGGCCCCCGCGAACTCGGCGTGACAGTCGACCTCCAGATCGCCGAAACCGACGGCGTCCGCGACGTCAAGCTCGCCCGCGATTGGATCAAGATCGTCACCGTCCCGACCTCAACGGTGATCCAACGGGGCGGCCGCAAGATCGGCTACCTCTACTTCACCTCCTTCGTCGACACCGCGATCCCCGAACTCGACGAGGCCGTCGCTCGTTTCAACGATGCCGGTGTCGACGAACTGGTCGTCGATCTTCGCTACAACGGCGGCGGTCGCCTATCGGTCGCGCGTCACCTCGCGAGCCTGATCGCCGGTGATGCCAGCAAGAGCCGCGAGATCGCCTACCACGTCCAGTACAACGACGACCTCTCCGGCGAAAACGAGAACTACAAGCTCAATCGCCTCAGCCACGCGCTCCACGTCAAACGCGTCTACTTCATCACCACCGGCCGCACCCTCTCGGCGAGCGAACTGGTGATCAACTCCGTGCGCCCCTACGTCGACACCTACGTGATCGGTGGCACCACCGGCGGCAAACCAGTCGGCATGCGCTCCTTCGACTTCTGCGACAAGATCCTCTACCCGATCACCTTCCGCCTGGTGAACGTCGACGGCGAGACCGACTACTACGACGGCCTGGCCCCCGACTGCGTTGCCGATGACGACCTCGTAAACCAACTCGGAGCGCCCGCCGAGGCCTCGCTCGCCGCGGCTCTAGAGCTCATCGAAAACGGCACCTGCGAGAGCGGCGATCCGATGGCAGGAGCGCCTGCACCGACCCGCGACGAGGTGCTCTTTCACTTCGATCCGATCCAGTCGACCGTCGGCTCTTGGTAGCCATGCGCCGGCAGGAGCGCCTGCTTCGAACGATCTGCTTCGCCCCTGAGGTCAGCATCGCCCGAGCGATCGCTTCGCCAACTTTTCCCGTCCGTGCATTCATCGAGTTCGGTTCCGCGCTGGCCGTTCACCGGCACAGAGCAAGACCCGCGGCAGACGGCCTGACGACGCAGCCTGCGCTACTGCGCAGCCCCTTCGCGCGATCTGCACGGCTAGACGCGTAGGCCGCTTTCGTGTTTTGATTCTCGGGCGTCTGTTGCGGCCTCATGCCAACGCGCACCGTACCTTGGGCCGAGCTAGATTGGCTCTACGTGGGCCTAGAACCCAAAGCCCCCTCCCCTTTGGACGCACGAAGGAAGCAACCATGAACCTCAAGCAAGTCAACGAGCTCCTCGCGGAAATGGAAGACCAGCTGGCTGGCGGAATGGCCGCTGCCGACGTCTTTAGCAAGCAGTCCGGTATGTCGATCGCCGGCATTCGCACCGCACCCAAGGCCTGTGCGCTCTTCAACGTCGTCTGCGAGCGGACCATTGACTCGATCAAGAAGTCCGGTCTGCCGATCCCGCATCAGCTCGCCTCGATGCTCTTCACCCTCGGCGAGGATGAGAACGTGATGATCGCCGTCGTCGAGCTCGACTCCAAGTACCGACTCGGCCTGGCCATCGACCTGACCAAGACCTCCCTCGGAGTGATCATCTCGGTGGCGATGCCTGAAGTCGTGCCGCAGCTGCGCGCGGCCCTCGGCTCACGCGCCTCCTGATCCCGCCCCACAGCTCACAACCCAAATGTTTACGATGCGGGCCGATCAGGCTCCGCCATCAAAACCCTCCTCGCAACCCCGCGACGGAGGGGTTTTTTGTGGTTGAAGCCCGCTCCTGAGATCCGCAACACCGGCTCTTAACCAACTCGCGCGACTTTGCTCAGCCTGCCTCATGCGGACCGGTATGAACTGACAAGGGGCTTCTCTATAATCGCAAGCCCGACCTTATCGTGGCCTCCGCCGTCAACACCTCGAAATCCCCGATCATCCTCCACTCGATCGGATTCGCTGAGCACGAGCTGTTCGTGGCTCTCGACGGCCTGAGTGCAGAGCTACGCGCCCTCAGCCCCGGCGAACTTCGCGATCAACTCGCCGACAGGGACCTCATCCGGCCGCGGGTTGTGCTCCTCAGCGACGACCTGCTCCTTGAGACAGGTAATCTTGGGCTCCAGGCCGCGGCCTCAGCCGAAACTCCGAGTCCGCTTCGGGTCGTCATCCTGAGCGACCGGCCCCTCGACCCAGGGCCGCTGCCCGACTCGCTGCTGACGGCGATCGTCCCACCGAAGTCCGCGCCCAGCCTGCTCGCGCGGGCGCTTCGCGGTGCCCTCCGAGAGGTGAGCTACGAGTGTGCAAACCAGCACCTCGAGCGCGAGCTCTTGGTCCGCTCCGCGCAGGTGCACGAGCTCAACCGCATCGGTGTCGCGCTGTCGACAGAGCGGGACTACGAGCGCCTTCTGGTTCGCATTCTGCACTCGCTGCGGGAGCTCACGGGAGCCGACGCCGGCTCCCTCTTCCTGGTCGAAGACGGGCCCGGCGGCGCCAAACTGCTGCGCTTCACCGTCGCCCAAAACGACTCCATCGACACCCCCGCGCTGGTCCGCTTCACCCTGCCGATGAACACCCGCACGGTCGCCGGGTACGTCGGTTGCTCGGGCGAACCGCTCAACATCCCCGACGTCTACATCATCCCCGAGGACACGCCCTACTCGTTCAACAAGGGCTTCGACAAGCAGACCGGCTACCGCACCCAATCGATGCTGGTACTGCCGATGAAAAACCAGCAGGGCGGCATCATGGGCGTCGTCCAGCTGATCAACAAACGGGGCTCCGATGACCGCCAGAGCGAAGCGCCGCACCTCTGTTGCGACATCATTCCCTTCGACCAACTCTCCACCGAACTCTCCACTTCGCTGACCAGCCAAGCCGCGGTCTGCATCGAGAACAACGCCCTCTACGAGGGTCTCGAGAATCACCTCCGCGAGCTCAAAGATACCCAGGCCCAGCTGGTCCAGAGCGAAAAGCTCGCGAGCCTGGGCCAGCTCACCGCGGGTGTCGCCCACGAGATCAACAACCCGCTGGCGTTCACCCGCAACAACACTCACCTGGCCAGCGAACGCATCGCCTCGGCCCACCGCCGCTTGCAGCTCCAGGAGTGGCTCGCCGACGAAGAGGCGCCGCAGAGCGATCGTCTGCAGGCCGCCGATGCGGTCCTCGAGGTATTGCAGGCGGATCCCGAACTCCGCGATGACGTCCGCGAAGTGGTCGCTGATCTCCATGATCTCCGAGGCGATGATCGCCTCGGGCTCCTGCTCCAGTTCTTCGACTACGTCGGCCAGGCCAAGACGATGCAGGAGGGCGGTTTAGTCGAGCTGATGGAGCGGGTCCAGACCCTCCTCGACGAGAGTTTTATCGGCCTCGGCCGGGTCGCCGAGATCGTGCTCGGCCTCCGCAATTTCTCCCGTCTAGACGAAGCCGGCTTCCAGGAGGCCGACATCGACGAGGGTATCCGCCAAACGATGATGATCCTCCGCGAGCCTGCGCGCGAGCAGTCGGTCAATCTGATCGCCGACCTCGGCCTCACCCGCCCCTACCCCTGCTTCCCCGCCAAGCTCAACCAGGTCGTGCTCAATTTGATCAACAACGCGATCGATGCCTCACCGACTGGCAGCGAAGTCGGAGTCACGACGCGTGAGGTCGACGACTTCGTAGAGATCTACGTGCGCGACAGCGGCCACGGGATCCCTGAGCACATACGCACAAAGGTCTTTGACCCCTTCTTCACCACCAAACCAGTGGGCAAGGGCACCGGTCTAGGCCTCTCGATCAGCTACAGGATCATCTCCGAGCACCACGGCACGATCGCCGTCGACCCCAACGAAAACGGCGTTGGAGTAGTATTCTCCATTCGGATTCCAATCCGTCAACCGGACGAACCGGACGAACCGGATCAACCGGTTCAACCGGACGAACCGGATCAACCGGATCAACCGGATCAGTCAGAGCAAGAGGGCACCCAGGCGGCCGTCGCGGAGGTTCAATGAGGAATAGGGAACGCCTGATCATTCCGTACCGCTCGAAGGTCATCGAGCCCATCAGCTTGCCGGCCCGCGATGAGCGTCTCAAGCGCATCGAGGCGGCGGGTCTCAACGTTTTTCGTCTGCGCTCAGCCGACGTCTATATCGATCTGCTGACCGACAGCGGCACCGGTGCCATCTCGGCATCGCAGCTCTCGCGATCGATGCTCGGCGACGAGAGCTACGCCGGTTCGCGCTCGTTCGAGGAGATGCAAAAGCAAATCCAAGAGACGATGGGCTTCCCCTACACGATCCCGGTCCACCAGGGCCGAGCGGCCGAGCAAGTACTGAACTACGTGCTCATCCGCCGCCACATGTTCGTGCCGGGCAATACCCACTTCGACACGACAAAGGCCCACATCGAACTCGCCGAGGGCCGCACGATCGACTGCACGATCGACGCCGGCAAGACCTCCGAGGGCAACTACCCCTTCAAGGGCAACATCGCCGTCTCCAAGCTCGAGGACGTGATCGAGAAGTACGGCGCCCGCCACATCGCTTACATCCTGATGACGATCACCTGCAACTCCGGCGGCGGCCAGCCGGTGTCGATGCAGAACATCCGCGACGTCCGGGCGTTGGCCTCGGCCCACGGCCTGCCGCTGATTTTCGACGCAGCTCGCTTCGCCGAGAACGCGTACTTCATCAAACTCCGCGAACCTGGCTTTCAGGACATGTCGATCCCAGAGATCATCCACGAGATGATGGGCTACGCCGACGCCTGCACGATGAGCGCCAAAAAGGACGCGATCGTACCGATGGGCGGATTCATCGCCTGCCGCAACCCAGATCTCTACGAACGGCTGAAGACTCCTGCGATCATCTTCGAGGGCTATTTCACCTACGGCGGCATGTCGGGCGGCGACATGGAGATGCTCGCCCAGGGCCTTCGCGAGGTCGTCGACGAGACCTACCTCGCCTACCGAATTGGCCAGGTCCGGCGCCTAGGCGAGCTTTTGCAGAGCTACGGGATCCCGGTCGTCGAGCCGATCGGCGGCCATGCAGTGTTCATTGACGCACGTCGATTCTTCACTCATGTCCCCGATGACGAGTTCCCAGCGCAGCTGCTCTGCGCTGAGCTGTACAAAGAGGGGGGAGTGCGCGCTGTCGAAGTCGGCGCAGTGCTCACCGGCCGCGATCCTGATACCGGCGAAAACATCCGCCCGGCGCTCGATCTTTGCCGACTCACGATCCCCCGCAGGGTGTACACTTTCGAGCATCTTGAGTATGTCGCAGACGTCATTCGCACCGTGCGCGAAGAGAAGGGACTCCACATGAAACGTGGAATCTGCTTCGACCACGAGGCTGAGGGCATCCGCCACTTCTCGTCAACATTCCGCTACCTGTAAGGAGAGAGGTCCACAGATGGGTTGGAAAAGTTTCAAGAAGACCGGTCAGGTCAAGGCCGATTCAAAGCTATCGAGCTTAGGGCTGCTGATCGTCGACGACGAAAAATCGATCGTCACCACACTCGAAGAGAGCTTCCGCGGGCTCTTCCGGATCTACACCGCAACTAGCGGTCCGGAGGCACTCGAGCTCTTCAAGGCCAATGACATCCACATGCTGGTGTCGGATCAACGCATGCCCAACATGACGGGCATCGAACTCTTCTCCCACATCAAGGAGATCAATCCGACGACCATTCGCATCCTCCTCACCGGCTACGCCGACATCAACGCGGTGATCCGCGGGGTCAACGAGGGGCTGCTCTGGAAGTACGTGACCAAACCCTGGAACGCCGAGGACCTCAAGGCCCTCGTCCGTGAGGGCGCCCGCAAGTACTACAAGGACGCGGGCCTGGACGTGCCTTCGTTTAGAATCCTCGGCGCCTAGGTCCTGGACGGGCGGCGACCTCTATCGCCGCCCGCATCCCGTCTCACCTCACGGAGGTCGGACAACAAAGGCTCGCGCTGCGCCGCGGGCCCTCTTCAATTCTGCCTCTCAATTGTCGGCCCGAGCCACTGCAGAGGTATAAGAAGCTCCACTCTAAGACGAGTCGAAACAATGAAGCGCCTCCTCGCCCGCACCTGGCTCAAGCTCAACGGATGGACAGTCCACGGTACGATCAGCCATCGCAAGTTCGTCACCATCGCCGCGCCGCACACCAGCAATTGGGATCTCGTCTTTATGCTGGCGGTCTCTGCCGAACTCGGCATCAAGCCGCGATGGCTCGGCAAGCACACCCTTTTTAAGGGACCGATGGGCTGGCTGATGCGGGCCCTGGGCGGCATCCCAGTCGAGCGCAGCGCCCGGCACAACATGGTCGAACAGGCAGCTTTATACCTGCGCGAATCAGAGGCGATGATCCTCGCAGTACCGCCTTCCGGCACCCGCAAGGCGCT
Source organism: uncultured Nannocystis sp. (assembly GCA_964474905.1). Classification (GTDB taxonomy): domain Bacteria; phylum Myxococcota_A; class Polyangia; order Nannocystales; family Nannocystaceae; genus JADJRG01. The sequence goes on along the minus strand of CAYYUP010000003.1, from coordinate 54,540 downwards.
CGACCACTGGAAGTCCGGCTTTTACTGGATCGCCAACAGCGCCCAGGTCCCGATCGCCCTAGGCTATCTGGACTACGGCAAGCGCGAGGGCGGCATTGGCAACTTTGTCACCCCGAGCGGCGACATCTCCAAAGACATGGATCTGATCCGCGAATTTTATCGGGGCAAGCGCGGCAAGTACCCAGGGTGCGAGAGCACCATCAGGTTGCGCGAAGAGAAGCGAGAGGCCGCAGCCTAGCCAACGGTACCCGCGAGCCCGGAGCTTTGCCTCCGAGCGGCGGTCGATCGAACCACGATGCGCCCGCAGCTAACCCTGCAGATCGCCCATCGCGTCGCGATCACCGAGGCTGAGGGCCCTGGACGCCGCTTCGCGCTTTGGGTCCAAGGCTGCTCGCTGCGCTGCCCCGGCTGCTGCAATCCAGAACTCTTCGATGCCGTCGGCGGTCAATCGCTGGCCGTAGATGACATCCTGAGCGAGCTTGGCGATGCCGCGATCGAGCACGGCATCGACGGGCTTACGATCGTCGGCGGCGAACCCCTCGAGCAGATCGAGGCCCTGACAGCGCTCGTCATCGGCGCTCGATCGCTGGGGCTCGGTTCGATCGTCTTCACCGGCTACACCTGGGACGAGGCGCTCGCACGACCCGGCTTTGCTCGCCTCAAAGCGGCGCTCGACACCCTGGTGAGCGGCCGCTTCGATGCTCGCCTCCGCGAACCAGTTGTCGGCGGGCGTCGCTTTATCGGCTCTACCAACCAAATCCTGAACCACATCAGCGAGCGCTACGCGGCCCCAAACCTGTGGCAGGGAGCGGCGACAATGGAGCTCAAGATCGGCCCCACGGGCGAGGTCGAAGTGAGCGGCGACCCGGAGTTGCAACGCCTCGTGCTCCGGGCGATGGGCCGCGAAGGGGGCTGCTCTCGCACATAAACCAGTAAACTACTGGTTAATAACCAAGGCTTTAAACGTTGAAGAATGGGCAACCAATGCCTATTCTTTTCAACATCGAGTCCCAAGGTGCGTTAAAGATCCATTTTAACCGGCGACTCACAGGATAATATAATGACTCGAGAAGCTCGCCACGACACCCACTACGCCCGCCCTGAAGACGTCGAGGAGTTCGTCCGCGTTCTCGAATCCTTCGAACGCGGTGAAATCTCAGCGGCGGACTACCGCTCCTACCGTCTCACCCGCGGGGTCTACGGCCAGCGCCAGCCCGACGTGCAGATGATCCGCGTCAAGCTGCCTGGCGGCATCATGAGTGCCGAGTCGTTGAGGGTCGCCGCCGACGTCGCAGAGACCTTCACCACCGGCAAGCTGGGGCACATCACCACCCGGCAAAACATCCAGTTCCACAACGTCGCGCCGAACGACGTCGCCACGGCACTCGCACGCTTCGCTGCGGCCGGCGTGACCACGGTCGGGGCCTGCGGCAATACGGTCCGCAACATCACCGCCTGCCCCTTCGCCGGGGTCTCGCCGACAGAGCCCTTTGACGTCACGCCCTACATGCAGGCAACCATCAGGCTCTGCCTGCACGCCGAGTGGGCAACCCTGCTGCCGCGCAAATTTAAGGTCGCCTTTGAGGGCTGCACCCACGCCGATCACGCGCAGACAGCGATCAACGATATCGGCCTGCGCGCCAAGGTACGCGGGGGCGTACGCGGCTTTGAGGTCTTTGTCGCCGGGGGTCTCAGCACCAGCCCCAAGCCCGGCACCCGCCTCCACGAATTCATGCCCGCGGACGAGCTACTCGGCCGCGTAGAGGCGATCGTGCGCCTCTTCGGACGCCTCGGCAACCGCACCAACAGAGCCCGTGCCCGCCTCAAATACGTGCTGAAAAAGCTCAAACTCGAGGGTTTCATCGCCGCCTACGAGGACGAGGTCGAGAAAATCCGCGCCCAAGGTCGACTCGTCAATGCGATCGAGCTACCCACCGACGAGTCCGCTCCCGCTGCCAAGCCCAAGGCACTTGCGGGCCCGCGTGCCCTCGAAGGCGATGTCGACTACCGGGCCTGGCTGCGTTGCGTCGATCCCCAGCGGCAATCCGGCTTCGCCACGGTCACCGTTAAGCTGCACCGCGGTGATGTCTCGAGCGATCAATTTAGGGCCCTGGCGGAGATCGTCGAGACATTCTCAGACGGCACGCTGCGCACCGGTAACCGACAAAATTTGATGATTCGTTGGGTCCGTACCGCGACCCTGCCCCACCTCTACATCGCCCTGCTGCGCATCGGCCTGGCCGACGCCGGCGCCAATACGATCCACGACATCGTCTCCTGCCCCGGTGCCACCACCTGCAACCTCGCGGTCACCTCGAGCATGAGCCTGGCGTCAAACCTCACCCGCGTGCTCAAGAATCCAAAGAGCGAACGAAGAGCGGCGAGCATCGAGGCGGCGCGTGATCTCGACATCAAAATCTCCGGCTGCCCCAATTCCTGCGGCCAACACCACGTCGGCGCGATCGGCTTCCACGGCACAGTCCGTCACATCGGCGGCGGTCGTCAGGTGCCCGAGTACCAGCTGCATCTGGGCGGCGGTTTTGATGCGGACGGCGTGCGCTTCGGTCGGCAAATCGTCAAAATCCCGGCCCAACGCGCCGGCGATGCGCTGCTCGCCCTCCTCGATCTCTTCCACGACGAGCGCGACGAGCACGAGGGACCGCGCGCCTTTTTCAGCCGGATCTCAAAGCCAGAGGTGGTCGCCGCCCTGGGTGACATCGTCCTGCGCAGCGACTTCTCCAACATGCGCGACCAGGACCTCCGAGACCTCGATACGACCGACGCCTTTGCGGTCGCGATCGGCGATGGCGAGTGCGCTGCATGAGGTCCATCTAATCGGTGGCGCCGCGGGCTCGCAGCCGGTATTAGCGAAAGCTCGCCGATGCCCCGAATCGATCGACTCATCTCGCGCAACGTAGGCCTCAGTCGTCGCCAAGCGACCCAGCTTTTCCGCAGCGGCCGCATTCGCGGGGTCGACGACGTCGTACTCCGTGATCCTGCAGAGCAGGTCAGGCCGAGCGAGCTGCCCCGGGTTGTGCTCATCGACGGCCAAAGCCACACGCTCTACAGCCGCTATCATCTGCTCCAACACAAGCCCGTCGGGGTCGTCACGGCCCTCCGCGACAGCCGTCATCCCACGGTCCGCGAGCTCATCGACGATGCACCTCTTGTCGACGATCTGCGACCCATCGGCCGTCTCGATCTCGACGTCTCGGGGCTTCTTCTCTGGACCACCGAGGGCTCGCTGCTCCACCGCCTTACCCACCCGCGCTACGGCGTGCCGAGGGTCTACCAAGCGGCGCTATCCGGGCCCTACTCGCCGCTACCGAGCGATCAACCGTTGCTCCTAGACGACGGCTACGCGCCGGCGATCCACAACCTCGTCGAACTGCTCGAGACCGATGTGCATCCCGCCCTGGCGTTGCCGAGCGAGACCCAAAACCTGGCGACGATCACCGTGGCCAGCGGACAATTCCACGAGGTCAAGCGGATCTTCGCGGCCCTTGGCAGCGAGGTCATCGGCCTCTGCCGGGTCGCCTACGGTCCGGTCAAACTTCCCACCGATCTGCCCGCCGGTGAGAGCCGGGCGATCGATCTTCTCGAGATTTTTGCCGACCTCCATCCGGCGCCCAAGGTCCCAGCCAGACCCGCGCTCGCCGAGCCGTAGTAGAGCGGCTGATTCCCACAGGCGGCTCGCACTCCCCGGGCGCTCCGCCGTCGCCCCACGACTCAAACGCCGGTGCTCGAAGTGCCGCTCACGCAGCCTGAGCACAGGTCCGCGCAAGGGCCCCAGGACGCACGATTTGAGGATCCACGGGAGAATCCACGACGACGCACAGCGCTGGTCGTTTGCCGAGTGATCGGGCATCGTTCGTCCATGCGCGCCGCCTGGAGCCTCGCCACATTTGCCGCACTCGGACTCTCCTTGGCCTGCATCGGAGCCTGTGATCGCGGCCCGATCTCGCCGCCGTCAGACCCGGACGAAATGGCTCTCTGCACGCCCCCGGATCGCTCGGTCGGCAGCTCCGAGATCGCAGCAGAGCCTCCGATCGCGCTCGACAGTGACACCGAAGGTAGGGCCCTGCTCATCCGCAACGCCCGCCTGATCGACGGCCGCGGCGGCGACCCGCTCGTGGGTGTCGACCTCCTTGTCGACGCGACCGGCACGATCACCGCGATCGAACCCGGTGGCACGATCACCGCGCCGAGCGGCTCCCAGGTGATCGATGTCGGCGGCCGCAGCGTGCTGCCCGGCCTCATCGACGCCCACACTCACCTGCTCTCTGAGCCAGCTGGTTCGTATCCCGAGATGGTCACCCGCAGCCTGCGCGAGGGCGAAGCTGATCGAGCCCTCCGCGGGGCTGCCAATGCCTGGGCAACCCTCCGCGCCGGCTTCACGACGGTCCGCAATGTCGGCGGCTCGCTCGCGGATCGCTCGCTGCGTGATGCCATCGATCGCGGCCGCCTGCCGGGACCGCGCATGCTCGTCGCCAACTACTCGATCGGCATTACGGGCGGTCATTGCGACCACAGCAACAGCGTGCACCCCGAAAAACTCGGCCACGATCCCGACTACCGCGAGGGCATCGCCGATGGCCCCACTGCGCTCCGGCGGGCCGTCCGTTACCAAATCAAGCACGGCGCCGACGTGATCAAGGTGTGTGCGACCGGCGGTGTGCTCTCCCAGGGGGATGGCGTCGGCGCACCCCAGCTGACCCCAGAGGAGCTCGCGGCGATCGTCGACGAGGCCAATCGCGCCGAGCGCAAGGTGGCAGCCCACGCCCACGGCAATCAGGGAATCCGCGATGCCGTCGCGGCCGGCGTGCACAGCATCGAGCACGGCAGCATCCTCGACCGAGCGACCGTCGCCCAAATGCGGCGCCGCGGGGTCTTTTTGGTGCCCACCACCTACGTCGGACGCTACGTCGAAAAAGCTGCCGACGCCGGTCGACTCTCGGCCGACTCCGCCCGCAAAGCCAAGGCGATCGCGCCGCGTATGCGAGAGAGCTTCCGCCTCGCCTACAAGGGCGGGGTCAAGATCGCAAACGGCTCCGACGCCGGCGTTTTTCCCCACGGCGATAACGCCCGCGAACTCGCCGAAATGGTCGCCCTCGGCATGAGCCCAGAGGATGCCATCCTCGCCGCTACCAGCCGCGCCGCGGAGCTGCTCGGGCTCGCCGATGTCGGCCAACTCGCGCCCGGTTTTCGCGGCGACCTGATCGTCGTCGACGGCGACCCCCTCACCGACATCAGCGCCCTCTCCTCGCCCAGGCTTGTGGTCAAGGGCGGCCGCGTCTACGTCCGCGATCTCTAAGGCAAGATCGCAACCGACAGTGGAATCAACGCCACTCTGTGCCATGATCGCGATCCTCTGGTGACCGCCTCTTCTCCCTACGATCTGCCACTCGATCTCGGTGCCCGCCTGGATGCGATCGGAGCTCCCCTCCCGGATCCAAAACCGCTGCGCTTCGCCGCTGTTCTCGCGCCGCTACTGCCGGCGCTCGACGCCCGAGAGGGCCCGCGTCTGCTCCTGATCGAACGCGCCCAAAACCTCCGCAAGCACGCCGGTCAGCTCGCCTTCCCGGGCGGCAAGCCCGAACCCGACGACGACGATCTCCTCGACACCGCGCTCCGCGAAGCCGAAGAAGAGGTCGGCCTTAACCGCGAACGCGTCGCCATCCTCGGTCGCCTCGCGCCAGTGCCGACACCGAGCGGCTATATGATCATTCCCTACGTCGCCCGAGTACTCGACGATTGGGCCCCCGGGCCCGTCGATCAGGGCGAGGTGGCGGCAACCCTGACCCCGAGCCTGCGCCTGCTCAGCGATCCGAGCCGCTACATCTTCCGCGGCAGTGCCGATTGGCGCGGCCAGTACTACGAACTCCACGAGTTCACGATCCACGTGCCGCCGCTTTGGGGGGCGACCGCGCGGATCGTCTTTGATCTGCTGCGTCGTCTCGAGATCGAGCCCCGACCCTGATGCCATCCATGCCTCCGCCCATCGAAGCGCCGATCCTCGACCCGGAGCACCTCCAACTCCTCCGCCTGGCCGCCCAAGACCTAGGGCTCCTCCGCCTGGGCGCGGTCGACCTCGAGCACCCGGGCTTCGCCCCTGCAAAGGCCACCTACGAGCGCTTCTTAGACGCGGGCAAGGCCGGCTCGATGGGCTTCTTAGAGCGCACCCGGGAGGTCCGCCAGGACCCGGCGCAGATGCTACCCGGCGCCCGCACGCTACTTGTCGTCTGTGTGCCCTACGACGGCGAAGCGGGACCGATCGCCCGCTACGCCCAGAGCCTCGACTACCACACCGTGCTGCACGGCCGCCTGCTCGGCCTGCAGGCCCGCCTGCACGAGCTCGCACCGGGGTCCGATTCGCTGATCTGCGTCGACACCAAGCCAGTGCTCGAGCGAAGCGCCGCCGCCCTCGCGGGCCTCGGATTCCTCGGAAAACACGGCTGCCTGATCGTGCCCGGCCTCGGCTCCTACGTGCTGCTCGGCGCCCTGATGACCACTGCAGCACTTCGCGACGCACCGGGCGGCCGCCCGGCCAATACCGTGCAAACGGCACTCTGGGACGCCTGTGGCAGCTGTCGCCGCTGCCTCGACGCCTGCCCCACAGACGCCTTTGACAGCCCCGGCCACCTCGATCCCAGACGCTGCATCGCCTACCTGACGATCGAAGAGCGCGAGCCCATCGCCGACACGCTTGCGGCCAAGCTCGGCGAGCGTATCGCCGGCTGCGACGTCTGCCAGGAGGTCTGCCCCTACAACGCGGGCGACCGTCAGGGCCGCACACCCGCGGTCGCAAAACTCGATCCGCCACCGGGCGGACCGCGGACGATCGACCTGGTCAAGATCGCCGAAATCGGCTCCTCACGGCAGCGAGCCCTGGTGCGCGGCACTGCACTCCGGCGGATCCCCAGGCGACATCTGCGACGTAATGCGCTGCTCGCCCTCGGAAACCGCGAAGGGCCCGCGGTGGGCGAGGAGGCCGCAGTACTCCGGCGAGGCTGCCTCGATCCCGATCCCCAGATCGCCGCTGCTGCCGCCTGGGCCAGCGCCCGCCGCAAAGTCGCGCTTGCTGCCGAACAAGAGGACTCCACCGAGGGTTGCCCCCCCGAGGACAGAAGTTCGAATACACAATACTGTCCCAATGGCCATGTCACAAAGGACAGGCTCATATAAAGTCCGATCCAAGCGCTGTACGATCGGCTATGATCTGACCATGCGTTCTTGGTTCGGTCTGGTTGTAGTTGTCAGCGTCATCTCGGTCACCTGCGCGTGCGCGGTAGACAATCCCACTTGGCTGATGCAAACCACCGGATCCACCTCGGCAGGCAGCAGCTCGAGCACCAGTTCCGAAACCGACACTGGCACAAGCTCGACCACCGACGCGACATCGACAGGCCTCGAACCCCTCGCCTGCCCGGGCGACGCCTACTGCCCCTATTTGCTCGACCTAGCCGACCCTCAAGGTGTCTGCGACTTCGTCGATACCTATGTCGCCTTCCGCGAAGGCACCAAATTTCTCCGCTGCAACGACGACAACGGGTCCTGTGATATAGGCAATTGCTCGACACTCGCCATCGATCTTCCAGAAGACTACGGGCCGATTCTCTCACCGATCAAAGATGGTTCATGCATCACCGTCGTCCACGAAACAAAGACCTTCGATAGCACCTGCCAGACACGCTCACTCGCTCTCTGGAAAGAGGGCGAGGACCCGGCTACAGCCGCGCCGTTGATCGCCCTGGCAGCCCACACACCGGAGGCACCGCCCGTGCTCAGCGACCTCAGCGTCTCGGTCGAGACACAGCGCAGCCAATGCGATTGCGGCGATACCTGCGTGATCTCATTTGCACTCGACCGAGATCTCTGGTGCTGCGACAATCAGCTCTCTCTCGGTACCTTCGCGATCGACACCGGTGAGACCACCGTGCGCGTGATCTACGAGGAATACCTGGGCAACATCTCGATCACGTACCGCGGCACAAACTTCACATTCGTGATCACCCAGGGCCACGACGCCTGCAACGGCTCGGGACTCCAGGCCGGGTGGTTTATGACCCGCGGCTAACAGGATCGACGGCAGCATCTCCGTCGAGCCATCGACTGGTGTAGTCGTAGGCGACGCCGAGCGCTACCTGGCCAAAGGGCAAACGAAAAGGCGACACACGCGGCAGCCCGGGGATGATCATCACGCGCCGCGAAGGACTGGCGATCGGCACAGGCGCAGGGCGAGTAAAACGGCTGCGAGCGCTGCGCGAGGGCAACGCGTGGAAGAGCGCCCGCTCGCCCTTGCCGAGCGCGGTGACGCCGTAACGATCGCTGACACCACCGTCGACCCAGAGCCGGCGAGCCAATCCGCGGCCCGGCGAGATGACCGGCCTAAACATCAGCGGAACCGTGCACGACGCCTGGATCGCGGGTGCCATCGGCCCCTCGCGAACCACCTCTGCGCGGCGACGAAGCACGTCGTGCACGATCGCCGCGAAGGGGACCCGACAGTCGCCAAAGCTACGGACCCCGCAACCTCCCAGCAGTTCGTCGAGTTTGCCCGCAAATTTATCCCCCTTGAGCAGACCCCCGAGAGGCAAGCCAGGATCCCAAAAATCGCTGCGCCGGAGACGGACAAGCTCCTCCGTGAGGGAAGCCGGATCTAAGCCGGCCGCCCACAAGCCGCCCGCCAACGCGCCCGCCGAGATGCCCACCACCCGCCGCGGCACGAGACCAGCACTCGCCAGCGCGGCGAGCAGCCCGGTATGCGCGAAGAATCCAAAAAAGCCTGCGCTCAGGACTAAGGTGAAGGGTCGATCGGCCAGCCAGTCGCGATGAGTCGTCACAGCCGCCGCAGTGTGGCCGCAGGCCGCTGCGCATGCAACGTGTGGCAAGGCTGGCGACCGGGCCTAGACCTCGCCCTAAGAGCCCCCTGTGGACACCCAGCCTGCGCTAGTCTCTGCACTGCAATGGCCTTTTTTACGCCCTCCCTCCCCGCGATCATCAGCGCCAGCCTGCTCTGCCTCACGGTCGCCGGCTGCTCCGGCGATGATTCCAGCGGTAGCGACTCGCAGGGGTCCTCCACCTCGGGATCTTCGACCTCTACCTCGTCGACTGGCGAGACCTCGACATCGACCACCGATGCGACGACGACCACCACCACCACCACCACCACGGGTGGCGCCTGCGAGGCCGAAGAGCCCTTCGCGGTCAGCATCGCCAAGGACGCCGTCACCTACGGAACCTGCGGGGTGCCCTTTGAGTTCTTTGCCAAGCGCAAGGCCGGCACGTTCACTGTCGAGCGCTGCACCGACGATACCTGTGCCTCCTGCGATCCCGACCTCTCCTACCAACTCGACTTCGGCTCGTCGACCGTCGTGCCCGACGAGACCTGCCTGCGGGTCTCCCACGAGACTGTGAGCGTCAACGACGTCTGTCGCTCCCGCAGCTTTGTTATCTGGCTCATCGACCAGGCAGCGCCGCTGATCATCGCCACGACGATCTCCCCAGAGCCGCCGCCGACGCTCACCCCCGCGACCCTCACCACCGAGCTGCTCTCCGCCCGTGAATGCAGCTGTAGCACCGGCGCCTCCTGGTGCTGCGGCGACTCGCTGACTGTGCACAGCATTAAGTTTAGCGTTGACGGCGGCGACTCGCAGAGCGTCAGCCCAGGCCTCGCCAACTTCAAGCAGATCAAGTACGCTGATTTCGTCTACGAAGCCGTCGTCACCCAGGCCTTCGAAGACTGTGACAGCGGCGAAATCGAGTCCGGTTGGTACCTCCGCCGCCTCTAAGCGTGGTCCATAGGCTCATGTCGCCCGCGCAATTCACGCGCGTCGCACCGTGCACAATCCGCTCGATGCCGCTTAAGTATGAGCAAAGGCCAATGCCAAGAGACGGTAAAATGTGATCGACTCCCGAAGTGGATCACAGCCGTCGATGCCCTCGTGGCGGCCTCGGCGAAAGAGCGTCACCAGGATCAACGCCGCCGTATCAAAGGTCTGGGCGAGCGAAGCGTCGCGGGCGAGCGCCGCCCCGATCCAGGCATCGCGACGACCGAGCTCGATCTTCCAGTGTCCCCTCGAACCCCGCGGGACCTCGAGGATCCGGGCAGCTCGCCACGAAAGAAAAGCTGTCTCTAAGACCACTGAGCGGCCGAGGCTCTGGCGCAGCACCTGAGTGAGGCGCTCAGAGCCGCTGCCGAGCAGCCTTCGCAGCGGCAGACGGTCGAGCGAGCGCGCCAATACCTGCTGGCGCGGCAACCCTGTCGAACGCGAGGGCAAAAGATCCGCGACCCAGCTGCGTTCATCCGCCGCCGCCGCCTGCAGGCGAGCTGTCAGGGCCGCGATCGCCTGCGCCTCGCGGCTGCCCGGTGCGTGCAGGAGACGCTGATCCAAGGCCCGCCGAACCAACTCTCGGGAGAGATCACGGAGCCGAGCGGCGAGCCGATCAGTGCCCGCCTTAATGCCCGCATGGGTCAACCAAAGCCGTCCTGCAATGCAATCAAGTGGCGCCGGCAGGGTCAGGTCGTCGATGTGCAGACCTCCGGCCCAGAGGGCGATCGCGGCGGGCGACTCGGGATCGTCGATACGCAGAGCACCGGCCGCGATCTCATCGACCACCGGCAGGGTGACCAGGGGAGCACGCTCCTGCGAGCGCCTGCGGATCGCCGGCCGACGAGCACCGCGATCGACAGCCGCGACCTGATTCCCCCCTCCACCTTGGGGCAGCGCCGGCGATAGATCGAGTAGCCGGTGCAGCAACCTAGCCTCGCCCGGCGAGGCCTCGATCACCGGCTGGGCCAGATCGCGATGCACAGCCCCAGCCGGACAGAGCTGCAACCGCGGCTGTGCGGCCGAGATGTCGTCAAGACTTATGAGAGCACTCGCCGAGAGCGCCCGCGGGTCGTAGCGAATGAAGAGCGCCTCGCCCTCGAGACCGTACGTCCGCTCGCCGAGTGCCCGCGCGACCAAAAGATGAGCGACCAGAGCCGCCCGTGATCGGGGCCGCTTTTTGATCCGCTCGAGGTGATCTCTACAGCCCTCAAGAGTGAGCAAGAGCTGCCTCTGGTCCGCAGCATCGAGCGGTCGCAGCTGAGCCTGCACAGCGATCGGCATCGTCCACAGCGCACCGGCGCCGAGCACTCGCTCACAGAGTTCGCGGCCGTGAGTGTGCAGGTTCCAGACCGAGTTGTCCGCGTCCTCTGGATCGAGCGAGGGCCAGCGCCTCGTCTCGTGCTCGACAACCACAGCGCCGTGCTCACCAAGCTCGACCAGGGCGTCGGCCAGACACTTGCTCTGACCGCCGCGACTCGTCCCGATCGACAATTTGGAGAGCTCGCACTCGCGAAAGCCAAGCGTCAGTTGCCCGGCGATGCGGCGGAAACAAAGGCCTACCGTCGCGGGCCCGGCAGCCAGGGTGCTCGCGCGAATGAGCGGGATCTCCCAGGGATTCGCCGCGGCAAATGCCGCCCCTACGAGGCGCTCTCGGTCCTCCTCTAGGGCCTCTCGACAGCGCCCCAGGATCGCCTGGAGCCCTCCTCGGCCCCCCCGAAGCTCGTCGATCCCGACTTCCCCCTCGATCGTACAGACCAGGGTTACACCCGGCATATTTTTGGGATCGTCGCGGCTTTGAGCGACCCGACGACCGTAGGCGAGCAAGATGATCGCGCCCGCTGTGGCGCTCGACTGACGGTGCACGTAGGCCGTCAGTTGCAGCTTGACCTCGGTCGCCGGCGAGCCCTCGAGATCGAGCGAGATCGTCGGCGACGAGAGCTCGATCTCCGGCAGCGAACGGCGGGCCAGACCGCCCAAGTCCGTGCGCGCCTGACCCATCTGAGCACCGAGGTTTCGCTGCGGCACCGGTCGCAGCTCTGGCAACTGCTCGCGGAGAACCGCCAACTCCGAGGGCCAGACCACAAAGACCCGCGCTTGCACCTGCTTTGGCACCTGCGCCCGGCGATGCGGCCACTCGTAGGGAAAGTCCGCGCTCGCCAGGGCCCGCTGACGGATCTGCTTGATCGGAGCGGGACGACCCGAGGCCGTCGTCACATGGGCGACCTCGCTAGGCCAGACGATCTGCGGCAGGCTGCCGTTGCCGGGGAATGAATGGGCCTGAGCATCACCCAGCCACGCGAGCAACAGCTCGAAAGCCTGATCCCTGGCGACCGTCGCCAGATCTGCAGTCAGTCGCAACTCTGGACAGTCGATCCAGCCGGCGAAGAAATTGCTGTCGAGATCATGCTCGCGGAGGATCGCCGAGAGATCCAGGATCTTGATCCCGTCGCGCACCAGCCAAGGACCGCCGAGTTCTGGCATCCTGCCCCAAAGAGCATGTTTACCGAGGCGCACGCGATCGCCGGGCAGACGGCGCTGCAGATCGATGCCCTCGCCAAGCCCCAGGCCCTCTTCGCCGCCCCAAAGGATCAACGCCTGCCGCCAAAGCGCCTCGATGTCATCTTCGGCACGCCCTCGGAGGGCCAAAAATGACGCCAACCGCCGGCCAAAGCTCGGCCGTGGCTCGCGCAAACGGATGACAAATGAGCCCGGCGGACAGCGCTCGGGATCGCGGCGCTGACGGTAGGGATCGTGGTGCTCTGCGACGCCTCCCTCACGCCGGCCGAGCACCCTCGAGCCGCTCGGAGTGATCAGTCGAAGCTCGGTCGGATCGCCCGCAAGGCCGGCATTGAGCGCCGTCGCGATCGCCACTCGCCAACGTATCAGCCCCTCCTCCGGGGTCGGCTCGCGCAGACCCGTCGGCACCGCCTCAAGAGCGAGCGCGAGCAGCTCGCCGACCCCCTCGAAGGCCGACTCGAGCGTCGCCCCCGGGACCGCGAACTGAAACTCGATCTGGCGCTCGTTCTCGGAGAGGCTACTGGTCACGATCACGCGAGCGAAGCGGGTCAACGAGAGCGCCGCTCGCAGCAGCCCGCAGGTCCACTCCCACGGCGCCCGCGGGATCTCGCGCAGGCGCAGGAGCGCCTCGGTGCGGGCGACGGTGAAACGACCTAAGCCCGGCGCCGCACTGCCCCCATCGCCGGGCTGATCGCCGGGCTGAGCCAGGCTCAACTCGGCGATCGCCGCCGTGACATCCGCATGGAGAGCAATCGCCTGCTGCATGCTCAGCGAAGAGTTTTGACGAAGGCTGCCACGTCGTCAAGGTCGGTGTCGGAGAGTTTGCCCTCGTAGGGCTTCATTTTGGTCCCTGACACCCCATTTGCCGTGATCGAGCGGATCTTGGAGCGCGAGCGCCGGGTCCGGTGCAACGAGATGATGTCGATCTTGCTGCCGAACATCGTGTCGCCCTTGCCATCCGCGCCGTGACAGGCCTTGCACTTCGCCATGAAGAGCACACGACCGGCCTTCCTGTCGCCCTTGGGTTTGGGTCGCGCCTTGGGCTTCGGCTTTGACTCAGCTGTGTCTCCGTTGCCCTCTGAGGTCTCGACCGCTGCCGCTTCCTCGGCCGCTGCCGCTTCCTCGGCCGCTGCCTCCTCAGCCGCTGCCGCTGCTGCTGCCACATCGGCCTCCTTCGCGGCCTTCGCCGCATCTTCGGCATTTACCGGGTGCTTCACGGCGAGGTAGTTGGTGAGCAAAGAGATCTCGTCGTCGCGGAGCTCTGCACCCTCTTCGACCATCGCCGCGATCACCGAGCGCCAGCCGGCCGCATCGTCACCACCGTGGGCGACGACATCCTCGAGCTCGTGGCACTCGACACACTTGGTCTGCAGGAGTGCTTCGCCGGCCTCCTCATCAACTGCGCCAGCGCTGACTTCCGCGTCATGCATCGCATCGACGACACGATCACTGCGCGCCGACAACTCGCGGCTGACCGCGCGCCGGCTCTTCGCCGAGCGCTGGATATCCGGGGTGATCGCCACCAGATACGCGGTGACGTAGGGCAGGTCCTCAGCTGCGAGCGCTTCGCCGAAGACGCCCGGCTTCTCGAGCATGCGCAGGTTGAGGCTGTACCAACCCCTGGCGGTACGCGGCTTGACCAGCACCGTGCGCATGTCGTGGCAGGTGATGCACTTCGACACGAGCACCTTCCGGCCGCGATCGAACGACTCCGCGCTCACCAGCTCATCGACGCTAACATCCTCACTCAGGCCGACCTCGCCCAGCAGCTTGCGCACCCGTTCGATGTTCTCGGGGTCCGTGGTGCGGCCGTCAAAGTCGTGAACTCTCAGTGCGTAGGGCACCGAAAGCACGGTCATCACCACGGTGCACAGCAGGAGCGCGAAGCCGTAACGCGGCATCGCCTCTTCGAAGTGGCGAAAGAAGATCAGGATCAGGATCTTGCAGATCAGCAGGACACCGATGGTGATCGCCAGGACCGCGTGGAACACGGTGCGCGCCGGCAGCTCGTATTGGTACTCCCAGAGCCGCGGCAGCATGTTCCACATCATGACGACGTAGATGAGACCGTAGGTGTAGCCCGCAAGTGCGTGCACCCGTAACCAGGCCTTTGGCGCCTGAGTCTTCTTGGCTTCTTCGTTCCAGAAGCGCGGGCCCCAAAGCCAGGCCTGGAGGAGAACCGCGATGATCGCCAGAAAAAAGAAGGCGATGCCCAGCCACATACTCAGTGTTGTGCTCATGTCGTCTCCAGCGCCCCTCGGCGCGAACTCCATCGGAACATCTTCGGCTCCCCGGGCCAAGAACATTGACCGACTTTTTGCTCTCTATATGAAACGCGCAGAGCACTCTGTTGTGCATGCATGCGTGCATACGTGCGCGACCGCGCTATCCTGCTCTTTGGTGAGCTGACAACATCTCGCAGCGGGGTCAACACATCGTTCGAGCTGATAAGACGCCGACGGCAGCCGGGCAAGAGCGGACCCGAGTTTGACTCGATTTTTCGCCCACCGCGATCCGCGGGCCTCCCCTAACACCCGCTCTGGCGCGCTCATGCCCGTGCTGCCGGCTCGCCTCCGGGCAAGAGCGCGCCCCACACGAAGAGGGCGACGAGCGTCTCTATAAAAAAACCTGGATCGCGAACACTGGCCGACCCCAGCAAGCGATCTCTCTCTAAAAATCCGAACCGTGCGAAACGTACAAAAAATGCGAAACGTACAAAAAATGCGAACCGTGAAAAGGGCGCGCTCCCCCGACTCCTCCCTCCGCATCCGACGGGGCGAGCCCTACCGGCCAACGATGCCAAGACGGCGCTTCGAGCCCTACATGACTCCGTACTCAGCTCCAATGCCTCGCTGCAAGATGAATTATATATATTCAAGGTGATCGTACGATCTCGAAAATTATTACAAGAGCACTTATTGATCATATGTAGCCTCAAGCTCGCGAACGCTCACCGAATAACTAAACTTGCACTCCGTGATCAACTGTTAGGATAATAAGGACGCACGGGACGAGGCCTGTGCCAACGCCCATTCTCGCCCCGTGCCCAGCTCCCAGCGCCCACCTGATTTCTGCCTCTGAAGAGGGCCTCAGATGGCGACTAAAAATAATGGGAGGATCAGTGTGACCTAGGTTTGGTCGCACGTGTGCCTACGGTGACCAAGATGCCCGACCAGCAGCCCAATCCGTCGAAAACGAAATTGCATCAGGGGCACCCCTCGCCGCTGCGTGCATAGGCTCGATCCAAGGAATACCTTCACATGAAGACCTTGCCCCTATCCGGCGTCCTCTCGCGCATTCCGCGGTCTGAAGCACGGTGGTTCCTTCGCTCATGTATTGGCTCCATTGTCCTGCTGCTCGCTCTCGACATGATCGGGGCCACTGCTGCACTCGACAGAGCGTGGTGTGCGCATTTGGATTCCTGGATCCGCACCACAACAAAGCCGCACGACGCACCCGTATTCGTGGTCCTCGACCGCATCGCCTATCAACAGCGAATCCTCAGCGACAAGGATACTGTAGACCTCCACAACGACCTCTTGACAAGGTCACCACTGCGGGTGATCGCATCGCAAAACGCCGCCCAGCAGCTCAACCGGGCGCGCGCCCAGTGGCCGGCGATGTTGGAGCGCGCCATCAATGACCGACGCCTCATCCTCTGCGAGGACGGCATCAAAGACGAAGACCACGCGAACATGCGGAGGCGCTGTGTGGCCGATGCGATCGGCCAGTTGCCGTCCGCAGAGCTGCCAGCGCTGTGGACCGAGCGCGAAGCACCCGCTCTGTCGGCGGCGCACATCTCTGAGTCAGCAAACGACCAGACCTGGTTTGAAGGCCGTACGATCTTCGTCGGTGATGACAGTAACCTCGACCAAGAGACGGCCAACTGGCTCGCGGCGATCTCACGAGTACCGGGGATCCACCCCCTTGATCGGGGTTTTGCCTGGCTCATCGCACTCCTCCTGAGCATCGCCACACTCCTATTAACACGCACCTCTTCGACCCTCCGCGCGGTCACCTCTTTTGCAGGCCTCACGGTCCTCACCGCCAGCATCGCCATCGCCAGCTTCAACCTCTTCGCCCTGATCATCCCGATCGGGCTGCTCGGCACAGCGCTGCTCACCTCCGCGACAGTCGGCGGGCTGCTCGAGCGCTATCGCATCGAACAAAGACTCGACATTCTCGCGAGGCCAGCAGCCTCCCAAGCAGAGTCGTCCGCAGACACTGAGCCCCCAATCGAGGATCTGAGCGAATTCCTCACAGGCATGCTTAGCCAGCTCGGAGTCCCGGTAAGCTCGACCATTTTGCTCGCCCGGCATACGGACGGCGAACTCCGCCACATCGTCACCACCGGCGAACGCTTACTGCCCCACGAACCCCTCATATCAGCGATCGCCAGCGCCGAACTCACGGCCCCAAAATGGTGGAATGGTCTCGCCCCCGAGGCGCTCTTTCGCTGCTACGTAATCCCACTAAATTCTGCATTCCATCGGCTGGGCTATTGGATACTATGTGTATCGCCCGAGCAGATGATCGAGGCCAATCAAAAGCTCTTTATCGCTCTCGGACGGATCGTCTGCGCACGCGTGCGCACTCACAATGCCCGCGCCCGCGAAACCGCCGTCGTCTCCCCTTGTACACGCAATGGGCCGATCGCTGCGACCATGCGCGTGCGGGCGTCACTGCGGGCCGCAAGAATGAATGCCGACGCGATGCGCCGGGCCTACGAACAACAGCCCTTCTCGCTGATCCAGGCCGATGCCGCCGGCTCCGTCGTGCACACAAACATCGCCGGCCGCCGGCTCCTGCACACGGCCGGGCTCGATACCCACACAGCGCCCACACTCGCCGGGATTCTCTCGTCCGTCGCCGGAATGGAGCCGCGCGAGGTGCAAACAGTGCTCACAAAACTCATCCTGGGGGCAGAGGCCCGGCGCTTCCACGCCTGCCTCGACCTCTCCAACCCGGCGCAGACCACCTTCAATTTTGTCCTCGCATGGAGAGCCCGCCACAACGAATACGCCCAAAGCGGAGAGATCGCCGGCGGCTCCTTCACCCTAAGCGCGATCCGCCGAGCCCCCTCGAATGCAGTCGCGTCTTCGACGGCCGCCCGCGGCGTTGACCTCCGGCCTTTGATTACCTCCTCGATCGCCTGGGCCCGTGAACGCGCCCCTGATGGCTTCGAACGCAACTTCGAGATCTCATATGAAGACCCGTTGCCGCGGGTCGTCGGCCACTACAATTCACTTACTCAAGCGCTGGAGATCCTCTTCCTTGATGTCTTTCTAAATGGCGGTGCCGAGGCCGTATGCCGGGTCAGCGTGACCCGCCGCGAGAACGGCGTATACCTGCGAATCGAAGACTCCGAGTCCGCGATCCCCGAGGCCGCACTGCCCGCATTGTTCGTCGCCCCCGCCGATCGAGTCGACAATTCCGAGGTAGACATTCACCTCGGAGGAGCCCAGCAGCTGATCGCCGAGTGCGACGGCATCCTAAGCGTCGACGCCTTCCCCGGGAGCGGCGTCGTCTACTCCGCCGAATTTAAAAGCACAGTGGGCTCTCGGCCCTACCGCGGCCCCGCCCCGCGCTGAGGTTGCGCCTTGGAGAGCCTCGTCTTCGATATCTTCCCCGAGCGGGGGCTCGACCAGTCCCTGCTCTTTCCCGTTCTCGCGGGCATGTTGACGCTATTCCTCTTCACCGAGGCATTTGGCTGGGTCTTTGTCGGTCTGGTCGTGCCCGGCTACATGGCCTCGGTCGCGATCGTACAGCCCGGCTCGTGGTGCGCCATGATGATCGAGGCGATCGTCACCTACGGCCTGGTGCGCCTGCTCTCCTCCTACTTCTCGCGCTCCGGTGCCTGGAGCGTCTTCTTTGGCCGCGAGCGCTTCTACGTGATCGTCCTGACCTCGGTGCTGGTCCGTCAGCACTCGCAGCTCTGGGCCCTGCCGGCCGCCGCTCGCTGGCTGGCAAGCAACTTTGGCCTCGGCCTCGAACTCGAATCCGGGTTTATGAGCATCGGCCTCGTGCTCGTGCCTCTGACCGCCAACATGTTCTGGAAGCTCTCGCTGCCCCGGGGCCTGCTGCAAATCCTGGTGCCGACAGCGATCACATACCTGCTCCTGCGCGAGCTCGTGCTGCCCTACACAAATTTTTCGCTCAGCAGCATGGAGCTCACCTACGAGGGGCTCGCACTCAGCTTCATCAGCTCGCCCAAGGCCTACATCATCATGCTCGTGGCGGCGCTGCTCGCCTCGCGCTTTAACCTGAAATACGGCTGGGATTACAACGGCATCCTCGTGCCCACGCTGCTCGCGCTGGCGTGGATGACCCCGTCGAAGATCGTCACCACAATCGTCGAGGCACTGCTGCTGGTGATGTTGACGACGCTCTTTGTGAAGGCGCCGCTCGTCCGCGATCTCAACCTCGAGGGCCCGCGGAAGATCGCTCTGATTTTCACGATCGGCTTCACCCTCAAATTCATCACCGGCGCGGCACTCGGTGATGCCCTACCCGCGCTCCAGGCCACAGACCTCTTTGGCTTCGGCTACCTGGTACCGAGTTTACTCGCGGTCAAGATCATCCAGGTCAAGAGCGCCCGGCGGATCCTGATCCCCGCGGTGGTGACATCGCTGCTCTCGTTCGTCTTGGGCAACGTCGTCGGCGTCGTGCTCGACGTGCTCTTCCCTCGCGCAGAGCCCGAGGTGAGCGGCGAACCCGAGCTCCCAAACGAACGCCGCGAGCAAACCTTAACCCGCTCAGGCATCGGCGTCGGCATGCTCGCGCGAGCACGGGCCCGCCCGCCGACCTTCGCCGCTGACGGCTCGATCTCCCGCCTGCATCTCAACCGAAGTCTCCGATTTTGGGAGACCGTCGGCGAGCACGCCCGCGAGCACGGTCCTAGCGATCCCGAGCTGCTCAGGCAAACCACGCTCGAAGAGGGCATCGACGTCGCCATCGTGACCCAAGGCGGTCTGGATCTCGCCGGTCCCCCCAGGGATCAGCGCGCGCTCGTCCTCTACGAACTCGAAACGCGCCTCTCCGCCCAGCGCGGGGCACCGACGGTCTTGATCTTTCCCGAGGCACACGGACCTCTGCTCGCGATCCCACAGCCCCACACCGAGCGACCGAGCTCGCGGGCTGCGCTGCCGGTCTGTGCGGCGATCGACTGCTCCGCGATCGTCTACGCAGGCATCGAGCACCAGGGCTCAGACACGCACCGGCGTACCGAGTTTGTGGCCGCGCTGCGGGGGCTCTGCCAGGGCCTCGAAATCAGCACGATCATGAGCCTCCATACCCGCACAGAGCCAACGTCCTCGGGGCAGGGCGGCACACGGTTGACGATCCGCGGCGCATTGCCAGATGAAATCGACCTGGCCAAGCTCGACCCCTCGGGCGTCGAAATCGAGTGGCGCGCGAGCAACGGGGCCAACGGCGGCTGGCTGCATGCCAACCACAAACTGGCGCTCTTCGTACCGCCAAAGCCAGCATCCACCGAGCCCTCTCAACAAGTACCCGTCGACAGCGCTTCGGCCTCAGGCTGGCTCGACCTCCACCGCGGCGAGCGCGGGCCGTGGATCCGAAATACCCCCTCACAAACCGAACTGCGCCTCCTAGAGCTACTCACGCGGGAGCTCGTCGAGCGAGCGAGCGACAGTCAATCGGGTGAGCTAGAGTGGCTTCAAAGTCTGTCCTTAGAGGCAGATGTACTGGGTCTCTCGCTGCACCTGATCGACAACTGTGCCGGCAGGCATAGCCGATGTATCGCGCTCAACGGCGACCAACCGAGCTTCGATTGGGGGCAACTCCTGGTCCGCCTGGGCGATGCCGCCGCGATCGCGATCGAGGTCCCGATTCCGCGGCGCGAGCCGGGTACGTGGCGCTTCGCGACCGAAGTCTGGCGCACCACCTCGGCCCGCGCGTTGGTCTTCGGATCATGGGCAAAGCGCTCTGAGTCGGGGCTGCGGGCCCGCCCAGCCGAGACACACGCGCCCTTCCACGCCTTTCACCGTGGCCTCGAGCGCGGCCTCGCAGGCGAGCTGGAGCCGCTCATTCTCCAACTTCGAGGGCTCGCTGCTCGCCGATCGACCCGCCACGAAATCACTGTCGCCTCGGCGCGCAACCGGCTTCCACCACGTCTCCTGCGCTTGACCGGCGAAGACGGCGATCTCTCATGGCTCGGACGATCGATGAGCGTCGGTTTCCAGGGCATCGAACACGCCGGCCTCGCCTCCTCGAGTGGCGCCCAGCTCCGTCAGGTACAAAATGCACAGACGGCCGACTTCGCGGCGCTCTGGATCTCGTACGAGCTGCGCGCGCGCTACTTCGATATGCCGGCGGAGTCCGAGCAACAACGCAGCGAGTGGACCGATACGCCGCTGCTCGTGCAAAACCCGGACCTCTGGCTTACGGAGCCCCCCCTCGCAGCGCTGCCCGGGCACGTCTCGTCGGACCTCGAGGGCGTTTGGAGTCGCCTGTTACGGCTCGCCGATCTCTACATCGAAAACCGCGACATGCACGCGCGGGAGGCCCTGCTCACGGCCTCCGCCGAGAGCCTCGCCACCGGCGATGAACTCCTGCAAGACCTCATCGTCGAAACCGCCATCGCCTGGAGCGATGCCCTGTCGATGCCCTACGTCGCCCTCCGGATCCGCAGCGGCGGCGAAGAGCGACGGGCGGTGCTTCTCTTCACTCGCTCGCCAAGCTGTCCTACTCGCGACATGTTCGTAGGGACAGATACAAATCGCGAGGTCGCAGCTGCGCTCGCCCATCGCTGCCGACGCATCAGCCTCCGCGGAGCCCTGCCGCCAGAGCCAGAGCCGGAGGCGGTCCCCCATGGCTAGCGACAGCCTGCGATCGGGGCTCGTCCTCGGGCTCACGCTACTCGCGATCGCCGCGTTGACCGCGAAGATCCTGGTCGCCGAGCGGGGTCCCGACCAGGATCGAGCCGATACAAGCAGCGCCGTCGAACGTGTTCTCTACTACCGCTTGACCCCTGAGCGGGGGCCTCATTTCCGCCTCCAGGGCACCGAGCATCGAATCAAGCTCGTCTCCCACGCGATGATCGGCGAGCGCGGCGAGAGTCCCGGCCAGCGATTGACCTACGGCATCTCGGTCGCGATCGAGGACAGCGATGGCGCACCTGTCTGGAGCGACACGCTCTACGTCGAGTCGCGCCGGAGCGTCGGCCGCGACGAGGAGGGCTCGCCCGCCAACGCATATATGGTCGATAAGCGAGTCAAGCTCACGGACGACAGGATCTCGTACATCAACCTGCCGGAGGAGCTGCCGAGCGGGGCCCGGCTCATCATTAAGGCCGACGACGCCCCCGGGGATGTGCTCGCGCGGGCCTACGCGCTCCGTGAGGGCTCGCTGAGCGAACAGCTGGTGCGCGCCCTATCTCTCGACAGCAGCCAAAGGGCTGCGCTCGCCCGCACGGTCGGCATCTCTCGCTGGGAGCACCTCGACGACGCCGAGCGGGTCGGTCTCGTGCGGGAGCATTGGCAGCGACTCGCTGCTCTCGGCGAAAATGGCGTCAACTACGAACTCCGCGCGGTCTACTACACCGGCTGGCGCGCGCCTCCTCCAGAGGCTCTCGACGATCAGGAAGCGATCCTGGTGACCCAGGGTCGACCCCGCGTCATCAATCTCCTCGGTCCGACGACGGTCCATATCGCCGCGAGCGCCACGGCCATCGACAGCCAAACCGTCGACATGGACGGAGAGTCCGGAGGTGCTGATGATCCCAGCGATCCCCCAAAGATTCGCCAACGGGTCGTCCTGAACATGGAGATGGCGGGGGCCACTGGCGTGCACGCCCCGCGCTCGCTGACGCTGCCACAGAACCCTGGCGACGCGCTTGAGACCTCCTTTTTTGTCCCGGCCGGTGCCCACTCGCTCTTCTTTTCGACCGCGGACGCAGGCGCAGCCAACCTCACGTTGGACGCCCCCCCAGAGAGTCACCTGCACAGGATCGAAGAGGGACAAGGCGAGCTTTTTGCGACCCACATCGAGCCCGAGCAGCGCCGCCAAGTGCTGCGCCTCCTCGGACCCGCAAGGCCAGCCGGGACCTTCGGTGTCTTCGCCCAGGCCGACCCGCTTTCCCGTACCTACCGCCTCGACCTCCGACGCCTCGGCATCAAGCTTCCCGAAGAGACATCTCTGGTCACGGTCGAGGGCGTCGACAGCGAGGGCTCGCAGGTCTTTCTCTGGAAGATCCCCCTCGAAGCCGAGGCCGCCCCCTACGAGCACATCGAGTACCAGGACGGCATGACTACGAGCGTCGACCAGCCGGTGTCCTTCCGCTTTATCATCCCCAAAATGACCGAGCAGATCCGAGTGACGAGCAGCGAACCAGTGGGCGCGAGGATCTCCGCCTACATGCCCACAGAACTCGAACACGAGCCGCCCTACGAAGGATTAGAGCCCGATTTGATGCGCTGGCGCTACGCGCCGATCGTGCGCACGCCCTGGGTCAGCATGCGCTTCGACGATCGTCGCGGTGCGGGCGAACGCGGCGAACTCGCCCGACTCGTCGCCCAGGTTCGACTCGAAACCAAGGACACTCGCGAACTCGCAAATCCATCGTCGCAACGGCCGGCGATCGAGCTGCATCCGCACGGCTCCCCGAGGCGGCAGCTGCTCGTCGACCGCGTGCGCAGCGAGGCCACTCGAATCGCCTGGCGCGAATGGAAACCCGGGAGTTACACAGCCCTCGCCGTCGACCGCGAGCAGACGCTGGACTTCTCCCGCGGGCCCAAGCGACGCGCCACCCTGCAGTACTGGATCGAAGCCGGCGGCGACGCCTCGCTCGGTGACGAGATCACGCTGAGGGTCGGCGAGGCTAGCTACCCGCTCTCTGTGAACGCCAGTCGCGGGGCCTGGAGCCTCCCGCGGGAGATCAGCGGCACCCAGACAGTGAGCGTCGAGACCGGTCGCGCAAAGCTGCGTATCCTCATCGACCGGCCTGAGAACAGCCGCCCGCGCCTGCAGCTCCACCGCACCCGTACGGTCTACCGCCTCGGCCGATCTGCGCTGGTCGTCAGCGTCGACAAACCCTCCTGGCAGCCCGTCACCGTCAACGCGATCGTCTACGGACACAGCCGCGCCGAGGCCCCCAACAGCACGCTCATCTCGACCCTCGACCGCGGCTCACCCGCTCGCCGCGAAGGAGCGGTGGTCCACACCATCACCCAAGCAGTGCGCACACACAGCCTGGATGCAGCCTCTCGGCCGACGCCTGCACGCTTCGCCGATCTCGCCGGCACCGGCGCTGTGTACCCGCGCACGGTCGCCATCACCTTGGGCGATGACATCCCACCAGGCGTTCATCAAGTGGCGCTGAGGGTCGAGCACGGGCCTCCTCTCTGGGTCCGATTTTTTGTCTTTGATCAGCGGGCTCCGACGATCGAGAAGACCACCTCGTGGAGCGGACGATCGGCCGAGCCTGGGAGGCAAAAATGAGAGACCTTTGCAACGTCCTTTGCATCGTCCTTGCCGGCGCAACCGCCTGTTCGGATGGG
>CAYYUP010000003.1:27879-30571 GCA_964474905.1 uncultured Nannocystis sp. | reverse complement strand
CCTTTGCAACGTCCTTTGCATCGTCCTTGCCGGCGCAACCGCCTGTTCGGATGGGCCGCGATCGACAGACTCCGATCCGCCCACCGGGGTGCGAAAGCCGAGCGAAGATCAGGTGCAGGCGAAACCCGCGAAGCCGACAAAACCCGCCCGCGAACTCAGCCTAAATGACGCGAGGCGACGGCTCTGGCCCCGCAAACACTCAGACACCTTCGAGGCTACGACGACGCGAGAGCGGACCGCAGTCCAGCCTCTCATCGATCCGCTGATCGCCGCTCTGGCCCAAGGCAAACCCTTGCCCGCGATCCATGACATCGCAGAGGAACTCGGCTTCGAGCTGGAGGAATGGGTGATCGAGGGCGTCACGCTTTGGGCGCTTGTCGAGCCCGACTCCCGGCGGCGCGGCGGCGGGATCTACCTCTTCCGACGCGATGCCCCAGTGCTCGGCGAGCGACCGCTGCGCCTCCTGCAGGCACCGCATTCCTACTACGACACGCGCACCGGCCTGCTCGCATTGACGCTGCTCGTGCGCGGCAGCGCCGATGCCCGCCCCGATGTTCTCTTTGCCAACTCGATGCACCGCTACGGCCGTCCCGGCGGCGAGGTTCCGGCGACGCCCGTACCGACGGATCTGAGCCACAACCCCGATCACCTCTTCTCGGCGATGACGGACACGCTCGCTCGCACCCACGGTCGCGTCCAAGTCGTTCAGCTCCACGGCTTCGCGCACCTGGACAAAGAGAAAAAAACGGAAGCAAAGGGAGCGAAGACAAACACAGCAGGCAAAGAAGAAATCGAAGACAAGGCCGAAAAAAAGGCTGTTGAGGCTGTCGTCAGCGCGGGCCTGAGGGAGCATTCCTCTGTGCGGGCCCGGAGCACGGCCAAGGCGCTCCGCTCAGTCCTCCAGGAGGTCCGCGTCTTCCCCGAAGAAGTCGACCAGCTCGGCGCCACGACCAACGTGCAGGGCAAGCTCCTGCGCATGGTGCCTCGCTCCAGTTTTGTCCACGTCGAACTCTCCAAGAATGCCCGTGATCGCCTCGCCAACGATCCAGGACTCCTCGACAGGCTCGGCGCGGGGCTCTGGGTCTGGAACTCCGCCAAGCCACAGGAACACACAGACAGGTGAGGTCCACCGCCGCCTTTCTTCGCCTCCGCCTCGCGCTCTCGCTCGGGGGCATTTTTCTTGGTTCCCTTGGTTGTCAGGCGCGCATACCAGCGCCCCAACGCCCGACCGATCAAATCGAGAGCGCGACGCGTTTCGAGGCCCTGCCTGTGCTCTCTCCAGTGCTGTCAACGAGCGATGGAAATGCAAAAGAAGAAAAGGAAAAAATAGGAAAAATAGGCAATTGGCGATTCGATCTCGGCCAGAGCGTGCTCGGTGAGGTTCGTGTCGGGCCCGAGCGAGCGGCCGCGATCTGGCTCGGGGGGCTTGAGGGAGCCCGGGTGCGGGTGGTCTCCAGCGTCGACGGCGAACGGGCCAAACTTCGCTTCACTCGCCTCGTAGGTCAGGCCCCGGATAGCCGATCGAGCGAGGCCGAACTCCAGGTTCCCGGAGAGCGGATCGATCGCGACCTTTGGTACCTCTCGCAACCGCCGGGGGAGGGCGAGGTCTGGCTGATCAGTGCCGACAGAGCATGCTCGGTGATCGTCGAGCGCAGCTCGCATCGTCAGGGCCGCCTGATCTGGGAGACCCTCGAAGAGCGGGTGCTGGCCTGGATCGATGGCGGTGGAGAACTGCCCGAACTCATCGCTGCAGACGGCGTGCAGCGGCTGCGCGCCACTCTGCTCCGCCAGGCGAGGCTCGCTGGGGCCATGACCAAGGCGCTCGCCGATGACGCTGCCGGACAACGGGCGCTGCGAAGATGGCGAAGGGCGGCCGCTCTCGAAGCACTTAACTTGGTGCGCCCGCTCGTCAGCCCCTACTTCTCGCGACGCTCGCTTAACCGTGCCCTTGGCGGACCCAAGATTCGGCTTCGCGGCGCCGCCCCGGCCCCCCCAGACAGCTGGATCGACGGTACCGAAAACCGGCCTTACCGTGAGCTTCGGAGCACGACGCTCGCCGTCTCGGCCCCCGGCTGGCTCGAGATCGAGGTGCGCGCCCCGGCCATCGACACCCGAGATCCGAGCGCCGATCTCACCCTCCGAGTGCGCCGCGGCAATACCCTCATCCGCGAGATCCCGCTGCCCCACGCACTTGCAAAACACGTCGTCGATCCGACCCAGGCGTTGCCGACAAAGGTCGGGATCGAGACTCAAGACGCCCGCCCACTCGGCAAAAAACAACGGCTTCGGATCCCCCTGCGCGCCGGCGGCGGGCGCTACACCATCGAGGTTCTCGGTGGTTACGCTCTCGCCCGAGTGACCCATATCTGGCGCCGCGAATGGGGCGGCCACGCGCGACCGGGACAGAGCCGGATGGTGACCGAAGTGCGTGCCGGCGGGGTCGCGATCCGTACGCGCCCCGCCCTCCCCGACGACCTGCTCGCCGCGCTTATCAACCGTATCGCCGAACCCGGGCACAAGCCGCCCGAGGCTGACGCGGACGCCTGGGCCCTGCTCGCGACCCTTTGGAGCCCCGAGTCACTCGACCAAGAGACCCGCACCACGGCCATCACGACGGCGACAAGACTGCTCCGAACGCCCGCTCGAGACCTGCACAACAAACCAGGTTTGAACAACAAACCAGGTTTGAACA
>CAYYUP010000003.1:0-27779 GCA_964474905.1 uncultured Nannocystis sp. | reverse complement strand
AACTCCATTGGGCACTGCGCTTGGCCGCGATCGAGGCCATCTCGCCAGGCGATCACGACGCTCAGGCGCGCATCGACTCGCTGCTCGACGGCATCGAACCACCGCCCGAACTCCTCGTCGCTCTCGCCGAGCACATGCCGCACGTCGAGACCGAGCAGGCCTCCAAGAGCCTCTCCTTTGCCCTTGTCGAGACCGCGAGACGAGCCGCGCCCGGCGATCGGGAACTCCGCCGACGTGCGCTCGAGATCTGGTGGCAACGCACGAGATGGCGGACGATCAACCCCCAACGGTCACGGGTCCCGAGCGGCGCCCAAGCCCCCGGTGAGCGCTGGATCCTTCGCGGCGAGGAGCCGACCGAAAGCAAGTCGCCTGGGTCGAAGCGAGATCTCGCAACCGACAGCTGGTCTGCGAGCGATCGATTCAGGATGAGCGCCGGCGAGACCTGGGATTTTGTCGCCAAGCTGCCACTCGAGCCCGGACGGGCGCCGCTCCTGATCGCCGATCTCGCGGGTATCAGCGCCACAACCGAGATCCGTATCGACAAAGAGCGCTGGTCTCTCTCCCCCAGTGTGCCGCCAACGCACGCCCTCTTCGCCCTCGCCTCGGGTCCGCACCGCATCGGCCTTGAGGGTCCCGCGGGCGCCGAACTCTTCGTGTCTTTGCCGCCTCTTGGGGCCCACGTCGAGCCGAACCGCATCGCCCGTGTGCACACCTACTACCCGCTCAAGA
The DNA here is from genome assembly GCA_964474905.1 of uncultured Nannocystis sp. Classification (GTDB taxonomy): domain Bacteria; phylum Myxococcota_A; class Polyangia; order Nannocystales; family Nannocystaceae; genus JADJRG01. Next base: position 27,050 of record CAYYUP010000003.1, on the reverse strand, counting down.
ACTCAACTGGCAGCCCCACTCGCTTCTCGATCCCGACTTCAGCGCGGCCGGGGCCGATACGTGTCGAGCTGCGGGTGACACACCGAGCTGGCCCTGAAAAACCCGCTCAACCGATCAGCCTGACCCTGCGATCCGACGGCGGTATCTCGCGAACGATCCGCCTCTCAATCCCCGAAAAAGATCCCAGAGTTGTCGCCGAAGGCGATCAAACCACGCTCTCGTATCCGGTCTACGCGCTCCTGGATCTTCCGCCCGCAGCCGAAGAGATCTGGCTCGAAAGCCAGGACAAGGCCGCCTCGCGCCTGCGCATCGCCATCGCCCTGCGCGGCGACCAAGGGCCCGAGGAGCCCGCAATTGACGATGCAACGATCTCCCAGAGCAAAATAAGCCGGCCCCCATCAAGTGATGACCTTGGAGCAGCCTCGCTCCGAGAACTGCGTGGAGCGCTGCGGCGCGAACCGGACGACCTCGCCCACTATTATCGGCTCTCGGCAAAGCTCTTAGAGCTCGGCTGGCACGCTCGCGCTCGCGAACTCTACCGCTACGCCAGCTACCGCGGCGACCACCTGGGTTCGCTCTCTCGCGAGGCAAGTGTGCCCGCGCTCATCGCCCTCACAAGCGCCCATGAAGCCGGCACGATCGAGCGTTTTCCGGCCCTCGGAGAACTCGAAACACCGGTGCTCATCACCCCCGCCTCGCGGCTGCAAAGCCTCCCCGAGGAGCCCGAACTATTGAGGCTTCAGGACGATCTTCGGCGCATCGACGCGGCCGCAGATCCGCTCTCCGCAGGCCTCATCATGGCCCAACTCTACGGCTCGACCGGTGCTTGGCAGTTCGGGTACGAGGCGACCGCGCAGCTCCGCCTGGCCCTCGCCGGCTGCGACGATCGGCGCTGCGGCGGCAGTGGGCCGGTCCTGCGCGGGCTCTCAGAGAATCTCAAAGCAGAGGGCGTCGACCTGCCGCGGGTCCGCCTCGCCGAGCGCGACGCCGCCCTGGTTAGCGCCTGGCAGGGTATGCGCGGTACCCAATCCAATGCCGGCCGCATGTCGCTGGTGCTCCAGCGCCCGCCCGCCGAGGCTGGCTCTCGGGCAGCGCTCGGGCGCGCCCTCACAGGTGTCCAAGACGACGACGCATCGATGCATCTGTTGAGGGTCGGACGGGCCGCAAACATGCGCCTCCGGGTCGTCGATCCGATCGCCGTAACCGCTCTGCTCAGCTGCGAACGCGGCCGCTGGCGAGACCCCGCAGCAGCCCTCGAGTGCACGTTTGAAGTGCTCGTCGACGGTGCCCTCCAAGAGACCCTCACAATCGATGAGTCGGCCACCCGCGAGCTCCTGTTGGGCCCTCTTGCGGCCGGCGATCACGACATCGTTATCCGCTTTGCACGTTCATCCCGAGACCTGGTCGCACTCGTTCGCTACACCACTGGCCGGCCGGTCGAACCAAGCTCAAGTGCCGGCACAAACGAGCAAGCCACGCCGCTTCAGATCGAAGGCGACGCGACCTTCTTCGCCGCCACAAATGATGAGGCCGTCACCGTTCGAGTCGCCGGACCGACCACCCTGCACGTCGAACTCCGCCGCGTTGGTAACCTATCACCGATGACCTGTGACGTACGGATCGCCGGCGCGGGAGACCAGCGCAGCATCACGATTGCGACGCTCCAGGATCGCGATCCCTTCGCTCGATTCGAGGGCCACGACGAGCCCGTATCGATGCCGGTAATCGCCGCACTCACCTTGCCCAAGGCGGGACCCTACGACATCGAAATTCGCCCGCGAGATGGACGCGTCATCACTCGCCTGCAGCAGCGCATCGAACTCGGCCGTGCGCCGCTAAAACCCGCTCTGCCACCACGCGAGGCCATCGATCGTTCGACCGCACCGGCGCTCTCCGGCCTGGCGATTCGCCACACCGTCGACTGGCAAGACAGTCCACAGATTCCCCTCGTACCGGGTATTGGTACCTTCTCTGCGCGCACCCTCTCGGGCACTGATGACCTCGGCGACCGCGACCGTGCCCGCCTCGTGCTCCGCCAGGATCTCGCGCTCGACTACCGCCGCGGCTTTGACCGTCGCGCTTGGATCCTGGCGTCATCACTCATCCGCGGCCGCGTCGGCAGCCCGCTGGTCTTCGGCGCCGATTTGCGGACACTCGTGCAGCTGCCGGGTCGACTCAGGATCGGCGCCAGTGCGAGGTTTCGCGGCCAACGTTTCCGACACGATACCGGCATCGGACTCGCGGGTGATCTCTCCCTCATTCGACCGACGCCACTCGGTCATATTTCGACGCTCCTGCCCTCGCTCACCCTGCGCGCACGCTTCGTCAACTTCGACGATCTCGAGGGTGATTTTGTCGCCGACTCTGTCGACCCCCAGGTCTACAACGACTACTCCGCCAGCCACCCCTTCGCCCTACGACCCGCGCTGGCACTGCGGCTGCGGCCACGCCTCGATCACGTCTTCACGGTCGGCGCCGACGCGGTACTCAACGCCGACTTCAGGTCGCTCGACCAGGCAGGCTCGTCGATCCGCTGGCGTTGGCTGGCCACCACCCACCACCGCGGAGATATCCTGCCATCCCTCGGCTACCGCGGCGGCTGGAGGTTCGCCGACCTCGACCGCAGCCGCGGCTACTGGCGCCACGAAGCCAAGGCCGAACTCGCCTGGTCGATGTGGATCGCTCACTCGTGGCGCATGGGCGTCGCGCTCTTTGATCGCGCCGTCTTCTCCAGGGGCTTTGCGCTCAGCAACGTCTTCGGGCTCTCGCTGCGTCTCGACCTGCACTCGGGTCGGCGACTCCGGGACATGGCCCCGACCGAGCAAGAGTTCGACGACATCCGCGGCCGCCGCTTTTGGACCGATCCAGTTGGGACAGAGCAGTGAGCACCGCGGAAGAAACTACCCGCAAGCAGCTCATCGCGCGGATCTCTGAGCACCTGCCAAACCTGCAGGCGCGCCTGCGAAAGCGCCAACTCGACGATCTTATCGAGGTCATCGAACTCAGGGATCGGGGCTACGAACGCCTCTGCGACAGGGCCCAAATTCCGGCCGCGCAGAGCCCCCTGATGATCCTGACGCTGGCGATGCTCGACGCCATCCGCGTATTCAAAGAGCGCAGGCTTCTGCTCAAGCGACGCTTTGACAACTTCGCACAGCGCTACTTTCGGCGCAGCGATCGATCGAGCCGCGATGCCCTGCTGACGGACTACCTGCGGATCTCAGTCCGCGATCGCAATGCCCTCGCAGCCGATGTGCGAGCCATGAAACGCTACCTCGGTTACGACGTGCTCGTCGAGAGACACGCAGCCTCCCTCCACGACTACTCGGTCTGCATCGAACTCGGCCTGCTCTTTGTCAACCACGCCGTCCAGGCGCTGCTCGAAGCCTGCGCTGGTGAGAGTGCGGATCTCCTCCTCTCCGAGGCGCGCATCGACGTTTTCGCCTTTGAGGAAGCGATGAGCGCTGAACGCTGGCAAGAGCAACTGCCGGCGCTCGACATCCTCTGCACACTCTACCGAGCCCTGCGAAAGGACCACATCCTCGACGTCGCCGACCCCACGATCATGCGACGTGCCCTGCGCTTCGCCGAGATGAGCGAGACCCACCCCTGGCTGCAGGCCAGGGCCCTAGAGATCGGCCTCATCCTCGACACAAATGCCGGCATGACTCTGCTCTCCAGGCGCCTGCTCAATCCCCAGCGCAGCCGCAGCCCGGAGAGCTTTCTCGTGCGCCGAGCAGGCGTCCGCTTGCTCTCCCGCTACGCCCGAAACCAGCCGAGCATCGTCCTCCTGGGTGCCCTGATCGAGATCGGCGACCCGAGCGAACACGTGCGAATCGGCATCTGCGAGGCCCTCGTCGACTTCGCCGCGATCGGCGGGGTCGCGCTCCTGCACCGGCTGACAGGCGAGCGCGAGACCTCGGCAAAAGTACGGGCCAAGGCGGCGCTCTCCCTCGTCACCATCGCCCGCGATGCGGATTCGCGGACAATCGCTAGAGAGTCGCTCACAGCCCTCAACGACCTGCTCACCCGTGAACGCGACGAACTCGTTCTCGGAGTGACCTGTGCAGCGCTCCGTCGAGCTGCGGAGCGCGTCGCCCCCACCGGCGCGCGCTCTAGCGGTCGGGCCCGCGAGTTCGCCCGCCACGTCGCCCGCCCGCTGACGACGATCCTCACCGATCCCTCGCGCACACCCGCCGTCGTCGAGCGAGTCGCAGAGAGCCTCGAGGTCCTGGAGCGCCAGCTCTCGTTCACCCGCCGGCGATGGACAAGCCGCCTCTGCGAACTCGCCCGCACCATCCCTCCCGGACGCAGCCGCAACATCGAACGCGACTGTCTCGCCCAGGGCCTGCCGCCGATCGACGATCGCGAGCACTTCCTCGGACGTGTACTCGCCGACATCACCCGCGACGATTGGGGGCTGACGGTCGCCTCTGGGACCAAGGCGCTGCACCTGACCCGGGGTGACCGGTTTCATCACCGCGCCTGGCGTGTACTGCACGAACTCCGCCACCTCTCGCCAAACAAGCGCCAGGGGTTTAGCCACTCGGTCGGCCGCAACATCGCCGGCGAACTCCGGGCCCCGCCCGGTAGGCTGCACGAGATCACACCGACAGTGGTGCCCGGCGAACGCTTGCACGTCGAGCGAGAAGCCGGCTGGGCGCGCCACCTTCCTCTCGTCGATGACATCATCGGCTTGCCGATCCTGAGCCGGCGCCCGGTCAATATCTACAGCAGCCACGGCATCACTCAGCTGATGCCCCCGACCTCGCTGATGCAGCGACTGCGCAATCGCCTGTTGCTGGTCTTTCGCTACACCAGCCTCGCCGCCCTGCGCATCGCCTCCCTCAGTGCCGAACTCGATGACGAGCGCCGCCGCTACGTCGACGAGCTGCGACAGCGCTACGGCGTCGATACCCACTTCACCCCCTACCTGCGCGAACTGCCAGGTAGCGACCCCCAGCGCTTCGCCTCGCCGCACGTGCTTTCGGTGATGCCACCCCCCGAAGCCCCATCTTCTACGAGCTCCCAGGAGCCGCCCACCATCCAGCTGTCGGCTTCTGCTGCTGTTTTCATAGCACCTATCCCATGGGACAGGGTTGCAGATGTCTTAGGATCTCGCTTCGCCTATTTCATGAGTCTGGCCGAAAATTCCCACCAGGCGCTGGCCCTCTTCACCGCCGCCCTGCTCGGATGGTTTTTGATCGCAGCCTTTTTCAAGCGGCGACGGATTAGGGCCGCACGGGCTGCTATCCCACTCTCCATCGGCGGCTGGGGTACCCGAGGAAAATCAGGCACCGAACGCCTGAAGGCCGGTCTCTTCTCGGGACTCGGCTTCCACGTTTTTTCCAAGACCACCGGCTGCGAGGCGATGATGGTGCACTCGCGCGGCAGCGATGCCCCCGAGGAGGTGTTTGTCTTCCGACCCTTTGGCAAGGCGACGATCTGGGAGCAGCGCGACATGCTCGAGTTTGGGGCGGCCCTCGGCACCGAAGTCTTCCTCTGGGAATGCATGGCGCTAAACCCCCTCTACGTCCACCTTCTCGAGCACTCGTGGATGCGCGATGACCTGACGACCCTGACCAATGCATATCCTGACCACGAGGACATCCAGGGACCGGCAGGCCACGACGTCGCCCGTGTCATCTCCAGCTTCATCCCCCAGTCGTCGACTCTCGTAACCTCCGAGACCAACTTTAGGGCGATGTTCGCCGAGCGCTGCCGAGAGCTCGACACCGAGATGCACGAGGTCGATGAATTCGCCGGCGACCTGATCGCCAGCGATCTCCTAGAGCTTTTTCCCTACAGCGAACACCCGACCAACATCGCCCTGGTCGAGACTATGGCCACGACCCTCGGCATCGACCCAGAACTCGCCATCTACACAATGGCAAAGAACGTCGTGCCCGACCTCGGGGTCCTGAAGATTTTCCCGAAGGTGCTGGTTCTCGGCCGCGCCCTGACCTTTATCAACGGCATGTCGGCCAACGAACGCACCGGCTTCATGAACAATTGGCGGCGCACCGGCTGCGCCGAAATCGATTCTTCGACGACCCCTGGACGCTTCGTGATCACCGTGATCAACAACCGCGCCGATCGGATCTCGCGCTCCGAGGTATTCGCTCGAATCCTCGCTCACGACATCGACGCGGATCGCCACGTGCTCATCGGCAGCAACCTTAAGGGCCTGATCGGTTATCTCGACGCCGCCCTCAGGCAGGTGCCCGACGCCTTTGTCCTGATCACCCCAAAAGAACTCAGCGATGGCGTGCACGACAAACGCGCCCGTAATCGCTTTGCCGTGTTGATGCGCCGCCTGCGGATCCCCGAAGTGAGCGCCGACTCAGTGATCGAGCGTCTGTCGATCTACGCGGCCGGCACAGGCCTTGCGTTGGGCGACACAAATGCTCTCAGGAGCTACCTGCAGGGGCTCTTTCAACGCGACGATGGCTCCAATTCCGCGGCCACCAACGAGGCCCAACTGCGCGCAGATCAGAGCCTCCGCCAGCACCTCGAGTCCGCACTCGTGCCTCTCTCAGAGGGCAATCATCACTCTGAAAGTCGGCTCTACGAAGTCCTAGAGGACGAATCACCAGACTGTCTCTTCGACCATTTCATTGATCTTGTAACTACACTCGTCACCCGCAAGGCCCTCGAACAGACAACCGAACAGGCGATCCAAAATGCGACCGCGTCCGTGCTTCGCGACCTGCACGCGACCATCACAGATGCTTACTGCGAACTCTTTCGGCGCAAGCTCGTGGTGCTCTGGGATCCGGGCATCAGCGGCGATCAGATCATCACTCGATGCGCTCGCGCCCTGCCCCCTGGCACCGACGTGACGATCATTGGCGCGCAAAATATCAAGGGCACAGGCCTCGATTTTGCCTACCGCTGGCTGGCCCTCGGGCGGGTCTCCGACGCCCTCAAAAAACTGCGCTCAGAGCATCAAAAACGTCGTTTTGAGGGATTTGAGGAGCTTGAGGGCTTTGAGGATTTTGGCCTCGTCGACTCGGGTCTGGCCGTCGCCGAACTCACACGCATGCGCGGCACCTTCGCCGACAACAGAAGCGAGATCCGCCTCGATCGAGTCGCCTCCAAGATCGAAGAGACCTACCGCGCCCGCGTCAAGGCCCTCGCTGCGACCGGCTCACGCTCCCTCGGCGCGCGGCTGATCGATTGGCTCGAGGGTTGGATCGACTTCGTCGACAGCATCCGTCGCCGACGTGAGAGCAACGCGATCGTGCGCGACCTGATCGACCAGCGGATCTCCCACGGCCGAGCAGCGGCGGAGATGCGAATGATCACCGGCCGGCAAAAGGGCGGCTGGTTGCGAAAGAGATGGAAGAAGTGAGGCCACCGATGAACGCTCGAACGATGTGCTCTGGATTCGTATGGCTCGCGCTCGCGTCGGCATGCTTTGGCTGCACGAGCCCCCCAGATACCTACGAGACCTGCATCCGCGCCCTGGACGAGGAGGGTGTAGCGCTGCCAGGCGCACACGCGTTGGCCGAGGAGAAGGACTACGCCGCCGACACCAACGGGGTCATCTGTTTTCCCGAACTCAAGGGTCCGGCGATGACAATCCTCTCCGCAGAGGGCTCGATCAGCGAACCGGTCGCTGTCTCCTGGGAGGATGCCGATACGACCGTCGACGTCCGTCTCTTCGCCCGCATGAAGGACGGCCGTCGCCGCTATTCGCTGCACTTCGCCGGCGACAGCATGTTCGGCCGTCGCTACGAAGAGCCGCCCGCGGGCGAGGCTCTGATCCCCACCGACAACATCGCCGGCGGGGCACAGCACGTGGTCTCGGCGATCGCCCCCGGCTTCGCCTCCGCCGACGCCTCCTTCGCCAACCTCGAAACAGTGGTCAGCAACGCGACCCTCGCCGACGCCTATCCGGGCAAACGCTTCCTCCTCAACTCGCGACCTGGCACCCTCGCGGCGATCAAAGATCTAGGCGTCGACCTGGTCATCTTCGCCAACAACCACACCCGTGACTGGCTCGACCTAGGCGTCGCCAACAGCCTTGACGCCTTCGCCGACGCAGGCCTGCCACAGGTCGGCGGCGGCATGAGCGATACAGAGGCCGAATTGCCCGCGATCACCGAGGTCGGCGGCGTGCGCATCGGTACCCTCTCGCGCACATCCGTGACCGGCTCCTTCGTCAACGACAACTACCCGAGCGCAGAGGATCCTGTGCCCGCCGACCTCAACCCCACCGAGGCCTGGCAGTACGCAGCGCGCCCGTGGGGCTTCGACGATGGCGAATGGTCGGCACCCACACAAGCCCGCCGGATCGGCACCGCCTGGCAGCTCTACCGCGACGCCGAAACCGACCTGCCCAAGGCCACCCGAGCGGCGGCCTGGAGCTCGCTGGTCCTCGTCTATCCCGAGCTTCAGGATTGGGTCGCGCGCAGGGGCCACGGCGGCGCAGCGATGCTCAGCTCCTCGGGCACCCGCGCTGATATCGAAGCCTTGCGGCCGCAGGTCGACCTGCTCGTCGTCCAGATCCACGCCGGTTTTCAGTTCTTAGAGGCCGCCTCGCAGACCCTCAAAGAGTCGGCACGGGCATCGATCGACGCCGGAGCCGACATCGTCATCGCTCACCATCCACATGTCCTTCAGGGCATGGAGTGGTACAAGGGGCGATTGATCGTCTACAGCCTCGGCAATTTTATCTTCGATCAAGACTTTTTGGCGACCTACCCAAGCGGCTTTGTGCGCACGATCTGGGAGAACGACAAGCTTCTCGAGGCGCGCTTCATCCCCCACGAAATCGTCGGCTACCGACCGCGTCCGACGACTGGAGCGGCCGCCCGTCGTACCATCGGCGCGGTCTGGGAGCGCAGCGTGCTCGAGGGCGAGAGCCGGCGCGACAGCTATACAGGCAAGGTCTTCCCCTTCACGAGTGAGCGCCCGCCAGAGTCCCTACCCGCCCATTTTATCGTCGAGCGCCACTCGGCCAGGATCGTCACCGAGCCCCCCCCATCCGAGACAGTCGTCCTAAAGCTAGCGGCGGGGCAGCTCATGCCCCTACCCGATCACATGCTGGTCGACGCGCGCCTAGGGCTCGAATCGGGCGCTTATCCAGATATCTGGATAAGCCGTGACCTCCACGGATGGGGTCGTTTTGAGGACGAACTCGCCGACTCAGAGACCCTCTATGCACCCCATTGGGCGCTCAATAGCGATGACGAGCGGGTGGTCCTTGAAGACGCGCCCTCGGGGCGAGGATACTTGACCTTGCGTCGTACGTTTAAAAACAATGCGACCCTGACCACCCGGCTGGTCTCGCGGATCCCCCTAGCTCGTCATCGCCTCTACGAGACCTCCGAAGCTGAGCCCCTGGGGCTCGACCCTGCGCCGGTATACAGCGTGCATGCGCTCGCCCGCGGCGACGGCTCGCCGAATGCGTCTTTTCGCCTCGATATCTATCATTTCGATGATACCGATCCGACCCGAGATCCCGCGAGTGAGTTGCTTGATTCGCTCTATCTCGAGGTACCCTTTGTGCCGACTACTTGGGCGCCGATCGACCTACCCTTTGATCTCGACTCATTGCAAGATGGACCGCTGCCCAACCAAATCCTCGCCTACGTGCAGCTCGCTCCGGCGACTGAGGCCCCCCGGGTCTCGTTTGATATCGATGACCTCACGCTATTGGAGTGGCGACAGGCGCAGGGCATGCCTGCGTCGTGGATGCGCGGCGCATTTGTCCGGAATACCGGCGATACCGACGTCGAACTCGAGTTTTCGATAATCCGCAGACCCTCGCCAACGGGTACCCCCTAATGAAGAATTCCGAACCTCCGCAGGCCCACAAAAAGGCGGACCTAAGCCTGCCCTCGGGCTGTTCGGTTGTCACTACCGAGGCCGGACTGTTGATCTCTGCCCTCGGAGATATCGTCATCGAGGCCGCAGCTTCAACCTCGATCGTCGGCATCATCTCCCGCGAAGGTTCGATCACCGTCAGCCTCAGCGGTGAGGCCACACACGCCCCATTGCGCATCGGCGATCTTCGCTGCCCGGCGGGTAGATTGACGATACAAGGCCAGCGCCCGCTCCACGTCGTCGACATTCGTTGTCGCGAGCTGCACATCCATGCATCTCTCACGGCGAGAGCCATCAAAGCCGCGAGTCTTCAGGGCACAGGCATGATCTCTGCCGAGCGCATATTGATCGAAGCCGACGGCCGGGCGATGGTCTTTGCCGGCACCCTGCGCGTCGACAACGACCTCCGCCTCACCCGCGGCGAACTCGTACTCCAAGGTGCGCTGCACGCCCCCTATATCAAGGTCCCGCGGATCCGGGCAATGGGCACCATCGAGGTGACTACACTCAAAGTAGAGCGTGTAGCAGTACTCGCGGGGGACCTGCAGATCGCCTCTCTCTCGGCGGAGGAGAGCCTGCAGCTCGTCGATCCCGGGGACGACCAGGGCTGGCTCGGCGACGACTTCGGGCCTGCTCCACAGCATGAAGAACCGACCCCGACAAAACTCATCGCCGAGTTTGTCTCGAGCCCGCATATCGAAGTCCCACCCGCTGTGAGCGGCAAGGTCTCTGTGCTCGACGTCGGCGCCATCGATGGGGTGGGCCAACTCGTGATCGACGTCTACCTGCGCGCGCTCGCATCGACCGTTTCGAACAGACCCAGCGAACCGAGCCACGCTCGCGCCCTCAGCCACGCACACGCCCAAAGCCGTGCCCACCCCCCCAGCGAGCGACATCCGCGAATGCCCGCGAGGCTCAGCCATCTGCCCCCACCTCCACCGCCGCGGTCGTCGGCCAACGCCCGTAGCGTCAATAAAGAACCAAGTCGTGCAGATCTCAAATCGACGGGTCGTGCAAATCGTCCGGTGACCGCACATGACATCGACATCGACTTCAGCACAGACGGCGAAACCACCGATGTTGCGCCCTATACGCTCTATTGCCTCGACGACGACCCAATGTCGCGACTGCTCGTCGAGCAAGCAGCCAAGTTCGCCAGCATGAAGGTCGAGAGCTTCCCCACCGTCTCCGCCGTGACCAAGCGGCTCGAGCAACGCCTGCCTGACGTGATCTTTGTCGATGGTCTACTGCCCGACGGCACCGGCTTTGATGTCATCCGCAGCCTCCGCCGCAACACCGGACCGACGCCCCAGGTGATCTTCTGCTCGGGCTTCCTCGACGACCTGCAGATCTTTCAAAAGCTCCGCGTACTCGGCGTCGAGATCATCCTCAAAAAGCCCGTCGAGATCGACAAGCTCACCTCGCACCTCCTGGCATTCAAAGCCCAGGCCTCCGCCGAGCGGCATACGGACGACGGGTAAAAGAAAAGCCCTCGTTGCTCGCTCCATTCGCGGCCCGGCGCTTAGTCGGCCGCGATCTACGACGCTGCTCGTCCACACTGGCTAGACCGCGCGGAGGCCCTGCCAGGGGACCTGCCCTTCGAGTATGCGAATACCTGCACACTGCAACCATTATGAATCTATGCCGGTTTCGCCCAGAACCGGCTCAAATCCCCCTCGGCAGATCCCAGGCCGAGAGCGTCAAACGTACTCACTCTACCCTGAGTCTCTTTCTACGTTGGCGGCATTGAACTCACCATTGGCGGTCGTATTGCCGACATCAAAGACACGGTGACCACAATATCCTAGCCTCCGAAGGGAGGTTTTTTGTTCTCGCACGTTGTCCGCGGCCGGACGCCCGAGTCGGCGGGAGTCGGCGGGCATGTAGCACGTACACCTCACGGGGTGAGGCCCCGGGTCGTCCATTCGTGATCCGGGAGTTCAGCTACTCCGCATGCTCCGCGTGCCAAGCTGGATCTCAGGGGAAGATCTCTTTCATCTCAGACTCGGCGCGAGCAACTCGCGGGCGAAATCGTCAATTGAGTCTTTGTTTGGCTTGCGAACCCCCCCCGTTTGGGTGTTCAGTATTGGACATCGTCCTGGCCCGCTCAACCCCGCCCCCTGAAAGAGCGAGCCTGCACTTCACCGAAGAAGAAGCCAGGACACGACAGGACCGCCCATGAGCACCGAAAATATCACCCCAGCCTGGACCGACCCCGTGCTCGAAATCGGTATTGCTGATCACTCTGCGATCAGCGGTCCCCTTCGCCATGACGGGAAAAGCGACGGTGTGATCAGCGGTGAGGTGGAGGATGCGAAGGCCGCGGCGAAGAGCGAGCCCGTCCAGCGCGAGCCGACGAGCAGTCTCGTTTTGGTGAAGGCGATGAACGCTGAAAAAATCGGCGCCGATCCGCCGAGCGGCGCCGTGCCGCTAGCGAGCGAGTCCGAGTCGGCGGAGTCCACACCGCGTTCGCTCTGGGTCGTCAAAGGCAATGCCGCCGAGCGGACCGGCGATTTCATCGGCGATCGTTACGAGCTGCTGGGTTTGCTCGGTCGCGGCGGAATGGGAGATGTCTATGACGCCCTATTTCGTATATCGGGGCAGCATGTCGCGATCAAGATTCTGCGGCGCAGCCTCTCTCTCAAACTCAAGAGTTCATGGCGCTTTGCCCGGGAATTCAAGATCCTCGACATCATCGAGCACCCGAATTTGGTCGTGGTTCGCGACTACGGCCGTCTAGAGGACGGTTCTCTCTTCATGGTGATGGAGAAGCTGCCGGGGCAAAGCCTCGACGAAATCAAGGGGGCTTTGCCGGTGATGAGCGTGATCTCGATCGGCAAACAGCTATGTGCAGTCATGGAGTGTCTGCACAAAAAGGGCGTGATTCACCGGGATCTCAAGCCCTCAAACGTGATCCTGCTCGACGACACCCAGGATCGGATCAAGCTGATCGATCTCGGCATCGCTCGCCTGGGACCTCGTTGGCGTCTCGGCGATAGGCCCAATAGGACGCCGCCCGAAGAGCGTGAGTTGACGGAGACCGGGGTCATTGTCGGGACTCGCCGATATGTGCCCCCAGAGGCCGACAGGAGCGAGCCTACTGTCCTCTGGGACATCTACGCGTTGGGCGTTCTCCTTTGGCAACTCGCCACCGGCAAGCCGCCGCCGGAGCACTGGCGGCTCGATGGCGCAATGCACGGAGAGAAGGAAGGGCAGTACGGGATCCCGTTGATCCTCGAGCGTTTGCTTCGCGACGCGATGAGCGTGGATCCAAAGCGCCGCCTGGCGACGGCTTCGGAGTTTTTCGAGGAGTTGGAGGTCGCAGAGGCTGAAAGCAACCCCGACGATGAGCCGGAGATGCACGACGAGCACCGGGACCGCGAAGGCAGTCGGGAGCGCCGTAATTCCCGGCGCTCGCGGGGAGAGGGCTCGCCGGCCAAAGGCTCGCTGCTGGAGAACTTGCTGCAAAAGCTCTCCCGATCGAGCCGATCTGCGGGGCGCTTTGGCAAGGCGATCGCCGCCGTGTTGTTCGTGCTCCTTGGGACAGCTCTCGGGGTGGCGGGCACTCTGCAGGCGATGACTCCGGAGCCCGAGTTCGCGAGGGTGGATCGGGAGCTGCCGATGATCCTCTCTGCTCTGCAAAACAGGATCTCTGGCTGCGTTGACAACCCTGCTGAGGACACCTTCGTCGATTTTCGGATCAGCTTTGGACGGCTCCTTGCGGTCGACCCGGGTTCGCCCGAGGAGGCGATGATCGCCTCCTGCATCGCCGACGGGCTCTCAGATGTGTATTTTGCACAAACTGGGGTCCTGAGTACCCAGCGCGTGTTTCTGAAGACTCTTGCCCATGCGCGGGATTAACCCGCTACCCTCGACGAGCATGATCGCTCGAAGTGCCCTGGTCCTGGTCCTGGTTCTAGCTCTCGTGCCTCTGCGGGGATCCGCGGCGAGCGTTAGCGCGAAGGATTCTTCCGAGCGGGCTGCCGAGCAGGCGGTCGTGGCCCGCACTTCGAGTGAGCCCAACAAGGCGTCGATGGCTGCGTTCAAGGCTCACAACTTCTGGAAGCAGGCCGCCGATGCCGATGCAAACGGCGATCGTTATCGCTGCATGGCTCGCACCCTGCTCGCGGAAATCCTCATGCGCGACGACCTCGATCCGATTCATCGCAAGACCCTCGCAGGCAAGCGCCAGAAGCTAAACGCGCTGGATTGCAAGCGGATCGCTGAAGGTTCGGCAGCGAGTGCCGAGCCGAAGACAAGCACCAAATCCGGCTCGGATCTCGGGTCGAGCGCGGGCTCGGATCTCATGTCGATCTCGAGGTCAGGATCCCGGTCCGCTCTTGGTCCGACTTCGCGCGCAGCAAGCACAGGCGAAGCCACGAAGACGGGCTCAAAGAAGCCGCGGACCTCGAAGCCGAAGAAGAACAACAACTCACCGAGGGCCGCGAGCCAGAGCACGCAGAAGGCCTCAGACAACACAAACGCATCTGAGGACGCGCCAAAACAGCCAAAGAAGGCATGGAGCGCCGGCATGCTCGATGAGTTGATCGCGGAGGACTACTCCAAGCGGGCGCTCGCACTGCGAAGTCTCGACACAACTCCGAAGATTGTCCTTAGGGACATGTCCAAAGAGACGTCGAATCCGTTCGCGGGCGATCGTTCGCGCGAGTTAAAACAGGATTACAACCTCATTAGTCCGCGACAGCGAGCACTGCGGATCAGCGGCGGGGCCACTCTCGGTCTCGGGTTTGTCGCCCTCGCCGCGATGACCCCTTTTGCGATGCGCGACGCTTCGATCGCTCGGGAAATCCGCGAGCTCGGCGCAATCAAGGATGCGCAGAACGGGCTCTTCTCGAATGCGGAGTTCGAACGAGTTACGACCCTCACAGCCGAGGGGCAGTATGCATTTCCCCGCGCGCTCGCACTCGGGGTCGCAGGCGGGGTCTCGACAACTATCGGCGTTGTGCTCTTGATCGCAAGCCGCAAACGTTCTCCAGGTCGAGTGTCCCTTCAGCCAGATATTGGCCTGACATCAGCAGCTCTCACTCTGAAAGGTAGTTTTTAAAATGACACGGAAGTCCCACTCATTTTTTCGTTCCAGCTCGCTCTTGTTAACTCCCTTCCTGGTTTTTGGAGGTGCTTGCTCGCCGCTCGCCATCTCGGAATTCGGCGATTACGAGATCGAAGGCGAATCGGATAGCGACTCGGACTCGGGTCCTTCGAGCGACGGCGAGGACACGAGCACGGGCGGCGAAAGCACTGCGGATTCGGGCAGCATGAGCGCGAGCGGCGGAACCGGCGGGACCGACGGGACCGACAGCGGCTTTACCGGCGGAACCGACAGTGGAGAGACCGACAGCGGCGAGACCGACGGCGAAACGATGGGCCTACCCGACGAGCTGCCTTCCGTGCTCGACGTGGAGCTGTCGCCGACTACGATCTTTGATAGCGGACCGATCAAGGTGACTGCTTGGACAGATCAAGAGGCGGAGGGAATTCGCCTGACCTACACAAAAGGTCAAGAACAGGAGTCGGTCACCGTCGAGCTAGAGAACGCAGGCGGGGGCTCCTTTGTCGGAAACATCCCCGTGGTCACCAGCCTGTCAAACGGCGAACACCTGGCGACTCTGGTCGCTTGGCTCGGCGAAACTGAGAGCGAACCGGTAACCGCCGAGTACAAAATCGCGTTGACGGACGCGGGCGTGGGGACCTTTTGGGAGGCGAGCAAATTGCTGGGGCCCGGCATGGTCAATGCGATCGGTGTGGCTCAAAACGGCGAATTGATCGAGTTTGGCACGCTCTTTGTCGGCAACGGAAACCGCTGCTACCTCCGGCCTCGTAGCGCAGATGGTTCGTGGTTTCAGGAGCAGGTGGTCGAGATCTACCCGGGGCAGGAGTGCATCGCGATCGATCTCAAGATGAGCGGCGAGGGCGACTCGTTTTACGTGCTCGCAAACGTCGAGGGGATCTGGCGGCTCAGTGAGTTTGCGAGCAGGAGCGCGCCGATGAAAAATGTGCGCGAGGGCGCAGATGGAGAGAGCGCCGCGGCGCTTGCGAGCACTCCGGGAGGAGTTGCGGTCTGTGGATCGGTGCCCGCTGACGGCAAAAAGAGTCCGGACGCCGCAGTCTGGCTCCACCGCAAGGGCCTTTCGGGAGCGGCGTTCTTCTTTAATTACATTCAGGACGGTGATGAGATCTGGCAAGGGCTCGAAGAGAATCCCCGAGACTGTGTCTTTCGCGAAGAGACTCTCGTACTGGTCGGTGAGATCTACGGAGCCCACCACGACGCCGGCAATGAATTTCCGAACCCCAACCGGCACTTCATTCTCGAATTCGACACAAATACCCAGACAGAGACATGGCAGGTCGCGACCGCAGCGCTCGCTGCCGACAGCTACGCGACAGCGGTCACCATCGATGACGACGGGCGGGTATTGACAGCCGGCTACACCCAAGACGGCGAGGGTACGAAGCTGAAGGGCAACGTCCGCCTCTACGATCCGGTGGACGGATTGATCTGGTGGGCACCGCTTGGTTCTTGGATCTCGACGGAGTTCGCGCCCACCGATCTCGAATGGAGCCCCGCCGGTTACGCCGTCGTCACCTCGGGCGGGATCGCGGGCGATGAATTTTCCTTTACCACGCGCGCCTACTCTCCCCTCAAAATGACCCCAGTGTGGTCCTACAGCCACAAGGGGCAGATTCTTCGGATCGCATATACCCTCGCGATCGGACCCTACGGTAAGATCTACGCGGGCGGTCTAGGCCCGAGCATCGCCTTCATCGGCGGTTGATCGGACCGAGCCGGCGCTGGGCATGCTCGCCCAGCGCCGGCTCAAATCTCACTCGGCAGATCCCAGGCCGAGAGTGTGCCCGGCTGGATAAATTTTACCGGCATGAACCACAGCCGTCCGCTCGGGCTGACCGCAACGCGGCCCTTTCCGGGCATCATCGCGAAGGTCGAGAAGTCACCGGTAAAGGGGTCGAGTTCCACCACCTCAAGGGTCGAGAGCCCCGCGTACACCAGCCCGGTGAATTTATCGTGGCTGAGGCTCGTAATGCCCGCGTCGACATCGAGTACCAGCTCGCTCTCCTTTGTATTGACATTAAACCGCAGCAAACCACCGCTCTCCAGGCCGATCAGCAAGTGTACAGGCGAAATCGGCGCTGCCGCGGTCACCCGCTCGTCAAATGTACTCACTAACTCCTGAGTCCCTTTTTCTAAGTTGGCGGCATTGAACTCACCATTGGCGGTCGTATTGCCGACATAAAAGACACGGTCCTCGCTCCAGGTCAGACCCTGGGGGCCTGCATCAAAGAGCTTGCTCATGAAGGGCCCAGTGCCCTGGGTGATGGTCGCTGTGATCACCAGGGGCAGGGGCTCGTCCATATTCTCTTCGACTAGGCGGGAGACTCCCTGTGGCGGATCAAGAGCGCAGCCACAGGTCGCGCAGCAGATGTACGAGAGCGCGACTTCTCCGTACCCCTCGACGGGAATCGGCGGCGTCACGACCTCACCGGCAAGATCATCCGGCAGCGATGTCGACTGCGGGATGGTCAGACGGCGCAGGACCTTAACCTCGCCCATGTCCAGGTTTGCGACCCCCGCCCACTCCGTGAGTTCTCCGTCCGGTCGCAGGCGGCGAAGAAAGTCGGTGCCGCTTCGCAGGGTGACCATCCACGCGGTGCAATCGTCGGCGAAGTCGAGGCCGGCGATCATGCTCGAGAAGGGACCGTTTAACAGCTCTTCGCTGGCATCCTCACACTCGTTGCCGCGGCTGCAGGAGCAGGCATTGCCCCAACAATCGCCGCCGTCTGTGCAGACAACGCTGGCACAGGGAGCGATCGCCAGGCACTCACCTTCGCCGTCACAGGTAGTGCCCGGGCCGCAGTTTCGGTCACCGCAAGCCTGGGATTCTCCGGCGATTGTGCAGGCGGCATCCGGATCTTTGCACTCACCACTCTTAACATCGCAGACCTGATCGGGCCCGCAAGAATCGGGCTCCACCCCCTGGCAGAGATCGACACAGACATCGTCGACACAGTCTTGATTAGGTTGATCACAGATGCCACAGCCGCCGCCCGCTGTCGTCGAACTCTCACCTCCGCTCGCCGTCGATGTGTCCGAATCAGTGGTGCCCGTAGCCGTGCCCGTGCTCGACACAGTGGCCGCGGTCATCGATGTTGCATCCGCAGTATCCGTGCCCTCTGTCGTCTCGGTCGTGCCCGATGAACTGCCCTCAGTCGAGGTCGGCCCGGACTCGGTCGCCGTCACGGTCGCCGTCGCCGTCGCCGTCGTCGCGGATGAATTCGAACTGCTGCTCGCACTGTCGTCTCCGCAGGCCCCGATGGTGAGCGCGAAGCAGGCCAGCGAGGCGAAGCTACGAGTTGAGTGTGCGATGCCGATTTCCATATTCCACGAGTATAGAGTCACCTGACCGCGCAAATGCCCTATAACCGCCGCTATCAGCCCCAAGGCGCGCTCGCAAGCCCAGGTCGCAGCCTCGCGCAACCCTGTCACATCGGGCAGCTATCGGCCCAAAAACATCGATCTCAGACTCGAGCCGCGCCCTCCAGCTCGCCCTGTCAAACATCGCAGGTCCGGCGGCGCCACCGCAGGGCCAAGATCTCTCGCTCAGAGACGAGCGCGCATCATCGTCCCACGATAGGACCGGCCGCGAACTTCCTTAAACCAAGGACCAAAATCGTCACCGAGCTCCGCCCGGCTCGCCCGCACAACTCGACCGTAAAGCGATTCTGGGTCGCGACTAGGGGAGTCCCACCGCAGATGTTCGGCGTACACATCCAAGGGCGCAACTCCATAGCCGCCAGAGAGCAACTCGCGCACGATCACCTCACGCATGTTGTGACGATGATACCAATCGTCGCTAAAGTACCCCTCCGTTAGCCGCGCGACAACCACCGCCGCAGGGTAGCTGCGGATCCGCAGCAAGCACTCGTCTGCGCTGGGGAACGCGCCCTCCGCCGACTCCATCATCTTCGAGACTAGGGCGTACCCCTCCATATCATCAGCATTTATACTATTGATAGTATGGCCCTGCGCTGCGATAACCCGCGCCATATCGCCAAGCACGATCTCGACGCTCTGCCGCGAGACAATGCGGGGATTCGCGAGCCGTCGCTCGATCCGGCGATAGATGCGGAGTGGACTCTTTTCATTGCCCGAGGCCCTCCGAAGATCCAACAAAAACATCAGCTCGTCGAGTTCGGCGCGCTTTGCCGGGGCGAGCTGCTGCAAAACCCTGTGAGCCACCGTCCTCGTGATCACCCGCGCGTAGACAGCCTGACCGGCCTGGGTCTGCGAAAAGGGGACCCCCGAGCAACCCACCGGTATCAGCGTCAGCGTCAGTATCAGCGTCAACAAACATCCCCGCAGCCTTGCCTCGCGTTTCACGATTTCAGCTCCACACAGCGCTGACGAGCGGCCTCTGCGAGTTCCTCTGGATCGTACTCTCCACCACCGACGAGGCCAGCGATCGCCGCAGCCAGACCGAGCACCGCAGCCACGGGGGTCGCCTTCTCGGCCTTGTTGGCGACCCGCAGCAGCGGCTCATCGATGTCGATCCACAGGGTCGCGGGCGCTCTGCTGGCGAGCGCGTCGACGCTGTGCAGGACGACGATGCGATCGCCGCGAGCGAGCTCCGTGGCGACAAGTGCAGGCAAAGGCCGCTCACCGACGAAGTCACCGATCGCCAGGCGCAGATCTTTAAGGCGGCTGCCCTGATCCCGCAACGCAGCCTCTGTAGCCGCCCGAACCCGCTCGCAGGCACCCTCGCAAGTGACCTGGACAACCTCGCCGAGCGCATCAGCGAGGCACACAAGATCGACACCGAGTTCCCCAGAAAACCCCGCGAGCCACGGCCGATCGCCCTCATTGCCCGCGATCACCGGATAACCGATCGCCCGCGCGAGCCCCAAGAGCGCCCCGTCCGGCCCTGAAGGCCCCGAGGTCGAGTAGATCAACGGCCGCCCGTCGAGTGCCCGGGCAAGCTCGGCAGGCGTGAAGGCACGCTCGGCTGTTCGCTCGCGCAGCAATGGCAATTCGGCCATACGAGCGCCGATCTGCTGGCGCTCCGCCGCAAGATGACCGTGCAAAAACGCGTACCGCGAGTGCTCGGCGCGCCCCCACGAGGCCCCCCATGGGTCGCTTTTTTCTTCTTTTTCTTCTTTTTCTTCTTCTGCTCGCGCCGTGCTCTCACCGGTCCGTGCACCTGCAGCCGCACTCACGACCAGAGCCGCGATCAGACGCTCGCGCAGGACCGCGACCGCAGCGTTTACCTTGGCCTCGGTCTGGCCGTGACCGCCATCCAAAACCACCTTGTCGCGAGCGAGCGTGGTCCGAAGCGAAGGCGAATCAACCCAGACCTGGAGGTGATCCGCACCCGCGCCGAGGGTCTCGCTGAGCCCCGGCAAAAGCTCGCGCACGCTGCCCTCCGCGAGGATAAGCCCGCGACGAAGCAACACCGCCCGCGACGGCACCGCAAAACCCACGCGGATGCTGTGATCGCCGGCGCTCTCGTGCACCGAGAGTTCGCCGCCAAGCGAGGCCGGCGAGTCTTGAATCAGCTCCAGCGGATCGTCACCGCAAAGATTCTCAAAGGTGATCTCGAGGCGACAATACCGGCACCAACGCCAGAGACTGTCGCGCACGGCTTCGGCGATCTGCAGGCCCTCGCGAGCCGGGCCGCGGCGCAGAAGAGTGACCGTCGTGCCCTCGACAGGTGCCTCTAGGCGACGCTTTTCGAAGTTCCGCGAGGCTCCGTAAAAGAGCACCTCCCAGCTCTCACCTGTCCTTCCGGTCTGCACCAATACGGCCTCGGGCTGCCAGGCGAATACGGACACAAAGCCGATGCCAAAGCCACCCGCCATCGTGCGATCGTCGGCCTTGGTGGTGGCAAAGAGACGCGTCAGTCCGCCGTCGATGATCGCCTCGTCCATGCCCGAACCGGTGTCCGAAATGCTCAGGCTGTAGACAACGCTGTCGCCCACGTCCTCCTCGCTGGGGATCGCGTCTAGGCTGACCTCCACACGATCGCTACCGGCATCGAGCGAGTTTTGGACCAGCTCGCGCAGGAAGTCGTAGGGGGAGGCAAACTGGGCAACCAGCCGCCCGAGCAACGCTTGCGCTTCGCTCTCGCTCACGGGCGTTAGGGTCGCGGCTCCCCGAAGACCGCGCGCAGCTCGGGATCTTCGGCGAGTACCTCCGAAAAGATCGTCTGGACCTGGGCCGCTGCACCGACGGATCCGCGAGCCCCCCACCGCCTTCGAGATTGATAGCGTCCGCTGCCCTGGGGATCTCCGCGAAGCACCACGCAGTAGTCAAACTTTGGATCGGGCTCGCAACGCTCAAGGCGGAGCTCCACCTCGCGCTGATCCTGAAGCAAGCGCAGTCGAGATCGGTCCTCATGCTCTGGGTCGGCGATCCACTCGAAGGCGTCAAAACTCCCCCTGAAGGGCGTTCCACGGTAATACACACCGTAGGTCTGCCCGCCCTCCCCGGGCGAAGCGATGAAGAGCGCCGCGATGCTGTCTCGTTTGTCGCTTGGCAGGTGATCGATCCACAGGCGGTTGCTGAGCCCCGGCTCGTCACCACCGCCACAGGCCGGCGCCGCGACGCTGAGCAAAGCCGTGAGGAGACACAAGGTCCAGGCGCGCGAAAAGCGGATTAGATGATCCATCGTCAGGTATCGTCGCAGGGCATCGCGGTCGGAGCAAGACCCCCTTGTGCGGCGTTCTGGCCCCCTGTTTGGCCCCCCGTTTGGCCCTTGCTCGACCCGTTCTTCCGACCCCCACCTCCGATCCACCATGAGCACACTCAAATCCTCCTCCCGCCTCGGCCAATGGGCGCTCGCAGCCCTCACCGGCCTCGCCCTCTCCACCGGTGCATGCGGCGGCGATGCGGGCCCCAAAAAACCCCGCAAGTCCTCCTCCAAAAAGAACAAGGGCAAGGACAAAGACAAGGCCAAAAAGAAGGCACCCGCAGTCTCCGGTATCAAGCTGCTCGACGCCTCCAAAAAGTACTTCAGCCCGCTGCCCGCCCGCGCCGACAACCCCAGCAATCCGACCAGCACCGAAAAGGTCGCACTCGGTCGCGCGCTCTTCTTTGATACCCGCCTGTCAAAGAACCAAGACATCGCCTGCAACAGCTGCCACCTGCTCGACAAATTCGGCGTCGACAGCGAAAAAACCTCGCCCGGGCACAAGGGCCAACGCGGCGAGCGCAACTCGCCAACCGTCTACAACGCGGCGACGCACTTCTCCCAGTTCTGGGACGGCCGCGCCGCTGATGTCGAAGAGCAGGCACTCGGCCCGATCCTGAACCCGGTCGAGATGGCGATGCCCAACGAGGCCGCGGTGATCACCGTGCTCACCTCAATACCTGGCTACAAAGACATGTTCGCTGCGGCCTTCCCGGGCGAGAGCGATCCGATCACCTACGCCAACGTCGGCAAGGCGATCGGCGACTTCGAGCGCGGTCTGATCACACCGGCACCCTTCGACGACTTCCTCGGCGGCAATACTTCGGCACTCTCCACCGACGCGCTTCAGGGCCTCCAGCTCTTCATCGACACCGGCTGCATTCAGTGCCACACGGGCCCCAATCTGGGCGCGACGATGTACCAGAAGCTCGGTAGCGTAAAAGAGTACAACACCGAGGACGTCGGTCGCTTCGCGATCACCAACAACGAGGCCGACAAAAAAGCCTTCAAGGTCCCGGGGCTCCGCAACGTCACCAAGACTGCGCCCTACCTGCACGACGGTGTCGCCGCGACCCTCGACGATGTGCTCAACGTGATGGCCGAGTACCAGACCGCAAAGGGCAAACTCGACGACGACGAGCGCCGCTATCTCACCGCATTCCTCGAGTCGCTGACCGGCAAGGTCGACGCCGAGTACACCCGCAAGCCCGAGCTCCCGGAGAGCGGTCCAAAGACGCCCGCCGCGGATCCGAGCTAAGGCGCAGATCCCGTACCGGCGCTGCGGCACCCCGCCGCAGCGCCTTTTCGTTCGCTTTACATCCACCTCTCGGCCCAAAGAGCCCGCCATTGGCGGATAACTCCCGGGTCTGACGCACTTCTGCGGCCCCTGACGATCCCTCACGCGACTCCCTTGACACGGAAAAGGACGCGCGGGGGTCAAACTCACGCTATGACCGCAGGTACCGGCCATTCTGGCCGCGTTCAACGTTTCGATGCCATGAATCGCCGCACCGCAGCGCTCAACGTCATCCTCGCTGTGCTCGCGGTGCTGATCGCCGCCGCCAGTGCGGGACTTCTCTACCTCTCGCGACCGACGCCCGAGAAGGCTGAGATCATCAAACCCGAGGTCCGGGTCAAAGTGATGATCGCCAGGCCCTCCTCGCAGACAGTGCAGATCGACAGCCTGGGTCAGGTCAAGCCGGCCCATCAGATCATCGTGCAACCAGAGATCGCCGGCCGGGTGATCTCTCGCTCCGACAATCTGATCCCCGGCGGCATCGTCGAGGAGGGCGAGATCCTGGCCCGCATCGATGCTCGCGATCAGGCCGCTGCGATCGCCGCTCAGGAGGCCGCCATCGCCCAGGCCCGCCTCAGCCTCGCCGATGAGCGCGGCCGCAAGGACATCGCCGAGAGCGACTGGCAGGGCCGCCTGGATACGCTCGGCCAGGACTCCCGAGACTTCGCCCTCCGCCAACCCCACGTAAAAAGCGCCAAAGCAAAGCTCTCGTCGGCGAAGGCACAGCTGCAAAAGGCCCGCCGCGACCGCGGCAAATCTGCGATCAGGGCGCCCTTCGACGGCATCGTCCGCGAGGTCTCGGTCGAGGTCGGACAGCTCGCCACCCAGTCGACGCGCCTAGCAACGCTGGTCAACATCAACCGCTACTGGGTCGAGGTCTCGGTACCCGTCGCCAATCTCACCCACCTCGACATCCCGGGCATCAACGTCTCGGGGCTGCGCGGATCAGCGGCCCACATCGCCCTCGACGCCGGTCCCAACCTCACTGTCGAGCGCATCGGTTACGTCGAACGCCTGCTCTCCGAGGTCGACAATCGCGGCCGTATGGCCAAACTGCTGATCGCCGTCGAAGATCCCCTAGCGCTCGGGGTCAGCCTCGCCAATCGCCCGCTGCCCCTGCTCATCGGCTCCTTCGTCAACGTCACCCTCGACGGCCAGGCGATCCCCAATGCGGTCAAAATCCCAAGGACCGCGCTGATCGACAATCGCTACGTCTGGCTGGTGGCCGACGGCGCCCTCACCCGCCGCCGAATCGAAGTCATCTGGCGCGACCGCGAGTCAGTGATCGCCAAGGGCCTGGGCTCGGGCGACGCCGTGCTCGTGACCCCGCTCGCCGCCCCCACCGAGGGCCTAGAGGTCGTCATCGAAGAGGAACTCGATGCCAGCGGCACCGCCCCAGCCGGTCCCCGCGAGGTCACTAGCATCGCGGGCAAGATCTGATGAGCAGCTCCGACAAGCGAGTCTCCCCAGCCCGCGGCGCCATCGCCTGGATGACCCAAAACCCGGTCGCCGCCAACCTGCTGATGCTGATGTTGATCGTCGGCGGCTTGATCATGGCCGGCCAGGTCCGCAAAGAGGTCTTTCCCGAGACCCAGGCCGACCTGATCTCGATCGCCGTGCCCTACCCCGGCGCGAGCCCGGCGGACATCGAGACCGGCATCATCCTCGCACTCGAGGAGGCCGTGCGCGGTCTAGATGGAGTCAAGCGCGTGACCTCGACCGCCGCCGAGGGCAGCGGCACGGTCAACGTCGAGCTGACCATTGAGGCAGATCCAACCAAGGCGCTCTCCGATGTCAAAGGCGCAGTCGATCGTGTGACCTCGCTGCCCAAGGACACCGAGCGAGCGATCGTCTCCCAGCTCACAAACCGCGCCGAGGTCATTTCGATCGTTCTCTACGGCAACCAGGACCCGGCGATCCTGCGGACCCTCGCCGAGCGCTCACGCGACCAGCTGCTCGCCGATCCCGGTATCACCCAGGTCGACATCACCGGCGCACCGCCCAAAGAGATCGCGATCGAGGTCCCCCAGGAGCGCCTGCGCACCTACGGCCTGACTCTCGAACAGATCGCCCAAAAGGTCTCAAAGAGCGCATTCCGGCTGCCCGGTGGCGGCATCAAGACACCCAGCGGCGAGGTCCTGGTACGCACCGACGAGCGCCGCGAGAGCGAGAGCGAGTTCGCCGACCTGCCGATCATCGCCAGCGACGGCGGCACCGAGCTGCGCCTGGGCGACATCGCCTCGGTGCGCGAGACCTTCGCCGAAACCGACGAGCAGGCGAGCTTCGAAGGCGCGCCCGCGGTGATGGTCAAGGTCTACCGCACCGGCGAACAAACCCCGGTCGAGATCTCCGACCGAGCCAAGGTGCAGATCGAAAAAATCCGCCGCTGGCTACCGCCGGGCGTCAGCATTTCGATCTGGCGCGACCAATCCGAAATCTACGCCCAACGCATGGACCTGCTCCTGCGCAACGCGATGATGGGACTCGTCCTGGTGATGATCTCGCTCGGGCTCTTCCTCGAGATCCGCCTCGCCTTCTGGGTGACGATGGGCATCCCGATCTCCTTCCTCGGGGCGATCCTCTTCATGCCGACCTTTGGCGTGTCGGTGAACATGATCTCGATGTTCGCCTTCATCGTCACCCTGGGCATGGTGGTCGATGACGCGATCGTCGTCGGCGAGAATATCTACGAGCAGACCCAGCGCGGGGTCTCCTATGTGCAGGCGGCGATCGACGGCGCCAAAGAGGTCGCGACCCCGGTCATCTTCTCGATCGCGACCACCTGCGTCGCCTTCTCACCGCTTTTTTTCGTGCCCGGCTTCTCGGGCAAACTCTTCCGGGTGATCCCGACGATCGTTCTCTCGGTCCTAGTGATCTCGCTCGTAGAATCGATTTTCATCCTGCCGGCCCACTTGGGGCACCTCAAACAGGGCGAACCAGGCGGCCTTTACGGCCGTGTGCACCGGGTCCAGCAACGCATCAGCAAGGGCCTCGAATCCCTCATTAAACGCCGTTTTGCGCCAATTTTGGACCGTTGTCTCGAGTACCGCTACGCCGTGCTTGGGGTCGGTATTGCGGTGCTCGTGCTGACCGCAGGAATCTTCGCCGGCGGCCGGTTGGGCTTCCGCTTCTTTCCAAAACTCGACGGCGATGTGATCACCGCCCGTGCCGAGCTGCCCTTTGGCGCCTCTGTCGAGCAGACCCAGGCCGTACAAAAACGCCTGGTCGAGGCCGCCCGCGAGACCCTCGCCGAGATCGGCAGCAGCGACGACAAACGCGGGCTCTACGCGCAGATCGGCGGACAGACTGTCCGCGGCGGGCCCGGTCCCAAGGCCGGAGGGGTCACCGGCGCCCACAAGACCGCGGTGATGATGTACCTGGTCCCGAGCGACGATCGCGACTTTGAGAGCTCCCAGTTCGCGGACCTCTGGCGCAAGAACGTCGGACCGCTGGTCGAAACCAAGAGCCTCACCTACTCCGCGAACATGGGGCCGAGCGCTGGCGCTGCGATCGACATCGAGATCAGCCACGCCGATACCGCGATACTCGACCAGGCCGCAGCCGATGTCGTCGCCTCCCTGGAGGGCATTGCCGGGGTCTTCGATGTCGAAAACGGCATCGATACCGGCAAGCCCCAGCTCGACCTCACCCTCACCTCGCAGGCCAGTCAGCTGGGCCTGACCGCCACCGACATCGCCCGCCAGGTCCGCTCATCGTTCTACGGCGCCGAGGCGTTGCGGCAACAGGAGGGGCGCAACGAGGTCAAGGTGATCGCCCGTCTCCCCGAGGCCGAGCGGCGTACCGAGTACACCATCGAAGAGCTGCTGCTGCGCACGCCACAGGGCGGCGAAGTGCCGCTCGCCGAGGTCGCCGACGTCACCCGCGGCCGCTCATGGCCGGTGATCGAACGCGCTGATGGCCGCCGCATTATCCACGTCACCGCCGATGTGCGCGAGGGCTCGGCGATCACTCCGGGCGTCGTCCGCGACAAGCTCACCAAAGAGGTGCTCGACGATCTGCCCGAGCGCTACCCCGGGCTTCAATGGGGTTACGGTGGCGAAAATCGCGAGCAACAGGACTCCCTCGGCTCCCTCGCCGCGGGCGCCAAGATCGCTGCAATCGCGATCTACATGCTGCTCGCGATCCCCTTCCGCTCCTATGTGCAGCCGGCGATCGTCATGCTCGCGATCCCCTTTGGC